>JAFMVD010000024.1 GCA_025499625.1 Carboxylicivirga fragile | reverse complement strand
ACTCATTAATAATTATGAAAAACAAAGAGGCTAACCATAAATGATTAACCTCTAAATTTTATTTAAAATCTTGTTACTTCTGAAATTGCCTAAATCCAATATCGAGAGTAATTTTATAACAATTGATATGGATAAATTATACCATTTGAACTATGAATGTGGTCTTGTTATTTTTGGTATCATGCCGATCGGTATTAGCATTAAAACTCTCTTTACTTTTTTAACACCTTCAAATACATCGATTTTGCACGAAGTGTTATTTGAAGTGGTATAAAACTTTTATTAAAAAGTAAGGTCTTATACCGTTTACAAACCAAAACGATTGATAAAAAAATCAATCTGTGCTTTTGTATCGGCATTAACTCCCGATAATTATCGGGATAATTAGCAAAATGATTTATCAATCATTTTGGAATACAATTGGTATTACATCGTAGGCTACAAAACCAAGTTGAGTAACTTAAAGCTTTAGCCCCAATAAAAGAATATCATCAATTTGTTCATGCTCATTCCCCATCCATTCTTCCATTTTTTGATGTAGAATAGCCTTTTGATCCAGCACAGGTAACTTATGAATATTTAATAAAAGGTGTCGGAAACGACGGTATTTAAATTTCTTTCCTTCTGGTCCACCAAACTGATCGGCATACCCATCCGAAAACATGTAAACAATATCACCACGCTCTACTTTTATTTCCTGTTTAGTAAATAAGGATGTAGAATCGGCACTCATATACCCTATCGGAAAGCGATTTCCTTTGTAGTTATTGATTTCATTATCGTGAATAATATAAAGAGGATTCATGGCTCCAGCAAACTCAATAAGCCCTTTTGATCTATCATATACAATCAAGGACACATCCATTCCATCATTGACGTTAAGCTTACTATTAATCCCCTTAGCTCCATTTTTATTGAATGTGGCTACAACTTCTTTGTTGAGCACATTCAGAATATTTGCAGGGCATTCAATACCACGTATCTCAACAATATTTTTAATTAAATCAAAACCAATAATCGACATAAAAGCACCAGGTACACCATGACCAGTACAATCAACAGCAGCCATAAATACCTTATTATCTCTCTGGAATGTCCAATAAAAATCGCCACTCACAATATCCTTCGGACGAAAGTAAACAAAGGACTCAGGAAAAATACTCTGAACCATCTCTTCCGATGGGATCATGGCTTCCTGAATTCGTTTGGCATAACTAATACTATCAGTCAGGCTCTGATTGATGTTAGATAAAGTCTCCTTTTGAGCTTCAATTTTCTTTTTATCATGAGCTTTCTCCTGTAAGGCTTTATAAGCTCTTCTATAATTACGAATCCTATAATTAATTAAAGTTTGAATTAAGAAGAATCCTAATATTAAATAAAACGCATAGGCATAATTCGACATCCAAAGCGGTGGAACCACTTCTATTACAAGCTCAGTAGGTTCGTTGTTCCACACAAGGTCGCTATTGGCTCCTTTAATTTTTAAAACATAACTACCTGGCGATAGATTTGAAAAATCTACATAATTATCGTTTGTAATCTTTCTCCAACTATCGTCGTAGCCCTCCAGAAATACCATGTATGAATTTAATTTAGGATTGGTATATTCCATACCAGAAAACTCAACATGGATAAGTAAATTACGAGAATAACGAATATTTACATCCCTAACATCTCCCTTGTAATCTTTAGATAATTTTCCCTTTCTTTTAATGGTTAAGTCGGTAATTATCACTTGTGGAAGATGTAAATTCTGACTTAAAGAATCGGCTTGAATAATACTTAAACCCTTATCGCCACCAAAAAACAAAGTGCTACTATCGTGGTTAAATGAAGAACCTATATTAAAACTATGTTCAGGCACTCCATCTTTTTCACTAAAACGAAAGTAAGAGCCATCGGGAAGTAAATAAGAGATACCATCACTTGAACTTAACCATATACGATTATAGCGATCAACTTCTATCGCATATATTTTATTGGTCGCCAAAGCAGGATTATCTTTCCAAAAACCTGTTTTATAAATCTTTTTATCATAGTACGATAAACCTGACTGCGTGCCTATAATAATTCGTTTATCAAGGTCCTCTGAAAAAGATAAAACGATATTATGACTCAATTCGGCATTTCCATCGAATTGATTTTGAATACGTGTGAAATTGGCTTCAGTATGATTAAAGACGTTTACTCCATTATTTGTTCCAATCCAAATCCAACCATCACTGTCCTCGTACAGGGCATTTATCTCATCGTGACACAAACTGGCTTCCTTTTCATTATCTGAAAAATAACTTGATAGTGTTTTTCCATTGTAGCGATATAAGCCAAACTGTGTAGCAAACCAAATATTCCCTAACTGATCTTCAATAATGTCATTAATACGATTTGATGCTAATAGAGTCTTGAACTCAGGACTATTGCTATAATCGAACTCTCGAACATTAGAGTAATCATTTTCGATGACATAAATACCATAACTACTTCCAATCCAAACTTTTCCTTTACTATCCTTTAAAATGGATAAAATAGCAGGGTCATTTTCGGAAGTGTAAACAGGTAGAATATTAAAATGCCTCATCCGACCTGAACTTCTATCAATGCGATAAATACCCTTGTTGGATGTACCTAACCACATTTGATTTTCATCATCGACATAAACAGCAGAGAAATCATAACTCTCTAATGCCAGTTCTGGTTCCTCTCGAGATATTAACGAAAATTTATGTGGCTTACGATCAACCTTAAAAAGACCATCTTGTTTAGTTCCAGCCCATAAAATACCACCGTTGTCAACCATTAAAACAGATACATTCTTAATGTCAGCATCAGAAATACCAAAGTGGTCAAAAGTGCTAAAGTGAAAAAATGGTGGATGGGCTATTTTAATGCCATCCGTCGTTCCCAACAGAATATTGTCGCCATCCTGCAACATGCACAACATCTGTTCATTTACACTTTGTCCGCCAGACAAAGACGACGACATAATGGTTTCATTTTTTGTATCATAACGCATAACGCCATCCAATGTCGAAACCATTAAAACACTATCATTAATCGCTAATACATCGCTTAACTCATCTTTTGAGTTTTCGGTTCGAAGTGCAATCTTAGTAAAAGTCTTTGAATCCGTATCAAAATGGTGAAGGCCATCTTTGGACCCAATCCACAAGCTCTCTCCATCCTCAACTATAGGATAACATGCTCCTGAACCTGTTTTAAACACCGATGAATAATGACCATAAACATCGTAAGAAGCTAATTTTTCATCAATACGAAAAACAAAATTACGTGTCTTAATCCAAACATCGCCATTAATAACACGCATCCCAAAAACTCCGGCTTCTTTAATTTCTTTAAATGGTTCCGAATTAGTATTAATATTATTGAAACTTCCGTCAGTTCTGTTCCAAATGGCTATTCCGCTATTTTTAGTACCAATCCATATATTACCATCTGAAGTTTCGACGATAGCTTGAATACTATTCCCAACGATGGTAGTAGAATCCATCGGATTATGTCGGAAAACATCAAACTTATAGCCATCATATCTGTTTAAGCCATCTGCTGTTCCAATCCAAACATAACCACGGCTATCCTGATATAAGGACGTTATATTTCCATTAGAAAGACCATCTGCGATTGTAAACTGATGGACATTGAGTTTGCTAGAATAATCCATACCCCTACAAGGTAAGCCCAGTAATAATAGGCCTAGCAATATGAAGGTCAGTTTACCAATTACTGACATCAATCCCAATCGTCTTCCCATTTCCTTCATGAAGGCTAAAAATAGTAAAAAACAGATGATCTACTGCACTTCAAGTTTAAATTCGTTGAAGTATAATTCGCTCACTAATTCTCGTTTATCAACATCTTTATATAAATATTGTAATTTTCAACGACATAGTAAAACAAAAGAGGTGAAAACTCACCTCTTTTACATTCTTTTATTGTAAACATTACTCCTTATAACCGACTTTATCCATATACCAGGCAAGGTTCTGCGATTTTGGTCTTTCCAGAGGTAATCCGTATAGTCTATCCCATATTAATTGCGTTAGTACTCCCAAGGAACGTGATACACCAAATAATACGGTATAAATTGGGTATTCGGTAATTCCAAACGACGATAACAAAGAACCACTTATGGCATCCACATTAGGCCATGGATTTTTAACCTTACCGGTAGATAGTAGAATATCTGGCACAACTTTATAAACTTTTTCGGCCAACTGAATGAGAGGTGCATCAGGCGCATATTTTTTAGCAAACTCCAACTGAACGGTAAAACGCGGATCTGTCTTTCTTAAAACAGCATGTCCGTAACCTGGTATAACCTGGCCTTTCTTTAAAGTCGTTTCAGCATATTCTTTAATTTGTGCCTCCGAAGGATTCTCCACCCCTATCTCACGAACCATCTTATGCAACCAGTGCATTACATTTTGATTAGCCATTCCGTGTAATGGGCCAGCCAAACCATTCATACCCGCAGAAAAACTATAATAGGGATTAGAAAGAGCGGAACCGACAAGGTGAGTTGCATGAGCCGATACATTTCCTCCCTCATGATCGGAATGAATGTTCATATATAAACGCATCAACCTTTTTACTTCATCGCTATCATGTCCCATCATATGGGCTAAATTTCCAGCCCAATCCAAATTTGGATCCGGATCGATGTAATTCTCGTTATGGAATACTCGACGATAGATATATGCGGCGATTACAGGTAAGCGCGAAATTAAATCCATAACGCCTTCGTACGTTGGCCCCCAATAATCCTTTTTATCCATTCCTGTCAGGTAGGCCTTACGAAACTGCGATTCGGTTGACATAGCCAAAATAGCAGTATTAAACTGAATCATTGGGTGAGCGTCCTTTGGCAAGGCGTTAATCACGTCATATACGTGCGAAGGTATACCTTGTGCACGCTGAGCCCATTGATTACTAATAAAGTTAACATCGTCTACAGTTGGGAGCTCTCCGGTTAACATCAGGTAAAATAGTCCTTCAGGCAAGGGTTCACCATCTTTCTGGATCTTAGGTAATAACTCTTGCAATTGGGGTATTGTATAACCTCTAAATCGAATGCCTTCTTCCGCATCAAGCTTCGATGTACATGTCAATAACGAAACCATCCCCTTCATACCTGTCATTACTTGCCCAAGCGTGACATCTTGAATGGTTTTATCACCATAATTTTTTATGAGCTTTTTTACCGTTTCAGCCTTTGGCCGACCAATTTCAATGAGTTTTTCCTTTATATAATCCATTTGATTCTAATATTGAAGTTAACTGTGTAAGGTATTCAAACTTTTCCTTGAAGGGGAAAACCTTAAATTATTTAACAGTTAAGCTAATCAAATGTTTTGTAAAAAAAAAGGGTCACCTCATGGCGACCCTTTGAAAGTATAATAAAGAAAATTTATTTCTTTTGAACTTTTGCGTATCCGTAAACAGCTGTAGCACCTAATTCCTCTTCAATACGAAGTAATTGATTGTATTTAGCCATACGATCTGAACGTGATAAAGAACCAGTCTTAATCTGTCCACTGTTAGTAGCGACTGCTATGTCAGCAATTGTTGAATCTTCAGTTTCACCTGAACGGTGAGAAGTTACTGAAGTATAACCAGCACGGTGTGCCATTTCAATTGCATTTAATGTTTCAGTTAAAGTACCAATCTGGTTAACTTTAATTAAGATTGAGTTAGCAGCACCAAGCTCAATACCTTTCTTCAAGTAATCAACATTAGTTACGAATAAATCATCACCAACTAACTGACATTTGTCGCCGATAGCAGCATTAAGAGCGACCCATCCGTCCCAGTCATTTTCGTCCATTCCATCTTCGATAGAATCGATAGGGAATTTAGCAACTAATTCAGCCATGTAAGCAGCTTGCTCTTGAGAGTTACGCTTAACACCATTTGGCTCAAAAATACTATAATCGTAAACACCGTCTTTGAAGAATTCAGAAGCGGCACAATCCATAGCGATAGAAATGTCACCACCTTCTTCCGCACGTCCAGCTTTGTAACCAGCGTTCTTAATTGCAGTTAAAATACAGTCGATAGCTTCTTCAGTTCCGCCTAACATTGGTGCGAATCCACCTTCATCACCAACTGCTGTAGAAAGGTTTTTACCTTTTAATACTTTTGCTAAAGCATGAAATACTTCAGCTCCCATGCGTAAACCTTCACGGAAAGTTTTAGCACCAATAGGACGAATCATAAACTCCTGGAATGCAATTGTTGCATCAGAGTGAGATCCACCGTTAATAATGTTCATCATTGGAACTGGAAGAGTTACTGCATTAGTACCACCAATGTAACGATACAATGGCATACCAAGATATTCAGAAGCAGCACGAGCAACAGCAAGAGAAACACCTAAGATACCATTAGCACCTAATTTGCTTTTCGTTTTTGTTCCGTCTAATTCCAACATTTTGTGATCGATAGCTACTTGCTCAAGTGCGCTCATCCCAATAAGCTCAGGAGCGATAACTTCGTTCACATTTTTTACTGCATTCAACACACCTTTACCTAGGTAACGACCTTTATCACCGTCACGCATTTCAAGCGCTTCGTGCTCACCAGTAGATGCACCAGAAGGTACAGCAGCACGACCAACAAAACCACTTTCTAAAGTTACTTCTACTTCAACAGTAGGATTTCCACGTGAATCAAGAATCTCGCGTGCATGAATGTTAGCAATTTGTCCCATAATAATATTCAATTTATGTATTGATAGAAAATTTCAAAAAAAAAGGATAATGCCCAATATGGTTATTATCCTCAGTTAGATTAATCAAAGAAAAAAGGAAAAACGAGCAGTCTTTCCTTTTTCTAAAGATTTATTCTTTTGTATCAGCGTCAGTAGTATCAGTAGCTTGTTCAGTAGAAGTTTCTTCTTGAACTGGAGCTTCTGCAGCCACAGCAGTATCAGCTGTTGCTTTTCTACGTCCACGACGTGTTCTCTTACTTGTAGTAGAGGATTTTTTATCTTCTAACATATTTTCGTTGTAGTCAACCAATTCGATTAAACACATTTCTGCGTTATCACCCAAACGATTTCCTAACTTCAAAATACGAGTATATCCTCCTGGTCTGTCAGCTACCTTACCAGCCACTTCAGTAAATAATTCCTTAACGGCATATTTATCTTTAAGTGTACTAAAAACAGATCTTTGAGCGTGAATGTTTTCTTCAACAGTACTCAAACCTTTTGTTTTTGTGATAAGAGGCTCAACATACATACGTAATGCTTTTGCTTTAGCCACAGTCGTCTTAATTCTTTTGTGAAGAATCAAAGATGACGCCATGTTAGCTAACATAGCCTTACGATGCGCGGTCTTACGACCTAAATGATTAAATTTCTTTCTATGTCTCATCGCGATTATTCCTTGTCTAATTTATACTTTGCGGTATCCATTCCGAAAGTTAGTCCCATGTTAAGAAGGAGATCATCCAACTCAGTTAAAGACTTCTTACCAAAGTTACGGAACTTAAGCAGGTCGTTACGATTAAATGTAACTAACTCACCTAATGTCTCTACGTCAGCTGCTTTAAGACAGTTTAACGCACGAACAGACAAGTCCATATCTACTAATTTGGTTTTCAGAAGTTGACGCATATGCAATACTTCCTCATCAAACTCTTCATTGCCAAACTTTTCATCTGAGTCGAGTGTAATCTTCTCGTCAGAGAATAACATGAAGTGATAAATAAGAATTTTTGCTGCTTCTTTTAAAGCTTCCTTAGGATGAATAGAGCCATCCGATTCAATTTCTAGTACAAGCTTTTCGTAATCTGTTTTTTGTTCTACACGATAGTTTTCAATCGCATATTTCACATTACAAATAGGCGTAAAGATAGAATCAACAGCAATTACACCAAATTCGGCCTCAACTGGTTTGTTTTCCTCTGCTGGAACATAACCTCGACCCTTATTAATGGTCAATGTCATTTGCAGATTTACTTCCGGATTCATACTAGCTATCACCAATTCTGGGTTTAACACCTCAAAACCTGTCATAAACTGATTAAGATCACCGGCCGTAAACTCTTCTTTACCTGATACCGAAACGGTCACAGTTTCCTGCTCTGTTTCTTCAACCAAGTTTTTGAAGCGCACCTGTTTAAGGTTAAGAACGATTTCAGTAACATCATTTATTACACCAGGGATACTGGTAAATTCATGATCTACTCCTTCGATCTTTACAGTAGTAATTGCGTATCCCTCTAAAGAGGATAACAAAATTCTTCTTAAGGCATTTCCAACGGTAATACCATACCCCGGTTCCAACGGACGAAATTCGAATTTGCCGAATTTATCGTCGGCTTCCAGCATGATTACTTTATCTGGTTTTTGGAATGCTAATATTGCCATAAGAATTAATTATTTAGAATACAATTCAACTATCAACTGCTCTTTGATATTTTCAGGAATATCACTTCTTTCAGGTACTGTCAAATACTTACCTGCCAATTTATCTTGATCCCATTCTAACCAAGAGTATTTATGCACACCTGTATTTGTCAATGACTCAGAAATAACCACCATAGACTTTGATTTTTCACGAACACCTACGATCTGATCTGGCTTAACCTGAAAAGAAGGTATGTTAACGATCTCACCATCAACAATGATATGACGGTGTGATACCAATTGTCGTGCGGCTGCTCTTGTTGGAGCAATTCCTAAACGATAAACTACGTTATCTAAACGCGATTCTAAGTATCCAAGTAATACCTCACCGGTAATACCTTTACTTCGAGATGCTTTCTTAAACAAGTTACTAAATTGTTTTTCGAGTACACCGTAAGTATACTTAGCTTTTTGCTTTTCTTTTAACTGTAATCCGTATTCGCTTGTTTTACGTCTACGGTTATTACCATGTTGTCCTGGAGGAAAATTTCTTCTTTCGAAACTTTTATCCGGACCATAAATCGCTTCACCGAATTTACGGGCGATTCGTGTTTTTGGACCAATATATCTAGCCATTCTTCTAAATTTTTGATTTTAAATTTTTGATTTTAAATATTGAATATGGCAGCCGCTAGATTATAGAGAGGAGTAATAATCTTATAACCAATTCTCGTATTCAAATTTGCCATCAAAAATTTATGGTTAATAACTAGTTGAGTAATTAAACTCTTCTACGTTTTGGAGGACGACATCCATTATGTGGCAATGGAGTAACATCAACAATTTCTGTTACTTCAATACCAGCAGCATGTATAGAACGCATTGCCGACTCACGACCATTTCCTGGTCCTTTTACATATACTTTCACCTTTCTTAAACCTAGGTCATAAGCTACTTTTGAACAATCAGTAGCAGCCATTTGTGCAGCATATGGCGTGTTCTTTTTAGAACCACGGAAACCCATTTTACCGGCACTTGACCATGAGATCACCTGACCATTTAAGTTGGTCAATGATACAATAATGTTATTAAAAGATGAATGGATATGAGCCTGACCTTGCGCTTCCACCTTAACGACTCTCTTCTTTTGAGATCCTGACTTCTTTGCCATATCTTACTTATTATTTAGTGGCTTTCTTTTTATTTGCAACAGTCTTCTTTTTACCTTTACGGGTACGAGCGTTGTTTTTTGTACATTGACCACGTAATGGTAAACCTACACGGTGACGAATACCTCTATAACAACCAATATCCATTAATCGCTTAATGTTTAATTGTACCTCAGAGCGCAATTCACCTTCGATTTTATACGAATCTGAAATGTAATCACGAACCAATTTGATTTGATCATCAGTCCACTCTGATACTTTGAGATTTGCGTCTACACCAACGTTCTTAAGAATTTCGTTAGCTCTACCTTGGCCTATACCGAAGATATATGTCAAAGCAATTACTCCACGCTTGTTGGAGGGTATATCTACCCCAGCTATTCTTGCCATAATTCTTAAATTTATCCTTGACGTTGTTTAAACTTTGGATTCTTCTTATTAATCACATATAAGCGCCCTTTGCGTTTTACGATCTTGCAATCGGCACTTCTTTTTTTAACAGATGCTCTAACCTTCATGATCAGTCTTTTTATTTATATCTGTAGGTAATTCTTCCTTTTGTCAAATCATACGGAGACATTTCTACTTTTACACGATCACCAGGTAAGATTTTAATGTAATGCATACGCATTTTACCTGAGATATGTGCCGTAATAACATGTCCGTTCTCCAATTCCACTCTAAACATGGCATTGGATAAGGCTTCAATTATTGTACCGTCTTGTTCTATCGAGGCCTGTTTCGCCATAACTGTATAACTTTTTATTTTTCAGACTGCAAATGTAATACTTCTTCTACAAATTTAAAACTAGATAGTATATCAGCTTTACCTTTTCTTACTGCAACTGTATGTTCATAGTGTGCAGAAACCTTTTTATCGGCCGTTCTAATGGTCCATCCATCGTTTTCCTGAACAATTTGGCGTTTGCCTAAATTTATCATTGGCTCGATGGCGATAACCATTCCAGTCTTTAATTTAGTTCCATTACCTTTTTTACCATAATTGGGTACTTCAGGACTTTCGTGCAGGTTTTTTCCAATTCCATGCCCCACCATTTCACGAACTACAGTGTAGCCCAGATCTTCGGTGTGTTTTTGAATGGCGTGTCCAACATCACCTAAGCGATTGTTTTCAACAGCCTGCTCTATTCCCTTATACAACGAATCTTTGGTTGCATCCAACAGTTTCTTAACCTCAGGATCAACTTCACCTATCATAAATGTATAGGCTGAGTCACCAAAAAAACCATTTTTAAGAACACCACAATCAACAGAAACAACATCCCCTTCTTTAAGAGGTTTGTCGTTTGGAATACCGTGTACCACATGCTCGTTAATTGACGTGCATAGGGTATTAGGGAATCCCTGGTAATTTAAAAAGGCTGGAGTACCTCCATTATCTCTAATGAAGGCCTCAGCAATTTTATCTAGCTCTAACGTAGAAACACCAGGTTTAATAACCTTAGCAATCTCTCCGAGTGTTTTAGCAACTATTTGATTGCTCACTCGCATTAATTCTATTTCTTCGTCAGTCTTTAAATAAATCATGTGAATGATCGTATTTCAACATTAAAGTGCTGCAGCTCCACCTCCGGATCTGCCCATAATTCTACCCGACTTAGTTAATCCATCATAATGTCTCATCAACAAATGACTTTCGATTTGCTGCAAAGTATCTAAGATTACACCAACTAAGATTAATAGTGATGTACCTCCATAGAACTGAGCAAATCCTTGATCAACTCCTGCCATCATTGCAAACGCTGGTAAAATAGCCACAAGTGCTAAAAATACCGAACCTGGCAATGTAATTTTTGACATAACTGAATCTAAGAACTCAACCGTTTTTTTACCAGGTTTAACACCCGGAATAAAACCACCATTGCGTTTCATATCCTCAGCCATCTGAGTAGGATTAATAGTTATTGCTGTATAAAAATACGTAAATGCAATAATCATTAATGCGAAAATAAAATTATACCAAAATCCTGTAAAGTTAGCGAATATTGAAGCGAAACCTGTAGCGGTTTCGTTATCAACAAAGCCAGCAAATGTAACAGGTATGAACATGATTGCCTGAGCAAAAATGATCGGCATTACACCAGCTGCGTTAACTTTTAAAGGAATGTATTGACGAACACCTCCATATTGTTTGTTTCCAACAATTCGCTTGGCATACTGCACCGGAATACGACGCGTACCTTGTACCAATAAAATTGTACCACAGAAAACAAAGAACAATACAACAAATTCGATTAGCAACATCACCAAACCACCGCTTCCGCTGACAGACTCCATTCTAGATACAAATTCAGCGAACATATTCTGAGGTAGGCGAGCGATAATACCAATCATGATGATTAGTGAAATACCGTTACCAATACCTTTATCAGTAATACGTTCTCCTAACCACATTACGAACATTGTTCCAGCAGTTAAGATGATTGTACTAGTAATATTGAAAGCCCATCCAGCCTCAACAATGGCATTTCCTGACTGTGCAGCAAGGTTGGCCAAATAACCGGGAGCCTGAACTACCAAAATAATAACCGTTAGATAACGCGTTATTTGATTGATTTTACGGCGTCCACTTTCACCTTCTCGCTGAAGACGTTGAAAATAAGGTACTGCTATACCCATTAACTGTATCACGATGGATGCAGAAATGTACGGCATAATTCCCAATGCAAAGATTGATGCATTAGAGAAGGCACCTCCTGAAAACATATCAAGAAGACCTAGTACTCCGTCTTTAGTTTGAGATTTTAAGGCACTAAGTTGATTTGGATCAATCCCTGGTAACACAACGAAAGAACCTAAACGATAAATCAATAGGTATCCTAGCGTAGTAATAATGCGGGACTTTAAATCCTCAATTTTCCAAATGTTGCGGATGGTTTCGACTAGTTTCATTCAATTACAATTTTTCTACGGTTCCTTGAGCAGCTTCGATAGCTTCGATAGCTGATTTTGAAAATGCATGAGCTTTAACTTCCATTTTGGCAGTTAATTCACCATTTCCTAAAATCTTAACTAAATCGTTCTTGCTAACTAATCCAGCTTCTCTTAAAATTTCAGGATCAATTACATTAATGCTTTTATTATCAGCAAGTGTTTGCAACAACTCTATATTAACAGCTTTGTATTCAACACGATTAATGTTTTTGAAACCGAATTTAGGAACTCTACGCTGCAACGGCATCTGTCCACCTTCAAAACCAAACTTACGTGAGTATCCTGAACGAGATTTAGCTCCTTTATGACCACGTGTGGATGTACCACCGCGTCCAGAACCTTGTCCACGTCCAATACGCTTTGAAGTTTTTGTTGAGCCTTTTGCAGGTCTTAAGTTATTTAAGTTCATATTAATTTCCTCTAATTCGTTTGACCAAATTATCTTTCTACTGTCACTAAGTGCAGTACTTTTTGAACCATTCCTTCGATTTGAGGTGTGGCTTCATGTTCAACGGTTTGCTGAAGTTTCTTCAGCCCAAGGGCAGCCAGAGTATTTTTTTGTCTGGTTGTGGCCCCGATCTTACTCTTAACCTGAGTTACTTTTATCTTAGCCATTTTTACCTTAATTATCCGTTAAATACTTTATCCAATGATACACCTCTAATTTCAGCTACTTCAGCAGCATCACGTAATTCAGTTAATGCCTCAATAGTTGCTTTAACCAAGTTATGTGGGTTAGATGAGCCTTTTGATTTAGCCAATACATCGGTTACACCAACACTCTCTAATACCGCGCGCATCGCACCACCGGCTTTTACTCCGGTACCATGAGAAGCAGGTTTCATAAAAACACTTGCTCCACCAAAGCGTGCATATTGCTCGTGAGGAATGGTACCTTTTAAAATTGGCACCTTCACTAGATTCTTTTTAGCAGCTTCAACACCTTTAGCGATCGCTGTTGTTACCTCGCCGGCTTTACCAAGCCCCCAGCCTACAACACCATTCTCATTTCCAACCACTACGATGGCAGAGAAACTAAAGGTTCTACCACCTTTGGTTACTTTTGTTACCCTGTTGATAGCAACCAAACGATCTTTTAACTCAAGATCGTTATTGTTTCTGATTCTTTTGTTATTTCCAGCCATAGTTTGTTAGAATTTGAGCCCGGCTTCGCGAGCCGCATCAGCTAATTGTTTAACTCTACCATGATACAAGTATCCATTTCTATCAAATACAACAGAAGAAATACCAGCTTTCTGCGCTACTTCGGCAATATTCTTACCAACTAGTGCAGCTTTTTCTGATTTATTTCCTGTTTGCTCAACAATCTCTTTCAATAAAGATGAAGATGCGGCTAAAGTTTTACCTTCAACATCATCGATTATTTGAACAGTGATTTGCTTGTTACTTCTGAATACTGACATACGTGGACGTTCAGCGGTTCCGCTTATACTCTTACGAACACGTTTCTTTATTTTTCGTCTTCTATTTAATTTCGAAAAAGCCATAACTCCTAAATTTAAATTACATTAAACTTTTGCAGATTTACCGGCCTTACGACGAATTTCCTCGCCTTTGAAACGAACACCTTTACCTTTATAAGGCTCTGGTTTACGCATTGACCGTATTTTCGCACATACTTGACCAAGTAATTGCTTATCTGCAGATTCAAGCGTAATAATAGGGTTGCTCTTTCTGTCAGTAACCGCTTCCACTTTAATCTCAGCAGGCAACAATAATTGAATTGGGTGAGAGAAACCTAATGCTAACTCCAACAATTGACCTTGGTTGGTAGCACGGTAACCTACACCTACTAATTCTAGCTGCTTTTTGTATCCTTCAGAAACTCCAATCACCATGTTGTTAATCAACGAGCGATATAAACCGTGTTGGGCACGAGTTTCTTTTTCTTCGTTAGGACGTGTAACTGTTAAAGTTCCATCCTCAACTTTAATTTCCATTTCAGGGTGAATAGTCTGTGTCAATTCGCCTTTCGGCCCTTTCACAGTCACTGTATCGTCTTTAATTGTTACGTTCACTCCTGAAGGTATGCTTATCGGCGCTTTTCCTATCCTTGACATAATTCCTTCTTTTTAATAAACGTAACACAATACTTCACCACCTAATTTTTGAATGCGGGCTTCTTTATCCGTCATTACACCATGCGAAGTAGACATTATCGCGATTCCAAGTCCGTTAAGAACTCGAGGAATATTACGATACCCGGTATACGAACGTAAACCAGGTGTACTTACACGCTTCAAAGACTTAATAGCAGGTGTTTTTGTTTGAGGATCGTACTTAAGTGCGATCTTAACAATACCTTGCTTGTTATCGTCAACGAATTTGTAATTTAAGATATAACCTTTTTCAAAAAGAATTTTGGTCATTTCTCTTTTAAGATTGGAGGCTGGAACCTCAACAACCCTGTGACCCGCCATAATGGCATTCCTGATTCGAGTCAGGAAATCTGCTATTGGATCTGTCATTTATATTAAGTTTAAATTGATCCCGCAAAATTGCGGGACAATATTTAACACTCTTACCAACTTGCTTTTCTAATACCAGGTATTAAACCGGCTGAAGCCATTTCGCGGAATTGAATCCTAGAAAGACCAAACTGACGCATGTAACCTTTCGGACGCCCCGTTATCTTGCAACGGTTGTGCATACGAACAGGTGAAGCATTACGTGGAAGCTTTTGCAAGCCCACGTAATCACCTTCTTCTTTCAGTCTGGCACGCTTTTCAGCGTATTTGGCAACAAGTTTAGCTCGCTTTACTTCGCGCGCTTTCATTGATTCCTTAGCCATATAACTAGTTCTTTTTAACGTTTTTAAATGGTAACCCGAACTCTTTTAAAAGAGCGAAGGCTTCCTCATCGGTTTTTCCCGAGGTGACAAAGGTAATATTCATACCCATTATTTTCGACACATTGTCGATATTTATTTCAGGAAAAATGATTTGCTCTTCAATACCTAAGGTGTAATTACCTCTTCCGTCGAGCTTACTGCTGATACCTTTGAAGTCGCGAATACGTGGTAAAGCCACGCGAATCAAACGCTCCAAAAATTCATACATGTTCTCGCGACGCAATGTAACTCTCACACCGATAGGCATGTGCTTACGAAGCTTAAAGTTTGAGACGTCCTTTTTTGAAAGACAAGGAACTGCTATCTGACCAGTAATGGTCGTCATTTCCTTAATCGATATCTCAACCATTTTCTTGTCAGCTGATGCTGCACCAATACCTTGGTTAAGTACGATTTTTTCCAATTTAGGAACCTGCATGATTGACTTATATCCAAATTCTTTCATCAAATTTGGCACAATCTGCTCCGAATACTGCTTTCTTAAACTAGATGAATATTCCATTATTTGATCTCCTCCCCTGATTTTTTAGAATAGCGAACCAATTTATTGGCATCATTCAACTTTCTTCCTACACGTGTAGCTTTTCCAGTTGAAGGATCTTTCACATTCAAGTTTGAAATATGGATTGGAGCCTCTTTTTTAATGATTCCACCTTGCGGACTCTCAGCATTAGGCTTTGTATGTTTGCTCACCATGTTAACACCTTCAACAATGGCCCTGTCTTTATTAGGAAATACTTCAAGTACTTTTCCTTCTTGGCCTTTGTTAACACCAGTATTAACAATTACGATGTCGCCTTTTTTAATATGCAATTTACCCATTGTTCTAATCTCTTTGATGATTAAAGTACTTCCGGCGCCAAGGATACAATTTTCATATATCCGTCCCTTAATTCGCGGGCTACAGGACCGAAAATACGAGTTCCTCTCATTTCTCCGGTTGCATTAAGTAAAACGCAAGCGTTTTCATCAAAGCGGATGTAGGAACCATCTTGACGTCTAACTTCTTTTTTAGTGCGCACTATTACTGCCTTAGTTACGGTTCCCTTTTTAAGTTCACCACTTGGCACTGCGCTTTTTACAGTTACTACGATACTGTCGCCTACTCCTGCATAACGTCTCCCTGTTCCACCTAGAACACGGATACATAACACTTCTTTGGCTCCACTGTTATCAGCAACTGAAAGTCTAGATTCTTGTTGTATCATGATTACTTAGCTCTTTCTAGAATTTCAACTAATCTCCAACGTTTTGTTTTACTCAAGGGACGCGTTTCCATAATGCGTACAGTGTCCCCTGCGTTACAAGCGTTTTCTTCATCATGCGCGTGAAACTTTTTAGTTTTTTTCACGAACTTACCGTAGATGGGGTGCTTCTCGCGGATTTCAACAGCTACAACAATAGATTTCTCCATTGCATTACTGGCCACTACACCTGTACGCTCTTTTCTAAGATTTCTACTTTCCATCTTATAATTATTTTTCAGTTAGTTGCTTTTGACTCAAAACAGTCTTCAAGCGCGCAATGTTTCTACGGGAATGTCTAATCTTCATTGGGTTATCCAATGGTGAAGTAGTGTGATTCAACTCCATCTGTTGCAATGCAGCAGTTTCGTTTTCAATACGTTCAACTAATTCACTTATACTTAATTCTTTGATTTCTTGTACTTTCATCTCATTAAGCATTTGTAGATTCAACAAAATCCCTTCTCACAACGAATTTGGTAGTAACTGGCAATTTTTGTGCTGCTAAGCGCAATGCCTCTTTAGCTACCGCATAGGGAACTCCTTCGCATTCTAAAATGATGCGTCCTGGAGTAACAGGGGCCACAAATCCCTCTGGACTACCCTTACCTTTACCCATCCTTACTTCGGCTGGTTTCTTAGTAATTGGTTTGTCGGGGAATATTCTGATCCAGATCTGTCCTTGACGCTGCATGTAGCGCGTTACCGCAACCCTGGCAGCTTCAATCTGACGACCTGTAATCCATTTACTTTGTAAGGACTTAATTCCGAAAGACCCGAAAGCTAGTTCTTGCCCACGTTGAGCATTACCTTTCATCCGGCCCTTCTGCCTTCTTCTAAATTTTACTTTTTTCGGTTGTAACATCGTTACTTGTCAATTAAAGTGAAAGGATGATTACTTCTTATTATTTCTTCTTCTCGGACCTCTATTACCGCCTCCACGGGGTCCACCACCTTTTTCCTTGGTGTTGAAGGAAGGGGATAAATCTGGCTTGCCAAAAATCTCACCTTTACAAATCCAAACCTTGATACCAGTTAGACCCATTTTGGTTAGCGCTTCTGTTTGCGCATAGTCTATATCGGCGCGTAATGTATGCAAAGGCGTACGGCCTTCTTTGTACATTTCGCTACGAGCCATTTCTGCCCCGTTCAAGCGACCTGAGATTTGTACTTTTATTCCTTCAGCTCCCATTCGCATGGTAGAAGCAATGGCCATTTTAATGGCACGACGATAAGCAATACGTCCTTCCACCTGACGAGCGATGTTATTCGCTACAATAATAGCGTCTAACTCTGGTCGTTTTACCTCAAAGATGTTAATTTGAACCTCTTTGTCAGTAATTTTCTTAAGCTCTTCTTTTAGCTTGTCTACTTCTTGACCTCCTTTACCAATAATGATACCAGGACGAGCTGTGAAAACGGTAATAGTTACCAGTTTCAAAGTCCTTTCAATAATGATTCGAGAGATACTAGCTTTAGCTAAACGAGCGTTAAGGTACTTCCTAATCTTGGAGTCTTCCAACAGCTTATCGCCGTAGTTCTTTCCTCCATACCAGTTAGAGTCCCACCCTTTGATGATACCTAACCTGTTACTTATTGGATTAACTTTTTGTCCCATCTAGCTATTAGTTTTCTTGATTTTCATTAGATACTACTTTGCTTGCAACGCGTAACGTTACGTGATTTGATCTTTTTCTGATACGGTGTGCACGACCCTGTGGAGCCGGACGTAAACGTTTCAGAATGCGACCTGAGTCAACAGCGATCTCACTCACATAAAGGTTAGCGTCTTCGATGCGAACGCCTTCGTTTTTCTCTTTCCAATTTGCAATAGCAGAAAGCAATAGTTTCTCTACTCTTTTAGACGCTTCTTTCGATGAGAATTTCAGCATATCAAGAGCGAGGTTCACCTCTTTACCTCGGATCATATCGGCAACAAGACGCATTTTCCGCGGTGAAGTAGGTACATTGCGAAGCTTAGCGAAGTAATCAGTCTTCTTGGCTTCCTTTATTTGTTCAGCTTTTATTCTTTTTCTTGCACCCATTTTTTACTGTTTAAAGAATTTAATATTGGCAGGCCAATTACCTTTTCTTGTTACCTCCATGTCCGCGATAAGTACGGGTTGGAGCGAATTCGCCTAATTTGTGTCCTACCATATTCTCAGTAACATAAACCGGGATAAACTTATTGCCATTATGTACGGCAATTGTGTGTCCTACAAATTCCGGAGAAATCATAGAAGCACGGGCCCAAGTTTTAATTACTGATTTCTTACCTGACTCGTTCTGTGTAAGAACTTTCTTTTCCAGTTTAAAGTCGATAAATGGGCCTTTTTTTAATGATCTGCTCATAATTCGTTTAAATTAACCGGTTATTTTTTTCTTCTTTCAATGATATATTGATTAGAAGCCTTCTTCGGATGACGAGTTTTATAACCCTTCGCCAATACCCCTGTACGAGATCTTGGATGTCCTCCTGAAGAACGACCTTCACCACCACCCATTGGGTGATCAACTGGGTTCATTGCCACACCACGTACTCGTGGACGACGTCCCAACCAACGACTACGTCCAGCTTTACCTGAACGCTCAAGAGCGTGGTCTGAATTACCAACCGCACCTATGGTAGCGCGACAAGCAACTAATACCATTCTTGTTTCGCCTGAAGGCAATTTAACAACCGCGTATTTTCCCTCACGAGCAGCCAATTGAGCAAAAGTACCAGCACTACGTGCCATAATACCTCCTTGACCCGGACGCAACTCGATGTTGTGAATAATGGAGCCAAGTGGAATCTCGCTTAAAGGCAAACTATTTCCAATCTCAGGAACAACCCCTGACCCTGATGCAATAGCTTGACCTACCTGCAACCCATTAGGTGCAAGAATGTACCTTTTTTCTCCATCAGCGTATGCAAGTAAAGCAATACGAGAACTCCTGTTAGGATCGTACTGAATTGACTCTACTGTTGCATTAACACCGTCTTTATTACGCTTGAAATCGATTACTCTATACTTCCTCTTGTGACCGCCACCAATATTTCTAATGGTCATTTTTCCGGTGTTATTTCTACCACCCGACTTTTTTAACGGCCTCAATAAGGACTTCTCTGGTGTGCTTGAGGTAATCGAATCAAACGCACCAATAATTTTGTGTCTCTGCCCCGGTGTTGTGGGCTTTAGTTTTCTTACTGCCATTTTTATTAGATATTGCTATAAAAATCTATCTGATCTCCTTCGGCCAAAGTAATAATGGCTTTTTTGAAGGAATTTGTTCTACCAACAATAACTCCACTCTTAGTATAACGCGACTTTTCTTTTCCCGCATATACCATTGTATTAACAGCTGCAACGCTTACGTTGTATAACTCTTCTACTGCATCTTTGATTTGAAGCTTGTTAGCTCCTTTATCAACAACAAATGCGTAGCGGTTCAACTTTTCGCCTTGTTCTGTCATTTTCTCCGTTACAATTGGTTTAATAATAACTTTCATGACGAGCCTCCTTATGCGTTAAACAGTTTTCCGAATTCTTCAACTGAACCTTCAGTTAACACCAAGTTTTTAGCTTTCATGATGTCATACGTATTAAGATCAGCAATAGTCACTACCTCTGCACGCTGTACATTGCGAACTGAGCGGTAGATGTTAGCGTTAGCTTCTTTCAAAACAAGCAATGATCGTTGTCCTGTTAACTCAAGATTTTTGTAGATAGCTACAACCTCTTTTGTTTTTGGAGCTTCCATGTTGAAGTCTTCCATTACAGTAATCATTTGCGTTTGCGCTTTGTAAGCTAATGCAGATTTACGAGCCAACTGTTTAAGTTTTTTATTCAACTTAAAACGATAATTACGTGGGCGTGGACCGAATACACGACCTCCACCTACGAAAATAGGAGACTTGATGCTTCCTGCACGAGCAGTACCTGTACCTTTTTGCTTCTTGATCTTACGGGTACTACCTGTTATTTCAGCACGTTCTTTCGACTTATGAGTCCCTTGACGATTATTTGCCAAGAATTGTTTTACGTCTAGGTAAATGGCGTGATCGCTGGGCTCAATTCCGAATACGGATTCTGGTAAGGCTACCTTACGTCCCGTATCTTTTCCTTCAATTGTTACTACGTTCAGTTCCATTACTTTTGAATAATTAGATATGAGCCTTTAGCACCTGGTACTGAACCTTTAACCAAAAGAAGGTTGTTCTCAGGAATTACTTTAATTACTTTAAGGTTTTCAACCTTAACTCTATCACCACCTGTACGACCTGCCATGCGCATTCCTTTAAATACCCTTGCTGGGTAGGATGCTGCACCAATAGATCCAGGAGCGCGTAAGCGATTGTGCTGACCATGGGTGGCATCACCCACACCTCTAAAGTTGTAACGTTTAACTACCCCTTGAAAACCTTTACCTTTTGATATTCCGGTAATGTCTACAAATGAGTTTTCTTCAAAGAAATCAACCCCCAACGTGTCTCCTAATTTAAACTCTTGTTCGAATTCATTGAATTCAACAACTTTACGTTTAGGAGTAGCCCCGGCCTTTTTAAAATGGCCAGCTTCTGGCTGCGTTGTGCTTTTCTCTCTTTTTTCGTCAAACGCCAACTGTACAGCCTCATAGCCGTCAGTGTCCACAGTTTTAACCTGTGTCACTACGCAAGGGCCTGCTTCGATAACAGTGCATGGAACATTCTTTCCATCGGCACTGAAAACGGATGTCATTCCGATTTTTTTTCCAATTAGTCCTGGCATTGTTTAAACATTTAAGATTATCACACTTTAATTTCAACTTCTACACCACTAGGCAATTCTAGTTTCATCAAAGCATCGATGGTTTTAGCTGTTGAGCTATAAATATCGATCAATCGCTTGTACGATGAAAGTTGGAACTGCTCACGTGATTTCTTGTTCACAAATGTGGAGCGCAACACAGTAAAAATACGCTTGTGCGTAGGAAGCGGAATAGGTCCACTTACCACTGCACCAGTGCTCTTTACTGTCTTTACGATCTTCTCAGCTGACTTGTCAACCAAGTTGTGATCGTAAGATTTAAGTTTTATTCTAATTTTCTGACTCATAGTGAAATCACTAACTTATAATAATTCTACTTTTCCTTTTGCTTCTTTTACCACTTCCATCGCAATTGCCTTAGGTACACCTGCGTACTCTAAGAATTCCATTGATGAAGTAGCGCGACCAGACGAGATAGTACGTAATGCCGTAACATATCCGAACATCTCAGCCAATGGTACCTTAGCCTTAACTACACGAGCTCCTGCTTTAGATTCCATTCCTTCTACTTGTCCACGACGCTTGTTGAAGTCACCGATGATATCACCCATGTACTCTTCTGGAGTAACTACTTCAACACGCATAATAGGCTCTAATAACTGCGGTTTAGCTTGTGCTGAACCTGATTTAAACCCTTGACGTGCACAAATCTCAAATGACAACTGATCAGAATCGACTGCGTGGAAAGAACCATCAAAAACTGTTACTTTCAAGTTTTCAACTTCGTTACCCGCAAGTACACCATTTAACATGGCTTCTTTAAATCCTTTCTCAATTGAAGGAATATATTCTTTAGGTATGTTACCACCTTTAATGATGCTTTCGAACTGAAGACCAGTTTTTCCTTCATCAGCAGGCCCCATACGGAACTGAATATCGGCAAATTTACCACGACCACCAGACTGCTTCTTGAATACTTCGCGAAGCTCAACTTCTTGAGTAATGGTTTCTTTGTATGTTACCTGAGGCATACCCTGGTTACATTCAACTTTAAACTCACGCTTCAAACGGTCGATCAATACCTCAAGGTGAAGCTCACCCATACCAGAGATTACTGTTTGTCCGGTTTCTTCGTTAGTTTGAACGCGGAATGTAGGATCCTCTTCAGCTAATTTACCTAAAGCAACACCCATTTTATCCATGTCTTTTTGAGACAATGGCTCAACAGCAACACCAATTACTGGCTCTGGAAAGTCCATTGATTCGAGAATAATAGGATGTTTTTCGTCACAAAGTGTATCACCTGTACGAATATCTTTGAAACCAACACCAGCACAAATATCACCAGCACCAATTACCTCACGAGGCAACTGCTTGTTCGATTTCATTTGATATAAACGAGAGATACGCTCTTTTTTACCGGTACGTGTATTCAACACATATGAACCTGCATCGATTTTACCCGAGTACACACGCATAAATGCCAAACGGCCTACGAATGGGTCAGTAGCAATTTTAAACGCAAGTGCTGACAATGGCTCATCTTCGTCCATCTTATATGATACTTCCTCTTCAGTCTTAGGGTTGAAACCTTGAATCTCACCTATGTCCGCTGGACTTGGTAAGTACTGAATTACTGCATCTAATAAACGTTGAACACCTTTATTTTTAAAGGCTGAACCACACATCATTGGAGTAATTGTTTGAGCAATAGTTGCCTTACGAATTACTTCGATCATTTGATCACGAGTAATTGAATCTGGATCTTCGAAATAACGCTCCATTAATTCATCATCGTGTTCAGCAACTGCTTCAACCAATTTACCTCTCCACTCTTCAGCTTCTGCTTTCAAGTTCTCAGGTATCTCCTGCAATTCGTAACGAGAACCCATTTGCTCATCGTCGAACCACACAACAGCTTTGTTTTCGATTAAGTCAATCACACCTTGGAAATCATCCTCAGCACCAATTGGAATTTGCAAAGGAATTGGATTTGCACCCAACATTTCGCGAACCTGACGAACTACTTCGAAAAAGTTAGCACCCGAACGATCCATTTTATTAACGAATCCGATACGTGGTACATTATATTTATTAGCCTGACGCCAAACAGTTTCAGACTGAGGCTCTACACCACCAACAGCACAAAATAATGCAACTGCACCATCTAATATACGTAACGAACGCTCTACCTCAACAGTAAAGTCAACATGACCCGGAGTATCAATAATGTTAACTTTATTTTCAACACCTTCGTAAATCCAGTTAGTAGTTACAGCTGCAGAGGTAATAGTAATACCACGCTCTTGCTCCTGTTCCATCCAGTCCATTGTAGCGGCACCATCGTGTACCTCACCAATCTTGTGAGTGATACCAGTATAAAACAAGATACGCTCTGTAGTCGTTGTTTTACCAGCATCGATATGGGCCATAATCCCAATGTTTCTGGTCTTTTTAAGATCTGCCTTTCCCATGACAATTAAATCCTTAAAATTATTGATTAAAATCTGAAGTGAGCAAATGCACGGTTAGCTTCCGCCATCTTATGCATGTCTTCTTTCTTCTTGTAGGCAGCGCCTTCTAAATTATATGCAGCAACAATTTCGGCAGACAATTTCTCTGCCATTGATTTTCCACTACGCTTACGCGAGAATAAAATCAAGTTCTTCATGCTGATGGACATCTTACGGGCTGGACGAATTTCCGTTGGAACCTGAAATGTAGCCCCACCAACACGACGGCTTTTAACCTCCACCGCAGGAGTAATGTTTTCAAGTGCTTTCTTGAAGATTTCCAATACTGGCTTACCTTCTTTTTCTGCTTTGTCAGCCATACGATCCATGGCATCATAGAAAATTTTGAAAGCGATGGATTTCTTTCCATCCAACATCAAGTTGTTCACAAACTGTGTCACCTGAATGTCGTTAAATCGTGGATCTGGTAGTATGATCCTCTTTTTTGGTTTACTTTTTCTCATCTTTTCTTTTTGTTTACTTTGCTATTCTCCTTGGCTGTCGTTCCTAGTCTTCAACGCTTGGCGTTTACTCATCCAGTACTAACCAAGTAAACAACGCACTACACAATTATTACTTCTTAGCAGCCTTTGGCTTCTTAGTGCCATATTTTGAACGGCGCTGCGTACGTCCGTCTACTCCTGATGCATCTAGTGCACCACGAACCAAGTGATAACGTACACCCGGAAGGTCTTTTACTCTACCTCCGCGAACTAATACGATACTGTGTTCCTGCAAGTTGTGTCCTTCTCCCGGAATGTAAGCATTAACCTCTTTACCATTGGTTAAACGCACCCTCGCTACCTTTCTCATTGCTGAGTTCGGCTTCTTTGGAGTAGTGGTATACACCCTCACACACACACCTCGTCTTTGAGGACATGCGTCCAAAGCACGTGACTTACTTTTGTCCACCTGCTTGTCTCGTCCTTTTCTAACTAACTGATGAATTGTTGGCATAAAATTTAAATATATTGTATTAAACAATCTCTTTCATTACTTCAAAACGGGCTGCAAAGGTACATTATTACCTTCAAAAAACCCACTGATTCTCAACTCTTTTGGCTCATTTAGACAAAAAAGCGCTGCAAAAGTACTAATTTACAATTAAAAAAGAGCAGAACTATGTCTATTTTTTTTCATATCGCACCATCTTTTTTGCCTAAAAGACAATTTGTTAGTAATCGTTAACAATTATTTCATTCCTGGCGTAATTCAATTCATTGAGACGGTGCATTTGTAAAAAATGCGATCAACCTTTCTTCAAAGTTATTTGGTTTAAATATAAAACCAAGACCTTGGAACAAGCCGATATCGGGCAGTGACAATGCCTCTTTTGCCAGACAAGACATCCCAATCATGTGGTTTCATACCGAAGGTCATCCATCCTATCACCTGCCGGATGATACGGTAGAGAAAATTGACATTCAGAAATACGAGGCAATTATTAAAACAAGCTTTTTAACACTTTGGAAGCTGGCGAATGAATAAGTAACTGTACAAACTCTTATACAAAAGACACACGCATCATGCGCATGCCTTTTCCTTATAAATTCAAGAAGCTAAGAATCTTATTGATCCAAATCCTCCTTTACCTTATTATACAATGCAATAGCCTGATTTTCCGCTAAAGGATAAGCTATCTTAACTTCCTTTGTTCCATATAATATACATACCGCAAATGAAGCTTTACGCATAGATTTCCGATAAATACGACCTAAATCATTACTTGCCGCTGTCATACCCCCGGCGAGTCCTCCTCCTGCAATAATATATTCTTCTGAATAATTCTTATCAATGGAATTATTTAAAAACACTTTGGTCACATGAACCTTGTCATAACGAGTATCTTTTGCTACAATGCAATCTTTCAACAAATCAAAATGATACGGTCCCCTTCTCTTCCTTGCCTTATTCCAAAAAATTAATACGATTGCTGCTATCATAACAATTGCCCAAAAAGCCATTCCTGATTGCCGCATACCCGACTGCTCCATAAGTGAAACAATTAAGTACGACAATAGTAATAATGCAAACACCAAAATTATTGACATACAACCAGCACCAAAACCAGCCCTAGCTCTTTTATAATTTATACGTGACCCATTTTCAATGTCTAGAACTTGAAAACCATAATCTACATTAGCCTCTTTCATAATTTTAACTATAAAGAAAATGGCACTGCTACGTACAACTTATAAGCTTGGTTTTTTAGCGTATTAACATTTAAGTTAGATGAACGACCAATATTAGTAAGTCCAAAACTTAAAAGCATACCAAATTCTACATCCATTCCAGAAAAAGGTACAATTACACCACCTCCAAACTCTACACCGAAATCCATTCGTTTTAAAGCATCGGTAGAAAATACCTTTGCAGATTCCTTTTCTATATTACCAGCATCATTTTCAGTAAGTTTAGCCTTGCCACCAAGGCCAATCCCAGCGTAAAAACCGCCATTACCAAAAAATTGCAAATCACTATTTGCTGAAAAATAGTATTTTGCAGCAACGGGAATTATCATATAAACTGGATTGTAAATAACTTCCTGAGAAAAGGAGCCAACAGCACCATATTCCCTTGCTCCTTTTCCTTCAAATAATAATCCTGTCTGAAACATTAACGATTCGTTCATTTCGTGCTCATAAGTAGCACCAAGGTGTATTTTAAATCGTGATGACACATCAGTGTCAATACTGCCACCTGAAGTAGCAAATGTTGATAAACCAAATCCGAATCGCGGTTTAATCGTTTGTGACGAAATAGTCATAAATGAGACTAAACCCAATATACATACAAATAGAATTCTTTTCATTATAATAATTTATACTTGTTTTAATGCACTATCATCCAAACTATTAACAATCGCCATTTCGACCCTAATCGCCTGAATAAACAAATTTCACATTATTGATTATTGCTTCATCTTACACTCTTCTGACACTTTAAGAAAAGCTTCTCTCAATCGTTTTGCCGTTAAAATATCTGGAGCATACACCTGCATATTCGAAACGAATTTTTGCGGATCATTATTCTTGTATGGTTTAATAAGCTTACTTTCTCCACGGGTAGTAAGCACTACGGCTACACTTTTACCAACCACCTTAATATTAGCTGCGTTTTTACCAAGATCAGAAGCCGTAAATTCATAAATCCATTCGTTATACCCACCCTTTGAATCAGAAGAAGCATTGGTATAGGTAAATATACAATCTGCCATTTCAAGGTTTATTGCTTGTTTGTGCTCATACTTATCTAAAGTAACAGTTACTACATTCTCATTAAGAAATGCAATGGCAGCATCTTGCGATTCAAATCCATGTTCCACATTTGCCATTTTTGAATGCAGAAATTTAATGGCATTAATGAATGATTTTGCTTTCCCAGAATCATCGAAATACACACGCATTTCATTATCATAATTTTCAGGACTATCTTCAAGAGTTCGTGCTACATATTTTAATTTTCCTGTTGAAACATCAACAAACATTTCCTTTCCTGACACTTCAATTTTTAAAGCTTTTGCATTAATGTCTTGTGGAAAACACTTAAAAACCATCTTTTTTGTTACATCTTCATTAGTTGAATTAAGATGTAGGTTAATAACATTTTCCTTACTTTTATCGATGTTCATTTCCTGCTCGTAGGATATTAGTCCTAAAACTACATCACTCACCTCGCTGCTCAACCAAGTACTCACCTCATCCTCCGATGCAAACTCCTTCGGTTCGAAAGTATCATTATCAACCAAGTAAGATAAGGCATGAACCATATTACGCGCTTGTTCAACAGAAGCAGCATAAACAAATGCCTTGCTTGTAAATGATTGCTTCACTTCGTTCTTTTCAACTTTAAAGAACTTATGGTTTTCTTTTAGCAGCAAGACAACTTTTATATTCTTTCCACTCACAGCAATCTGTGCTCGTGGTTCTAAATCTACAATACTAACTTCTTCTTTAATAATAGTCTCAACTTCTTTCGCATCAACTTTACTCGTCTCAATTATTAATTTGTGTTTTTCTTCGCTTGTAAATTGAAAAACATGTTCGAACTGATTGCTTCCAACTTGATTGAGTTCAGAATTTGCGTTTAAAAAATCCAATGATTCCGAAGCTGAACCGAGCTCCACACGGTGATCTTTGGTTTTTGGCACAACAAAGCGAACCGCATTGATTAGATTTCGGGCACGTGCCAAGTCATCGGCATAAATCACCATGTTATTACTATAGTTTTGTATTTCTCCATTTACATGTTTGGATACATACTTATGGTTTTCTTTAGTCTCTAACTTAATGCTCAAACGATTTCCAGTTATTACCAACATTGGTTTCGAGATATCAATATCGGTAATATTCAACACATATTCTTCGGCAACCGCCAAGCCTTTTGAATTGGTAAAATTTCGTTCAAAAGATAGTAAACGCCCTTCTCCTTCTATACTTATACTCTGCTCAAACTCTTCAGCATCATAATTAACAGAAGTGACATTGGCCTGAATCCAATCTTTGGCATCATTTGCAGTTTGCCACAGATTCAGACTCTTTCTACTTTCAGGAAGTTGCGATTTAAATACTTCTATTATTTTTCTAGCCTTCCCAACTTCATCGGTAAACAATGTTATCTCATTTAAATAACTCTTCATCTCACCATTCTCTTCCTCAAACATAAATTTCTGAGACAATTGAGTTCTAAGAAAAACCGTAATATACTCTCCCGTTGCTTTAAACTGCAATGCATTTTCATCAATATCCGGAAGGTAAAAGAAGAACTCTTTTTCCTCAGAACGCCCCTTTTTATCAATTCGCTGAACAGACATCTGAATTAGATATTTATCACGATCTACCCATTTAAACTCTTGCGTATATGTATTTGATTTAGTAACAACTTCACTTGTGAATTCCTCTAACCATTCTACAGGTGTATTATCAGCAAACACAGAGACAACGCTCAATATGTATAAAGATAATATAGTAAGTAACCTCGTATAAGCTTTCATTTGTTGTAGCGTTTATTGGGATTATTAAAATAGTAATTAGCTAACCGTAAACTACGATTAGCTAATTTGTATTATAATATTTCTATTTGAAATCAGTCTAACGAAATTACAACTCCAATGCGTGTTACCCATGGGTCATAATCATTCGGTCCTCCAAAACGAATTCCCGACTCGGCAAAGAACTTAAAATCATCCAACTTGTATTCAAAACCACCAAATTGCAGTTGAACTCCTAAACCACTATCATTAAATTCATCCTTCCATAAATAAGAATAATCAACATAAGCAGCAAAATAATATCTGAATGGATCCCAATTAGCGAACTCTGGTAAGAAATGAGCTCCGGCAGCTATATCAAAAACGTTAAAGTCACCAAAAGCTAAATCAACCATTGGTACTAATCTTAACTCTTCATTTAAATAGTGATAATAACGGCCACTAAAACCAACAGGAGAAGCATATGTTTCAGAAATAAAAGTTAAACCTCCGCCAATTTCTTTTTCTTGAGCAACGGTTGAGCTACTTACCACTAAAATGGTAACCAGACTTAATAAAGCAATCTTAAATTTAATCATTTGATGTGTTGTATTTATAAATTAATAAACGTCATTTTTCAAAAACCACCACCATAATAAACAGCAAAACACTTGCATAGACAAGCAGTTGGTTTTAACACAAATTTATTTTGAAATACAACAACGGAAGATTAGCCATTGCAATCCTACACTTGAAGAAAGCATTATTGTAAGATATGAATTGTGTTTTGAAACAATTCAACTTTTCGGATTTCATTAATAATTATGAGTTAGTTGGTTTTGAGTAAGCTAAGCTATTAATTACACTTTCAACCACCAAGTTCATTTTGATTAATCAAGAGTTTTTAATGACCAAAACAAGAATTTCGTAGCCTAGTAAAATACTTCTCCAAATAATCTTCTTTCAAAAAATATTCCTTCATTGAATTAAATTCATTTAACTTTGCGCTCTGATAAATGAGTGAAGTACGACTATCAGGAGCCTTTGACATAAATCTGGTAAAGGCCACTAATACCTGATTAAGTAATAACAAAAACAATACACATGAAACGAGCCATAAAATGTCGCTCATTCAGGACATTTATATAAGTGGCGAGTTCCATCCCGATAACTATCGGGAGGTAAAATCTAAAAATTAAAACAGATGAAAGCATTTGTATTCCCAGGTCAGGGAGCCCAGTACGTAGGTATGGGGAAAGATATGTATGAAAATTCTCCTTTGGCTAAAGAACTATTTGAAAAAGCGAATGACATATTAGGATTTCGCATTACCGACTTAATGTTTGAAGGAACTGATGAGGACCTTAAGCAAACAAAAGTTACTCAACCAGCCATCTTTTTGCACTCCGTAATACTAGCCAAGACGCTTGGAGAAGAATTCAAACCTGAAATGACTGCTGGTCATTCATTGGGTGAGTTTTCAGCTCTTGTTGCTGCCGGAGCCATGAACTTTGAAGACGGATTGAAACTAGTATCGCAACGTGCCCTTGCTATGCAAAAGGCATGTGAAGCTGAGCCATCAACTATGGCTGCCATTGTAGGCATGGAAGATGCTATTGTGGAAGAAGTTTGTGAAAGCATTGACGAAGTTGTGGTAGCCGCCAATTACAATTGTCCAGGTCAATTAGTTATCTCAGGTTCTTTTGCCGGCATTGATAAAGCCTGTGAGGTATTAACTGAGAAAGGTGCCAAACGCGCCATTAAACTTCCCGTTGGTGGAGCATTCCATTCTCCATTGATGGAGCCTGCACGCACTGAGTTAGCAGCTGCTATTGAAGCTACTGAGTTCAAGCAGCCTGTTTGCCCAATTTACCAGAATGTAAATGCGCAAGCTGTTACCGAACCTGCAACTATCAAAGAAAATTTGGTTGCACAATTAACAGCTCCTGTTCGTTGGACGCAGACTGCAACTAACATGATTGCTGATGGTGCTACTTCATTTACTGAAGTGGGCCCTGGTAAAGTTTTACAGGGATTGGTTAAGAAAGTTGACCGTAAAATGGAAACTAAAGGTTACAGCACTTTTCAAGGGTAACAAAAGCTACTAGCTATTGGCTGATAGCTGATAGCTGATAGCTGATAGCTGATAGCTGATAGCTGATAGCTGATAGCTACAAATAAACAAAGGCAAGCTCTAGAGCTTGCCTTTGTTTATTTTGATTAGTCATCTAATGTACTTAAATCACCTTCATCTTCACCCAGTGCACGGGCTTTAAGAACACGACGCATGATTTTACCACTTCGTGTTTTGGGTAATGAATCAGCAAATATTACTTCTTCAGGTTTAGCAATTGGTCCCATTGCTTGAGCCACATGGTTCAACAATTCCTTTTCCAATTCCTTTGATGGCTCTCGGCCTTCGCGAAGAATAGCATACACATGTATTCCACTTCCTTTTAATTCGTGAGGTAAGGCAATAGCTGCTGATTCAGCAACGGCAGGATGACTCACCATAGCACTTTCAACTTCTGCAGTTCCCAAACGATAACCGCTTACTTTAATTACATCGTCGCTTCGCCCAATGATCCAGTAATAGCCATCTTCATCCTTTTTGGCTGAATCGCCAGCATGATAATATTTTTTATCCTCAAACTTCTTCCAATAGGTTTCGTTATATCTATCATCATCATTCATGATGGTACGAGCCATTCCCGGCCAAGGCTTTTTAATTACCAATGCACCAACATCATTTGCGGCCACATCTTCACCTTTTTCATTAACAACTCCTATTTCGTGACCAAAGAATGGCTTGGTTGCCGAACCCGGTTTTAAAGGTGTAATCGGCAAAGGTGTAATCACAAAGCCGCCCGTTTCGGTCTGCCACCAGGTATCCATAATTGGACATTTCCCATTTCCAATCGTATCGTGATACCAACGCCACGCTTCCGGATTAATCGGCTCACCGACGGATCCTAGCAATCGCAAGGAGCTAATATCATGTCGCTTCACCCATGATTCACCATAACGCATCAAGCCACGAATAGCAGTTGGGGATGTATATAATACCGTAATTCCATATTTATCTATCATTCGCCACCAGCGATCAGGATAGGGATGGTTTGGCGCTCCTTCGTACATAAAAATGGTTGAGCCATTAATCAACGGCCCGTATACCATATAACTATGACCCGTTATCCAGCCCGGATCGGCAGCACACCACCATCTATCTTCAGGTTTAATATCGAAAACCATTCGATGGGTTGCTGAAGTATAAACGCTATAGCCCCCATGTGTGTGAACCAGGCCTTTGGGCTTACCAGTTGAACCAGACGTATATAATAAGAAGAGCATGTCTTCCGCATCCATTTGTTCAGTTTCACATTTGTGGCTGGCAATTGGAAGCGCTTTTAAATCGTGATACCAATAATCGCGGTCATTTTCCATGTAGACCTCCTCACCTGTTCGCTTAACCGTAATACAGACCTCCATTGTTGGAGAGAGCTCCATGGCTTTGTTTACAATAGATTTAAGCTGCGTGGCCTTACCTCGGCGGAAACCACCATCGGCTGTAATTACTACTCTACTTTTCGCATCGTTGATACGCTCGGCCAATGCTTCGTGACTAAAGCCACCGTATACCACACTATGCGCAGCGCCAATTTTAGCACAAGCCAACATGGCAAAAATCTGCTCTGGAATTTGAGGCATATATATGGTAACAATATCTCCCTTATGCACACCCATTGCTTTTAAGATGTTTGCAAATTCGGATACTTCCCGGTTTAATGCATGATATGAGTAAGTTTTTAAATCGCCGGGCTCACCTTCCCAAATCAATGCTAATTTGTTACGATTGGCTGTTTTTAAATGGCGATCAATGGCATTGTGCACAATATTGGTTTTGGCCCCAACAAACCACTTATAAAACGGATGATTTGATTCATCTACCAATTTATCCCATGGCTTGTACCACTCTAATTGTTTTGCCTCTTGAGCCCAGAATCCTTCTCTGTCTTCGATTGACTTTTTATAAAAGTCATCATACGATTTAACGGTAGCATTATCCACTATTTCCTGCGATGGAAAGTAAAAATCTTTTGAATTTGACATACTCTTTTAAGGTTTATTATCTCTATTAAAGTTTTGATTCCAAACAAAATAGAAAGAGTATTTGACTTTTACAAGATATTTGGATGATTTTGTATTTTATACAAATAAAAAAAGGTCGCTTAACGACCTTTTCAAACTATTATTTTTACATCTCAATCATTCCACACAATGGCTGCCTTCTGCTTTTTGCCATCCATTAGTATATCTAAGTTTTCTTCAAACTCAACATGTTTGAAATATGTTGTTTCATTGATCAGTTTCTTTGATTTTAGAACATCAAGATTTACAAATTCATCTTTACCATTATTCTGCACACTGAAATAACCCACATTCATAGATGTTACATTGTGAAAAAAGTGTGAGCCAAGAGAGGCATCCAATGGAAAATCAGGCAAGCCCATTTCAACAATTACACGCGCATGCGATATTTGCGACCAATAAACTGGTATCCCGGTAAAGCGATCCCTTGTTCCCCAACGTCCCGGACCTATCAATACATATTCCTTTCCTTGTTCTTCAAAGTACTTATTTATTTCAGACATCTCCTGTCCCATCTCTGCTGTCTTAGTTCGATCAAACATGTCGATATTCATGTAAACCACATCTTTAATATGATTCAATCGACCATTACCCATGCCTTTGATCGACTGCAACACCAATTTATCTTTTGGCACTTCATCGAAATTAATATTGACATTATTCTCGATTCGGATTAAAGGTTTAATTTGCAATAAATAAAGCGTTGGCAAATCTCGTCTGCCCGGATCTAAATCCACAGCAAATTCAATTTCAACAGGTGCACCCATTGCCTCTTTAAAGAAACGTAGGAGCATATCAAGCGTATCAGCCAAAGGCACATAATCGTACTTTAAAATATTTGAGAAGTTAACCACACGTGGACCGCGCTTTGAGAAATCGTTAACCATTCGATCGTAGTTATAATCATACACCGTAGCACAATGCTTAAGGTTACCATCTTCTTCAGCCTCTTTTATACTTAACTTTAAAATAGCTGAATCTTCACCTCCATTTTCAAGATCTAAATCCTCATCATCGAGATTTAGCGCATAAAAATGAGTTTGTGAATCTTTTATCTGATCAGGTATGGCATTTAACTCAAGCTTAGGATGCTTTGGGCAAAAACGGTAAGCTTTTTCGCCACCAACCACATACTTACCTAAGCCAACCCCCAATACAGCGAAGCCATCTTCAGGTTTCATGTATGAAAATGGATAGTAATTATACGATTGCGCCACACCACTCATATGCGGGTAGAAGCGATCGCCAACGCGACCTCCAACCACTTCCTGAATAATGACCGCCATCTTTTCCTCCTCAATCTTGTAATTAACGGCATCGAAATAAGCCTTTGCCGAATCACTAAACATAGAAGCATAGACCAACTTAACAGCCGTACTCAACTGTTTAAATCGCACCTTAATATCAGAATGATTGTTGGGCACCATGTATGTGGCATACACGCCAGCGAAAGGCTGCAACAAGCTGTCTTCGAACAGACCCGAAGAACGAACAGCCAATGGACGATCCATTACCTCGAGGTATTGCATCAATTTTTCATTGACCTCATCACTCAGTTCCGATTTAAGAAATAGCTGCTTAATTTCATCAAACTTCTTTTCGACGAAAGCAAGTGTATATAGGTTGTTCTTTTCAATAAAGTGCGAAAACTCACCAGCCCCAATTATTGTAGTAGTTGGTATTCGTATGTTTATGTTTTTTATAATTTTATCGAAATTAATGTTCTCAATAAAATTACTCAAGAAAGCCATACCACGCCCTTTACCACCAAAGGACCCTTCACCGATTCGCACAACGTATCGACTGCTTTTTACGAGGTTCGGATCAAACATAACCACTCTGCCTCGTAAACGCTCCAAACGAACCTCTTCAAATACATCGAGCAAAGCCTGTCGCAGCTTAGTAAAACTTTCAAAATCTTCAATGCGATATGGTCGAAGACGTTTAGCAATAGAAATTTCACCACGCGCCATTAGCCATGTTGAAATACCATTTCGGCGTGCATGATAAAGAAGTGATTCTGGCGATATATCGCGTACGCACTGCACAAATTCTTTTAGGTTATGCGCTTCAGTAATTTTGGCTCCCCGGCTATTTTTAAAGATAAAATTACCGAAGCCTAATTTCTGATGAATGAAATTATAGATGTCTAAGGATAGACTATCCGAATTCTTATCAATAAAATCGGAATTAATTGCCTCTGCACGTAAGGCATTTGTTGGGTCAGATGATTGAAGCAGTGTGGGTATTATTGTCAGCGATTTCACATACTTGATTAATTCAACCCCCGCATCCACATCGTCCACACCATTGCGCGCATATTGCACATCGGAGATGACACAAATTAAATTATCGAGGTACTTATCTACTATTTCAACGGCATCCTCATAATTACTCACTAAAAGTATTTTCGGACGCACACGCATCTTCATAATTTTATGCAACTGATCACTCGACTCCTCGGCCAAAATGGCCTGTGTTTGCCGCATAATAATGGAATAAAGCAGGGGCAAATAACGTGTGTAATACTTTTGCGAATCTTCAACCAAAAGAATAACACGAACATCGCCCACTTTCACATCGTTGGCTACATTCATCTTATCCTCAACGTATTTTATCATGGCTAGGAACACACGTGAATCGCCATTCCAAACAAATACACGATCAATGTTTTCGATATTACCGCTACCTTCATCAAAGAACTTTAGGTCAGCGTTATTATTTACCATCAACAGAATGGGTACATCAGGACGAACCGCCTTTATGCGTTCACTCATTAATAGTGGCTGTTGCTTATCGAGACCAGCCATTAAAATGACCATTTCAAAATCGCGTTCCTGAAGAATATCAGCTGCCTCGTCAGCAGTTGCTACACTTGTAATACGCGGAGCTGTAAAAAGATTAAGTTGCAAGTACTCACCAAAGATCTTATCGAAAAAACGACCTTCACGCACAATACTATAGGCATCGTAGTGATTGGCAACTAATAAAACTTCGCGTACTTTAAAGGACATAAGTTCCTGAAAGATATCTCGATCAGTTCGCTTACGATTATATATTTGTGACAACTCAAGTTGTTGAATTCCTTCCATTAGGTAAATTTTAAAGCTTTGTACTAAAAAAGCAATGAAACAAATTAAAACAAAATTATCATGTTAGAAAATGATTTTAGATATTCCTGATTTGATTAATAACAAGAAACTCTATATTTGAATTAAACATAAACCCTACATGAGACCACTTATATTTTGCCTTTTATTATTTACCACCAATACTATCCTATTATCTCAGACTGAAATTTCAGGTAAAGTGATAGATGAGATTGGCGATGCCATACCATTTGCCACAATAAGCCTGAACGGAAAAACACAAGGTACCATAGCGAACCAGAATGGCTTATTCTACTTTAGTTGCAAAACGGAAGAAGCCGATACGATTCAAATTAGTTGTATTGGGTATGAGTCAGTCATACTTCCTATTTCGAAAGATAATTCTAATCAAACCATAACCCTAAACAAAAAGTCTTACGAGATACCAGATATCACAATTACCAGAGTTCAACGAAAACTGAAAAGAATAAAGGATAATAAGCGGGCAAGATGCTCAATACGCTCTCACTTGGGAACTCAAATTGTTACATTCATTGAGCTACCAAAAGGAAGTACCTTAAATGATGTTACTTTCTATTGTAAACGATCATTAAACACCCCTATTGTTGGCGTACAGGTGTACTCAATGAACCATAAGATGGAACCAAAAGAATCCTTATTAACCGAAAACTACACCACTGAAATTTCAAGGTGGTCTTCTAAAGTTCACTTTGATCTAAAAAAGTATAATATCACCTGCTCCAAACACGGCTTATTTGTTGGCATTGTTTTTATGGGAGAGCCAAATGAAGATCCAAAAAAACAAAACAAAGCAAATCCTTACCTATATTTAAGTTCAAGAACACAGAAAGCTATAACCTATTTTAAATCTTACCACCTTTCTTTTATACAACAAAATTTTCCTGACACGAAACATCGATTTTTGAATCTCGAATGCTCTTATAGTTATTACGAATAGCATTTTACTGTCATTTAACAATTCATTGACAAAAATCCTATCTTTACAGCGATGTTATTTAACTGGAAGGAAATAAAACTCAAATACACGACTACACTTGTATCTTTATTGATACTAGGTAATGTTATAACACTTTCTGGTTTTGCCTACCGCATCAACGGTCAACAAAAAGTATCGGTAAATACTGAGTGGCAAGCAAAATTCAAAAGGACCAGCAAAACACTTTCCTATAAGAAACATTGCATTGATAAGTTAAGGTCAAAAACAATTTACGACACCCACGACTTTACTTTTGCACTTCTATTTTATAATAAAAATATTGAGCAATGCTATAAAACCATCTTTGTACAACAACAAACCCATACTTTACAAAACACCAGCACGCTTTATAAGCTCTATAACGAACATAAAGAAGCGGATTCTCCAGAATATGAAATGGGATAGATAAATCTCTGAGCCAATCCTTTGGCCATCTAATTTTCATATTCATGCTTGTATCATAGCAAGCCCATCATCAAGTATATTTCGAATGACAAACTATAAAAAAGTATTGCGCGTTGTCGCACTCGTACTTTTAATACTATTAGCTACACTTGGCATAGGTATTAGTGGAGGCATTCCCGTTTCTTCTTCGGGTAAAAAAGAAGACACTATAGAAGTAAAATCAGAACTTTTAGATAATAAGGAAGAATCTGAGGAGACTGTTTTGGAAGTAAAACCGTAATAAAAATAGCAGAGATGATATGCATCGTTTCTGCTATTTTTAAATCTTTAATCCAATATTCTTAACTGCATAATTTACCAGACCTGTATTACTTTTTATCCCCAGCTTTTTATGAATATTTTTCCGATGCGTATCAATGGTAAACTTGCTAATTTTTAACGAATTTGCAATTTCAAGTGTGCTACGCCCTTTTGCTATCAACTCTAATATTTCAGTTTCTCTTTTTGTGAGTGTCTTTGTTTCAATGTGCCGCCCTTTTTTGAACCAATCACTTATTTCTTCAGGCAAATTCTTACTAAAATAATATTGCCCTCTAAGCAAAGTATCGATTGCAATTAATAGCTCATTCTTCTCCACATCTTTAGTCACGTAACCTTTTGCACCAGCTTCAAGCATCTCAAGCACATCAGCGCTTTGATCATACATTGACAATGCCAAAATAGGGATTTCTGGAAAATCTTTTGAAATTATTCGAGTGGCTGTAAGCCCATCAACAACAGGCATACGAATATCAGTAATTATAATATCCGGTTTTAATCCTTTCTTTAACAACTCAATTAATTCCAAACCATTGGAGGCTTCGCCAATAAGTGAAATACCAGATACCTTTGAGAGAATAGAAGTTATCCCATCAATAAAAAGTTGGTGATCGTCTGCAAGGATTATTCTGGCATCCATCTGTGATAATACTATTTTTGGTTTCGATTTTGTACACTTAAATCGGCACAGTTAATATAACGGTTGTTCCATTTCCTGGTGTCGAATCAATATTCATACTTCCTGAAAGCTTGTCCATACGGTCATCAATATTCTTTAAACCATAAGCTTTTGGACTTGTATTCAACTCAAAGCCTCTACCGTTGTCCTCTACAATCACAAGTAGTAAACCATCATCTTTAGAAAACTGAATATTTACTACAGACGCATGAGCATGCTTAATAACATTTGTTAAAAGTTCCTGAATCGATCTAAACACTTGGATCTCGATAGCATTACTAATAAATTGATTGACATCCACATTAAATACATTAATCGTTAATTGGTTCGACATCGATATCTGATCGGCAACTGTTTGAGTGGCAATAATTAGGCCTTTACTAATGTATGATTTTGTATTTTTATTATGAGCAATTGTCCTAACTTCTTTATAAGCTTCATCAGCCAAATATTTCAATTTGCCAAGTAGCATTTCCCTTTCATAAGAATCGGTAATCATCCTATTACGGATCTCCTCGATATACAATTTCAATGTAGCAATCTTACTACCTAAGTTATCGTGCAAATCATCTGCCATCCGGCTTCTTTCCTGCTCCTGAGCATCAATAATGGCATCAATACCTTCCAGTTCTCTTGTCTTTAAAAGCTTTTCAAGTTCCTGCTGCTTAATCTTAAAACTCTGCTGAGCTAACTCCTTTTTACGAAGAACACTTGCATGCATGAGGTAACCAAAAGCCAAAGACATTAATAAGAGAATGGAAGCTATAATTAAAAGGTTTTGATTACGCCTTCTTTTACTATCTATTTCCAGATTGTTAACTTTCAAGTCTGAGTATTCCCGAAATGCTTTTTCAGTCTCATATTTGGTTTGAATTTCATTAAACACTTTTCTATTCTCCGTATCCAGAATACTATCGTTCAATGTTCTTGCCAATATTGCATAAGCCAATGCTGCTTTATAGTCTCCCTTTCCCCGATAAGCATCAGCTATTTGATCAAAAGCAAAAACCCGTTGTTTTCCCTTTACCAAAAGAAGAACCTCACTATAATTTTTAATGGCCGAATCGTAATCTTTATTTTGCAGATAAATATGTCCTAAATTACCAAGAGCCACTTCAACTCCTGATTTAAGATTCAATTCATTTTTCAGAGCAATTGTTTCTTCGAGGTAGTTGCGAGCCAACTCACTATCTCTATCCAGATAAATACTGCCAAGATTGTTGTATATTATTGAAAGTGATCTTTTATCATTCTCTTTTTCAGCTAATTTCTCAGCATCATGGTTATATTGAATAGCTTTTATGGTATCTCCTGTTTTCAAATATTGGGCGGCTAAATTCGGAAGGGTTATCAATTTATACTGAATGAGCTCCTTATCATCAAAAATACTTAAAGCCTTTTCACTAAATTCAATGGCCTTATCATAGTTTTCTAATTCGGCCATGGCTGTAGCCATGTTATTATAGCACTTGGCTGCATTCAGCATATCAGCCTCTGCCTCAAAAAATGAGGCACATTGGGTCAAAGTTTTTATTGTGCCATTATAGTCACCTTGCCGCAATTGTATGGCTCCAATACCAATATCAATAATCGCAGCTTTTTTTACATCGTTAATCTCGAGTAATTTACCTTTTGCTTTTGTAAAGTTAACGGCAGCCGAATCAAGTTGGCGCATGAAAAAATAACTCCGCCCTAATTGATTATATCCTTCAGCCATTAGAGAATCGCTTACTTTATACTCAATAACCTTATTGGCATGATCGATTGCAAGTTTCAGATCGACTCTTTCATATAATTTTGCCAATTGCAGATTAATCTTTGAAGCACTTAAATCATTGCCAGAACCTTTTAAAGCATGCTTTAAGCTATCGATCTCATTATGCTGACCAAATACTAGTTGCGCATTACATAAGCCTATTAGTAAGGTAAGTTTTAAAAAGAAAACAGTTCGCCGCATTGTTACATTAAGTAAAACATATTAATAAAGATACGAAAATACCCTTATATATCATTGAAAATAAACATCCTCCAAATTCCAAGGCAGATTAATCCTAAAAAGGATATAATACGAACCATCATAAAAATAGTCTATTTCGCCCTTCACTTGATATATTAACCTACCATCTGAAGTGGTAGTTAAATTATCGTATGCAGGTGGCAATTCATAAGTTGGTGAGCCCTGAATAACAGTATATGTGTAGTATAATCGATCTAAACTATTATCAAGTTCATATTTATATTGTTCATTAAACTTTGCATAACCTTCATTATCTGTTTGCGCAGTATTTGCAAATCTACCTATTAGTATAAACTAGTATTCTACTAATCTTTGATACAACGTACACATATACCTATGCTCTTTTCCCAGTAACTAAGGTATACACCGTTGTTGGCATAAGTCAACTGGCAATAATAGGCCCAAGAGCCGCTGTATTGATTGCTACTCCACCATCTGGCATAATAGCCACCCAGATTAGGTGCCCCATTATATGCCGTACGATAGCCACTAGGAAGGGCATTGAAACCACTTGAATTATTACCTATTCCATTGGGTGAATATTTCCATAAGTCAGACCTAGTTGATTTTAATTTATTTGAAGCATAAGACGTACCACCTAAATAATTACACAAAACCTTCCACTCGGCATCGCTTGGTATGTGCCAACCATTGGGGCAAACACCTTGAATATGTGATCCGGATAATGGCGTTCCATTAACGGCTGCCCCATATGTATATATAGCTCCGTAAAGATCCCCTTCTTCCTCCAGAAAATAGCCATAACCTTTTCCCGAATTAGCATCAGGAAGAGCACCCCACTCTGCTGTCGTTGCTATGTAAGGTATTTCTGTTCCATCCATGTATTTGGATGTGTTAATATTCTTGGCCATCCACGTTTGGGTGCCAATTTTCACAACGGGATAATAGTTGCCATCCCCATCCATGCATTCAACCATATCGGCAGTTAGCGTTTTATCACCTGCAGGACATTCAATAATCATAGTAATGTAATCACCACTTTTAATTTCATACGAAATGTGATCATCAGGAGAAAAGCTTAGAGCATAAGTTGCATTGCTTGATTTTAATTCCTGGATTTTATCCGATTCTCCCATAAAACGAATGGTATTCTCAGCCGCTTTACTCTGACAAAACTTCAAGCCCAGTTGATCCGCCCCTGTTGATATGTTTGCAATGTAGATGCCTTGCGACTTACCTGCCAGTTTAAATTTGTAGTTGCCCATCTCAAGAACCTGATGATGTCTTGCGACTGTTCGTCCATCTATGGCAATTACTTCAATATTTATTTCCTGATTTTTTTGGCTTGTCAGATGAAGCTCAGAGAAGCCCTCCCGCATATTTGAATAGATGGCAGCATTTTTAAACACTGACATATTTTTAATATTTGTTGCTACGGGTTGCAAAGAAAGCACTTCGCCCCCCGGTAAAGTAATAGATTCGTTAGTCGTTAGATTCGTCGCAACAACTTCATCTACTGTAGAAGCATCACCTTGAGCTGCAAAAGAAATTTGGTAGGTTTGAGAGCTCAATATTGCACTGCTGCAAACCATTAGAATAGTGAGTAATAATTGTTTCATAACATTTGATTTAAAGGATTATAAATCAAATTTATTACTACTATGCATCGTTCTCAATACCTAATACTAGGTATTTACGCCAAGTATAACATTACTATTTTCAAGCAACTGTGCTATCTTGAATATAGAAAGAAACCGGAACAACATCCCATTCAACATGATCGTAATTGACCACAGAGAAAGAGCTTCTGGAATACCAAAACGTCTAGAAGAAAAAGGACAAAGCACACTAATAAAAGAACTCAAAAAAGGCGACTACATTATTGACGAGCAATTGATTGTGGAGCGAAAAACAAAAGATGACTTTGTGATTTCGCTAATTCAAAATCGACTTTTTAAGCAATGCCAAAAAATTAAAGAAAGTAGATACAGTAGTATTTTACTTATTGAAGGTAATCCATATCAAACCAAGCACCTAATCAGTCGCGAAGCTATTAAAGTCACTCTATTATCCATTAGCGTCAACTGGCAACTACCTATTGTATTTTGTAAAGACAAGGAAGATACCACCAACACTCTGATCAATTTATCTGTAAAGAACTTTAAAAGAACAACTACCAATTACAGATATGGATACAAACCTAAAACACCTGCCAAACAACAACTATATTTTTTGCAAGGTCTGCCCGGAGTTGGAACAAATACGGCTTATTTATTGATACAACATTTTGGCACATTAAAATCTGTATTGCAAGCCAACGAACAGCAATTAATGCAAATTGAAAGCATTGGTCATAAGAAAGCCAAGGCTATTATTAAGTTTCTGAATGGCACGATCTGAAGAAACTTCATAATGAATAACTATGAATGCGACCTTTATTGTTGAATAAAGATCGCATCCGTAAATCAGATTGATTGAATTTTATAACATCTCTTTTGTACTTGGCAGTTGATCACTATACGGATCTTTTCGAATAGCTGCACGGATAGCCCTGGCTAAAGCCTTGAATATACCTTCTATTTTATGGTGCTCATTCTTGCCTTCTGCCTTTATATTCAAATTACAGGCTGCCGCATCAGAAAAGCTTTTAAAGAAATGATAGAACATCTCTGTTGGCATATCACCAATCATTTCGCGTTTAAAATCAGCCTCCCAAACCAACCATGACCTTCCACCAAAATCGAGCGCCACCTGAGCCAGACAATCGTCCATTGGCAAGCAGAATCCATAGCGCTCAATGCCACGCTTATCACCCAAAGCCTCTTTTAATGCTTCACCTAACACAATAGCCGTATCTTCAATGGTATGGTGCTCATCAACAGCTAAATCCCCTTTAACAGTTACGTCCAGATCCATACCTGAATGACGACCAATCTGATCGAGCATGTGGTCAAAGAAATTTAATCCGGTTGAGATATTACACTTCCCGCTACCATCAAGATTAACAGACACTTTAATCTGCGTTTCAGCGGTATTTCGCTCAACAGAAGCCGATCTATCCAATTTAAAAAGGTAGGCTACAATCTCGCTCCATTCCAGAGTTGACAACACGGCTTCAAAACCTGTTTCATGCAACAACGATTGTGCTTCCTCTTCTTCCTTTAGGAAAATAGCTTTACAACCCAGGTTTTTTGCCAATTCTACATCGGTGATTCTATCGCCAATCACGTAAGAATTCGCCAAATCATATTCATCTGTCATGTACTTGCCTAACAATCCTGTTCGAGGTTTACGCGTAGGGGCATTGTCTTCGGGCATGGAGTAATCAATTAGTACCTCATCAAACTTTATCCCTTCCTTCTCAAGTGCATTCATCATTTTATTTTGAGCCGGCCAAAAGGTATCTTCAGGGAAAGAGTCGGTACCCAATCCATCCTGATTAGTTACCATTACCAGTTCATAATCGAGCTGAGATGCTACTTTCGATAAATTCTGAAACACACCAGGGTAGTACTCCAACTTTTCTAAGGTATCAACTTGGTAATCTACGGGTGGCTCCATAATTAATGTGCCGTCCCTATCTATAAATAGTACTTTTTTCATTATTTAATAATTTCTTTTTGCCTTAACCAATCTTCCAGTAAGCTGATCCAACGGTTCGTTGCTTTACTTTCGTCATAGCCAAAACCATGTCCTCCTTCTTCAAAAATGTGTTTCGTACAATCTACTTCTGCATTAAGTAATGCTTCTGAATAAAGCATCGTATTTTTCACATTCACGGCTTCATCATCAGCAGCATGTAATAAAAATGCAGGAGGCGTTTTACTATTAATTTGCAATTCTGTCGAAAACAAATCTACGAGCGCGGTTTCAGGTTTTGATCCCAATAAGTTATTGCGTGATCCCATATGCGTGTAATCTTTCTGCATTGATATAACCGGATACATCAATATTGAGAAATCTGGACGAGCAGAATATTCTGAAAAACGTGCTTGATCATACAAAGTAGATGCCGAGGCCGCCAAATGACCGCCTGCAGAAAAACCCATGATGCCGATCTTGCCCTCAACAATTGAATATTGCTTTGCATTTTTACGTACTAGTTGCAAAGCCCTCAAAGCATCTGTTAAAGCCGCATAAGTTGGTTCTTCACAAATAGCCTCATCGGGCAAGCGATATTTTAGCACAAAGGCATGAATCCCCAACGAATTAAACCATAAAGCCACATCATTACCCTCATGTTTGTACGCTTCAACACCATAGCCCCCGCCAGGACAAATAATCACTGCTGGTAACAAACCTTTTTTATCACTTTTGAAAAATGTCAATTCAGACTGATTAATACCATATACTACAGGTACATTCCAGTTAGAAACGGTATCAATCTCTTGAACTTCATTCAAAATATACTCGGGAGGGTTCCCCTCCCATAAGCGAATTTTAGTTTGTCCCATTAGGAAATTTATATTCAACATAAAAAGTAATAGTAAGGCATTATCTTTTAACATGATCTATTATTTAGATGCATATAAAGATAGTGCTTCTAACAACAAACTATTCTCTGCCGGCTGACCAACCGTTATTCGTAAACACTCTTCGCACAAAGCAACAGATGAACGGTCGCGAACAATAATGTGCTTATCAACCAAAAACTGGTATAAACCTTTGGCATTTTCCACTTTTACCAAAAGGTAGTTCGCATCGGACGGATACACTTTTTTAACAAAGAAAAATTCATTTAGCGCCGCTCTTAAAACCTCTCGCTCGGCCAATAAACGCTCGACCCAGTAGGCCTTTTCTTTTTCATTCTCTAAAAGCTCCAAAGCTTTCTCCTGGGTGAGTACATTTATATTATACGGGTATTTGATCTTACTCAGTACAGACACAATCTCGGGCGAGGTAAAAGCCATTCCCAATCGAATAGCCGCCATACCCCATGCCTTTGAAAATGTTTGCAGTATTACCAGATTAGGAAATTCGCCTAAACGATTGAGTAAACTTTTATCTGCTGCAAAGTCAATATAGGCCTCATCCAAAACAACGATACCCTTGAATTGAGAAATGAGTGAAATGATATCGGCCTCAATAAAACAATTACCAGTTGGGTTGTTGGGCGAACAAATAAACAGAAGCTTTGAGTGCTCATCGCTAGCCGCTAATAAGCCGTCAACATCCAATTCAAAATCGGGTGTCAATAATACTTTTCGCACCTTAATATTATTAATATCTGCTGCTACCTGATACATACCATAGGTAGGATCAATGCTTACCACATTGTCGATACCGGGCTCACAAAATGCGCGAAACAACAAATCGATTGGCTCATCGCTGCCATTTCCTAAAAAGATCTGATCAGCTGACACATCTTTTATGGATGCTATCTTTTGCTTCACTGTTCGTTGATACGGATCGGGGTATCGATTGTAAGGTTTATTAAATGGGTTTTCATTGGCATCTAAAAAAACCGAAGCTTCTCCCACGTATTCATCACGTGCCGAAGAATATGGTTTCAGGTTTTTAATATTGGTTCGTAATAATTGGTCGAGTGGTTTCATAGTAATAGTGAGTAGGCAGTAGTGAGTAGTCAGTAGTAAATGTATCAAAATATCAACACTCAGTACTTTATACTCCTTACTTTATATTAATTCTTAATTTTTTTTAATCTTACAGTAACCGCATTTTTGTGCGCTATTAACTGTTCGGCTTCCGCCATAATTTCGATGGATGGCCCCAATTTAGTTAAGCCAGCTTGAGTAATTTTTTGATAGGTGATCTTTTTCATAAAACTATCGGTACTCACACCACTATAGGCTTTGGCATAACCCTGCGTTGGCAAAGTATGATTAGTTCCCGAAGCATAATCGCCAGCACTTTCTGGAGAATAATTACCCAAAAATACAGAGCCCGCATTTGTTACTTTACTACCAATCTCTTCATCATCGCGCATGGAGATGATCAAGTGCTCAGGTGCATAATCATTGCACATCTCAAGCATTTCAGCTTCCGTTTTCAAAACAATTAGCCGACTGTTTCCAAGCGCTTTCTCAGCAACATCCTTTCGTGGCAGAAGCTCAAGTTGGGCAGCCACTTCTTTTTCAACCTCATCTATCAAAGCTTCACTATTAGTTAATAACACCACCTGACTGTCGGCACCGTGCTCAGCTTGTGATAATAAATCGGCTGCAATAAACGAAGGTTCGGCACTCTCATCGGCCATAACCATAACCTCGGATGGACCAGCAGGCATATCAATAGCCACCTCTTTAATACTTACCAACTGCTTTGCCGCCGTCACAAATCGATTACCCGGGCCGAATATTTTAGATACAGATGGAACCGTTTCGGTACCATAGGCCATAGCGCCTATAGCCTGAATACCACCTAACTTAAATATCCTACTTACTCCCACAAGGTTGGCACTATACAGGATGGCTGGATTAATTTTTCCATCAGCTCCAGCAGGTGTACAGATAACAATCTCTTTACAACCAGCAATTTTCGCAGGAAGCGCCAACATTAGAACAGTTGAAAACAAAGGCGCAGTACCCCCTGGAATATACAAGCCTACTTTATCAATAGCCACACTTCGTTGCCAGCATTGTACGCCTGGCATTGTTTCAATCACTTTAGACGAAACACGTTGCGCTTCGTGGAATTTTTCGATATTACTTTTTGCCGTTAAGATAGCTTCTTTCAAATCACTACCAACACTTAAACATGCTTCGTCAATTTCCTCTTTGGTAACAGCAAATTCTTCAAGCGTAACACCATCAAACATTCTGGTATATTTCTTCAATGCGGCATCTTTATTGCGTTGCACATCTTGCAACACACCTTTTGCCGTATCAAACAAATCTTCCAAACCATTATCAGGTCGTTCCAATAATTGTTGCCACTGCTCTTTTTTGGGGTATAATATCTTTTGCATCTTCTTTATAGCTATTCCCTCTTATGGGATAATTCATAAATGTTTATTCTTCGGACTCCGAACGTACAACACCGGACTTTCTACAAAATCATTTTCTCAATAGGAATAACCAAAATTCCTTCAGCACCCTTATTTCGCAGTTGGCCAATAATCTCCCAAAACTTCTTCTCTTGAATTACCGAGTGCACCGAGCTCCATTTATCATCTGCCAAAGGAAGTACGGTTGGGCTTTTCATTCCCGGAAGTATTTCCAATATATCATTCACCTTATCATTAGGAACATTCATAAGGATGTACTTGTTTGAATTAGCTGCTTTTACCGAGTTAATTCTAAAAATAATCTCATCTAATAAGGCTTGCTTTTCGGCGCTTAGCTCAGGAGCTGCTACCAAAAGAGCTTCGGACTCCATCACCACATCAACTTCTTTAAGGCGATTTGCAACTAAAGTACTTCCAGAGCTTACAATGTCGCAAATACCATCGGCCAATCCAATGCCCGGTGCAATTTCTACCGACCCAGTAATCTCGTGTATGTCAGCATTTATTTTTTGCTCGGCAAAATACTTTTTAAGAATAACAGGATAGGAAGTGGCTACTTTTTTACCTTCGAAATAGTCTAATCCTTTGTATTCATCAGCCTTTGGTATAGCTAAAGATAGTCGACAACGACTAAAGCCTAAACGTTTGGAAATATTTAAATCAAAGCCTTTTTCAAGCATTTCATTCTCACCAACAATTCCAATATCTGCCACTTTATCAGCCACCGTTTGTGGAATATCATCATCGCGTAAAAACAATACTTCAATTGGGAAATTTGGCGATGATGCCACTAATTTTCCGCTACCTACATTAAACTTAATGCCCGCTTCTTTTAACAATTTCATTGAATCGTCGTTCAAGCGACCTTTCTTCTGTAATGCAATTCTAATTTTAGTTTCCATGATTTCTATGTTTTAATGTTCTATTCTAAATATTTATGGATAAAAAAAAAGCTTATCCCGTATGAGATAAGCCTTTGTATTTCGTTTTATGACACAACAATCTGACTTATCTGCTCGATAGGTAATGGTGATGTGTATGATGATGAAAATTGTTTAACATGTCAAAATTTTAAAATAAAAAAAGGCTTACCGTTTCTGGTAAGCCTTTTTGATGAAATATTGTTTAATGTATACACATATCAATCTCAGCCTACCTGTGGGAGGAATAAATGATGAATATGATGGATACAGTTTTTCATTTCTTTTCTATAATTCGATACAAATATAGAGTGTATAATTATAATTCCAAATAAATATTGCCTTTTAACGTTAATTTATTATTTAACACAGCTTTCGGCTCCGATATTTTGAATGTCTAAGGGATTGTCATATTTTCGAACAAACAAATATGAACAATGAATATTACGAAACATATTCCGAATTTTTTAACAAGCCTTAATGTACTCTGTGGCGCTCTGGCTACTTTCTTCGCCTTAAATCATCAACTAGAGTGGGCTGTTTGGTTAATATTTATCGGTGCCATTTTCGACTTTGGTGACGGTTTTGCGGCAAGAGCTTTAAAGGCCTACAGTGAAATGGGTAAGGAACTTGACTCATTAGCTGATTTAATTAGTTTTGGAGTAGCGCCTGCTGCCATTTGGTCGAGCATAATAAAAGCCAAACTCTTTGCCGATGTAAGTATTCCATTTAACACATTGGAATGGCCTGAACAACTATGGATATTAAGTCCGTTTATACTAGTTGTGTTTGCTGCACTCCGTCTGGCTAAGTTTAATGTCGATACGAGACAAACCGAAAACTTCCTTGGGTTAACAACAACTGCAACAGGCATTTTTACAGCTGCCTTTGCTTATAAGTTTATCGATTCTCCACAATCATTCGACTGGATGAACCCATTGGTTATTTTCGGCCTCATTCTCTTCTTCAGCATTTTATTAGTAAGTGAAGTTCCCATGTTCTCCTTGAAATTTAAGAACTTCAAATTTTCAGAAAACAAAGAGCGATTCATCCTCTTATTTCTTGCCATAGTGTTTATTGTATTACTTGGCGTAGGTGGCATCGCTGCTATAATTTTATATTACATTATTGTTTCCTTGGGGAAGTGGCTATTAGGATTTAAATAAGAATACATTGAATGCAAAGTAGTATGCGTTGCATCAATAATAGTATAACTATCACAAAATTAAAGACATTCATTCGCTGAACGTCTTTTTTTTTGCCCAAATTTTTAGTTGTTTTGCACTCAAGTATTTAATCGATACAACGCCATCTCAGAAACAAATATTATGAAACGAAGTCTAAACACATTACTTGTCATACTGATAACACTATCAGTTTTTGGACAGGAAAAAGAAAAAGCATTTAAGGTAGAACTGCATGGATTTGTTGGAGTCAGTGGTTTTTATGATTCACGCCAAAGTGTTGCTCCACGCAATAGCCATATCTATCTGTACCCAAAACCTGTACAACTTGACGACAGAGGTAACGACATTAACGCAACTGGTCAATACAATATTGATGCAGCGCATTCCCGATTTGGCTTACACGTATCAGGACCAGATGTATTAGGAGCTAAGTCATTCGCATTAGTTGAAGGTGATTTTCTAGGTAAATCAGGTTCAAATGATGTCAATTTCAGATTACGTCATGCTATGATCAGATTAAGCTGGGAAAAATCATACTTAATTGTTGGTCAATATTGGCACCCTCTATTCATCCCAGAGTCATTTCCGTTAATGATAGGTTTAGATCCGGCTATCCCTTTCAACCCTTTTGCCAGAAATGCTCAGCTTAAGTATGGCGTTAAAGCTTCTGATAATTTAGAACTCAATGCAGCATTAGTCGCACAAACTGATTTTAAAAATGCGGGTATGCCAACTGGTGATGAAATGTCGCAATTGCCAGAGTTAGATGTACAACTAAAGTATAAGAGCAAACAATTTCTTTTGGCCTTAACCGCAGGTGTAAAAAGCTTAAAGCCTATGTTATCAGAGCAATTTGATGATGCCAATGACCCTGATATTAAATATACTTATGCTACAGATGAAAAAGTTACAAGTTATCACCTAAGTGCAATAACCAAAATAAACATAAGTGACTTAACTGTAAAAGCTGGCTATACCTACGGCGGAAACATGTCGAACATGGTAATGCTAGGTGGTGTAGGAAGAAAAGCTAATACGGGCATCAATAATATTTTATCAGAATATGCTGCCACCTACTCAGGAAGTTTTTGGGCTGATCTGCAATACAATATTGGTAAGGTACAAACAGGCGTATTCTTTGGTCATTCTAAAGCATATGGTGCGCGTGAAGATGTAAGTATCTTATGGCAGTATTCAATTGGTGGAAGTAGTACAAACCCTGGAAGTAGTACAATCGGTTCATTATACTCTGTTTCTCCGCGCGTTGACTTTGTACTTGCTAAGAAAACTACTCTTGGTTTGCAATATGCATATACAGTTGCTGGTTATGGTGATGATTTCGATTCGCAAGGGACACCAATTAACACGACTGATGTAGAAAATCACAGAATAACAGTTAGTATGTTGTATAAATTCTAAAGAGTAGCAAACTCTATAATATTCAAGGATCGCTTTTCGAGGCGATCCTTTTTTTTTGCACTTAACCAAAGGATGGCATCTTAATTTAAACATTGGACCAAAGATGCCATCCTTTAAATTTAGACCTTTTAAACCAATTTGATTTATATTCAAGATCTTAAGCCCTATTATGCACCCCCTTCTTTCTTAGTTTTTCACCCCATTCAAAGAAATTGGTCACTTTCTGTCAAATCTAAGCCAAACACAACACTCACTGTAAGTCAATAGCATAGCATTTCTTCGACTTATCTACATATATTCGGAATCGTATATGCTTAAATTTTGTCTTTTTTCTGATTCAAATCAGCTATTTTAGTCACTATCAGTTACTAAAATCCAAAATTTACAAACATGAACAAAGACTATCACATCAGTTTTTTTAGGCCAACAACAGAAAGGGCTAAACATAACAGAAACATGGTGCTGTGGTTAATTGGTATTTGGGCAATCGCCATCTTTGGCTTTCATATTTTATTGAGAGTCATTGAGAAACCAGTACCAGAACCACAACTAATCGCATTTAATGAGGTTTGGAATGATGTAAAAGAAGGCAATGCAGATGCTTCTAGCCTTACAACTTTTGCAAATTCAGCACTTCACGTTGCAGGCAAGGTTTTTATTTCAACCGAGCACAGAGCCGCTCTTGATAACGGTATTACCTGGGCCACATTTCAATTGGCCGATTCGGCTCAACAAGTAGCGTTAACGAGTGCACTTCTTGATTTCGAAAAAGCCGAATCTGAAGCCAATGCGGTTACCGACGCCGATTACCTCAGTGCTAAACGAAAACTTGGCGGATTGGCCACATCAATTCTTGGTCTTCAACCAACAGAGGTTTTGGCAAAGATTCTTCCATTAGAATTAAGATCTTCGAGCATTGAAGCTATAACAGCTGAAAACATGGAAATAATTGAAACATGTATGCCTTTATATACCATACATAATCGTTCGTTTTTAACTGACACGACATTTTTAGGATTCCCATTTCATTATTTCTACTCTGCAGTTTTTCTATTAATTCTCTTTATTGGCCTATGCTGGGCATATTGCTTAAGAGTAGACCAATACAATAAAAAAATGGGAATTGCTGAATAATCAACTCGAATCATTATGAAAAAAATAATATTATCACTTTTTACTTTATCGTTGCCAGCCCTTATGTCTGCGGCCAATGCGGCAACTGAACTCGAAGGGGGATTTAAAACAGGTCCTGCCATTATACTTATAAGCATCCTTTGTGTGTTTGTAATGGTAGGTATTCTTTTCAGAGCGAAAGACACCAACGATTATTATGCTGCAGGTCGTAGCATTTCGCGTACCGGATCGGGTATGGCTATTGCTTCAAACTGGATGAGTGCTGCTTCGTTTCTTGGAATGGCTGCTCTTATGTATGGATCGGGTTATCACGGACTGGCCTACGTTGTAGGATGGACTGGAGGTTATGTATTATTGCTAATACTAATGGCTGGCCAAATTCGCAAATATGGAAAATACACAGCTGCCGATTTTATTGGCGACCGTTATTACTCACAAGGTTTGCGTGCAACAGGTGCTATCATTGCCATCTTAATATCTATTTCGTACTGTGTTGGTCAGTTCGCAGGTATCGGCTTAATGTTTAAATGGATATTAGGTCTCGAATATATGTGGGCTGTCATGATTGGTGGTTCAGTGGTACTGACCTATACCTTAATATCGGGTATGCTTGGGGTAACTAAAAACATGCAAATCCAATACATTATTATTATCATCTCATTCCTGATTCCATTATTCATTCTTACGTTTAAGTTTGACTACTTCTGGATTTTACCGCAGATAGGTTATGGATCGGTAGTAACAGATATCACCAATGGTATACCATCTGCTGAGATATCGCAATTGGTTAATGCCGTAGGGCATGATTATGCCATTGCTGCTTCACCTGAGTTTTCCATGCCATGGGATCCTGCAACTGGTAAAACTTACTTCCAATGGATGGCCATTGCTTTTTCATTAATGATTGGGACTGCAGGTCTACCACACGTTATTCAACGTTTTTATGTGGTACCTAAGGCAAGTGATGCCCGTTGGTCAGTAGTATGGGGCTTATTCTTTATCTGTATTCTATATTGGAGTGCACCCGTTTATTCAGCATTTGGTAAGATTTTATCTGCCAACCCTGAAGTAGGTAAGCTTTCGAAAGATGCCATTGTTGTTTATACAGCACAATTAGGTGGAATTCACCCACTGATTGTTGGTTTATTGGCTGCTGGTGGTGTATCTGCCGCATTCTCGACCGTATCGGGATTACTAGTTGCTGGAGCATCCGCCTTCTCTCACGATTTATATGTGAAAGTAATTAATCCTAACTCTTCTCCGAAGAAACAGCTATTGATGGCTCGTATTGGAACTATCTCTATGGCAATTATCGTTACTATGATTGCAATGTTAGAATTAGGTTTAATAGGTCAGTTAGTAGCCGTAGCCTTTTCTTTGGCCGGTTGTACAATCTTCCCTCTTTTCCTTCTAGGAATTTGGTGGAGTGGATCGAACCGCCAAGGTGCTATTGCTGGATTAATTGTTGGTGGTTTAATTTCCATCATATCAATCACCTACTTTGTCGCAGGAAAACAAGGTGTAGTTTTACCTTTCCATGAATTCATCAGCTACTATCTGGAAGCTTGGTATTTCGCATGGATTGGTGCTCCTTTAGCGATTTTAGCTAACATCATTGTTTCGAAATTAACACCTGAAACTCCTGAGGAGATTCGTAAATTCTTAATAGAAAAAGTACACAGTTAAAATATTAGAAAGGTATTCATATAAAGAATCTTTACTGGATACCTTTCCAATTTTCTATATCCAATAATTTCACCCCTAAAACCCCTTCTAAAGGGGACATAGCCTCCCCTCTAGGGGAGGTTTGGAGGGGTAAAAGAGAATAGAATAATTCATCAATCCTTTTCTCATATTCTCTTAAGCTCACAAACAAATACTATCCATGCCGAACATAAATAATTCCAAGAAATCTCTCATTGTCATCCTAGGTTCTATTGTTATCATTGGTTTCGCCATTGCCAAGCTTTATTACAATCATGTAAATAAATCAAACGACCCACGTATTATTGAAGCCCGCGAATTATATGGCAAATATGATAGTTATGCCGAAAGCAATAATTTCAAAGCCATCTTTCTACTCTTGGATTCGGTAGAATTTATTTACCAATCTGTAGAGCATTACCAACGCTCTTACGAAATAGGTGTATTACACAACAACCGATCAGCCGCCTACCTTGCAATGGCAATTTTTCATGAAGACAATTGTTTAAGTCTCGATGGCATTTCTATTTTATCAAAAGACACACTACTTAGCTTGAGTAAAATAGCAGCTTTGAAAAGCATCCAAACCTATGAAGATTGGTTAAACATATACTCTGAGAAAGACGAAGAGGAAATACATATGCTACTTACAACTAATTTCCTCAACGGACTTACGAGTTATTCTGACAAAGAATTAAAGCGATTTACATCAAGTCGCATTAATGAAATTAAAGAAGCCCAATTGGAAACACCTCGCCGCTTGTCAGTTGCTTATACCAACTTGGGCATTGTGATGCGCCATCGCGAGAATTATGAATTGGCGATAGAATACTACAAAAAAGCCATGGATCTTTGGGATCGAAACCTTGCAGCTGAAAACAGTTTAAATGCGCTATTGGGTCAGCCTCAAAAGAAAAGAAACTTCATCGAGAAGATTCTACCTCCGCCCAAGGACAAATAAGATCAACACATCATTTACATTCCTTTCATCGATGTGGAAAGAAAATATTCTACTATCTTTAGGTACAAGGCACTTAAGAAGTAAACAAGCTAATTTTAATGAGATACGCCATACTAACCGATATACATGAAGACATTGTGCATCTAAAGCGAGCACTCAAGAAAATTGAAAAGCTCAATTGCGATGAAATTATCTGTCTTGGCGATATATCCGGTTTTAGTGTACCTCATTATCATTATTTCGATACCAGAGATGCGCATGAATGTCTGCGCTTGGTAAGAGAAAATTGCAGCATCATTATTGCGGGCAATCACGACCTACATGCTGCTCAGCGAACGCCATCGGTGAAAAGCTCTTTTAATTTTCCGGACAATTGGTACGATATGGATTACCACGCAAGAGCGGAAAAAGCGCAAGGGAAAATATGGCTTTACGATCATGATGAACTGGATCCTCTTTACACAAAAAATGACGTTGCCTTCCTTAAATCGCTTCCTGAATACCATATTATAAAAACGAAGGAGATTAATATTTTTCTTTCACATTTTATCTATCCAAACCTAAGTGGGTCGATGAAGATATTTTTGACAGAAATAGATGAATTTGGTCAACACAAACAATTTATGAAGGATCACGATTGTGAAATAGCCTTCGCCGGGCATTTTCATTTCTCTGGTCTATATGTGGCCAATGATCATTCAATTATAGGAAAACGATTTAATAAAAAATACAACGCGCAAAAAAACGATTGCATATTGGTTCCGCCTATTGCCGGTAGTCGCTTAGGTAAAGGGTTTTGCATTTATGATACAGAAACCAATATCGTTCAAACCAAGCGCATCTGATTTATAGCCTCATTATGTCTGAAAAAAACCTCAATAAATTCTTCATTAGCATAGTGGCACCATCCATATTAGCTATTGTGCTTTTTATTATTTCCTTCTTTGCGATAATCATCCCTCACTTTGAGAAAAATATGATGGATCGAAAAAAAGAGATGATTCGCGAATTAACCAATACGGCATGGAGCATATTGGAAGAACATCATCTGGAATATGTAAGGGGTGAATTAAGTCTTGAACAAGCGCAAAAAGTAGCAGCGGATCAAATAGAACAAATGCGGTATGGCGTGGAACGCAAGGATTATTTCTGGCTGATTGACTATTCTCCGAAAATGATTATGCACCCGTATCTACTTGAGCTCAATAATACTAACCTGGAAGATTTTAAGGATTCGCACGAGAAGAAATTATTTGTGGATGCCGTAAAATTGGTAAAAGAAGATAATGAAGGGTTTATCGATTACTATTGGCAATGGAAAGATGATACCTCCCGAGTTGTGCCAAAATTATCCTTTGTTAAAGGTTTTGATGATTGGGGATGGCTAATCGGAACAGGCATCTACCTTGAAGATGTGGAACAAGAAATAGCCGCATTAAAAAATCGCCTCTTAAAAATATCATCGATCATTGTCGCTATCATCATCATTGCCCTAATATACATCATCCGACAAAGCCTTAATATTGAAAACAAACGAAAAGCAGCAGAGCAAAAACTGATACAATCGAAGCAAAAATATAAAACACTAGTTGATGCCTCCACTGAAGGCACTTTGATGTTTGTGGATAATCGAGTGGCCTTTAATAACCTAAAGTTTGCCACGATGATAGACTGTCCATCCAGAGAACTAACAGGAGCGTCGTTCAACGATCTTTTTACCATCAAATGGGATCAGGTTCTTTCTTTATTTTCTGATCCTAAAAAGAGTGTTTCTGCCGAAACCGAACTGATTTGCAATGGTAAAGCAAGCCGACCGATTGTTATTTCCATATCACGAATCATATACTCCAATCAAGAGGCGTTTATTGTAGTAGCCAAAGATGTGAGCCGTAAAAAACAGCTGGAAACAAGCACCAAACAGCTTTCGCAGGAACTGCAAACTTCATTGTTATTAATGAATCAACCAATTAAGTCGTTTGTAAAATCGGCTTTAACATGTGAAATAGATACCTCTATTAAGGAGGTTGCCACACTGATGACTTTAAAAAATCAGAAAGTTATATTCGTAAAGCAAGCACAAACCATTATTGGTGTTGTTAACGATACGGATTTGAAAAAGCGTGTTCTGGCCAAAGAAATTAGTCTCGAAAGTAAGGTTGTTAATATAATGAGTGCCCCGGTTGCACAAATTTCTGAAAATGCCCTTTTGTACGAAGCAGTTCTCCTGTTCCGTCAAGAAGGCATTTCGCACCTCTTGGTGAAAAACACCCAGAATAATGTAGTAGGCGTAATCGGTAATCAGGAAGCGTTAGAAGTACAGCGAAACTCATTAAGTTATATAATTCAAGAAATCGAAAACAGCCAACATATTGATGAGCTTAAACAGATTTACAATCATGTTCCGGTGCTCATTAATGCTATTATTGTAAATAGTGATAATGCCCAAAATACAACCCGCATAATCACATCGGTAGCCGATGCTATTTCTATTCGTGTAATTGATTTGGCCATTGAAGAGCATGGAACTCCTCCATGTGATTTTGCCTTTATGGCACTTGGCAGCGAAGGTCGCATGGAACAAACACTCAAAACCGATCAAGATAATGCCATAGTGCTATCGAATTCGGCAACAGAACAAGATCAAGTGTATTTTCACCATCTAGCAAAGTCCATTAATAAACACCTGCATACCATTGGTTATAACTATTGCATTGGTGAGATTATGGCGAGTAATAAAAAATGGTGTCAATCGATTTCTACTTGGAAAGATTATTTCTCAAAGTGGATTAATTCCCCAGACCCTCAAAGTGTTTTGGACAGCAGTACTTTTTTTGATTTTAGATGTATTTACGGTGAAGGTAAATTAATTAACGAATTACGCGAACACATAAATGACATTGTAAAAGATAATGGCCTATTCTTTTACCACATGGCTAACTCCATAATCAAATATAAAGTCACAGCCGATGCCGAAGCTTTTAATTTAAAAAAGGTGCTATTGCCTTTAATTGGATACGTCCGTATTTATGGTCTGGTTCATCAATTACAAGCAAGCAATACAATCGAACGAATAGAGTTACTCTTTGAACAAAAGGAATTCTCACTTGAACATAAAAATGAGCTCAAACAGATTTATAACTATCTGATGCAACTTCGTTTGAAACTACAATCACAAGCCGTGCTGAACAATGAAGCTCCAGAGAATACTGTTAATTTCAAGGTGCTATCGCATATTGAACAAAACACGCTAAAAAAATCGCATAAGGAAATTATGGAGTTGCAAGCACAATTGAGTTTGACGTTTAAACATTTGAGTTAATTAAAATATCCATAAATGAAATTTATTTATACTGTTATACTATTGACAATAGTTATTTCAAGCTGCAGCCTTCCAAACCAAAAGAATACTAAAAAATCAATTCATGAAACTCTAAACGAAACGAAAGGGATTGTTTTTGAAGGCCTTACTGAATATAGCTCCTCCAGAGATGATTCTTTAGAAGAATATGAACCAAATCTCGATTCGTTAAAAATCAACTGTAAATGTATTGAGAGCTTCTTTTCGTCACCAGGAGAGCCGATAATAGAAGTCCATAAGCAAAATTTTAGATTTATTGTTTGTGGTTATTCAGCTAATGAAATAATTGACACCATTGTGTCTGGCTATAAGTATCCAGATAGTTCAGTTTATTTTAGAGGTTTTGAAATATTTGAATGCAATTCGGCAACCAGAATACTACAAAGCTATGAATATCACATAGATAAAATCACGCATGAAAATGGACAATTAAAAATATCAAGATGCCTAGAGTTACCAATAGGAAAAAAAGGGAAGTATGAATTAGCACCTGTTTTTACAATTAACCTTCTTACAAAAGATAATACTATCAATCTAGACACCGTATTTTCTCTCAATCTTTCTAGTATTTCTGAGCAAAGATTAGATTCGGTTGCAAATAACTGGCTTAAATATAAATATCCAGAAGATGAAATTTACAATACAATGATTCTGGCCATAAGTAGGTATCCTACTTTTAATAAGAAATTCAAAAATCTGGGTCCCTTTGATGGGTATTTAGGACCATTATATAATTATGCAAAGGAGTATTTTCAAATATTTGAAGATGAACAAATGAAAAAGAACAAGAGATAAGGTTAAACAAAAAAACTCCCGAGGCTGTACCCCGGGAGTATAAGTTTTATTGATCCTTCTGCGCCTCAAGTTTTTTATGAAAAATCTTTAAGGCTAACCTTACAGCATAATAACTAACAACAATAGTTAGCGGTAAGGCCATATACCATAATACTTGATGTAGGTAATTCATATCCTATTTTTTTTATCTTAATACACATGTAAATCTTCCTCACCCATTTCTTCTTCATCGATGGGTTTATTATTAATCGACTTCCACACATACCAAATGTAGGCAATTACAAAAGGTACCATTAACGACACGTAACTCATCACAGTTAAAGTGAAATGACTCGAAGACGAATTCTGAATGGTTAATGAACTTTGTAAATCGAAACTCGATGGGTAGAATGAGGTGTTATTAAATCCTGCCAAAAGAAACAAGCTTAACACCGTCAGAATGGTTCCTGCACCCGCACACCATATTCCTTTGGTATGCACCCTTAATATACTTATGGTGATGCTGTACAAAACAGCTACAACACCAATTAAAAACATGATGAATACCACGGGCATCTCGAATAAGTTAATCGCGTATTTATACTCCTGCATGGTAACCAATCCGGTTTCCGCATTTACTGCATAACCATTACGAAACATCAAGCAAATTACGAAAGTGAGAAAAAATACCACAAACGGAATGGCATTGTTAAGTAATTGCTTTCTTGCTCGCTTTAATATTTCGTCGTGTTGAACACTATTCATAAAATAAAGTAATGCCAGACATCTTGCCAGGAAGAATACCGCCAAACCTAATGATAAGTTGTGCAAGTTTAGCGCTGCTTCAAGTCCATGAGAAGAAAGTTCCCACTGCGATTGATTTAAATCATTCACACTGAAAGCTGAGCCAGTGAAAAAAGTTGCCACGGCCGTTCCGATTAATACTGTCCCAATCAAACCGTTGAGCATTAAAAAGACTTCGTAGGTTTTTGCCCCGAAAAAATTATTTGGTCGCGATCGAAACTCATAAGCCACTGCTTGCAATACAAACGCGAACAAAATAATCATCCAGACCCAATAGGCTCCTCCAAAACTTGTACTATAAAACAGTGGAAAAGATGCAAAGAAAGCTCCACCGAATGTGACAAGAGTTGTAAAAGTAAATTCCCATTTTCGGCCAAGTGTATTCACCAAAATGGTGCGTTCCATATCTGTTTTTCCAATTGTATACAGCAATGTTTGTCCACCTTGTACAAACATTAAAAACACCAGTATAGCTCCCAGAAGAGAGACAATTATCCACCAATATTGCTGTAAAGCTAAATGTGATAGTGCTTCAAACATTATTTATTCCCTCCTTCTTTTGGTCCATTCTTAATTTGTTTCACCATTATGCGCACTTCGGCAATTGCCAATCCTACAAAAGTTATAGTAAACAATCCGAAAGTGATCATTACTGAACTCGTATCAATTTTAGATACGGCAGTCATGGTTGGCATTAGGTCTTGAATAACCCACGGCTGACGGCCCACCTCTGCAACCACCCAGCCCGATTGACTTGCGATGTAGGCAAAAGGAATGGTCCAAAGCGCTGTGTAAAGCACCAACTTTTTATTCTCGATACGACTGTATAAGGCAAAATAGAGTATTACAATAAAGAGTAAAAGGAAATGTCCGCCTAAAGCAACCATAATATGAAACGCATAAAATGATAATGATATCGGTGGCACAATCTTAAAAGCATTTAACTCCAACTGCTCAGGGTTTGGATCGTAATAATTTCCATATCCAAAGTAGCGAAAGTAGTTTTCCACCCAATGCTTGTCGTCAAACTTTGCTTTTAAGCGATTATATTCTACCGCATCAACTCCTTTTGCTTCCTTAAAAGCTTTCAATACCTGCTGGGCTTCATATCCACGCTTAATTTTCTCCTTATACGACATGATGTTGTAGTCCTCGTTCCCCAATACCAAATCTTTAATACCAGGAACAAAAGCATCTACTTTTAAAAATGCCATATATGATAACATGTTCGGAATTTCAATTTTCATCAGAAAATCTTGATCTGATTTACGATGCATTGGTGTGTCATGTGGCTTTCCAAACAAGCCAATGGCAATTAAAGGCGCATTTGTTTGTCCTTCGTAAAGCGACTCCATGGCGGCAAACTTCATTGGCTGATTCTTTGCAACCTCTCTGGCCGAGCCATCTCCTGAAGCAATAACCATTATGGACGAAACAATTCCAAAAACCGAACCAATAACAATGCTACGTTTGGCAAATAAGATGTGCCTTTTCTTTAATAAGAACCATGCACTAACACCTACAACAAAAACAGATGCGAGTACATAACCCGAAGTGGTAGTGTGCAGAAACTTGTTCACGGCTGTTTCGGATAATACAATATCCCAGAAGTTGACCATTTCGTTCCGCGCCATCTCAGGATTAAATTTCATCCCAATTGGATTTTGCATCCAGGCATTTGCTACCAAAATCCACAAAGCAGATAAATTGGCGCCAATGGCTGTTAACCAAGTAGCTGTTAAGTGAAATCGCTTACTCACCTTTCCCCAGCCAAAAAACATAACTGCTATAAACGTACTTTCAAGGAAAAAGGCCATGATTCCTTCAATGGCCAGGGGCGCTCCAAAAATATCGCCAACAAACCATGAATAATTTGACCAGTTGGTGCCAAATTCAAATTCAAGAATAATTCCCGTCGCTACACCAATGGCGAAATTAATGCCAAAGAGTTTCATCCAGAATTTAGTAATTCGTTTCCATTCGGGATCACCCGTTCGCACATAAATGGTTTCCATAAAAGCAATGATAAAACCAAGTCCGAGAGTTAACGGAACAAAGAGCCAATGAAACATGGCTGTTAGTGCAAATTGTGCCCTCGACCAATTGACAAGTGCAAAATCTATTGATTCAAACATTATATAATAAAAGTTTAGTGTGTAATTAATTCTTCGAGTACATGTTGAGCTCTTTCTTCATCCGTATCATACTTGTTTTTAAGCGTATCCGTAAAAAAGAACAATTTTAAAATGGCAAACATCACAAACAGTTTTAACAGGATTATTATCCACATGGTTCTGCCCCAATCCGACAAACCTCTAAATCCATCCCGATAAAAACGATATACCTTCTTTATCCAATTCATTATTCAACAATTATAAAGCCTCTCCATAAGTTATTATTTCAATTTTTAAGCTCGACATTTTTTTCATATCCTTAAACAAGATTAAATAAAAGAAACATATTTTACGAGATTCTACTTCAGATGTAAAAAAATGATAAAATTTTTTCCGTTAGCTTTTTATCTTGAAAATAAACCTTTTAGAACTTCTGAAAGGCCAAATTTACAAATAATATTGACCAATTAAGAATATTATATGTTGAACAAATTTGGTACTTAAATAATTTTTGTTCACCTTTATTCCGCAATCAGGTATTTCAATACTTATTTACTACATTATAAAAAAGTACTGACAATCAGTTGCATAAAAATTAAAAAATAACTAAATTATATTTCTTAATTGATAACAACCGTTAAACACCCGAGCAGTTGTGTCGAAAGAAATGAAGTTTTAACGAAAAATACCCAGAAAGATGACCGCAGAACAATTCAACCATCGCTTATTGGGGCTTCAACAGAGAATGTTTAGCTACGCCCTTACATTGACTACGAATGAAGAAGATGCAAACGACCTATTGCAGGAAACTAATTTTCGTGCCTTATCGTCGCGTGAAAAATTCGTTATGAACACCAACTTTTCTGCATGGATGCATACCATTATGCGTAATTCATTCATCAATAATTACCGTAGAAGGTATAAAATGCGACAGGCTCCTATGCTTGTAGATGAAGTTAATTATTTATCAAACAAGTATTACACTAATGACACTCCTGATATTCTTCATTATACCAATGAGATATCAAATCACATGAGCAACCTTGATGGCGATTTTAAAAGACCATTAACAATGCACATGGAAGGATATAAATACAAAGAAATAGCGGATAAGCTTGAAATGCCAATTGGCACAGTTAAAAGTCGAATTTTCTTTGGACGCAAGAAATTGCAAAAAATGATTGAATAGCTATAGTCAACTATAATAGATTGGTATTAAAAAGCGAGTAGATTAATTTCTACTCGCTTTTTTTTATAGTTTAATACAGATGACACCTTAAATTAAGGATCGCATCTTATTAGATGCAATACAACTAAAGATACGATCCTTAGTTTACGAAACTTCCTTCACAGCTTTGCCAGCTTCTTTTATAATGGACTTAATCGAGATATCTTCCTTTAAACCTTCTTGCATCCATGCATTAGGTGTAATGCAACCGATACGGAATAAACGCTCAACTTCAGAAGCAAAGTCAGCTGACATTAAATACTGCTCCACCTGAAACTGAATTAAATGACCAAAAGCATAATTCGATAAATAAATTGGACTATTGATCATGTGCGAATAAATGGCCAAAATTGGTTGATCCTTAACACCAAAAACAGGCGCATAATAATCATTCCAAATTTCAATAGCCATCTTTTGAACTGCTGCTTTTAATTGATCAGCTGTGGCAGTTGGATTATCATATAACCACAACCACATGCGTTGATCCAATAATGATACACCCATTATTTCGTAGGTTGACCAGAAATTATCCAAAGTTTGTAAAGCTTCTTTCTGTGGGTTTTTATTATTAATCCCTAGTAGCTCTAAATCACGTTTCTGGAAAATAAAAGCAAGCGCTTCGGTAAAAGCTGTGTTAGGCACACCATTCAACATGTAATAATCCACATCGTATAATGAAATGGTTTGCTCCACGTTATGCCCAAACTCGTGAACGGCAATATTATATCCTTTATAATCCATTCCGCCTTCTGGAATGCGAGTACGCAAATGCGCCGTTTCACCTTTCATGGAAGCACCCCAGGCATGCCCGGAACCTCGCGCCGGATCAACATCGATACGTTCTGCCAAAAATTCTGACTTATCTTTACTAAAACCAAGCTTCATTAACATGCTTGCCAAATCATCATCAAAGGCTTTGGCATTCGGATAGCGTTTTTGTGTGATCGCATCTAAGCTTTCTGCATTTATTGAGCTGCGCGCTTTAAACCCATCGTACCAAATATCCCAAGGCTGCAAGTCGCGACCTAAACGAGTACGAATTAAAACGGCCACTTTTTTCAATTCCTTGGATGACATAAACTTCACAAAAAGTGCTTCGGCATCCTTTTGCGTAATTTCCATTCCGCCTTCAAAAGCTCTTTTCACAGCCGTGTTTAATGGTGTGTGCTCATCCATCGCTTTTAAGGCATGAAAATTATTAATAATTTGCTGGTAACGCTCATTACCTTCGGGACTAGCTTCAATCGCTTTACCATCTTTATATACAATATTTGTAACCGGATCCCATTCAACATCACCATTATTGATCACTTTTTTAGGGATACTCTGATCAATAATTCGTTTCATCACCTCATAAACCTTTGCCTGCGATGCTAAACCTTCTTCACCTCTACTATAGTGCGACTTAATTTCATCACGTAGGTTCCAGTGCGACAACAAGACCATATCTTCTGGAAAGAAACGCTTGTTACTTCCATCGGTTAAATGCCCCATGTGTATATTGTAGTTGGCAATATACATTTCAGAAGCAGAACCTACTTCGGAAGCATTCTGCAATACTTCGGCAGGTATTCGTGCTGTGAAAACATCGCCCAAGCGTGCATAAGCCCACTGCTGACGCGTCCAATCTTTACCCAACTTTTCTTTCTCGGTTAAACTATAGTAAGGAAAATTTAGAGCTATGGTAAAAGCCAACTTGTTGCGATACATATCTTCAATCATATGCGAGCCTGCACTGTAAGCACCAAAAGCTTTATCCACATCAAAAATGTCTCCCATCGGTTCGTGAAGTGGCTTTTGCAGATCAAGACTTATTTTATTAAAGTGACCTCGCAATATTTCCATGTTGCGGCTTATCTTTTCAAAGCTCACGGCCTTTAAATCATTATCAGCAATAAAATTGGATTGACAGAAGGCTTTAAACTCTTCTTCAGTGCCATCTACATTACGCCACAAAGATGCTGCATGATTAACGCCTCGTTGCGCATTTTCCTTCACCTCATCACCATGCTCACTAACTAATAATCCAATAGTAGACTTCACAGTAGCTTTCGAGATATTTGCAATTTCAATATTCTTCTGCTCTTGAGTTTCATTATTACAGCAAGCCGTCATCAAAAACAAGCTTACCACCATAAACCACAATACTTTCATAGATATTATATTTTCAAATGTTAACGTATTATCAAAACTACAGATTAAAAATCAAACAAATAAGGACTTTACTCATGTGAATAAAATCAGATGAGTAAAGTCAACACAGAGACGCAAAGACACTGAGTTTTTCTTTTAAAAAAAGCCCTTATCCATTAAATTAAACGGCTTCTTTTTTCCAGCGCCCTAAACGGAATAGGTAGGCAGCAAAAATAGTCATGAAAGTCTCAGCGATTATAATGGCGTAAAACACACCCGACTCCTCCATTTTTAAAGTAATGGCCATCAGATAGGCCAATGGAATTTCAATTATCCAAAAGGTAACAATATTTATACGTGTTGGTGTTCGGGTATCGCCTGCCCCGTTAAAAGCCTGTATCATAACCATACCAATTCCATAAAACATGAAACCATAAGCTATAATTCGAAGACACTTAATACCTGCTTGCACAACCTCAACATCTTTTGTAAATAAAGTTACAAACCAGCCTGGGAAAATGATGAATAGTAAACTCAATACACCTAGGAAAATCATGTTAATGCGTGCGACTCCCCATACTGCTTGCTCAGCACGTTTTGGTTCACCTGCTCCCAGGTTTTGTCCAACTAAAGTTGCTGCGGCATTACTTAATCCCCACGATGGTAATATAGAGAAGAGAATAATACGAATACCGATGGTATATCCGGCTACTACTTCGCTACCAAAATTAGAAATAATACGTACCATAAAAATCCAACTTGAAGTCGCAATGAGGGATTGTGCGATTCCTCCAAAGGATATCTTAAATAGGTTACGAATGCGTTTAAGGTCAATATTGATTGGCACTTGCTTCAAACTAACGCGTCCTTTTCCCTTAAACAAAATATACAATTGGAACGCTACCGCAACACCTCTTCCAATATTTGTAGCAACAGCAGCCCCAGCAATTCCCAACTCAGGAAAAGGGCCTATTCCAAATATTAATAAGGGATCGAGAATGATATTTAGTCCGTTTGCCAACCACAACGCGCGCATAGCAATAGCTGCATCTCCCGCTCCACGAAAGATAGCATTGTTAATAAACAGAAGCATAATCACCAGATTACCTCCAAACATGATAGAAGTGTAAGATGAAAGTTCATTCACAATGGTATCAGAAGCACCCATTAAGCTTAACAGATCCTTGGCGTATAACATGCCAGGTATTGCAATTATGATAGCAACAAAAACTCCAGCAATAATTGCCTGCATGCCTTCCTTTGCAGCTTCTTCATTCTTCTTCTCGCCTATGCGTCGAGAAACCAAAGCTGTGGTAGCCATGCTCAAACCAAAAGCTATGGCGTAAATAATTGTTAATACACTCTCGGTAATACCTACAGTAGCAACGGCATCGGCACCAAGCTTACCCACGAAAAAGATATCAACAACAGCAAAAACTGATTCCATGATCATTTCCAATACCATTGGAACCGCCAATAAAAAAACAGCCTTATTTAATGGTATCTTGGTATAATCTTGCGATGAACCAGCCAGAGCTTCTTTGAAACTATTCCAGATATTACTCAATTTTCTTTGTCTTTTTTTATTTGATAAGATACTAATATAGTGCTTAGTCATCGCGTTTTAATTTTTGCCTGAGCCTATGATGAGAAGGCTCATCTTCTCTTAATACTTTAATAAATTGATCACTAATTTTGCATGTACATACGGGTACATTCATCACATAAACGACATTTGTCCTCATGGTAAAATCCTCCTTGATTAAATAAAAATTTGAAAAATAAATGAATTAAAAATGATACAATGAAGTTCCGACCTTACTTAGAAGGTAGTGTAGACACAAATGGCCGGACAATAGGATATATTAATCATTGTTTTCATAGTAGAACAAATTTGCTTCTTTTTTATAAAGAATGCAAATGCTTTTTCACATTTAGACTAAAGATTTTGTATTTTGCACAATAAACGAACCTGACATGTTAAAACTCCACAACGTTCTGATAGTCTTAATAATTGTATTATCTGCCTGTTCTCAAACCACCGAGAATACCGAAAGGTTACACTTTAAGATGGACCAATTACAAGCTCTACATGCGGAAGATGCAATTTATAAAGAACGTATTTATGTACCCGTTTATACTGATGTGTTTCATATAGATCAATCCAAGTTATTCCCTCTCACTGTTACATTAAGTTTGCGTAACACAAGTATCAACGATACCATATATATTTATAATGTTGACTACTACAACAGTAAAGGGAAAGCCATAAAACAACACATTGGTGATAATTCAATGTTAAGCCTTTCTCCTCTCGAATCATATGATTTAGTCATTAATAAAAAGACATTTAGTGGAGATACCGGTGCTAACTTTATAGTGGATTGGGGCCGAACATGCGGTAGTGGGCAATTAATGGTTCAGGCATTAATGATTAACACCAGCGGTCAGCAAGGCTTATCGTTTATTACCGATGGTAAAATTATAGCAATAGACAGTTGTAAATAACCTTGATTACATATTAAATAAAAATAGAATGAACGAACAAAGTAGAACAATAGCGATTGTAAGCTACGTTACTATAATTGGATGGATAATAGCACTAATAATGCGACAAAGTGAAAAACCACAAAGCGAATTAAGTCGTTTTCACCTCAGACAAGCTTTAGGTATTAACCTCATCGGCTTTGCTCTTTCAATAGTGCATTACGTTTTGACGTTTGTTTACCTTGGTTTTATAGGTAATATACTTGGCTTTGTATTGTTTATCCTTTGGTTAATAGGATTAATCGGTGCCATACAAGGACAATTCAGGTATGTTCCTTTTCTGGGAAGGTGGTTTGAAGAAAATTTTGATTTTGTACGATAAGTAAATATTATGGGTAGCAGTTTGTTACCCTTTTTTATGTTACTTACTTCGCTGTTAAATGAGCAATAGCATCATCCATATAGTCAATGCATGTTTGACAGTCAATATCCTTATTCGAACGAATAGCATCGCAGCCAAATGATCCAAATTCGTTTGCAAACTTTTCTTTAAGAACATTCTGGGTAGTCTGATCTTCACTAAAAATTCGTTGCGCAGCGTACAGTGCTCCACACATACCTTCAGGTGCACGCCCACTTCCCAAACCCATCAGATCAGAAACTTTAAGGTCGGAAATCCTATTCTGCTCACACCACTTATAAACTAATACTTGAGCACAATTAAGTCGATAATCAGGATGACGATATATTGAAGAAGCCTTTTCTGTCATAGAAGTGATTTATAAAAATTGTTCGCACCAAAGATTAAATCGATCAAGTTGAACCTGACTATGCTTTAACATAGATTTCCGAATTTTGTCAAGACTCTTTTCTTTAGTTAGATTTCCACTTTTGCTATAAAATTTATCGGCGAAACAAATGATTTGTTCTTCGATGCTTACGGGTCGCATATCGCGATGTGGGATGGGTAATTTATTTGAAATGATTTCGGCTAATGATAAACCTGTACCAGTATGTCGTTCGCAAACTAAAGCATGCTTAGGTAAACCTTCCATCTCAAGAATTTGTCGTCCCAAATACCCATGACAGATATATGGAAGTTCACCATTACAATGCAGATCAGGTGCTTTAGTTAAATATATACCAATGTCGTGCAACAAGGCTGCTTCTGCAATAAAGTCAGCATCAGCATTCAACTCAGGATGTTTATAAGCAACATCCAAAGCCTTATCGCGAACACACTTGCTGTGCTCCACCAAAATAGTCCAAATAGGACTATTTGGCAGATAATATTTATCTATGATGCCTTGTACCTCCATGACAATCACAAAGATATTACAAAACAGTATCTTGTGTAATGACTTTTGTTGGCATTACTTATGCCTACTTTTCAACTCACGAGCCAGATTTTCAATTCGATAGCCTTTGTGCGTTAGAAGCACAATTAGGTGATAAATTAAATCGGCGCCTTCATATAGAAAATTCTCATCGTCATTAGCCATTGCTCCAATAACAGTTTCAATGGCTTCTTCACCAACTTTTTGAGTGATGGTACGAGTTCCTTTGGTAAATAAAGAAGTAGTGTACGATTTCTCTGGCATCTCCTCTTTACGCTGATCGATAAAATCCTGAAGTGTTTTTAAGAAGAGAATATCGTCAACCTTATTTTCTTCTTTCCAGCAAGTATCGGTTCCTTTATGGCAAACAGGTCCAACAGGGTTTACTTTAATCAAAAGTGAATCCTCATCGCAATCAACGGCAATAGATACTACATTCAAAAAATTACCTGACTCTTCACCTTTTGTCCAAAGTCGCTGCTTGGTACGACTATAAAAAGTCACTTTTCCTTCAGCTTCTGTTTTTTCAAACGCCTCTTTGTTCATGAATCCAAGCATCAATACTTTATTGGTTGTATCGTCTTGAATAACTGCAGGCACAAGGCCGTTTCCTAGTTTGTTAAAATCTATGTTCATTTTTTAAAGCTAATAGCTTCCAGCTAAAGGCTGATAGCTAAACATTACTATTTCAGTTTATTTATAAAACTCTGAAGCATCATTATTTCTTCAAGAACATGCTCGTTAAGTTCTTCGATTAATTGAGGAGTCACTAATTTAAGCTCCTTTACAATTTCCAGTTGTGTATCAACTTCAAAACAGCTTCCTAAAGCAATTTCCAAATAACGTTGATATTCCTTTTCACTTTTTCGACTACTTCCCTCTGCTATATTTGACGGTATAGAAACAGATGCCCTATTTAGCTGCGACACTAGGTTGAACTTTTCACTTGAAGGTAACTGAGCTGTTAATTTGTAAACCAACTTTACAATTTCAATTCCTTTTCTCCAAACCTTAAGTTTCCTATAATCCTTCATTTTTAGTTAACTTTTTAAGCTATCAGCCATTGGCCAACAGCTATTAGCTATTAATTACATCCTTACCGAAATTCCTTCCTTATTCAAATAAGCTTTCAAATCAGGAATCCCAATTTCTTTAAAATGAAAAATACTAGCTGCTAATCCTGCATCGGCTTTACCAATAGTGAAAACGTCTTTGAAATGCTCCATGGCTCCTGCTCCACCTGATGCAATAATAGGGATGGACAATGAGTCGCTTAATTTAGCTAGTGCCTCATTGGCAAAACCAGTTTTAACACCATCGTGATCCATACTAGTGAATAATATTTCACCTGCACCACGTTCTTCACACTCCTTTGCCCAGGAGAATAATCTCTTATCTGTTGGGATACGGCCTCCATTCACCGTAACAATCCAATCGTCTGCTTGCTTAAGTTTAGCATCGATGGCAGCCACAACAAACTGGCTTCCAAAATTCTTTGCCAAATCATTAATCAATTGAGGATTGCGCACTGCCGATGAATTAACCGATATCTTATCAGCTCCTGCATTTAAAAGCGCATCCGCATCACTCAGTTCACTAATTCCTCCTCCTACAGTAAAGGGAATATTAATATTTCGTGCTATTCGCTTTACCAAGTCTACAAATGTCTTTCGTCCTTCATGAGTTGCAGTAATATCAAGGAACACCAACTCATCGGCACCTTGCTGAGCATATAAGGCACCCAACTCAACCGGATCGCCTACTTCTTGTATCTCGAGAAATTTAACACCTTTTACTGTTTGCCCATTTTTAATATCCAGGCATGGTATAATTCGTTTTGATAGCATAGTTAGTTATTAGTAATTAGACAGTAGTCAGTAGAGTTTAGCGTTGGGGTGATTCTTTTATTTTACGTATTAACGAAGAAAGCATTTTTGCTACTTCCGTGTATTTTGAATCCAGTTCATCAAAAACAATACTATCTATATAATTTACACGAAAAGCTATTTCCAATTGCGTTTGACATTCATAAACAGACCCTTGTGATATCTGTAAAAACCGTATAAATTCTTTCGTATGATTCCTTCCAAAACCTTCAGCTATATTTGAAGGAATAGAAACAGAGCATCTCCTAATTTGAGATGCTAATGCATAATCCTCAACTTTAGGAAACACTTTTAATAATTCATATACATCAACAGTTAAATCCATTGACTTTTGCCAAACGATTAAATCTCTAAATGACTTCATAATTATAAATTTAAGTTTTATACAACTGACTTCTGGCTAGTTTCTACTGACTATCTATAAAAACCTCTCCAACTCCTTCAATTGTAATCGACCCTCGTAAATGGCTTTCCCGAAAATAACAGCCGGAATATTGGCTTCAGCTAAAAGTTCAATATCTCGAATATTACTTACACCTCCACTGGCGACAATGTATAGATCGGGTATTTCAGTTAAAATCTCTTTATATAAATCGATAGCCGGCCCCTGTAACATACCGTCCTTACTAATGTCGGTACAAATCACCTTAGTAATTCCTTTATTACAATAATCTTTGATAAATGGAATTAACTTTTGATCTGTTTCTTCGAGCCATCCAGTAACAGCAATATTACCGTCCTTTGCATCAGCTCCAAGAATTATTTTATCACTTCCATACTGCTTAATCCAACTTTCAAACTCCGCTTGATTTTTAACAGCAATACTACCGCCTGTTACCATTTGTGCTCCACTCTCAAAAGCGATACGTAAATCATCAGACGTTTTTAAGCCTCCCCCAAAGTCAACCACCATATTGGTTTTACCTGCAATTGTCTCCAAAGTTTTATAGTTGATGATATGGCCAGCCTTTGCGCCATCCAAGTCAACCACATGCAGACGTGTTATTCCATGATCTTCAAATTCACGAGCCACTTCCAATGGATCTTCATTGTATATCTTCTTACTGGCATAGTCGCCTTGACTAAGCCTTACACATTTACCTTCGATAATATCAATGGCTGGTATTATGTCGATTTTGTTCATGTTTTTTTAAAGCTGATAGCTGCTAGCTTATAGCCAATAGCTTGAATATTTTACTTAGTTATTTTATTCCAATTACAACTTCAAAAAGTTGCTCAAAATTCTTTCTCCAACAGAACCACTCTTCTCAGGATGAAACTGAGTTGCATAAAAGTTATCTTTTTGTAAGGCTGAACTATAATCAACAATATAATTAGTTGTAGCAGCCGTATCAGCCCCCAAGGCTACATAATAACTATGGACGAAATACACATGCTCCCCTTCCAAAGAAGCATCAAACAACTGGCTATTAACATCGAAGATTGTATTCCAGCCCATGTGAGGAATTTTAATGTTTTCTTCATTACCCACAGGCAATTGAAACTTGATTACTTTCTCATCAAAAATATTTAGGCAACTAACATTACCCTCCTCTGACGAACTACACATCAACTGCATTCCCAAACAAATACCAAGAACCGGTTGCTTTAAAGAGACAATTAATTCATCCAATTTTGTACGACGAAGATACTCCATGGTGGTGCTGGCCTCTCCAACTCCAGGAAAAATTACCTTATCGGCATTGCGAATCACTTCCGGATCGGCTGATATTTCGGCATCATAACCGAGTCGGTTTAATGCATTCAATACCGAACGAATATTTCCGGCGTTGTATTTTATTATTACTATAACCTGAGAGTCCGAAGTCCGGAGTCCAGAGTACGAAGAATAAACTTTGTTCTTATTCATATTTATTTCAATTTGGCTCTTAATCCTTTTAGCATTTTATCTATTTCTTCCAAGCTCTCTATCAATAAAATGAGTTTCTCATCATCCATAAAACCAACATTTCTCGCAATCTCCAATTGTGTTTGAACTTCATAATTAGACCCCATAGCTATCGATATAAACCTTGCGAAATCACCATCTGACTTTCTCCCAAATCCTTCGGCAATATTTGATGGAATTGATACCGAAGCTCTCCTTATTTGATTTGTCAGACCAAATTTTTCCTCAGCAGGAAAAATCTTAGTTTCTTCATAAATCTTTGTAACTAAACCCATTGACTTCTGCCAAACTATTAACTCTTGAATGTTTTCATATTGGATTAGATTTAAATGTAATTCTACAAATCATTACTTTGGACTTCGGACTAAATACTTCGGACTACTCTAACTCCTCTCCAATCCTATCTACCAATTCTCCAAACTCCTCCTTATTAAATAGTCGCGTTAAAAAAATTATCTTTCCTTCTTTATCAATCAGTACATTACGAGTGACACCTGATTTTTTATCGGCAAATAAGCCAAAGATATCAGCGCCAGGGTCTAAACCTATATCATAAGTTACCTTAGTTGATTCCTTTAATTGCATTGCTTTCTCAACGGGTTCATCACGATCAACTCCATACAATTTTAATCCCTTATCTTTATATGCCTGCCAAATATCTTTCTCAATGTGTGGCATCTCTTTACGACATACACCACACCAACTAGCGGTAAACTGAAGCATTACAACGCTACCTTTTAAGTCAGACAGTTTGACTTTAGTTCCATCGGTTAAAGTCATTTTAAAATCGGGTGCCATATCACCTACTTTTACAATGTAACCACGGTCGTCAGCTTTAGATTGAGCTTGACATGTAAATGAGAGAAATAATACGGATAGCAATAAAAGATACTTAGTCATGTTTTAAAAATTTTAATAATTAGTTCCATTGATTGGGTAATCAGAAACTAATCGAATATGATTGTTTTATTTTTATACACCAGCGTTTTACGATCGATGTGTGCCTGAACAGCTCTCGAAAGTACAATTTTCTCAATGTCTTTACCTTTTTGAACCAATGATTTTACTGTATCATGATGCGAAATCTTAATAACATCTTGCTCTATTATTGGACCTGCATCCAAATCGGAAGTAACATAATGCCCTGTTGCGCCTATTAACTTCACCCCTCGTGAATGTGCGGCATGATAAGGTTTGGCTCCTGCAAAAGCTGGTAAAAATGAGTGATGGATATTAATGATTCGATTTGGGTATAAGTCATTAAACGAACTGGACAATATTTGCATATAACGTGCCAGCACAATGAAATCAACTGATTTCTCTTTTAAGAGCTTAAGCTGCTCTTTTTCCACCTCTACCTTGTTATCTTTTGTGACTGGTATGTGATAAAAAAGCAAATTAAATTGCCTGGCAACATGTTCCAAATCCTTGTGATTACTGATGATTAATGGAATATCCACATTCAACTCACCGGCGCTATAACGAGCAAGTAAATCGTATAAACAATGGGATGCACGCGAAACGAATATAGCCATTCGTGGCACCTGATGCGAAAATTTCAATGACCAAGTCATCTCCATTGGCTCAGCAATTTCTGCAGCAATTACTTCCTTAAGCGCTTCCTCAGCAATACCAAACGCTTCCATATCCCACTCCACTCGCATGAAAAAGCGCTCCTCACTCCTATCTGTATGCTGATCGAGATACAATACGTTGCCATTGTGGCGATGAATAAAATCGGTAACCTTGGCAACAATTCCTCTTTGATCGGGGCAGTGAATTCGTAATATGGCTGTTTCTCTCATTCCTTTTTTACTAATTGTTTCGTTTTATATCTTTCACAAAATCGTTGATCGCCGATTCATCCGCACCCTTTTCTTTCAAAAGTTTGACAAATGCACTTCCCACTATAGCACCTGATGCATATTGACAGGCCGTTTCAAAGGTAGATTGATTACTTATCCCAAAACCAATGATTCGGGGCGTATTCAAATCCAAAGAGTTGACCCTATTGAAGTAATCCAGTTGTTCATCTGATAAACCAGATTTAGCACCTGTGACGGCCGATGAAGAAACCATGTAAATGAAGCCATTACTGTTGGCATCAATCAATTGAATGCGTTCATTAGGAGTTTGTGGCGTTATTAAAAAGGTATTGGCAATACCAGCTTCTTCAAATAAAGTCTGATACTTTTCGTGGTACTCATCAAAAGGTAAATCCGGCAAAATCACACCATCAACGCCAACCTCCTGACATTTACTTATAAAAGCCTCAACACCGTATTTAAATACGGGATTAATATAACCCATCAGAACGATTGGCATAGTGATGCTTGGGCGTAATTCCTTAATCTGTTCAAACAACAAATTAATACTCATCCCATTCTCCAAGGCTTGTTCACTGCTATGCTGAATGGTTGGACCATCGGCTAAAGGATCGGAAAAAGGCATACCAATTTCTACCAAATCGCATCCAGCTTTTTGCAAAGCATTTAATATCGGCATGGTATCATCCAAGTTTGGATAACCTGCCGTATAATAAACCGAAAATATATCTTTTTTCTCTTGTAAGAGTTTCTGTATTCTTTTCATATCAATAAGCTGTTAGCTTTCAGCCCCCGATAATTATCGGGGTAGCTGCTAGCAAAAATTAAAAACCAAAACGATTCATATATGTCGCCATGTCTTTATCGCCGCGACCTGATACTGTTATTACCACAGAATCATCTTTCTTAAAACTCATTTTACTAAGGGCTGATAATGCATGAGCTGACTCAAGTGCCGGGATAATGCCTTCCAATTGCGTAAGCTCTTTGGCAGCTTCCAATGCATCTGCATCCGTAGCGGAGATGAAAGAACCTCTTTTGGTATCGTGCAAATGAGCATGCTGAGGGCCAATACCTGGATAATCCAATCCAGCAGAAATGGAATAGGGCTCCGTTATTTGGCCATCATCACTTTGCATCAAAAAGGTTTTGCTCCCGTGGATAATACCCAAATCGCCCAAGGCAATTGTAGCAGCTGTTTCACCCGAATCAACCCCCATACCTGATGCTTCAACGGCAACTAAACTAACGCGTTCATCATCCAAAAAATGATAAAATGATCCCGCCGCATTACTACCACCTCCAACACACGCAATTACATAATCAGGATAATCTTTGTCCGTTTTCTCCTTTATCTGCCATTTTATTTCTTCGCTGATAATAGCTTGCAAACGCGCCACCATATCAGGGTAAGGATGTGGCCCTACAACCGAACCAATCAAATAGAAAGTATCTTCAGGATTACATATCCAATCGCGCAATGCCTCGTTAGTTGCATCCTTCAAGGTTTTACTCCCCGACTTGGCTGCCACCACTTCAGCACCCAGCATCTTCATTCGAGCTACATTTGGCGCCTGGCGCTCAATATCAACTTCCCCCATGTACACCACACACTGTAAGCCCATCAAGGCACAGGCTGTAGCAGTTGCAACACCGTGTTGCCCAGCACCAGTTTCAGCAATGATGCGATCTTTACCCATGTGTTTGGCAATCAAAATCTGCCCGACCGTATTATTAATTTTATGGGCGCCCGTATGATTCAAATCCTCACGCTTCAGGTAAACTTGTGTATTATACTTTTCAGATAAACGTTTGGCATAATACAAGGGCGAAGGCCGGCCTACGTAATCTTTTAATAGAGCTTTATACTCATTCTGAAAGGCCTCTGAATTAATTATATCCAGATAAACCGTTTTCAGATTCTCAATGTTGGGATACAACATTTCAGGTATAAACGCACCACCAAATCGGCCATACATGCCTTTTTCGTCAACCTGATATTTATTTTTTTTACTCATAACTATCTAATAAATTCGTATTACTGCATTACGCTACTTGCACGCAATTCACTCATGAAAACTCTCAACTTCTCAATTTCTTTCAATCCCGGAGCTGATTCAAATTTGCTATTGATATCGATGGCTTTAATATTTAATCCTTCTAATTGTCGAAGTTCCTCAGCGTCATTGGATCCAATGCCTCCACTCAAAAAGATTGGCCGTGCCTGATTATAGCTTTTCAACAATTGCCAATTAAATTTCTTTCCACTACCTCCATAGGCTTTGGTAGCTGTATCAAATAAGAAATAATCGACATAGTCTTCGTAACAACGTGTTAAATCAAAGTTGAAATCTTCATTTATGCGAAACACCTTCATCACTTGTGCTCCACTTTGCTTTAGAATATAACACAGCTCTGGCGATTCATCACCATGTAATTGCAATACATCCAAACCAAAACGTACCTTCATTTCTTGGATATATCGTTCTGAAGCATTCACGAAAACACCTACCTTTCTTATTGAATTAGGAATATCAACAGCCGGATAATCAGCAATAAAACGCGGTGACTTCTCGTAAAAGATGAATCCAAGGTAATCAGGCTTAAGCGCCACAAGCTCATTTATATTATTGGCATCGCGCATGCCACAAACCTTTATTTGAGGAATTGCTTTCATAAGTTATGAGATAAGCGATTCAACACGAATACTCTTACAAAAGTCGATGCAAGCCTGTCCCGGATCCTCTGTCTTCATGAAATTCTCTCCAATTAAGAAGCCATCAAAACCATTTTGACGCAAGAAAAAGACATCTTCTTTAGAATGAATACCACTTTCCGAAATGCGAATTTTATTTTTTGGTAAACGTTGTGCCAACTCAACAGAATGCTGCAAATTAACCTCAAAAGTTTTAAGGTTCCTATTATTGATACCAACCACATCCACAAAAGCATTTAGCTTTTCCAACTCATCTTCGCCATGTAGTTCCATCAACACCTCGAGTCCTAAATAATTCGCCATAGCACCCAACTCTTTGGCTTCGTTTACATCTAAACAAGCGGCAATTAAGAGTATCGCACTTGCACCAATTGCTTTAGCCTCGTATAATTGATAAGGGTCGATAATGAAATCCTTACGCAGAATTGGAATACTTGTGCTACGACGGGCGATGGTTAAATCATCGTTTGTGCCTCCAAAAAACTGTGTATCAGTCAAGACTGAAAGCGCCGAAGCGCCAGCTTTCTCATAGCCCTTAACCACATCGGCAACCTGAACAGCTCCGTTGATAACACCCTTTGAAGGCGACTGACGCTTAAATTCGCATATTACGCCCGACTTCAGTGGATCACTCAAAAAGGCTTTTAAGGACGGAACTTGTTCGTTGAAATCGCGATAGTACATTAACTCTTTAATGGAAACCTTAGCTTTTGCAGCTTCCACTTCTTTTCGTTTCTGTACGATTATTTTATCTAGAATGGTCATTGTATTTTTCTTTAGGCTATGGAAAGTAATTTGGCTAATACACCAGCTGCCTTGCCATCTAATAAAGATTGTCGGGCATCTAGAATAGTTTGTTCTATAGTCTTTTCAGGATAATAACATTGAAGCGCTAAAGCCGCATTGGCTAACACCACATTGTTTTGAGCATCGGTACCTTTACCTTCCAGAATTTGAACAAATATTTCAGCAGCTTGTGGAACCGTATCGCCTCCAAAAATCTCTTCTGGCCGAACGGTGTTCATACCAAAATCTGAGGGTGCATAAATAGTTTCGCCGTTTTGTGTGATGGATTTAAAATCGCCAGTCAAGGAAATTTCATCATAACCATCTAAGGCATGAACAATTGAGTAATTTTTGTCCGTTTGCTGATAGATGTATTGGTAGATCCGAGCCAACTCAACACTGAATACACCCACCAATTGGTTCTGTGGAAATGATGGATTCACCATCGGCCCTAACATATTAAAGAAGGTTTTAAGTCCCAACTGCTTACGGATAGGTCCAACCGCTTTCATGGCAGGATGAAAAAGTGGTGCGTGTAAAAAGCAAATATTAGCTTCATCTAACTGTCTTCTGAGCTGATCAGCATCGCTGGTGAATTGATAACCCAAATACTCCATCACATTTGACGACCCACATGATGATGAAACACCATAGTTGCCGTGCTTCGAAACCTTTGCTCCTGCACCAGCTACTACAAGTGAAGCTAATGTGGAGACATTGAAAGTATTTTTACCATCACCACCTGTGCCACACATATCGATGGTATTGAAATCACTCAAATCAATTCGCTGACATAATTCAAGTAAAGCATCGCGAAAACCCGATAACTCTTCAACCGTTACCGGGCGCATCATGAATACCGTTAAAAAAGCAACTACTTCGGATTGGTTGTAGGATTCTTTGGCAATATTCACCAACACGTCTCTGGCTTGCTGACGTGATAAAGTTTTGTGGTTAAATAATTCTTTTAGTAAGGTCTTAATCATGGTGTAATCAGCTATGGATGACATCTATCAAAGAGATGTCATCCGTTAGTATATTTTTTTAATTCTTTAACCAGTTCTCGATCATCTTCTTTCCATGTTCGGTCAATACCGATTCAGGATGAAACTGAACGCCTCGCACATCATTGGCTTTATGACGTAATCCCATTATCTGCCCCGCTTCATCCTTCGAAGTAATCTCCAATTCATTAGGTAAATCTTCCTCGTTTACCACCCAACTATGATAACGCCCAGCTAAAAAACTATCGGGCAAAGTGTCGAATAAATACTCATCACGACTTAATACTTTTACTGGCGTGGCAACACCATGAAAAACCTGATTCATGTTACGGATACTTCCACCACACACTTCGGCAATAGCTTGACAACCAAGGCAAACACCAAGTATGCTTTTGCTCGGCAGATAAGTTTTTATCAGCTCTTTTAAAATTCCAGCTTCATCGGGTATACCTGGACCGGGTGACAAAAGAATCTTATCGTATTTACCAACTTCAGCTATGCTGATTTCATCGTTACGATAAACATCAACTTTTTCATTCACAAGCTCTTCCACATAATGGACTAAATTATAGGTGAACGAATCGTAATTATCTAATATTAATATCTTCATCTGTATAGTTTCTATATGTAATAGTGCCTTATATTCTGTAATTTGCTAAAAATCTTTGGCTGTTTCAATGGCTTTCTTCAAAGCACCCAATTTATTATTCACTTCAGCCAATTCATTTTCTTCTTTCGACTCACTCACCACTCCGGCTCCAGCCTGATAAAATAAGGTATTGTGCTTACTCAAAAATGAACGAATCATGATGGCTTGATTAAAACTTCCATCTAAACCAATGTTACCAATACAACCTCCGTAGTAACCACGATTTTGGTTTTCGATACCATCAATCAATTGCATAGCCTTGTATTTTGGCGCACCTGATAATGTACCTGCCGGAAAAGTATCGGCCATTACACGTGATGCGATGGAACCAGCCTGCAATTCGCCGCTTACATCAGAAACTAAATGTAAGACATGTGAATAATACTGCACCTCTTTGTAAGTATTCACCTTAACGCCTGCACAATTTCGACTTAAGTCGTTTCGTGCCAGATCAACCAACATTACATGTTCAGCATTTTCTTTCTCATCCTTACTTAATTGGATGGCCAACTCCTGATCCTTAACATCATCTCCAGTACGCTTAAAAGTTCCGGCAATAGGATTAATAGTCGCAACATTGTTATCAATTATGAGTTGAGCCTCTGGCGAAGATCCAAATATTTTATACCCACCATAATCGAAATAAAATAAATATGGCGAAGGATTAATGTTACGCAGAGCACGGTAGACATTAAATTCGTCGCCTTTAAAAGTTTGCTTAAATTGTCGTGACAGTACAATCTGAAATACATCGCCTCTGAAACAGTGTTCCTTACCTTTGGTCACCATCTTCATGTATTCCTCATCTGTCAAATTCGACTCTTCATTGTCGGAAGGAACAAATTGAAACGCAGGAATAGTACGGTTATAAAGCGATTCAATTACCGTTGAACTATTAGATGTTTCTCCTTCTCCAAGATTTTCAATTAAATGCAACTGGTTGCTGAAGTGGTTAAAGGCAATAATGTACCTAAAAAAGGTATAACGCATTTCAGGTATGGAGTGCGCATCCTTCACAGGAGCTTGAAAGTTTAAAGTATCGAAATACTGGACTGCATCGAAAGTGGTGTAGCCAAACAGTCCATTAATTTTCAATGAACATTCTTTTTTATCAACTTTAAAACTTTTGATGAAAGCATCGAGTAAGGCAGGAACATTCTCTTCTTTTGAAACTGGAATTCGCTCCAACTCTTTATGTGCGTCTCCATACATCACTTCACCCTTATCAGCAATAAATTCATAAAGTGGATTAAAGCAAATAAACGACATCGAATTACTATTGCCATGGTAGTCACTACTTTCAAGCAATATTGTATTAGGGTATACATCTCTCAACTTTAAGTATAAACTCACAGGGGTTGTTACATCCGCAACATTAGCGGGGATTTGAGTAGCAATGCATTTTATATTTTTTGTTTCCATGGTTTGGTACTAAGTATTGTTTAAAAAAAAGAAGGCTTACCTTGAGTTAGGTAAGCCTTCTTTGAATATTATAGATATACGGCTAGAGCCCTCAACTCTTTGTTGAAAGTGTTAAATGATGCCACCAACCTGTATTGTTCAAAATCAAATTCATTCTTCTGTTTTTATATGGTCACAAATATTTGAAATAATAATTTAGAAATCCAAGTACACTTTTGCATTTTTATAAACTTTTAATGGAAAAAGTGACAATATTATCAAAAAAGCAAACAAAAATCATCAATTTAATAGTATGCCACTAGTGTTTGAATGCAAATATAGAATGAAGAGTAAAAAAAATGGTTTACGCTTGAAGCCTATCAAGAGCGTAAACCATTCTAACATCAAAATAAAAATTGGCATAGGTGATCGCAACTACCTACACCAAGGAGTATAAATTAACCAAATACAGTCTTACCAGTTTTAACATCGTACATCGCTCCTACGATATCAATCTCTCCTTTATCAAACATCTCGTTTAAAACAGGACTTTTCTCCTTAATGTTTGCAATAGTTAGCTCAACGTTTTTAAGCGAAACCGCATCAACAAAAGCAGCGTTAGTCGAATTTCTCACAACTCCTTGGGATGTCGGCACACCATCAACAGCAGGCTTTAGCTTATCTAACAACAATGTTAAGTTACCTAATTTCGCATCATCACAAGCACCTTTAACCGCACCACACGAGGTATGACCTAATACAACTATGGCTTTTGAACCTGCTAGTTTACAAGCAAACTCGAGACTGCCTAATATATCTTCATTCACAATATTACCAGCCACGCGTGCATTAAAAACATCACCAATTCCCTGATCAAAAACGACCTCCGTTGGAATACGCGAATCAATACAACTCACAATGGCCGCAAAAGGATACTGCCCTTTTGCCGTTTGTTCAACCTGCTCCAATAAATTACGTTCCAATCGACTAGAGTTAATAAATCGATCATTGCCTTCCTTTAACAACTCAATGGCTTTGGCCGGAGTTATTTGCTCCTGTAATTCTTTTGTTTTTGTCTGCTCCATATCATTATCTTTTAAAAGTATTAACTAATAACCAGCTATTTAAACAGCTTTATTAAGCAAATCTTCAACCACCTTACGCTGATTCGTAACTCCTCTTTTCTTTCGTTTAATAACTTTCAAATCTATATCGCGGAATGTGGCTCCCGTTTCAAATTCGCGTATAATTTCTATCACATCCTGATCGATGTTAATGGTTTTTGATGCATCAATAACAACTTTTGTTCCATTAGGAATTTGACTTAAAGTATTCAAGATACTGGCTTTATTTATAAAAGTCACGTCTTCGGCTAAAGCCAAATGCAAAACTCCATCTTTCAAATGCTCATCAGTTTCGAATAAAAATGGTTTCTTAAAATTATTATAGAGTATGTACATCACAGCCACAACCAAACCTAAAATAATACCTATCAATAAATCGGTAAAAACAATTCCAATAATAGTAACCATGAAAGGTGCAAAATGCGAAATACCTAATTTATACATTTGCTTAAATACAACTGGCTTTGCCAATTTGTAACCTACTATAAATAAAATGGCAGCCAAACTTGCTAAAGGAATTAAATTAAGAACGTTTGGAATAGCCATTGCACACAATAACATTATTACACCATGTAGTATGGCTGACATTTTTGTTCGCCCACCCGATTGAATATTTGTAGAGCTTCGCACAATAACCTGAGTAATAGGCAAACCACCAATTAAGCCCGACAGTATATTACCAATACCTTGTGCTTTTAACTCAAGATTCACCGGAGTCACACGCTTTTGAGGATCCAATTTATCCGTTGCTTCCAAACAAAGCAGCGTTTCCATACTTCCCACAATGGCAATAGTAGCACCTACAATCCAAATAGATGGATTCATTATTTGAGAAAAATCGGGTAAGGTAAACTGACTGAAAAAGCCAGAAATACTACCTGCTACTGGAAGTGCAACTATTTGCTCCGAATTCAAAGTCAAAGAAGGTATGCCTTGGAAAATAAGATTTAATACAATACCTAAAGTTACAACAACAAGTGGGCCTTGAATTATACTAAAAGCCTTTATCTTTTTCATGAATGGACGCTCCCATAAAATCAAAACAATCATTGATAGAGCAGTAATAATGATAGCTCCCGGACTTATAGCTTCGAACATATAAAACAACTCAGTCAAGGTATTATGACCATCGGGTTGCGAAAAAGACAAACTCCCTTCGTAATCTTTATTATAACCAACTGCATGAGGAATCTGCTTTAAAATAATGATAATACCTATACCCGAAAGCATTCCTTTAATTACAGATGACGGAAAATAATAACCGATGATACCTGCCTTGGCATATCCTAAAATCACTTGAAAAACACCACTTACAACTACCGCCAATAAAAAGGCTTCAAATGCACCAAGTTCGGTAATAGCAGACAATACAATTACAGCTAAGCCCGCTGCCGGACCACTAACTCCTAATTGCGATCCACTTACTGCTCCAACAACAATACCCCCAATAATACCTGCAATAATACCTGCAAAAAGAGGGGCTCCAGAAGCCAATGCAATTCCCAAACACAAAGGTACTGCTACCAAAAAAACCACTATCGAAGCTGGTATGTCTTGCTTCAAGCTACTAAATAATCCTACTTTCTCTTTCACGCTCATTTCTTAAAATTTTAAAAAACACATTTCTCTGTCTCCAATTCAAAAGAAATATGAAAATCAAACACTGCAAAACTATTACTTTTCTTCATAATAGCAATACTATTATTAATATTTGCATAACTAAAACACAGAAATCACAATTTTGTTTTCTAATTTCCCTATTTTTGTAAAAAAAATATCATCACCATGTCAATTGGAATTAAAATAAATCTAAACAGCAAACTGTATTTACGCGATCCACAAGAAACCAGTCTGGGTCAGAATATAATTAAACACAGTATTATTTTAATTGACGAATTGGGCTTTGAAGCTTTTACATTTAAAAAGCTAGCCAAACAAATGCAATCAACCGAAGCATCCATTTATAGGTATTTTGAGAATAAACACCTATTACTGATATATCTAATTTCCTGGTACTGGGAGTGGGTTAGTTATTTAATCGATATTAATACCTTGAATATTTCTGAACCTGAAAAGAAGTTAGATATAATTATTGAAAAACTGGTATATGCTTATAGAGAGAATCCGGCCATTGAATATGTGAACGAAAGCATATTGCACCGTTTAGTAATTGCAGAGGCATCAAAAGCTTATCACACTAAGGAAGTAGACAAAGATAACAAGCATGGTTTTTTCACCAATTACAAAGAGTTAACCGAAAAGGTAGCCGTAGTGATGGCAGATGTTAACCCAGAATTTCCTTATCCCCATACCCTGGCTAGTAATTTATTTGAGATGGCAAATAACCATAGCTACTTTGCTTTACACTTGCCTAGACTTACCGACATTAGTATTTCAGAGAATGATTATGACCAGGTTAAAAGAATGTTAGCTTATTTCACATCTACATTATTGGGCTACAAAAGCTCACATAATTAGGCATATTCTTAAGTGGTATATATCTTTGATAATTAAATAATTATCACTATCTTAATGGTATAATAAAACCCCGAAAACAGGCACTTTTGCC
>JAFMVD010000023.1 GCA_025499625.1 Carboxylicivirga fragile | reverse complement strand
TTGATAAATCATTTTGCTAATTACAATGGTTAATGCCGATACAAAAGCACAGATTGATTTTTTTATCAATCGTTTTGGTTTGTAAACGGTATTATATGCAATTCCAACAAACTAGCCCTCGGCTATGCTCGGTCACTAACTTGGATGATAATACCGTTAGTATATTGAAGTGAGCCTTATCTGCGTTTCACTTGAAATGCTCAATCATTATTACAACGGCATTAACCATTGTTATTTTTAAAAATCGTTTAAGAAGGCTCATTTTAAAATACAATTGGTATAACTGATCATCGAGCAACTTATATTGCCTCCACAATATTTGTAATTGATCCCCCTTTCCATACCAGCTTTTTTAAACAAAAAAGCGACCTAAATTAGATCGCTTTCAAATATCTTAGAGAATAGTAATTACTTAATCAAATGTTTGATTTGAGTTGGATGAGATCTGAATCATACGATCGTACTGCTCTGCTGTAAAGTCCTCCTTGAAATAATAATGTTGAGGGTTTACTTTTCTGTTTTTCTCAATCACCTCATAGTGCAAATGCGGTGCAGTACTTGTACCTGTATTTCCAACAAAACCAATCACCTCACCACGCTTTACCTTCTGCCCTTTTTTCACATTAAAGGCATTTAAATGGGCATATAAGGTTTTGTAACCAAAGCCATGATCAACTTCAATACGCTTACCGTAACCACGTACTTCATTAGTTATCTTAGAAACAACACCATCACCAGTAGAATAAATCTCAGTTCCTGTTGGTGCCGTAAAGTCCATACCATAATGAAACTTACGAATTTTATGAATCGGGTGTATACGATAGCCCCAACCTGATGCGGTTCTTCTTAAATCAGAATTTGATATTGGCATAATGGCAGGAACAGATCTTAACATTTCATCCTTGCGTTTGGCTAATTCAATCACCTCATCAAACGATGTTGATTGCACATACAGTTGTTTCATCACCACATCTAATCGCTTGGCTGTTTCCATCACCAATTCGGAATTATCCATATCCTCAAGATGCGTGTAGCGGTTGACTCCACCAAAACCTGCACGTCGGATACTATTCGGAATACTATCGGCCTGAAAAATTGTACGATATATGTTTTCATCGCGTAATTCAATATCATCCAAAACAAGCTCAAGCTGATCAAGCTTTTTATTCATGATATCGTATTGTGACAATAGCTGCTGATTCTCTCTGGTAAGCCTTTTTTCTTTAGGGCTTTCAAAAACATATGGATAGATAAAATACAATACGAAACCCAACAAGAACAGACTCATCAAATAGATTGAGACACGGGCCGAATAGTACTTATAGCCTTTCTCGATTTTATCGTAGCTAAGCGTTTCCGGATTATAACGATACTTAACCTTTGACATACTATATTTCTTTTGCTTCTAAATTTAGAAATTTTTTGCTCGAATCGTCCAAAATTAGGTAAATAATCTAACTTTGCAAGGAATTTTTCTGTTTAGTACCGCTCTGAGCAACGGTTTAAACAAAAATGAAGACCTATAATTGATAAAAATTTAAACAGATATACTATGATGACGGCCTCTGAAGTAAGAAAGAGCTTTTGGGAGTTTTTCAGATCGAAACAACACAAAATTGTTCCTTCAGCTCCTATGGTAGTGAAGAATGATCCCACTCTAATGTTTACCAATGCTGGAATGAACCAGTTTAAAGATATCTTTCTGGGCAACAGTGCCGCCGAAAGTGTGCGTGTTTCAAATTCGCAAAAATGTTTGCGTGTTTCTGGGAAACATAATGACTTAGGAGAAGTTGGACATGACACCTACCATCATACTATGTTTGAGATGTTAGGAAACTGGTCGTTTGGCGATTACTTTAAAAAAGAGGCCATTGCCTGGGCTTGGGAATATCTGACCGAAGTTCTTAAAGTTGACAAGGATCGTTTGTATGTGAGCATTTTTGAAGGTAGCAAAGAAGATAATGTAGGTCGTGATGAGGAAGCTGCTGACAACTGGAAAGAGTGGATTGATGAATCGCGCATCGTTAATGGCAACAAAGCGGATAACTTTTGGGAGATGGGTGAGTCAGGGCCATGCGGACCTTGCTCAGAGATTCACATTGATATGCGTAGCGATGATGAGCGTGCTAAAGTTGACGGAAAATCATTGGTGAATGAAGATCATCCGCAAGTTATTGAGATCTGGAATTTGGTATTCATACAGTACAATAGAAAAGCCAATGGCGAATTAGTGCCATTGCCAAATAAACATGTGGATACAGGAATGGGCTTTGAGCGCTTGTGTCGTGTTATTCAAAAGAAATCGTCGAACTACGATACTGATGTATTCCAGCCACTCTTAAAAAAGATTGGAGAATTATCGGGCTTTGAATATGGCAAAAACGAAGAGGTTGATATTGCCATGCGCGTTATTGCCGATCATGTGCGTACCATTTCATTCTCTATTACCGATGGTCAATTACCATCAAACAATAAAGCGGGTTATGTGATTCGTCGCATATTGCGTCGCGCCGTTCGTTATAGCTACACCTTCTTACAAAGCAAAGAAGCTTTTATGTATAAGCTGATCGACACCCTAATTTTGACTATGGGTGATGCTTATCCTGAATTACAAGCTCAAAAAACTTTGATCGAGAAAGTTATTAAAGAAGAGGAAGAGTCGTTTTTAAGAACGCTTGCTACAGGAATCAATCTACTTGATAAAATTATAGTTGAGACAAAAGCTAAAGATTACAATGTTGTAAGCGGTACTGTTGCTTTTGAACTGTACGACACCTTTGGTTTTCCTTTGGATTTGACGGAACTCATTTTAGAAGAAAACAACCTGGTTGTTAATCGTCAAGAGTTTGAAGCTGAAATGGAGAAACAAAAACAACGTGCAAGAAATGCCACCTCCATCGAAACGGATGATTGGGTTGTGCTTCAACACGATGATAGAGAAGAATTCATCGGCTACGATTACTTAGAATCAGATGTATTTATTACACGCTACAGAAAGATAAAAACCAAAAACAAGGAGCTATACCAATTAGTCTTCAACATCACGCCTTTCTATGCCGAAAGTGGTGGACAGGTTGGCGATACCGGTTATATCCAGCAAGGTGAAGATAAACTTTCCATCATCGACACCAAGAAGGAAAACAACCTGATTGTGCACCTTGCTAAAAAATTACCAGCTAATTTAAATGGTACTTTCAAGGCCATTGTGAATACAACAAACCGTCAGAACATTGCCAACAACCATACAGCAACTCACCTGCTTCACCATGCTTTGCGCCAGGTATTAGGCACACATGTTGAACAAAAGGGTTCGTTGGTACATCCTGATTATTTACGATTTGACTTTGCGCACTTCCAAAAAGTAAGCGAAGAAGAAATTGCTGAAGTTGAAGCCATCGTTAATCAGAAGATTCGAAACAACATTGCTTTGGAAGAAATGCGTGACATTCCGAATTCTAAAGCTGTTGAAATGGGTGCCATGGCACTATTTGGAGAAAAATACGGCGATTTGGTTCGTGCCATTAAGTTTGGAGATTCGGTTGAGTTGTGCGGTGGAACACACGTACAAGCAACTGGTGAATTGGGTTTCTTTAAGATCATATCAGAATCTTCGATAGCAGCGGGCGTTCGTCGTATCGAAGCGCTTTCGGGTGTGAAAACAGAGGAATTCATCCACCAACAATCAATGTTGATTAAGGAATTGCAGAGTATGTTTAAAAACCCTGCTAACCTTAAAAAGAACATTGAAAACCTGTTTGATGAAAATAGCAATATGAACACCCAAGTGCAGGGTATGAAGAAAAATTTCATAGCCATTGAAAAGCGTAACCTAATTGATGGTGCCCACGATGTAAGTGGTGTTAAAATTATTGCTTCTCAAGTCAAGCCTATTCTTGCCGAAGAATTGAAAGATTTAGCTTTTCAGATTAAGACTGAGCTGGATGATTGCATTGCCATACTAGGAGCTGAATTAAAAGGTAAACCGCAATTATCCATCATGATATCGGAAAATCTGATTAAGGAATATGATTTGAATGCTGGAACCATTGTACGCGAGGCAGCTAAGAAGATGCAAGGTGGTGGCGGTGGTCAGCCATTTTTCGCAACTGCTGGTGGTAAAAAGTTAGATGGCCTGGATACTGCCATTCAAGAAGCTTTAGCGATTGTAAAGAATACGATTAACGCGTAAATCAAGATAAATACTAAAAGGAGCGGCTCTTTATTTATGATCTATAAATAAAGAGCCGCTCCTTTTATTTCACACCCTTCAGCTTACTTCGACAGGACCTGGTATTCACCTCGTTTCCCTTCGCATTACTTCGACAAGCTCAGCAAGCGCTCAGGAGCAACTATCATTTAATGCCCTCTGGGGCATCCATATATATCTTCTCCAAACCTTTACTTTCGAGCTTAATTGCCGGCAAAATAAACTTACGTTCTTCAATACCCACATTATTCTTAAAAACAGCTCTGGCCTCTCCTATGTATTCATTCATTCGCTTGCGAGCAACAGCATCTGGCCAATAAGCGGCTTTGGAATAACGCGCGGCAGGCAATACATAAAAACGCTTTTTACCATTCTCGTTTGGTGTATGCACCCATGTTAATTGAAAATCGGCTCCCGACACATAGGTCGAGTCAGCCTCCCTAGTCAGTTCTACCATAGCAATCACCCCTCCATCACACGGTGCCTTTCGTTGATTAGACACAAAATTACCGAGGCTATAAGCCACCATCTTACTCTGCTTATCATCCTGTTTCCAAACCATGGGCTGAACCACGTGCGGATGTGAGCCAATCACCACATTAATGCCCTTGTTCCATAATAATTGTGTTAACTTTTTCTGTTCCGGATTCGGCTTCGTCTGGTATTCCCAGCCCCAGTGCATACAAACAATTATTTCATCCACATCCATTGTTTGGGCTAAGGCAATATCACGCGACATCAAAGCCGTATCAATCTGGTTCACAATATTAGGAGATGAAACTCGAATGCCATTGGTTCCATAGGTATAATTCAACAAAGCCAATCGGAATCCCTTTTTTTCAATAATGAGTGGATTGTTCTTCACACGATCCAAACTATCCTTAAAAACCCCAGTGCGCGGAATCCCTTTTTGATCCAACACTTTTAATGTGCGCTCAAGACCTTTTTTTCGACGATCCACACAATGATTATTTGCCATCACAAAAGCATCAACCCCAGCATCAAGCAAAGCATCGACTAAAGTATCGGGAGATGAAAATTGCGGATAACCCTTATGAGGGGGGCCGGCCAGCGTTACTTCCAGGTTAGCGATGAGTATATCAGCCGCTTTCAAATCTTCTTTAATGTATTTAAAAACGGAGTAATAGTCATATTCACCCGTTGAATCAATACGTGCCGAATTAATCTGCGTATCGTGCCCCATCACATCGCCCACAAAGGCAATTTGTATTTTTTGTTGAGCAAAGACTGATAAGGAACATAGAAATAGAACAAGAAGAATATAACGCATGATTTATTTTTCGATAAAAATACGAAATACGGATAAACTATTTCCTTATTTAATTGTAATAAGGTCAGTAAATTTTAGTGAGTCGTTTATCAATTTGAATTATGGAAAGAAAAATTGCAATAGTATCCCTTTTATCAATCATTGCTATTTTAGCATTATTATCAGTAATATTCAGCAGCTATGGCTATACAACATTTGCTTTAATCCTCTTTCCATACCTCCTATACATTATGGGTAAGCGATATCCTAATTTCAATTGGGTTATTCTGGTCACTGGATTGTTTTTAATCACCACCAGTTCAGTTAACATCATGGCTAACCTTACTGGACACCTTCTGTTTTACTACGAATTTGCAGCCTGCTGTTTTATCTTCTTAATGTCATTTCAGTTCACAGCTGATCCTAAGAAATCGGAAGCACCAGAATAACAAAAAAGCTTATAATCGAAGCTATCGTTAATTTACATGTTTTATTAATCTGGATATAGTCACTTCGTTTAGTTCAACATCTGCTTCAATGTTAAGCGTGTGCAAGCAACCCTTTATTGAAGGCTAATTGTTGTATACTGTGGATTATCCAAATAGCTCTTTTATAGTTTTCATAGATAAAAACATCTTTCCACTATCAGGTAGTTTTATGAATCCATATTTATAATAATACCTTTCTGCATCTTTATCTAATGGATCTACAATTACAGCAAATGCTCCAATACTATCAGATGTGTCAAAACACCTTTTCAATGAATCAATCAAAAGGATTTTTCCAATTCCTTTACCTTGAAAGTTCTTATCAATAGCTAATCGGCCTAAAAGTATTGTCGGTATCGATGAATATGATTTTGGTAATTTCTTCTTGAATGAATCTGGAATCAAATCATTTGAAATACTATTGCTCGACAAAGTGTAATATCCTGTAATCTTTTCTGTTGCTTTATCAACTAATACAAAACAAGCTGAAAGTTTTCTTTTGACATCCTGTTTCGCCTGCTTCCAAAAATAATTATCTAATAAGTCTTTTCCACATGAGAAATCATCTCTGTTGTGCTTGGAATCAAGCGGTTCAGTTAGATAACTCATTAAGAAGTCAATTTGTTATATTCATCTTTAGCAGAAAGCAAATCTTCATTTGGTTTCTGAGGTTTTATCAAAGAATCAAAGAAAATCTCTTTATCGTTTTGTGAGGCAATGACAGTCTCTCTTTCTTCAATAATCTCCTTTGCCTTGTTCTGAACGGTTAATATGACAAAATCAGTCAGATTTCTGTATCCACCTAGTGTCGCTGCTCTCTCAAATAATTGCTTTTGCTCTAATGACAATCTTGTATCAAATCGCGCTTTATCCTGTTTTAAGACTCCCATAATCTAATATTTTAAACAAAGGTACGGAAAATATCCGCAAAAACAGAATAGGTACGGAAATAAACAGTACGATTGATTCTGGTGAGCATTGTGTACAACGTTTGGCTAGATGAAGCGTATGAAATGGCACAAACTACCCTTCCAGAACACCACTGAGCCAAAGATTTGTATTTGTTTTTAACTTTTCATTTCCGAAGCCAAACGATAGTTCATGAGCACCAATTTAAATATAGTCTAGCGAATAATTGACAATCATGAACACCATAAAAATAACGACTCATTGTTTATAAATCAAAGATTTGGCGGTGCTTGCCAACATTACGAATCAACAAAAATCAGATGGCTCACTTATGCTTTATTAGCCATCATTGGTTCCTGGTGTTTATTTATTGGTTCCGTATTTTATACGAATTGTGCATTAAAATGCGCTGAAAGCCATTTTGCTCGTTACTATGGTAAATGCCGTTACATAATCAAAGCGCCTTGATTTTAAGGCGCATTTTGATTAGTAAACGGTATTAATCCTGTTTCTAGACGTTCCAAAATTCGTTTTCTGCTTAAAACAATAATTGTATCTTTTTCATATGTGACTCTCAATCGTTCGTCTATTAATAGATTAAATAACTTTTTTAATCTGCTCTTTTGAGAATATTGAGTGGAGGTGTTGTCATTAAAGTTTTTTTCATAATTCATTTCGTCCAATAAACTTTCAATTATTTTCCTTTCTGATACAATTCCATCTTTATTCTCTATAGTTATAACACCATTACGATTCACAAATGATTGGGTAAGGCCGATAATTATCGGGTATATTAATAGATATAGCAATGTTGATAAAGATAATTCATCAAATGATTTGTCCATTATTACTATTGTAATTAGAAAAAAGAAGCTGCTTATTATAATAAAGTTGAACAAAAACAATTTCATCATATCTTTTAACGAGGCTTTAAAAAGTTTTATATCTTTATTCATAGTTTATTGCTTTTTGCTATCCACTTGTTGCCACGGCCTGCCGTATGGTGTTGTAAGGCGATTTAATCTTACAATCTTTCCATATTGCGCTATTGAAGCGTGTTGTACACTGGGCTTTTTACCAAATCTTCCACCAACGTTTTTTCTTTTCATCATGCTGTTTTTCCTTTATCAGTCCAGTTTTATTAACTTCTAAATGAGGGTTGTTTTTTAAAGTCTCTTGAAATGACCCTCCATGGATTTCTTTAGAGTTTAAGTCAACCGAGAAATCAGCCCATGGTTTTATTGAATTTGTCGGGTCAAATGATTGTCCTTGCACTATATTCTCATCAAGTTTTAAGTCACGAATTCCGTCCCAAGAGATTCTGTCGCTTTCCCAAAATTCACCCGATTGATAATCCAACAACAAAATATGAGTATCATCTGCACAAATTAAACTGCCATCGTTTCTTTGAATCACATTATTAATTGCAATTCCAAATGAGGATTTTGGAGTTTCATTCTCAGTTGACATTACATAGCCCTGTCCTCCTGCAATTACTATTATTGTATCATTGTCTGGGTAATCAAAGATGCCATAATAGTTAGACCAGCCAGGCTTGAAATTTGCAACCCAATCAGTTCCGTCAGACTTGAAAAAACGTACAACATATCCTTCTGAAAAAAATAATTCATTATCAGTCGTTATTGGAATATACATAGGTCCATAAGGTGGTAATCCTTCTAATATTTCAAATCTTTTTTCTCTCATGTTTATTTTACGTGCTGCTGTTTTTGGCTTGTGGCCAACTATGGGATATAAAGCGTACCCCGTCTATCCCTTTTAAAGAATTCGATATCATAGACGTCTTACAACTTTTTGATATACGCCATACATCAGAACCCTTTGACTGCATTAAAACTAAACAAAACATTAGAAATGATTAACACATTGCATTCAATCTAGAATAATTCCAAACAAAAAGCTTAACCGAATAGGCTAAGCTTTTTGTTTGGAATTAACTATCAAACCCTATGCTTCCATACTTTCTTCGCTCGCACTTTTATGGGCTTTTAAGTCAACTATAACACGAGCTGCCTTATAAGTTTGGTAAACTTTAGCATGAGTCATTTCCATCAGCAACATTAGCTTATCTAGCTTATTCTTCACCACATCATCAGCCTGACTAAATAAAATTTTCAGTTCGCGAGTGGCCTGTGAGCGAGTCACTATTTCTCCTCGGGGTGAGCCAATCAATACGGCAAAATCATTTATTTCACTCTCCAATCGAGTTAAGCTCTCGCCACTAACACCATAATCGCCCAAAAAATCAACTACTCCTCTGGCTAATTCCAATATGTTTCGACACACCGACACCAATTCATGATCGGGCATACCTTGTAAACCACTCGGACTTACCGATACTTTTTTCACCAAATCAGGCATCTTATTACTATGCGCATAAACATACACGGCAGCTGCCACCTGCACACATGCTTGTATCATCTCAGCTTCTTCCTTCGTTTTTAACTCGCTCGAAGAAGCAGAATACCCACTTTGAACCTGATGAACTTGCTGAATGTACTTAACAATAGGTTCAAATTCATTGATGCTCTCTACCAGAGCCGGAACGGTACTTAGCTCGGTACGATAAGTACCAAACACCTGATTAATGGCTATGTACATAGCCAGTCGATTACGCTGTTTTGCAGTCATAATAAAAAAGCTTAGTTAATATTTGGGCCTTTAGTCTTTAAAAGCCCTTTTCATCAGTTAATACCATAAAACGGTATTCGTAACACCTATTTAAAATGAAATTTAAAAATTAGTGACTAACAGCTATTTTCTAGAGACTAACGCGGAAATATTGGTGGTTAATTTCAAGTATATTTCTTAACGCGAGTGATTACACCCATCTAATGCATAGCAAATCATCCATTTGGCAACAGGCATCATAGCACTTGGCATGGTCAGCACTAATTTGGGCATCGACAGCATCAATTTGGAAACAGACAGCGCTCTATTTGAGATCGACAGACATCAAAAAGATTTGATTAGCGCGGCACTTGCTTCGATTAGCATCGATTTTTTAATTGACAGCACTAATTTGGGGATCGACAGCATCGATTTGGAAGCAGACTGCGGTCTACTTGAGACTGACTGACATCAAAAAGATACGCTTAGTTTGGTACTGGCTTCGATTAGCATCGTTCTTTTAAAGGACAGCACTAATCTTGGAAATGACAGCATCGATTTGGGAAAGGGCAGCGCCCTATTTGAGACCGACAGACATCAAAAGATATGGTTAGCGCGGCACTGGGTGCATACAGACATTTTATCGCCTTTATTTAGAAAGCAGATATTTGATATCTATTTAACAATTAAACCATGCTCTTTTTATTATCTTCGCCGCTTAATCCATAATCTTAGCATTCATTGAGAAAGCACATTACTCTTACATTCTTTTTTGTTCTACTTTGTATCAGCAGTAAAGGTCAGACAACACAGCAAACCGACGACACCTCATCGAAGCACACTTACCTTACAACCCGATTTCATGGTGGCTTGGTTATACCTCATCATGTTAACATGATGTATTTCCTCGATGACTTTTCGAGCGGCGTAGAAATCAATTATGGCAGAAGCAATTTCTCCGAAGATAGTTGGGAAGGCTTTTTCAATTACCCGGAACTAGGTCTTGGTTTTTACTATGGCACCTTTGGCAACAAAGACATTTACGGTGCTGGCTTAGCCCTGTTCCCATACATTAACTACAATATTTATCGAAACTCCAAGCTATCTATTCAAAATAAGGTTTCGCTTGGTTTAGGTTATGCAACCAAACCTTTCGATATTGAAACCAATACCTACAACACTGTTTTCAGCTCACACCTCAATGCCTATATTGGTCTGGCCTTATTAATGGACTACCGGGTTAGCAAGCACTTTTCGGTCGCCTTAAGCGGATCGCTCACCCACTTATCAAACGGAGCAGCCAGCAAACCAAATCATGGCATCAATACTCTTACAGCAAGTCTAGGTGCGAAGTATCACTTTAACGAAGCTTTAACACCCGATATTGAACGAACTAAACCACCCAAGAGCAAGCAACGTGAAGTGATTATTGTTGGAAGTGTTGGTCGCAGTCAAAGTACCTATTACAATCAAAATTTATATTGGAACGCCAGCTTAAGCATTAATCACTTGTGGCACCTCAACGCTAAAAGAGCAGTGGGTATTGGATACGATCAATTTTATTCAGAAGTAGCCCCGTATGTGTGGACATCAAAAGATGAATATGCTGAAATAGTTGATTATTCAACCAAGGATTACATCTTCAACGGATTGTTCGCCTCCTACAATGTGTTTTTGGGCAATACCACTTTATTTGCCAATGTAGGCGTATACCTACACACCAATATAAAACCACCGCAACCCATTTATCCTCGACTTGGCGTTCGACAAACTTTTGCAAAAAACTTTATTGCTAACTTTAGCGTGAAAGCCAGTTTTTTTCGATCCGAATTTCTGGAGTTTGGCCTGGGTTATCGAATCCCGTATACACGTATTAAAAAATAGTAATGAAAGCAATAAAGCATTATAAAAACATAACACTATTCGCACTCATTCTTTTTTGTTACTCTTGCGAATACATCGATTCACTCACTCAGGATGGTACGTTTATTACGACTCATCAAGATGTGGGAGACATTAAACACATCGTTGTGAACTCCCCCATTCGCATTGCATTACACAATGAACAGAGTGACATTGTAGATATTAGTGGTTACGACAACTTAATTAATGAACTAAAAATAACCTACCGAAACGATTCATTAATCATTGACCACAACAAAAAGGATTATCTGCGGAAAAGCCAACTCATTGAACTGACGGTCTCGGCCAAACACCTGCAACGCGTAACTGCAGAAATGCCAATGGAATTAACTAGTAATCTTACAATTAACTTCAACAACTTTTCAATTGTGATTAATGGGGGTGCGAAATTCTCGGAAGTTAAATTAGACCTAAGTGCTAGTAATGTAAGTTTGAATGTCTATGGGAACAACATTGGCAATTTCTTATTATCCGGCACCAGCCAATCGTCCTCATTTATTCTGGAGGGAAGTGTTAACATCGATGCGCTTGACTTAGTCTGTGAGTTATCAAATATTACACATAAATCAATTGGTGATTGTAAAATCACAGCCAACACAAAATTAGATGTAAAAAGTTATGCTTCCGGAAACATCTATTACAGCGGTGATGCTGAAGTTAAGCACGAACGCCTGCATGTTCCCTATTTGCAATCAACTGGCAATGTTATTAAAATAGACTAAATTGCGCCTATGTCATTTCCAAATGTAAGCTTATTCTTAACCACCTATAATTGGCCCGAAGCACTTTCGCTATGTTTGCAGAGCATAGCTCAGCAAAGCATGCTTCCCGATGAAGTAATTATTGCCGACGATGGTTCCAAATCAGACACAAAAGAATTAGTTGATCTTATTAGCAAAGACTTCCCCTGCCCCATTGTTCATGTTTGGCAAGAAGATGAAGGCTTTCGCATTAACACCATTCGCAACAGAGCCATTAAGGCTGCGAAATACCCTTACATTATTCAAATTGATGGGGATGTTATTCTTGATCCTGATTTTGTGAAAGATCATTTGAGTTTTGCCAAAGAAAATCGTTTTGTCGCAGGGCGAAGACAAGGCATATCCGAAGATGACACCAAGCAATTTTGTAAAACACTCGTTTACCCAAAACTTAAAGCCAAGCGTAGTAAGCTAGTTGCTATGTTGCATCAACAACTGCTTTACAACTCAAAATCGGTACGTGGCGTTAGAGGCTGCAACATGGCCTATTGGAAAAAAGATGCAGAACAAGTGAATGGATTTGATGCCAGTTGGGAAGGCAAGGGACCCGACGATAAAGAATTTGCCATACGATTGACGCATGCCAATGTGAAAATCTACAACCTTAAATACTACGCCATACAACACCACCTTTACCATGGCGAAGAAGGCTTGCTCGATAACTATAAAAAAAACCAAGGGTATTTTGCCGAGACCATAAATCAAAAGCTTATTCATGCAAAGAATGGACTAAAAGAATTGGCCTAAATCAACCTTAAATTTAAAAACTATGATTTTTTTTAACAAAGAAATATTGGGTATAAAAATGAAATACTTAATAATTATTGCTTTGGTATTTCTTATCTCTAAGAATATTTTTGACAATTGGGATAATTTCAAGAGAGGTCTAAATGGAGATACTGAAGTTTCCACTATTGAATAAGTTCTAGAACTTTTAAAAAAATAAGAAGAAAATCACAATTCAACCACTTTGCGGTTGTTATTCATTTGATTTTTTCCCCGGATTCCATCCGAGACTAATCAAATTAATCCCCGCAGGGGATTCAAATCTGTTACTCTATCGTCTCACAAAAATCATTATATTTGTGTAACAACAAGGATTCAGCTATCCTTTTTTATTCAAGTTTATGGAAATTAAAAGAACTTTTGATCTTCTTGATAATCTCAAGCAAGAATTCAACAAGCCGGATATATTGTGCGCCAAAAGAAATGGCGAATGGGTAAAGTTTAGTGTTACTGAATACAGTGAGCAAGCACGACTTTTCAGCCTTGGGCTTTTGGCACTTGGCTTGCAAAAGGGAGACAAAATTGCAACTGTTTCAAACAACCGCCCTGAATGGAACTTTGTAGACATGGGCATGTCAATGGTTGGGGTGGTTCACGTTCCAATCTATCCAACTATCTCCGACGAAGAATACCGATTCATATTAGAACACAGCGATGCGAAAATCCTCATCGTATCGGACCTTAGTTTGTATAAGCGCCTTAAGGTTATTGCATCCGAAGTTGAATCCATCACAGACATTTATACTTTTAATGAAGTGGAAGGTGCCAAAAACTGGAATGATATTGTTCATCTGGGCGAAACAGAAAAAGTAAGGTGGAAAGATGAATTTAACGATCGAAAAAATAGCATTCAAGAAAGTGACTTGGTATCGATCATTTACACATCAGGCACAACAGGAAACCCTAAAGGTGTGATGCTTAGCCATGAAAACTTCATGAGTAACATGAAAGCCTCTATTCCACTTTTCCCACTTAGTCCAAGAGACAATATATTGAGTTTTTTACCACTATGCCACGTTTACGAACGCATGATAAACTACCTCTACCAGGCCAATGGTTGTAGTATTTATTATGCCGAAAACCTGGCCACCATTGCTCAGAACCTAGTTGAAATAAAAGCAACCGCATTTGTGACGGTTCCAAGGGTGATTGAACGCATCTATGATAAGTTGGTTTCTAAAGGTGAGGATTTATCAGGTATAAAACGCTCCATCTTTTTCTGGGCGATGCGACTTGGCGAGCGCTATAGAACCAATGGTAATAACTATCCGCTGTATGCACTTGAATTAAAAATCGCGCGTAAACTGGTTTTCTCGAAATGGCAAAAAGCCTTTGGTGGTAACCTAAGGTTTGTAGTGAGTGGTGGCGCTGCCCTACAACCGCGCTTAAGCCGTTTATTTTTTGCAGCGGGCATTCCTCTTATGGAAGGTTATGGCTTGACTGAAACAGCTCCAGTACTAGCTGCCAACAACACCAGTGCATCGGGCAATCTGATGATTGGAACCGTTGGGCCTGTTCTTAGCAATGTAGAAGTGAAGTTTGAGGAAGATGGTGAAATATTAGCCAAAGGCCCCAATGTGATGCTTGGTTATTACAAGGATCAAAAAATGACAGATGAGGTAATCGACAAGGATGGCTGGTTCCATACCGGAGATATTGGTTGCCTGGTGAAAGATAGATTCCTGAAGATTACCGATCGTAAAAAGGAAATGTTTAAGCTTTCGAGTGGTAAATACATTGCTCCTCAAGCCATCGAAAACCAATTGAAAGAATCCAACTTCATCGAACAAGCCATGATCGTTGGAGAATCAGAGAAATTTGCAGGCTCATTATTGGCGCCTAACTTTGATTACCTTCACATGTGGGCACACGAGCACAAAGTTCACTTTCGCGATAATAAAGAACTGGTGCAAGATGATAAGGTGCAGTCCCTATTCAGAAAAGAAGTAATAAAATTCAACAAGCAACTTGGTGCACACGAGCAAATAAAACGTTTCCGCTTGGTTTGTGAGAACTGGACTTCGGCGTCAGGCGAATTATCTCCTACGCTTAAATTGCGACGTAGAATTATCTATAAAAAATATGCAGATCTCTTACGTGACATGTATGCCTACGATGATGGCGAAGAAAACCGAGGGTCTATTAAATTTGATTAAAATTATTAATCCCGAAGGGATTCAACACAAATAGCCACGGGTACAACCCGTGGTAAATGAGTGGAATAATAGATGAACCCCGAAGTGAGTTCAACCTTGATTCATATAAATTATAAAATACGCATTCAAACCGCAACTTCTTTAGTTGCGGTTTTTATTTCCCCTTATCAAGCAAAGTAAACCGATAAAAGTTATCAGCCCATTAAGCATCAATTTTTCAAAGCCCATCGCCGAGCCAAACCATAGTTTTGAATTATAATCAATGATACCGGTTAATATTGGCGCTAGAATAACAACCAGTGGCACCCACTTATCATTTACCTCAAATTTCGTGAACAGTCCAAATGCATATAAGCCAAGCAAAGGCCCATAGGTATACCCGGCAATATTAAAAATGGTACTAATAATACTATCGTCGTTATAAGCTTTAAAAAGTAAAATCACTAAAGCCAATAATAAACTAAAAGCAATGTGCACTCTCAACCTGGTTCGCTTAGCCTGCTTTTCCGACTTGGCTTGTACATCAAGAATATCTATGGAAAATGAAGTCGTTAATGAGGTTAATGCAGAATCAGCACTTGAGTAGGCAGCTGCAACCAAACCTAAAATAAAAAATACACCTACCGTAGCAGGCAAATGCCCTTTGGTGGCAATAATTGGGAATAAGTCGTCAGCATTTTCAGGAAGAGCTATACCCATTTTAGCAGCAAATAGAAACAACAAAACACCCAGGCTTAAAAACAATAAATTAACCGGCACAAATGAGAATCCGTACCAATACATATTTCTTTTTGCCTCTTTTAGGTTACGACAGGTCAGATTCTTTTGCATCATATCCTGATCCAAACCAGTCATTACAATGGTAATAAATGCACCTGATAAAAACTGTTTCACAAAATGTTGCTTTGATGACCAATCATCAAATTCAAAAAGCTTTGAATATTCACTACTCGCAATGGCATCAACCATACCCACAAAACTCAAATCCAATGCTCGTGTTATCATGACTACCGCAATACCAACACTCAACAACATGAAGAGCGTTTGCAAAGTATCAGTCCATATAATTGTTTTAATACCCCCACGAAAGGTATATAACCAGATTAAGAAAATGGTTAATAGCACCGTTACTTCAAAAGGCACATTGAATGCTTCGAACACTGCAATTTGAAGCACATTGGCCATAAGATATAATCGGGCTGAAGCACCTATGGTACGAGATAACAAAAACAATATGGAACCCGATTTGTACGACCAGAAACCAAAACGTTGATCAAGGTAAGTATATATTGAGGTCAGATTTAATCGATAATACAATGGCAACAAAACATGCGCAATAACCAGGTAACCGAGAAAATACCCCATTACCATTTGCATATAACTTAGCCCCGTAGAACCAACCCATCCCGGAACCGAAATAAAAGTGACTCCCGATAATGAAGCGCCGATCATTCCTATCGATACAATGTACCAGGGCGATTGCTTATTACCTCTAAAAAAGGTTTCATTATCAGCCTTTCGTCCAGTTAGAAAAGATATTAAAATTAACAATGCAAAATAAGCAGCGATAATACCTGCAATCAATAAGGGATTCATGATAAATAAATTTTAAATCCAAATATACATCTTTATCCTTAGCAGCAAACATGCATAGAAGGCAACATCATTTTGAATAATGCTAAAAACAAAAGCAAGAATATCCTGTTCTCTATTTTTATTACCTTTGTTGGGTTTATAAACGACATCTTTTTATGACATCATCATTCCCATCTCGACTTCTTGAAAATGCTGTTGACGAGTTTTCTAAACTTCCGGGCATTGGCAAAAAATCGGCTTTACGACTTGTGCTTCATCTTCTTAAACAAGAGAAAGAGTCGGTATTCAAGTTTTCTGAGTCCATGCGTAGTATGCGTGAAGAAATTGTTTACTGCAAGAGTTGTCATAATATCTCAGATGAGGAAATATGTCATATTTGTGCCAACACCAACCGAAATCACGGCTTAATTTGTGTGGTAGAAAGCATTCGTGATGTAATGGCCATTGAAAACACGCAGCAATTTAATGGCATTTACCATGTTCTGGGTGGCGTAATCTCGCCAATGGATGGCATCGGCCCTGATGATTTAAGCATTGGCCCACTTGAAGAAAAGATTAAATCAGGCGATGTTGAAGAGTTAATTTTTGCCTTGAGCACCACCATGGAAGGTGACACAACTAATTTTTACCTTTTCAAAAAATTTGAAAAACATCAAGTTAAAATGACTACCATTGCCAGAGGCGTTTCGATTGGTGACGAATTAGAATACACCGATGAAGTAACATTAGGCCGATCATTGGTTAATCGCTTACCCTTTGAAAACACTTTATAAGATGAATCCACTGAAATCGATAAATCAAATTAGATTAATATACTTTGTCATCGTAGCTCTTCTGAGCATGTTTGCCATATTCTCGATCTATTTTGTGATAACGTTTGGGCAATTCTATGAAACAGATGGCACCAGCATCAACAATTTAAAAGCACTTTCAATTATACTGGCATTGGCTGGGATTCCTGCCAGTTACATGTTTCACAAACGAAAAGTTGCACACATTGATCGGAGTTTACCTGCCCACAAAAAATTACTTCATTACCGTAATTCTTTTTTCATTAAAATAATTACACTTGAGGGAGTTTCATTAATTAGCTTATTAATTTACTTGATAACAATCCACATCAATCAATTAATTATTTTTGGTTTAATATTCTTATTTCTCTTGCTCAACTATCCAAGAAGGCAAGTTATATTGGATGAACTTGAAATAGACGAATCAGAACTAAAACTTTAAAAACTACTAAAATGCTTATAGCCGTTGACTTTGATGGTACCATCGTTGAACATAGATACCCAGCCATAGGAAAAGAAAAGACATTTGCCTTTGAGACCTTAAAAAGATTGCAAAAACAAGGTCACCTGCTTGTACTTTGGACCATCCGTTCGGGCAAATATCTCGACGATGCCGTGGATTATTGCCGGAGAAACGGCGTTGAGTTTTACGCCATAAATAAAACTTATCCCGAAGAAGTGATTGATCATAGCATGAGCCGTAAAGTTAATGCCGACATCTTTATTGATGATCGCAACGTTGGAGGATTTCTTGGATGGGGTGAAATTTGGCAAGCATTGAATAAAAACGCATCGAAAGAAGAGCGCGACGAATACAATATGCTCTACGAAAAAGCCGAACGAAAAACGTTTTGTGGCTTTATTAAATCAATTTTTTGCAAGTAATTTCATTGCCGACACAATATTCATACCTTTTTGTCTGTTTATACAAAAGCCTATCTGCCCCATATTGTATAATAACACATTACAAAAAATAAATAATGAATATTTCCTTTATCATACCACCATCATTTGATGATAACATGCCAGCTGAACGTTCAGCTGGATGTACTCGGATGGTATATCCAATGCCCAACATATATGAGTTAACCATTGCAGCCATTTTTGAGCGCGAAGGACACTCGGTTACCTATCACGATTATGTCGCTAAAAATAGCTCTAAAGACGAGTTCGAAAAAGACATCAAATCCTTATCAGCAGATGTGTTTTGTTTTTGGAGTGTTAACTTATCAATAAGTACCGATCTTACAGCAATTGAGATAATTCGTCAATTCCATGCGGATAACTGGATTCTTTTTATGGGACCGGCAGGCACTTATTTTACTTCCAAACTTTTAATTGATAATAAAATTGCCATCATTAGGGGCGAACCAGATGTGTCAGCCTTAAATACCATTATTGCAATTGAGAAAGAGCTTCCTTTATCTGAAGTTAAAGGCATATCATTTTTAGATTCGAAAAAAGAAATCGTAAATAATGCGCCTCAACCTTTACTTAAAGACCTGGATAGTTTACCTATTCCTGCCAGGCATTTTATCGAAGATAGAACCTTTCGAAATCCTAAATTAAAAAACTCACCTTATACATCGGTTGTAACTTCGCGCAATTGCCCTTACCAATGTATTTATTGTGTACCTAGCTCCTTAACTTTTGCGAGAGAAATAGAATCGAAAAACAATAGAGGCAGTAAGCCCCCCATCTATTTTCGAACGCCTGAAAATGTAGCTGAGGAATTAAAACAACTTGCTGATAAAGGTTATAAGAGTATTGCCTTTGTTGACGACAACTTCATTTTTAATACCAATCGATTAAAGGCAATTGTTGAAGAATTAAATAAATATGATTTCCATTGGGGATGCCAGGCCAGAGCTGATGCAATTGATGAAGAGGTCGCATCAATATTAGGTAACTCAAAGTGTGACTATATCGATTTAGGCGTAGAATCATTCAATGATGATATTCTGAAGTTTATTCGAAAAGGAATGAATAGCGAACAGATATATGATGCCATAAATTTGCTAAACAAATATAAGGTGCCGGTTAAGCTAAATATTCTAATTGGAACAAGTCCACTCGAAACCGAAGAAACAATTAAAGAAACAGTTAAAGAAGCAAAGAAACTTAAGGTTAGTCAAGTCATGTTCAACATAGTTTCACCATTTCCAGGCACCAAGTTTTATAGCATCGCCAAAGAAAATGGTTGGTTGAAAGAAGGCGAATACCGACCAACAGATGTTCAGCGTCATTCCATATTGGAATATCCGCACATCACAGCAGAAGAAATGGAACGCATATTATTCAAATCAAATTTAAGCTTCTTTCTTCGACCATCAGTCATTTGGAGGCACATTAGCCAATTTAGATCGCTTGCAGATGTCATTAGTGCTTTTAAAGCTTTCAAAATAAAAATGTTTGGATAATGACTTTATCAATAGTCATATTAACCCTGAACTCCGAGAAAATCATTCTCAATTGTCTAAATGCAATAGAGCCATCATGCCCAAATTACGACTATGAAATAATCATTGTTGACAATGGCTCCAACGATTCCACACTCACGTTAATTGAAAGCAATTATCCAGAATGTAAACTCTTAAAAAACAAGAGCAATCTGGGAGTTGCTAAGGCACGTAACATTGGCATTCAAGAAGCAGAAGGTAATTTTCTGTTAATCCTTGATGACGATGTTGTGATGCACCCATTATCCTTAGACAAATTGATAAGGCGCATTTCTCATGACAGCACAATTGGAATGATCGCTCCACAATTATTAAATCCCGACGATACCATCCAGTACAATGGTTTACCCTTTCCTTCAATACTGGTTAAGACTAGGAGAATAATCAGTAAACTATTAGGTAAAAGTATCAACAACCCATACTCTGATTTTATAAATAAGAAGGAACCTTACGAACCCGATTATTTAATTGGTGCTGTTCAATTAATTCGAAAGGAATTATTTGATAAAGTTGGTTTATTAGACGAAACCATTTTTTATGGACCAGAAGATGCCGATTTATGCGTGCGAATACATCAAGCCCACTATAGAGTTATTTGTATTCCAAGCATAAATATGACACATAACTATCAAAGAAGATCGTACAAACTCAAACAGCTGCCACTATTAATAAAACATCTACAATCACTTATCTATTTTTGGTTCAAACATCCTGGCCTCAGGAAGACTTCAAGCAAATAAGCATCATACGACTTGAAAAAATGCAATTCCGTATTCGTAATTTATTTACTAACTTGTAGCAGTTTAAATCCGATTGCCAAATAATTATCAGCCTAAAAATATCTATGAAAGTAGTTGTATTTATTTTTGCATTAGTATTATCAAGTCAACTTGTACAGGCTCAAAAAAATAAGCCTGGCCGAAAGGAGCTTTTGAGTATTTCAAATAACATTCAGCTTGATAATTATTCAGAAGCTGCTCAGCAACTGAAAGATTTACTTCTACAATTTCCTGATGATCCCTACTTAAGTATGCAATATGGTTTATGCTTGTTGAACATTGATTACAAAACAGACGATGCGATTCCACATCTTGAGATAGCAAAAAACTACTATTCGCTTGATGATCGCAAAAATGATAAGGCCATAGAAACACGTTTTTATTTGGCGCAAGCCTATCATCTCAACTATCGTTTCGAAGAAGCACTTGAAGAGTTGATGCGATTGAAAGATATGATTCCGGCAAAGCAAAAATCCTTACTCAAGCAAATTGAACAGGAAATAGCTTACAACGAAAACGCCATCGAATTAAAAAAGAATGCAGTTGACTTTAGAATTAGTAACCTCGGACAAGCCATAAACAGTGAATACGATGAACATAGCCCCGTAATTTCGGCTGATGAATCAACTATTGTTTTCACATCAAACCGACAAGGAACAGGAAGTTACACCTCAGGAGACGGCCTGTTTTATGAAGATATTCATCAAGCTATCTGGCGTGAGGGCAAATGGATACCGGCCATGAATATTGGCGCAAAAATTAATACAGATGGGAACGATGCCACCTGTAGTTTAAGCGCAGATGGACGTACACTTATTATTTATCGTAATGATGGTTTATCGGGTAACTTGTATTTCTCGAATTACACAAAGGATGGATGGAGTACGCCCGAGAAATTTCCAAAACCAATAAATACCGATCATGCCGAAACGCATGGTTCACTTTCGTACGATGGTAATACTTTGGTTTTTGCCAGTGATCGGCCAAAAGGATTTGGTGGAAGCGACATCTACATAAGCAGAAAACTACCTAATGGTCAGTGGGGAAAAGTAATGAATGCCGGACCAACTATCAATACGGTTGAAAATGAAGAAAGTCCATTTTTATCGCATGATGAAAGAACTTTATTTTTCGCCTCGATGGGTCACAAATCAATGGGAGGATACGACATCTTCAAATCAAAAATACTGAACGAAGAAGACAAAAAATGGAGTGAACCACAAAACATTGGTTACCCCATTAACACGCCTGCCGATGATCTTTTCTACAGCCCAACAAGCGATGGACAACGTGTTTATTTTGCTTCGGAACGTGCTGGCGGATTTGGTCGGTCAGACATCTACCTCATTGAATTTCCAGAAACCGACGAACGCACTTTATCCGTTGTAGCAGGTTTTATTTTTACAGAAGAAGGATTGCCCTCTCACGAATCGAGAATTACACTTAGCAAGGCTGATACAGGTGAAGAAATAGGTTACTATCGACCACATCCTGAGAATGGTAAATATGTATTAATTGTGCCAACAGGCGTTGAATACAAAATGACCATAGAAACGTTTAACAAAGTAACACTCACTAAATCATTTAAGGTTTCGGGCCGATTAGATTACTCGAGCCAAGGCAATGCCACATACCTTGATCCGATAATAGTTGAGAACAACAAAATGAAAGACTAAGCGATGGAAAGCTTGTTTTCATCAAAAACAAGCAAGAGATTGTTATAAAAAGATCATAATTAATTATTTTGCGAGATATTATTAAAAAAAGTCATATAAATAGCCAACCCGGTATGATAAAACGAATACTTATTACAGCATTAGCAGTGCTTTTTGTTGCCCAAATAACAAAGGCACAATCCACAACACGCGAAGACAATAAAAAATTTAAGGAAGCAGTTGGACTTTTCCAGGACGAAGCATACGGCGAGGCCATTGATATATTCTCAGAACTTTTAGTCAACGATCCTGAAAATATCAATATCCTTTATAACCTTGGATTCTGCCAATTAAATGCGCAGCAATATGAAGAGGCAATCGTTAATCTTCAAAAAATCTACACTGGCCTTGAGGGAGAAGAGAAAATCAGCGATCTTGGAGTAGATGTTCAAATGATGATTGGTGAAGCAGAGCAATTACTCACCAAACCGGAAGAAGCCATTAAAACCTACGAGGAATTAATCAGTCAATTGGGTAATGAAGACGAACCTTTAATTAATGGTGCGCGTCGTCAAATTGAAATCTGCGAAAATGCCATCGAACTAATGGCCAAGCCAGTCAAATTAGAAGTTCATAATCTTGGTGCTGATATTAATTCAAAATATGACGATCACAGTCCGTTGATTTCTGCGGATGAATCTTTATTAATGTTTACATCAAAAAGAGCATCGAGCTACAGCGAATTACTTCCAAATGGGCAATATGCCGAACGCATTTATTCTTCGGTAATTAAAGATGAAGCCTGGACAAAAGCCAAGTCATCGAAAGAACTGTTTCGCAAACCGGGACACGAGGCTGGCGTTTGCTTATCATCTGACGAAACCGAATTGTATATCTTCAGAAACGACATTAATGGCTCAAACCTATATGTAAGCATGAATGATGGAAGCAATTGGGGAGAACCAGTAAAACTTCCGGCTCCGATCAATTCTCGTTACAACGAAACGCATGCTTCTATTTCTCCGGATAAATCAACACTATATTTCACAAGTAATCGTGAAGGAGGCATAGGTGGGAAAGATATTTATCGCGTTCGTCGCTTACCAAATGGAGAATGGGGAAAAGCCGAAAACCTGGAAAGTTTAAATACGCCATACGATGATGACACACCAATCATCCACCCTGATGGACGTACTTTATATTTTAGTTCAGAAGGACATAATAGCATGGGTAAATTCGACATTTTCTATACTCAATTACTCGAAGATGATACTTGGACTGCCCCAACCAATATGGGTTATCCAATTAATACGCCTGATGATGACTTCTTCTTTGTACCAACAGCAACTCAGAACATAGCTTATTATGCTTCTTCGGGCTACGAAGATAACCTAGGTGGTTCTGACTTATATTTAATTGAATATGAGGAGCCGGAAATTAATCGCTTGGCTGTATTTAAGGGACAAGTAACTAGCGAAGGTGATGCACCACTGGAAAATGTACGTATTTTTGTCACTAAATTATCAACTGACGAAGCCGTTGGCGAATACAGACCTCATCCAGGTACAGGTAATTATGTATTAATACTTGAAGCTGAAGAATCGTACAAAGTAAGATTTGCTGGAGAAGGTTATGAAGCAGTGGAGACAAAAGTGAATGTTGAACGTGAAATGGCTTATAAGAAAAGCACCAAAACAACTACTCTTGAACCAACCGAGCTGACTTATTTATTGGCAGCAAAAGCTGAAGACAAAGAAGCTCCAGGCCAAACTGACATGACTGCACTTGATGTCAGCGATGGTATACCTTATTATACTGTTCAAATTCTTTCGTCTAAAAAACAATTAGGCTCATTTGATATATTTGAGGGATTAGAGCACAACTTGATCAAGGAGTACGATTGTAAGGATGGCTGGTTCCGATATGCTTATAGCATCATTAAAGGTTATAAATCTACCCTCAAAGCCAAACAAAAAGTATTAGACACGGAGCAATGGCAAGATGCCTTCATCAGAGACATCAAGCAATATGATGATATGGTTAAACCTAGCGAAACAAAGAATTAATGAAAAACGATGAGCTTATATTAAGAGCTCTTGAACCCGAAGATATCGATCTACTATATCAATGGGAAAATAACATGGAATTATGGGAGGTGAGCAATACGCTCACCCCTTTTTCTAAGCACCAACTTGTAAAATACATTGAACAAGCACAACTAGACGTTTTTCAAACTAAGCAATTACGTCTGATCATTGAACTTGAAGAAAGCAAAGAAGCTGTGGGCATGATTGACCTGTTCGACTTTGATGGTTTCCATCAACGTGCGGGGGTGGGTATAGTAATCCATTCTAAACAAAGAGAAAAAGGATATGCAGCTGAGGCACTTCAGTTATTTGCAGACTACTGTTTCAACAACCTTGGATTAAATCAACTATACGCGAATATTTCGTCTAATAACCTTGCAAGCATTGCCTTATTTGAGAAAGTAGGATTCAACTTAGCAGGCACAAAAAAAGCCTGGCAGAAAACGAAAAATGGCTTCGTTGATGAGCACCTCTACCAGCTAATCAGGAAGAAGCATTAATATCATCCACATCAGGAATCTTACTCAACAATTGATACTGACCTTTGTCTCCGGTTAATTCTGCACAAAAATGCTGCAGGCCATTTGTAACCAACATGTATTGTACTCTTAAGGGCATATTATATCTGGCAGCCTGATCAAAAACAGCCTTATTAATTGCAACCGATGGAGCTTTGCATTCAATAATCATAGCTGCTCTTCCTTGTCTATCATGTACCACAATGTCCGCACGCTGACTCAAACCATTCACATTAACTGGTAATTCAATAGCTATATGTCCTGCAGAAATTTTTTGCTGTGATATTAGGAAGTGAACAAAGTGCTGACGTACCCACTCTTCAGGTGTTAGTGCGACAAACTTTTTTCGAACGGCATCAAATATTTGTTTCTTATTCCCTTGTTCCTTTAGTCTGAACTGACAAATTGGAAGATTAAGCTTTTGCATCAACGCCTTTTTTTGAACAAAGTAAATCAAATTAGAGAGAAAAAGTTACCTTAGCAGACCAAAATAAAAAATCCCTGGTTTTTCTTCATCAGGAACAACACACCTTACCTGAAGAAAATCCATAATCACATCTTTTAATTCAATGCCTATGAAAACAAAAAAAGAGATTGTTGATAACTGGCTACCCCGTTATACAGGAAGAAAGCTTGAAGATTTTGACGACTACATCCTACTTACCAACTTCAACCATTACGTTGAATTATTCTCAGAATGGTACGATGCACCTATAGTGGGTCAAGGTGGTAATATGCCAAACTGTTCGGCCAATGGCATAACCATTATCAACTTTGGAATGGGAAGTCCCAATGCAGCTACCATGATGGACTTACTAAGTGCCATTATGCCCAAAGCGGTATTGTTTTTAGGTAAATGTGGTGGCTTGAAAAAGAAAAACAAATTAGGTGATTTAGTTTTACCAATTGCAGCTATCAGAAGCGACGGTACCTCTGATGACTATTTACCACCTGAAGTACCTGCCCTACCAGCATTTAGCTTACAACGTGCGGTTTCCAGTACCATCCGTGATAAGGAACGTGACTATTGGACAGGTACCGTATTTACAACCAATAAGCGTGTTTGGGAATACGATGAGCGCTTCAAGAAATATCTTGGCAAGACCCGTGCCATGGCCATTGATATGGAAACGGCTACTATCTTTACCGTTGGTTTTTGCAATATGATTCCAACTGGCGCCTTATTATTAGTTTCTGATCAACCAATGATCTCAACAGGTGTTAAAACAGACGAAAGTGACAAAGTTGTGACTGAGAATTATGTGCATGAACATTTGAAAATCGGAATCAAAGCAATGGGCACAATTCAGAACAATGGTAAATCGGTGAAACACCTTAAGTTTGACAACTAATCATTAAGACTAAGGAAGCTGCGCTTTGTGCTAAACAAAAATTGGAGAATAGCCTTTGCTAAGGTTTACAAAATAGTTAGCAGAATTATTTCATTTAGCTTCTGTCTACTGCCTATCCCGATAGCTATCGGGACTAACAAACTATTAGAATGACTTTTGAGCAGATAATACAAGATTTAAAACAGAAGAAGTACAAGCCCATCTATTTTTTGATGGGCGATGAGGGATATTATATTGATGAAATCACCAATTATATTTCCAATAATGTACTAAGTGAAGAGGAAAAAGGCTTCAACCAAACCACATTGTATGGTAAGGATATAGAAGCCGAAGATGTAATCATGGCTGCGCGCCGTTATCCAATGATGGCGCAACACCAGGTTATTATTGTAAAGGAAGCTCAAAACATTGCGCGCATAGAAGATCTTTTGGTTTATAGTGAAAATCCGCTTAATTCAACTGTTTTAGTTATCAACTATCGATACAAAACACTTGATAAGCGGAAAAAACTCTATAAAAGCATCGCGAAAAACGGCATTCTATTTGAATCGAAAAAACTGCGCGATTACGAAGTACCAAAGTGGGTTAATAGTTATTTACAGTCGAAAGGTAAAACCATTGATGCCAAAGCATCTGCACTTTTGGCTGAGTTTTTAGGAACTGACTTATCAAAAATCACACACGAATTAGATAAGTTGGAATTGGCAATTGGTGCGTCGGTTAAACAAATTACTTCAGCACATATTGAAAAAAACATTGGAGTAAGTAAAGACTATAACAATTTTGAATTACAAAAAGCAGTGCTTGCCAAAGATGTATCCAAGGCCAATAAAATAATTCTGGCCTTTGGTAGAAATCCCAAAGCTTACCCGATACAAGTAACCACGGTTACGCTTTTCTCTTGTTTTCAAAAGCTACTTTCATACTATTATCTGCCAGATAAGTCGAAGCACAGTGTGGCATCAGCCCTTAAGATAAATCCGTTTTTTGTACAGGATTATACCACTGGAGCGCGTCATTATCCGGCGAAAAAAGTAATACAAGTAATTAGCCTGCTAAGAGAATACGACATGAAGTCGAAAGGTTTCAATAGCTCAACCACCGAACCAGGTGAACTATTGAAAGAACTTGTTTTTAAAATAATGCACTAAACACGATAAATGATTAGTGATAAGAGATTATATAAATTGATTAATCCTTAATCTCTAATCGTTAATCTTATAAATAATAGAATGGATATTTCAATCATCATCATCATAGTTGTATGCGCACTGAGTATAGCAGGTTTTAGCCAACTGGAGTTAATTCACAAATACCGATTTAACGCCTATCAGATTAAGCACAAAAAGGAATACATCCGTTTAATTAGTCATGGTTTCTTTCATGGAAGCTGGGGACATTTATTAATCAACATGTTTGTCCTTTGGTCATTCGGAAGGTCGGTTATATATTATTTTCAGCAAAGCTTACCTGGCAATAGTAGCATCGTGTTTTTATTCTTTTTCCTATCTGCACTTGTTATTTCAAGTCTGTACTCGTACATGAAGGAGAAAGATAATTATTACTACAATGCCATTGGTGCATCAGGCGCTGTTTCTGCCTTAGTTTTTGCAAGCATTTTATACGATCCATACGGAATTATTTATCTTTATTTCATCCCCGTTCCAGGCATATTATTGGGAGTAGGTTACTTGATTTATTCCCGAATAATGTCGAAACGAAACATGGATAACATTGGCCACGACGCGCACTTTTGGGGAGCTGTTTATGGGATGTTTTTTCCTGTTATTTTTAATCCTTCGTTGTTGACTCGCTTCTTTCAGGAGTTATTAGCCATCTTCTAAATTCATAAATATGCACAAAGCCGTTTTTATCGATCGTGATGGTGTAATTAATAATGATGAAGGGCATTATTATATTTTTAGACCTGAGGACTTTAAAATAAACAAGGATGTTTTCGAAGGTTTAAGAAGCCTTATTGATGGCGCTTACAAACTCATTATTGTGACCAATCAAGGTGGTGTTGCTAAGGGAGAATATTCGGAAGATGATGTTAAGAAGGTGCATGCTTATTTGCAGGATGAGCTTCAAAAAAACAACATTGAACTAACGGCTATCTACTATTGCCCACATCACAATAGTGTATCAGAATGCGAGTGCAGAAAACCAAAACCAGGAATGATTCTTCGTGCCATTGAAGAACATCAAATCGATGTAAATAAATCCTTTTTAATTGGAGACTCACCTCGTGATATTGAAGCAGGAAAATCGGCTGGATTGAAACAATGTTTTAAAATTGAAGCTAATGCATCCATAATACCAGCCTGTAAATCTATCTTAAACCAAGCAAATGAATAAGCAACAATACATTTGCCTGAATGGCCTTAAAATAAAGGCTGACGAACCTGTCATCTCTGCTTCGAACAGAGCCTTCAGATACGGCGATGCCATTTTTGAAACCATTCGCTGCATACAGCAAGAAGCCCTATTTTTTGAAGATCACTACAGACGCTTATTAAACGCGATGGCGCAGCTTAAAATGAACTGCCATAGCCTACCTCCTCTTGATGTACTTAATTCGCAAATTTCGTCCTTAATAAGTAAAAATAGGATTTTTGGAGATGCCCGAATACGCCTAACTGTTTTCAGAGAAGATGGTGGTTTATACACACCAGAGGGAAACAACACCAATTACCTAATTGAGGCTACGCCTTTAAATACAAATAACTACACTTTAAATAGCAAAGGCATTCTTCTTGACGTATATAAAGAAGATAAAAAACCGACAACGCGCTTTTCTCGTTTCAAATCGGCCAACTCGCTTTTGTTTGTAATGGCAGGCTTGTATAAAAAGGAACAGAATCTTGATGATGTTTTAATTGTGAACGATCAGAATTTGATAATTGAAAGTTTAGCATCGAATCTATATTGGATAAAAGATCAGGTAGTTTATACGCCATCCAGAACATCGGGATGTGTTGAAGGTATTATGCGCGCTCAATTAATTGAAATAATGAAGCAAGCAGACTGGCAAGTACAAGAAGTAGCTGGCGCTTCGTTGGATGAGCTATTAGCGGCGGACGAACTATTTTTAAGCAATGCTATTCAAGGAATTCAATGGGTGGTGGGCATTCAACAAAAACGTTACTTTTGCCAGCTTAGCAAAAAACTAAACCTTTTACTAAACGAGCATGTCACTAATTATTTGATGGATTCTCAGGGAAATTAGTCCATACTTTGTGTATGTCACCAAGACTTTCCATGGATAGTCGCCAGAAATCATCAATTTCACAATTCATAATTACATCGTCGTCTAAATTTGATACGATCCATGAGTTTGATTCAATCTCTTCTTCGAGTTGGCCAGGAGACCAACCAGAATAACCTGCAAAAAACTTCACATCCTTATAGTCGGCCAATCCTGAATTAATTAATTCTTTGATTTTTTCAAAATCGCCACCCCAATACAACTTATCACTAATCTGCACTGAATCTGGCACCTTATCTCCTAGCGTATGTAAAAAATGTAAGGTGTTTGATGAAACCGGTCCTCCAATAAACATCTCTCCTTTAAAGTTAAATAAATCTTCAATCACCTCATCGGGATATAAATCTGATGACTTATTCAAAACAAAACCAACGGCTCCATCTTCACCATGTTCAGTTATGATAATAATGGAACGATTAAAATACGGTCCTTGCAAAAACGGTTCCGCAATCAATATCCTTCCTTTAGCCGGTTTAAGCTTTGGAAGGTGTGTATCAAAAATATTAAAATCTAAACTTTTCATTCCCAATTCCTCCTTATTCTATTATCAGAAAATTAAGATTATTGCTTACAAGCCCCCGCTAAGAATTGAACATCAGATATCTTAAATATGTTCAAACACCTTAATTTTAACATTAATTTACAAATTATTCTGCTTTCCATCAATACCTTGACCTAAATTAATTATTAAATTTCTTTGATTCTTTTATAAATTGAATGTTTCTTGTAATACATTATCTCAATTTTCTATGCTAAAATTCAGTAAAGCCCGGTTTCTATTTCTATTAACATTTACCCTTGTAAGTAGCCTTTCCTTCTCAGGTTTCGCACATAACAAAAAACTAGAGATCAAGCTTCCTCCTGCTGTAATGAAAGGTTTGAAAACCGAAATACGCTTAGAAGGTACGGTAAATGAAAAATTCACACCACAACTCTTAATAAATGGTGTTCGAATTGATTTAAATGAGGATGAAAAAGGCCTATTTGTTGATCATGTATTTGAACAAAAATCAGAAATCCAACTCATCGACACCCATGTTATTACACAAAAGAAAATAAATCCCATTCCTTTGTGGCTATCAATTCTACCGCCTCTTATCGCCATTATTATGGCTTTACTAACTAAAGAGGTTTTTTCATCGCTTTTTGTAGGCCTGTTATTTGGGAGTGCTTGCCTATTTAAATACGCGGGTGCCAACTTTTTTATTGCGATAGCTAAGGGTGGTTTTGCCGTTGTTGATACCTACCTAATGCATGCTTTATTGGATAAAGATCATTTATCAATCATTATTTTTTGCATGTTGATTGGAGGAATGGTGACGCTCATCTCGATGAATGGAGGCATGAAAGGCATTGTAAATATTCTATCAAAATATGCCAAAAGCAGACGATCGGGTCAATTCATAACTTATCTGATGGGTTTGTTAATATTCTTTGATGATTATGCCAACACCCTAGTAGTTGGTAATACTATGCGACCGGTAACTGACAAATTAAAAATATCGCGCGAAAAATTAGCTTACATTGTTGATTCAACATCTGCCCCAATCGCGGCTATTGCATTTATTACAACATGGATTGGTGCTGAATTAAGTTACATTCAAGAAGGTATCACCAGCATTGGGCTACAAACAACGGCCTATGCTGTTTTTCTACAATCCCTCAAGTATTCGTTTTATCCCATTCTAACACTTGCATTTGTTGGGATACTTATTTGGCAAAGACGCGATTTTGGCCCAATGTTAAAATCGGAGAAGCAAGCTGTACAAAACAAGCTTTCATTTAATAAATCGGATAAACAACACAGTCCGCAAATAATGAAAGAGCTTTCGGTATCCGATAACATTCAAGCTCGATGGTTTAATGCGCTAATTCCCGTTTTAGTTGTTATTATTGGCACCATTAGTGGCTTAATTTATACTGGATGGGAAGATAGTGTTTGGAACAGTCATTCCTATTCTTTTACAGGTAAACTGTCACAAACCATTGGCAATGCAGATATTTTTACCGCTTTAATATGGTCTTCGTTAGCAGGTGTTTTTGCAGCACTCGTTCTTACTTCGGCTCAACGCCTTTTATCCTTGAAGGAAAGCATAGAAGGACTTATCAATGGTTTTAAAACCATGTTTCATGCGCTACTGATTCTTTCATTGGCATGGTCCTTAGCTCTTTTAACAAAACACCTGCATACGGCTGATTTCATAACCAACATTTTAGTTGGCATTGAAATAAATCCGATGTTTATTCCAGCACTGACTTTTTTATTTTCAGCGTTCATAGCATTCAGCACAGGTTCAAGCTGGGGAACCATGGCCATTATATACCCATTGATGTTACCAGCAGTCTATAAAATCGGACAGGAAGCTGGTTTGGGTTCAGCCGAAATAAATGCCATATTCTACAATGTGGTGTCCTGCGTATTAGCAGGATCTGTGCTTGGAGATCACTGCTCTCCAATATCTGACACAACCATATTAAGTTCACTTGCCTGCTCATGTAACCACATTCATCACGTGCGAACACAAATGCCATATGCAATAACTGTCGCTCTAATCGCCATACTAGGCGGCACCATTCCGACCGCGTTCGGATTTCCGATATGGATATCCTATCTATTGTGTTTCGGAGCTTTGTTTATGGTGATAAAGTTGATGGGAAAAAGAGTATAATACCAAATGTATTACAAAATGCGCTATAAGCCATTTTGCTAATTATCCCGAGTAATTCGGAACCGATATAACTTTCATACTTCTCACCAACATTAGATAAGCACATAGTGTACTACTTATTTGTGAACTCGCAATTTCAAAATTAAATTTGTGTAATTTCAAAATTTAGTTTATGTAATTTCAAAATTCGCTTGTCTAATATCCTCATTTTATATACTTTTACTAAAGTATGGTAATTAAAAGAAAAATAGCCGCATCGATTCGAAACATGCTGAGTAAATACCCGGTAATTGCGCTTACGGGTCCAAGACAAGCTGGTAAAACAACCGTGCTAAAAAATGCCTTTGCCGACTATCGCTATATTAACCTTGAAAACCCGGACAACAGACATTTTGCAGAAAGTGATCCAAATGCATTTTTAGCACAATTCTCATCAAAAGTCATACTTGATGAGGTTCAGCGGGTACCTTCATTATTTTCATACATCCAAACATTGGTAGATGAAAGTGGTACGATGGGACAATTTATCTTATCTGGCTCTCAAAACTTTCATTTGATGGAAAAAATTACACAAAGCTTAGCCGGACGTGTTGCTATATTAAAGTTATTTCCATTTGATCATTCAGAGTTAAAAAAAGAAAACCTATTAAATGAAGATTATCTATACAACTCAATTAAAGGTTACTACCCTGCTATTTATGATCGAAACATTCCCTCTCGCACATTTTATTCCAACTACATTCAAACCTATTTACTAAGAGATGTTAGCGAACTTGTATCCATTAGAAACATGCGGGCATTTAAACGCTTTATTGCATTATGTGCCACTAGAGCCGGACAGTTATTAAACCTTAACAACATTGCCAATGAATGTGACATCACTCAACCAACAGCAAAATCATGGCTATCGGCCTTAGAGCACAGTTATATTGTTTTTACTTTAAATCCTTATTATAAAAATTTCAAAAAAAGAATCGTAAAAACACCTAAACTCTATTTTTACGATACCGGATTATTGTGCCACCTACTTAAAATACATTCTTCTGAGCAAGTGCACACACACCCATTAAAAGGTATCTTATTTGAAAACATGATGATCGCAGAATATCACAAACAAATGTATCATAACGATACTTTTCATGATACTTGGTTTTGGAGGGATTCTGGAGGGCACGAAGTAGACTTTATAACTGACGAAACTAATCACCTAAAAGCATATGAGCTAAAGTCAACACAAACCATTATGTCCGATTTATTTAAAGGGCTACTCTTTTTTGAAAATATTGCAAAGGATGAGCGTATTGAGAAATATCTGGTATACGGTGGAAATCAAGAGCAAAAAAGAAGTGTGGCAAACATAGTACCATGGAATAAATTTGGCAATCTTTAACACGGTCTATACTTATTATACTGAGGATGACCAAAAACTCTGAAAGCATCCGTTCACTGAGCTAAGTCGAAGTGATTATTAGTTGATAATCAGAATTAATAAAATTTCATCTCGACTACGCTCGATGAGCGAGCTTACTTTTTGGACACCCTCAGCTTTTTTCTTTAATATATCGCTGGAAATTTCTTCGGATCTGACTCCGCCATTATTTCATAAATACACTCATACACATCCTCAGCATTCGGATTACTAAAATAATCACCATCGGTACCATAGGCTGGCCGATGATCCTTAGCTGTAATAGTTCGAGGAGCAGCATCTAGGTTATAGAAAGCTTTTTGCTCTTCAACCACTTTATGCATCATAAAGGCTGTAGCCCCACCCGGCACATCTTCATCGAAGAATACAACCCGATTGGTTTTCTTAACCGATTCGCCAATTATTCCATGTATATCAAAAGGTAATAAAGTCTGTACGTCAATCAATTCAACCGACACTCCAATTTCTTTTAATTGCTTCACAGCTTCCTGAGCAATACGTACACATGATCCATAGGTCACCAGTGTAACATCATTACCTTCAGAGATAATTTCAGGCACGCCTAAAGGTATATTAAACTCACCAATGTTATTTGGTTGCGGTTCGCGCAAGCGGTAACCATTTAAAGGCTCAATAACTAAAGCTGGATCATCACCCGCTAAAAGTGTATTATAGAAACCTGCTGCACGCGTCATATCGCGAGGCACACAAACATATATTCCACGGATGGAATTAATAACCATGCTAAGAGGAGAGCCACTGTGCCAGATTCCTTCTAAGCGATGGCCTCTGGTTCTTACAATAACAGGGGCTTTCTGACCATTCTTAGTACGATAACGGGTTGTTGCCAAATCATCACTCATGGTTTGCAAAGCATACAAGAGATAGTCAAAATATTGAATCTCAGCGATTGGACGTAATCCACGCAATGCCATTCCAATGCCTTTACCCATTATAGTCGTTTCGCGAATACCCGTATCACGAATGCGGAGCTCACCATATTTAGCTTGCATGCCTTCAAGCGTTTGATTTACGCCTCCAAGAAATCCAGTATCTTCACCAAAAGTCACCACCTTTGGATTATGCTCAAAAATATAATCGAAGTTGTCACGAAGAATCTCCCTGCCCGGTACGTTCACCACATTCTTGTCGAAAGCTGGTTTAACAACCGGCACCTTTAGAGCAGAATATTCATCCTCACTATACAACCACGCGCTATAATCCTCACGACCTTGTTCGCTGTATTTTTTCACCCAAGCCTTCAGCTCTACTTTCATACTACTCGGCTTGGTACAGGCCGAACAAAAGTAGCGCAACACCTTTCGAGCAGCACTTAATATTTCTTTGCGACTCAAGGCTAATGATGCTTTTAAGCCAGCAACTATTTTATCAATCTCAGCTTGCTTGATGTCGTTACAGACACAGTCCTTACGTGTAATAATATCCAAAAGCTCTCGACGTTCAGTCTTAAAGGCGTCATTAAATTCGGTGTAAGCTTCCTTTTGAGCCGCCCTCACTTCTTTTAGAGCTTCTCCTTCAACTTTCACTAACTCCTCATCTGTAGCCAGATTGCTTTCTATCATCCACTTACGCATCTGCGCCAAACCATCGTATTCTTTTTCCCACTCAAGTCGTTCTTTGCTTTTATAACGCTCGTGCGACCCACTTGTAGAATGCCCAACTGGCTGTGTCAGATCCTCAACATGAAATAAAACTGGTACATGTTGCTCACGACATTTTTTAATGCCTTCCTCGTACATCTGACAAAGACCAGCATAATCCCAACCTTTCGCATTGTAGATAAGCATACCAGTAGTATCCTTAGGCCCTTTCTCAAAGCCCTTCATCGCTTTACTAATGCTTTCTTTTGTTGTTTGAAACTTTTTAGGAACAGATATGCCATAACCATCGTCCCATACAGAAACAGCCATTGGTATTTGTAGTACACCTGCAGCATTCAAAGTTTCAAAAAAGTGTCCCTCCGATGTACTGGCATCTCCTATGGTTCCAAAAGCCACCTCGTTACCTCCATTGCTAAACTCAGTAAAATCAGCTAATCCAGGATTGTTACGATACAGTTTAGAAGCCATAGCCAAACCAACCAAACGGGGCATCTGTCCAGCTGTTGGAGAAATATCAGAAGCCGTACATTTCATTTCTGAAATACGCTTCCAATTACCTTTTTCATCTATAGTGCGCGTTCCAAAGTGATTATTAAACGAGCGACCACCATTATCAGGGTTTAACTCGGTGCGTGTTTCACCATATAATAAAGCAAAAAACTCCTTTGGCGTTGTCATGCCGGCGGCCAAAATAAAAGTCTGATCGCGGTAATATCCCGAGCGCCAATCTCCTTTTTTAAATTGCTTGGCCATGGCAATTTGTGGAATCTCTTTTCCATCGCCAAAAATACCAAACTTTGCCTTACCTCCCAGCACTTCTTTGCGGGCTAACAAACTCATGTTACGACTTACACAAGCTATTTTATAATCTTCGTTTACTTCTTTCTTAAAATCTTCAAAGCTCAATTCAGCTCCTTTCACAGACATATAATCGAATTTCAATTTGTTACAGTAATCAATTTCTTAATTAACAAAGGTTTGACCTTCGTTAATTATTTTGGGCACTAATCAAACATATGAGATCGTAAGTTTGTTTTCAGAAAACTTGATTTGTTTAATAATGCATCGCTCTATTGTTATTTCAATGCATCTTCGTTTAATTAGGCGATATTATGCTATTTTCTATTAACTACAAAAATAGAGCAAGTTGATGAAAATATTCGAATAGATGCATGAATAATTATTAATTGTTAAAACTGCATTGGTAACTTTTTGCTTACTATTTTGCACCAAGCATGGTAATATTACAGCGTATATTTAGAGGTTGTTTTTTCACCTGTTATGCATAGAATGGAGGCCGTGAGAAACAAATGGTATTTCTTTGATGTTTATCTTATTATGCCACTATTGAACAATTAGTATCTTTACCTTATTACCAAATAAACACAAATAGAAAATATGAAGCGCACTGGTATTCTTATTGCACTATTTATCTTTTGCATGTCGCCCTTTGCACAGCAAAACACCTTCGACAGCCTTAATGTGTTGATTGAAGAGTTGGGTAATTCCTCATCAGATCAGAAACAATTTAAGAAAGCCCAATTATACATTGAGCTGGCTGATGAATATGAAGAACAGAAAGAATTCGAAACAGCGGCGGACAACTATTTAAGCAGTCTGAATATTTTAAACGCCCTTAATGACCAGAGTAAAGATTCTGTCTATCTAGTAAAGCAAGCCTATTGTTACCACCAATTAGGCTCCATGATGTTTGATTTGTACAACTACGACGAGGCCATCGACTATTACACCACTGGAAAAGAATACTCAGCACTTATCAACGATACGCTTCAGCAAGCCAAAGCTAACCTTAACATAGGGCTCATTCACCGTCGCCAAGGTGCTTTTGCAAAAGCCGTACAAGGCTACTACGATGCATTGTCCGTATTTGAATCGATGAACGACAAAAAAGGAATTGCTATTTGCTACTTAAGTATTGGAAGCATCCATCGAGTTTCGTTCCAAGAGGAAAGTGCCATTAAAGCTTACGAAGAGGCTTTGGAAATATTTAAAGAGCTAGGCGACGAATATGGTATTGATGCTTGCAACACCAACCTGGGAATAACCTATAAAAAAGCGGGTAACTATACCAAAGCGCTCGAATTTTACACCAAAGTATTTGACTACTGTGAAAAAAACGGTAACCGTTTACAATTGGGTAGAGCCTATAGTAACATTGGCATGGTGTACGACAGTCTTGATCGACGAATAGCCTATGATTTTCATGAGAAAGGACTTAATATTGGTTTGGAGCTGAACGATTACCCAAACGTTGCCACATCTGCCACCAGTATGGCGTATTGGCATTTGCATGAGTACGATTTAACGAAGGCGAGCAAACACCTTCAGAAAAGCATCGACATGGGGCGCACGGCACTCCAAGCAACCGATTCGATAGAACAACCGTTTAAACGCATTTCTATCTTAGAGGGCTTAATGGAAGCTCATGGGCTTAAAGGTGAGTATAAAGCGGCCTATCAGTATGCACAAATGCGCATGGAGATTAAAGAAACCCTTTATAACAAAGAAAAAGCGGAGGCCATGGAAGAGATCGCCACACGCTATCAAACCGAGAAAAAAGAGGTGCAAATTCAGCTTCAAGAACAAACAATTGCCGCTCAGGATCTACATTTGGAACAAGAGAAAAAGCTTCGAAATGTTTTACTTATTGGGGCTTCTATCCTTTTGATTTTGGCTGTTATCATTTTTAGAGGTTTGCTTCAAAAACGACGTGCTAATGCAGTATTGGCTCAGCAGAAAGAAGAGATTGAGACCATCAATAGCAAATTAGTTGAGTTAGATCGTTTTAAAGAAACCATGACGGGTATGATTGTACACGACTTGAAGAATCCGCTTAATACCATAATCAATCAGGCTTCGAACGTAAAAATTAAGCAGCAAGCCATGCAGATGTTGAATATGGTGCTAAACATCTTGGATATTCAAAAATTTGAAGATGCCTCGATGAATATACAGCCGGAAACAAACCTTCTTTCACAAGCGATTAATAAAGCCATCGACCAAATTATTTTACCTGCCAAAGAAAAAAACATCGCCATTGAAAACACCATACGAACCGATCTAACAATTCTGGCTGATAATGACCTTGTAGAACGTGTGTTAATTAACTTATTGAGCAATGCCATTAAGTACACGCCCAACAATGGGAAAGTGCATTTGATAGCTAAAGAAGAAGGTGGCGAATACCTTAAAATAAAAGTAGAAGACTCGGGAAGGGGTATACCAAAAAAACAGCAATTTAAGATATTCGAAAAATTCGGACAGGTAGAAGCGAAAGATTTAGGCTACAACCGTTCCACTGGCTTGGGACTTACCTTTTGTAAGATGGCCATTGAAGGGCATGGTGGAAAAATTGGCGTTGAATCGGATGGCGAACATGGTTCTGCTTTTTGGTTTACGCTCAAGAAAACGCATACTGAAATAAGTGAGCACCTAGCTGATGAAAGCCAAGATAAAGTGGTTGCTGAAACAAGCATTAATGCCGAACTAATTGCTGAGTATATTGAGGTGCTAAAAACGTTGAAGTATTACGAAGTGAGTAAAATACGAAAAGTAATTGCTGAGATTACAAGCAACGATCCTTCCGTTTTAGAATGGAAAGATAAGCTTAACCAAGCCGTATTGGCTGGTAACGAAGAGTTGTATAATGAGTTGCTAAGTATTTAATTTAATTGGCAGTACCATGGAACAGATTAGAATATTAGTTGTTGATGATGCCTTTGAAAATATCAAAGTTATAGTATCTATTTACGAGAAGTTTTTTCCGAAGTATGAGTTGCTTCAAACAACTGATCCTAAATATGCCCTTGAAATTGCTAAAAATAAAATTCCAAACTTAATTATCACCGATTGGAATATGCCTAATATATCGGGCATTGAGTTGATAAAGCGATTTAAGGATTCGCCAGAGTTAAAGGATATTCCCATCATTATGGCCAGTGGTGTTATGATTAGCAACGATGATTTAAAAACTGCTCTAGATGCTGGAGCAGTTGATTTTATTCGTAAGCCGGTTGATGCCACCGAACTTATTGCACGAACAAATGCAACCTTAAGAATGGACTCATATTACAAGGAATTGTTGGAACATCGGAATAGAGAGTTAACTGAAAACGCCATTACTCTGGTTCAGAATCAAGAAAGCAAACAAAAACTACTCCGAACACTAAAGCTTTTGGGGAATAAAGTTCATAAAACACCTCACATCGCCGAGAATTTGGTTAAGGAACTATACACAAATTTAGAACAAGAAATTGAAGAGGATAATTGGACACGTTTTGATATTTCTTTTTCTAGAGTACACGCCAATTTTTTCAAAAAACTAATTGAATTGCATCCTAACATCTCACCTTCGGAGTTAAAAACATGTGCGCTTATACGTCTGAGTATGCCTATTAAAGAAGTTGCGGCAGCATTAAATCAATCGCCCGACAGTATTAAAACACAGCGACATAGAATTCGCAAAAAGTTAAACCTCGAAAAAGGAAGCTTGGAGACTTATTTGGCAGGATTGTAGAAAGCTTGTTTATATACAAAAAGCAGATAGCACTTATCGCGTTAAATAAAAAAGGATGTAGTATATTTATGGTGCGACAGTTAAAAAAGTAATCATGACCTATAAAATTCTAATCGTTGATGATCAATCGAGTAACCTTGAAACGATTGTTCAACATATTGAGGAGTCGAACGAGCCCTTTGATATTCTGCAAGCTTTACAAGCACAAACAGCCTTAATAATTGCGCAAAACGAATTACCAGACATTATTATTACAGATTGGGAAATGCCTGTAATGGATGGTATTGAGCTCATTAGGGAGTTACGAAAAATTGAACAAACTAAAGATATTCCGGTAATTATGTGCACCGGAGTTATGACTTCATCACATAACCTAAACACAGCATTAGAAGCTGGAGCGGTTGATTATATAAGAAAGCCCATCGATAAAATAGAGCTTATTGCTCGCATAAAGGCTAACCTGCATCTATCGGATAAATACAAGCAAATACAAGCTTTAAATCAGAAGCTTATTAAGCTATCGCAATTTAAAGAAGATATGACCAAAATGCTTATTCATGATCTAAAAAATCCTTTGGTAACCATTTTAAACAGCGAAATTATACCTGAAGACGAACGTGTAGAAATCACCAAATACTCAGGTTATAAAATGCTGAATCTAATACACAATGTACTCGATGTTTATCGCTACGAAACAACTTCGTTTAATTTAGAGAAACAACGACTTATTATACGAGACCTTATTGATAGTGCTCAGAAGGAAGTTAAGTATATATTAAGCGCACGCAATATTAGTTTTGATGTAGATCAAATCTGCGATTGTTCTGTGGAAGCAGATGGAAATATGCTGATTCGCGTATTCTCTAATATTTTATCCAATGCGGTTAAATATGCTCCCGAAAAAAGTGCAATAACTATCAAGTGCTACGAGCTTGATAATGACTTTCTAAAAATTTCTGTTCATAATGCGGGCGATCATATACCCGAAGAGTTGCAAGAAACTATTTTTGAACGCTTTGGTCAGGGCGAAGGCCAACAGCATGAAAATATTTCTTCGTCGGGCTTAGGGCTAACATTTTGTAAATTGGCAATTGAGGCTCACGGAGGTGTAATAGGTGTGGATTCGTCGGAAGGTAATGGAGCAACTTTTTGGTTGACTTTACCTATAAGTGTAAGTGATAAAACAAGTAACAATATTACTTTAAGCGATGATGATAAAGCTGTATTAAAAGAAAATTTACCAGCTCTTCTGAAACTCTCGGTATTTGAGCTATCATCAACAAAAAAAGTATTGCGTGATTTAGAGTCAAAGCTGTCGGGTAATTGTATATGGCTTAAAAAGGCATACTCCGCCATTGATGAATGCAATCAGGAAGCCTTTCTACAGCTTCTAGATAGTATTCGATAATAAATTTTAGTACTTTTATACCGAATTTAATTGAGATAGATTATGTGGCCAGTTTTAATATTAACAATAGTTTTAATGGGAATTGTTTTTGCACTTATGTCGATACGCATTTTACTGCAAAAAAATGGCAAGTTCCCCAACTCTCATATCGGTGGAAATAAGGCTTTGAATGACAAAGGCATTTATTGCGCTACCACTCAGGACAAGATGGCTCGTAAACAGGCTATTACCTTCAAATCACTTAAACTAGATACCGAATACGAAAGCAATACAACTAGTTGTTAACAATTTAATTTGAAAATGATTCAATTTGGAAATATGACAATTATTTCATCTTCAAATTAGCACATCTTCAAATTAACTCATTGACTAATCACTTTACCAAAGCCAGCACTCATTTCTATTTTATAATCTTCGCCATTTTCACCTGCTGATATAAAATAAGCTTCTAAGTTAGCATCTGCTTCTACAATTTGCATGCTCTTTTCAACGCCTAATACCATAAATGCAGTGGCATAAGCATCAGCACTCATGCAGTCAGAGGCCAAAACCGATACACCTAGTAATTGATGATCGACAGGATAGCCTGTGAACGGGCTAATAGTGTGTGCATACTTTTTACCATCTTTCATATAGAAATTACGATAGTTACCAGATGTAGCAAGGGCAATGTCTGAAACACTAATGATCTCCTGTAAATCGCGCTGTAATACCTCAGGATCATCAATTGGTTTATCAATACCAACCTTCCAAAACGTACCTTTCGTATTTTTTCCTTCAACGCGCATTTCTCCACCAATCTCCACCATGAAGTTTTCAATACCTAAGGCTTGCAAATAATCGGCAACAACATCTACTGCATAACCTTTAGCTATGGCACTTCCATCCAGCATTATTCCTTCACGTTCTTTCACCACTTGCTGATCAACCAAGCTTATCGCATCCATTCCAACATCCATCAACAAAGCGTCTATCAATTCTGGTGTAATACTATCTTTTTTAGAGAAACCAAAACCCCAGGCATTAACCAGTGGCGCAACCGTCATATCAAAAGCACCCTCGGTTACTGCTGTTATTTCTTTAGCTTTGTTAAAGACATTTCGGAAATAAACATCCGTATCGGCAGACTCATTTCTATTGATCTTACTTATTACAGAAGTATCTTTATAAGTCGACATAGACCAATCAAAGGCATTCAACTTTTGAGTGATGCCAGCAGATACATCCTCATGATGTTCATAAGTAATGTGATAAATGGTGCCAAAAATTAAGCCTTCGCTTTTGATATATTGCTTTTGCGGTTGGCAAGCTGTAAATATTAGAACTACCGCTAATAATGAAAGTAAACGCATTTTAAAGATTCTTTTGTTTGAACAAATTTACAATATCCGAGAGCATATCCCTTTACAAACGAGCAAAAAAAATCCCGCCGAAGCGGGATTTATATATTTATTCCAAATAATTAGAAATTATTTTTGCCTTCAGCAACGACTTAGTTTCTCTAAAACTTTTATCAAAGTTTTAGAGAAACTATGTCGGGACTAGCCAAATTCAGCTAGGATCCGAAATCATCAAAGTCAACCATCTCATCTGGCACACCAAGATCGTACAGCATTTTAGTTACTGCATCGTTCATCATTGGAGGTCCACATAAGTAGTACTCGATATCTTCTGGCTCTTCATGCTTATTTAAGTATTCGTCATGAATAACCTGGTGGATAAAGCCTGTTGCTCCTTCCCAATTATCTTCTGGCAATGGCTCAGAAAGGGCAATTGTAAATTTAAAGTTCGGGAATTCCTTCTCAATCGCACGGAAATGATCTTCGTAGAAAATCTCTTTCTTCGAACGCGCACCATACCAGAAAGTAGCCTTACGACCCGTTTTCAATGTATGGAATAAGTGGAAGATGTGAGAACGCATTGGCGCCATACCAGCACCACCACCAATAAACATCATCTCACGTTCCGTTTCCTTAATAAAGAATTCACCATATGGTCCGGATACTGTTACCTTATCTCCTGGCTTACGCGAGAAAATATAAGATGAACAAATACCAGGGTTTACGTTTTGGAATTTACCTGCAACACGATCCCATGGTGGAGTAGCAATACGGATGTTCAACATCACAATGTTTCCTTCAGCAGGGTGGTTAGCCATAGAGTAGGCACGATAAGTCGCTTCAGGGTTTTTCATCTTAAGATCGTACATGCCGAATTTTTCCCATTCGCCTTTGTACTCATCTTCAATGATCATATCCTTGAAGTCAACTTCAATCTTAGGCACATCAATCTGAATGTATCCACCCGATTTAAAGTCTAAGATCTCACCATCAGGTAATTTAACCACAAACTCCTTAATAAATGTAGCCTGACCGTCGTTAGAAACAACTTCACACTCCCATTTTTTAATGCCCATTACCTCTGCAGGAATAGCCATCTCCATGTCTTCCTTCACTTTTACCTGACAAGCCAAACGCCAATCGTTCATGGCTTCTTTACGGGTAAAATAACCTGTTTCGGTTGGCAAGATTGAACCTGCTCCACTCTCAACCTGACAGCGACACATGGCACAAGTACCACCTCCACCACAAGCCGATGGAAGGAATATTTTGTTACTACCTAAGGCCGAAAGTAATGTTTGCCCCGGCTCAACTACCAACTCGCGCTCTCCACTATTAATATTAATAGTTACTTCGCCAGAAGGCATCAGCTTTTTCTTAGCGTACAGCAATATCGACACCAACAATAGCACCACAATAAGGAAGATGGCGATACTGGTAAAGATTACTGTACTATCAATTGCTAATAATATCATTTCTTAATCTTTTATCTTTTTACAATTGAATTCCCATGAAACTCATAAACGCAACACCCATCAATCCGGTTACAATAAATGTGATACCTAAACCACGCAATGGAGCAGGAATATCCGAATATTGAATCTTCTCACGAATGGCTGCAATACCCACAATGGCTAATAACCAACCAATACCAGAACCAAGTCCGAATACAGTAGCTTCACCAAGATTAGCATAGTCGCGCTCTTGCATAAATAACGAACCACCTAAGATGGCACAGTTAACCGCAATCAAAGGCAAGAATATACCTAATTGGGAATACAAAGCAGGTGCAAATTTCTCTACTATCATCTCAACCAACTGCACCATGGATGCAATTACAGCGATAAACATGATAAAGCTTAAGAAGCTTAAATCATAAGTAGCAAATTGATTTTCTAAACCAAACAAAGTATCTAACCAAGCCAAAGCGCCTTCGCTCAATACATATTGATTTAACAGGTAGTTGACAGGAACAGTAATACCTAGTACGAAGGTTACTGCCAGTCCAAGTCCAAGTGATGTATTCACCGTTTTTGATACAGCAAGGTACGAGCACATTCCGAAGAAGTAGGCAAATACCATGTTATCAATAAAGATGGACTTGATGAATATATTTATATAATCCATTTTTCTCTTCTTTTAAGGTTACGATTCAATCAAATCTTTATCACGTGAACGCTGCACCCAGATAATGATACCTACAACAATCAAAGCCATTGGAGGTAAAATCATAAATCCATTGTTAGCATATCCCCACTGATAGAAGATATCCGGTACAATCTGAATCGCTCCAAGTCCAGGTAAGGTTAAGAAACCAGTTCCTAACAATTCGCGGAAGAAAGCAACAATAATCAAGATAAATCCATATCCTGCTCCATTACCAATTCCATCGAGTACAGCTGGCCAAGGTTTATTACCTAAGGCAAATGCTTCCAAACGTCCCATGATAATACAGTTGGTAATAATCAAACCTACGAATACCGACAACTGCAAACTCACTTCATAAGCAAAAGCTTTGAGCACCTGGTCAACAATAATTACCAAAGAGGCTACCACTACCAATTGCACAATAATTCGAATACGTGCAGGAATGGTGTTACGTAATAGCGATATAATCAAGTTTGAAAATACTGTTACAAACATCACAGAGATCGACAATACAATGGCGGGCTCCATTTTAACTGTCACCGCCAAAGCAGAACAGATACCCAATACCTGAATGGTAATGGGGTTTTGTGCTCCCAGAGGAGTCGTTATCAGCTTAAGATTCTTAGCTGAGAACAATGGTTCTTTTTCACTACTCATCGTCACAATATTTTAGTTCTTTAAAAACTTTTCATATCCACTTAGGCAGTCTTGTAACATAGCGCCTACTCCAACACTGGTAATAGTACCTCCTGAGATACCATCCACTTTGTGAAGATCGCCTTGTGACTGTCCTTTTTTAACCACTTCAATAGATGCAAACGATCCGCTTTGGTCAAACAGTTTCTTACCTTTAAAAGGATCTTGAAACATAGCAGTTGCAATTTCAGCACCTAAACCTGGTGTTTCACCTTTGTGACCAAAAATAGCACCATAAACAGTGTTCTTATCGTCCTCTAATGAAACATAGCCCCAAATCGGTCCCCATAGTCCTTTACCTCGAACGGGTATTACATATTTAACCGAACCGTCATCCATTTTACATTCGTAAATTGGAAAGGCACGATCAGAATCAGCTTTTTTTACCTCTTTGGCTAAATCAACCGTAAAAGCTTCAGCTCCCAATTTTTTTTCACCATTGTTATTTAATACATAGGCATTCTCACCAATGTATTTCTCATATTTTGCTTCAGCATCTGCTGCTGTACTTTCAATCTGCACCGACATCAGGATGTCCATCTTTTTGGCGATGGCTTCATTTTTATCCTGCATTGGTTTTAACGATTGTGCTAGAAAGGCTAATATTGCCGCTACCACAATCACCATAACAGATGCGTACAGAAATGTGTATGTATTTCCTTGTCTATCCATTTTTCTAATTATTTAGGCAGCTATTTTAGCTCTTTTTAAACGACGTTTAATATTTCCTTGAACCACATAGTGGTCAATCAATGGCGCAAATGTATTCATCAATAAGATGGCTAACATTACTCCTTCAGGATAAGCCGGGTTAAACACTCGAACCATAATGGCCAAGAATCCGATCAAGAATCCATAAATCCACTTACCTTTTTCGGTACGCGTTGCCGATACAGGGTCCGTTGCCATAAACACAGCACCAAAGGCGAATCCACCTAAACAAAGGTGATGTAAAGCGCCTACTTCCATTAAAGGATTAGCTCCCCAAAGGTTGAATAGTAATCCCATTACATAACCACCTGCAAAGACCGAAACCATAATTTTCCAGCTTCCAATACCAGTATATATAAGGATTAAAGCACCAATTAAAATAGCTAAGGTAGAAGTCTCTCCAATGGATCCTGGTATTAAACCAATAAAGCTTTCCATGAGTGAAGCACTAGGTGCACTTCCTGCAGCAGCTTCACCCAAAGCGGTTGCTCCAGAAAAACCATCAACAACACCTTCTCCTTTAGTCAAACCTGATATCCAAACCTGATCACCCGACATTTTTGATGGGTAAGCAAAGAATAGGAATGCACGAGCTACAAGGGCTGGATTCCAGATATTCATACCGGTACCACCAAACACCTCTTTACCAATCACTACAGCAAAGATAGTTGCAACTGCAACCATCCATAGTGGCACATCAACAGGAACAATTAAAGGAATAAGCATACCCGAAACCAAGAATCCTTCTTGAACTTCGTGGCCTCTGATTTGAGCAAACATAAATTCAACACCCAAACCAACACCATATGAAACAACTACAATTGGCAATACTTTAAGAGCACCGTGCCCTACTTGCATCCAAAATGTAGCATCAACTCCCAATGCTATGAAATGTTGGTAACCAACATTCCAAATACCAAACAGCAAAGCAGGAATTAAAGCTTTCACCACCAATGCCATGGTACGTTTCAAATCAACCGCATCACGCACATGAACGCCATTTTTATTTGTGTGATTAGGCACAAAAAACAGTGTTTCAAGAGCATCAAAGGTCGAATGAAATTTCTCAAACTTCGCGCCCTTCTGAACGTGAGGTTTGATGTTATCTAATAAATTTCTTAACGCTTTCAATGTATTCTAGTTTTTAGTTATTAGTCAGTAGTTATTAGTTAGTTTATATTTCTACTGCCTACTGACTTTCGTCTACTGACTATATTAACTTAACTCCTTAATCATCAAATCAATTCCGCCTCGCAATATCGACTGCAATTTTTGCTTCGATGTACAAACGAACTCACAAAGAGCAACATCCTCTTCGGCCAACTCGTAAATACCCAATTGCTCCATTTTGTCAATGTCTTCAACTAAAATGGCACGGAATAAAAATTCAGGAAGAATATCCATTGGCAATACACGATCGTATTCGCCCGACACAACAAATGAGCGTAAACCTCCATGCATATTTGCATCCAGGCGATATTCTTTTTTAGGACACAGCCAACTAAAGTAGCTACGTGATACACTAAACTTGTTAAAGCCTGGTGTTGCCCATCCCATAAACTCGTAATAGTCTCCTTCTGGAATAACTGTTACTTGCGAATGGTAGGATCCAATGTAACCATCATCTTCAATCTGAGTTCCTGTAAGTACATTTCCGCTGATGTATCGTAAATTACCGTCTTTCACATTGTCTTTCACTAAGGTTGAGATTGAAGCTCCCAACTTAGTACGGAAATATCCTTTTTTCTCAACTTCACTACCTGCAAGTACTATCACTCTATTGGCATCGTACTTACCCTCAGTAAATAATTTACCAATGGCAACTACCTCCTGTGGTTGAGTAACCCAAACAACCTCGCCCTTGTTAATAGGCATAGCATTATGAATTTGCACACCAACATTACCTGCTGGATGCGGACCTTCAACAGCATGAACAGTCACACCATTCAAGCCCTTAAATACTTTTGAAGCAGCATCGTTACGAACGCCTATGTGCACATTGTCGCACAAGCGTTTGATAGCATCAATACCAGCTTGGAAAGCTTCTTCCTGACCTGATAAAACAAAATCGTAATCGGGTGCTAATGGCGATGAATCAAATCCTGAAATGAAAAATGCTTTAGGTGTTTCTTCTGGATTAGCGATAACATCGTAGGGACGTTTACGGATAAACGGCCATAAACCAGCTGCTTGAAGTTTTTCAACTACTTGCTCCTTTGATAACTCACCTACCTTGGCAGTTTCAAATTGCTCAGCAGCATCTGCTCCATCTGATTTCACTACAACTTCCAGAATTCTACGGCGTTCGCCACGGTTAACCGCAAGCAACTCACCACTCACAGGTGACACAAATTTTATTTCAGGACGATTCTTGTCGTAAAACAAAACTGTACCCGCTTTCACCTTGTCCCCAACTTTAGCAGCCATTTTTGGTACCACACCATGAAAATCGGTGGGCTTAACTGCAAAATGCTCGGGTAAATTTGCTTGCCCGAATACATTATCAGCTTTACCTTCAAGCTGAATATTCAGACCTTTTTTAATTTTTATTACCTCTGACATGTTTGAAAAACGGTTTTTTATATTTTTAGCTGCAAAAATAGGTAAAATATTGAGTTTTCCACATATATTACAGCCGCAAAAAGAAGTTAAATCATGCTATATTTTTATAATGAACCCTTTTTAAACCTCTTCAATAGGAGAAATGTTTCAGTATTTAGGCAAAACATGTCTCAAATGCTGAAAACATGCTTTTTAATTCTTCTTGGCTTACAAAGTTTACAACTCGAAAGTAAAAATCCTGTAAGAACTTCATCAAACGCGCATACGGTTCAATTGCATAAAAAAGGCTGGGCAATGTCGCAACCAATTATCAACCTAAGAGGCACCGAACAACTCACTCTATCATTTGATGATTTTGCCTACGAAAGTAAAAATTACCAATACACCATTACACATTGCGATTCTGATTGGGAAGTTTCTGATCTAATGCAAACCGAGTATATACAAGGCTTCATGCCCAACCCTCTTCTTGATTATCAGTATTCGTTTAATACCACACACGATTACATTCATTACGAACTCGATTTCCCAAACGATGAAATAAAACTTAAACTATCAGGCAATTACATTATAAGCGTTTACGAATCTGGCAATGAAGACAATCCAATTATAACACGACCTTTTTATGTGGTGGAGTCAGTGGTTCAAATTATCCCACGCATTAAATACACGGCCAATTCAAGCCTGAGATCATCCATGCAGGAGGTGAATTTTAAATTAGTTCACCCCAACTTCTCCATCAACAATCCGCGCGACGATATTAAAGTAATCATTCAGCAAAATGGACGATGGGATAGCCGTAATACGGAGTTGAAACCACTTTTTGTTCGAGCAAATGAACTGGTGTATGAATACAACCGTGAAAACTTATTTGATGGTGGAAACGAATACCGTTGGTTAGATCTGCGTAGCACCCGCTTTGCTGCGGAACATGTTGAAGGCATTAGTTTTCATGATCCTCATTATCATTTTACCTTATTCAAAGATAAAAACAGAGGAGAAAGATCTTACTTTTTCAAAGAAGATTTTAATGGAAAATACTACATTGATGTACGCGAAAACCGCGATCCATACATAGAAGCTGATTATGTATATGTTCATTTTAAGCTACCTGTAGAGACTCCTTTTATTGATGGGGATATGTATGTATCCGGCGGTTTAAGCGATTGGCAAATGAATGCCACAAATAAAATGGAATATAATTTCCAGACACGCATGTATGAACTTACCCTATTATTAAAACAAGGCTTTTATAACTACCAATACTTGTTTTTCGAAAAGGGAAAACCTTATGCCGAAGTAGAGCGTTTTGAGGGAAATTACGGACAAACCGAAAATGACTATACCATATTTGTGTATTATCGCGATATAAGTGAGAGTTACCAACGATTGATTGGTGTTAATATTTCCAATTCGTTGAAGTATACGATGCAGAGTGATTTTTAAATAGCTACTGGCCACTAGCCCCCGATAGCTATCGGGTTAGCTGATAGCTTTTTTTCAAGGCGCATTAACTAACTGACACATTAAGTATTTGATAGATTGACTTTCAATTTTCGGACATCGGACTTTATCAACTAATCATCAATGGTTCTGCAAGCTCAGCGCGCGACTCTTTGCTTTAGCTACTAGCTATTAGCACATCTTCAAATTGACATATTGGTTAATCATTGTACAACAACTCTACCTCTTCGGACTTCGAACGGCGGACTTCAGACTTGATTATCACACCTGAAATTAAGGATCGCACCTTTCCTAAAAGACATAAGTAAAGATGCGATCCGTAAAAGCAAACAACAGACTTCAAATTTCGGACTTCGAACCTTATTGGCTAACAATCACATCAGCCAAATTACAAATCATGACGAAATTCATATAAAAATATTTCGAACACTGATTTTTTTCATACAAACGAATACCTAATTTGCATAGATTTGCTTTTGATGTCGGAGTGATAACTGACAAAAAGCTCATTGCATTTATTTTTAGTAGATAATGTTGTAACTTTTCGAAAGAATAAGACATTGGGCAGAAACAATAGTTAAGTACAATCCTGACAACAAAATAATAACCTTTTATAAAAAACAATAAAGCTATGCCAAAAGGAATTTTTAAGGTGCCTACAGCTACTAATGAACCCATCAAAAGCTATGCACCAGGATCACCTGAACGTGACGAACTAAAAAAAGAACTTGAGTTACTACGTTCGCAAGAATTGGACATCCCTATGTTCATTGGCGGTGAAGAAATCAGAACTGGAAACAAAAAACGCATTCACCCACCACACGAAATTGCACACACACTAGGTCATTATCACCAAGGCGACGAAACACATGTTCACATGGCCATTGATGCTGCTTTAAAAGCACGTCAGGCATGGACAGAATTAAGCTGGGAGCACCGCGCTGCTATCTTCTTAAAAGCTGCTGATTTGTTAGCTGGACCTTACCGTCAGGTTATCAACGCTGCTACTATGTTGGGACAGTCAAAAAATGCGTTCCAAGCCGAGATTGATTCAGCTTGTGAATTAGCTGACTTCTTCCGTTTCAATGTGCAGTACATGACTGAAATTTATGCTGGACAACCAGAATCGGCTGCTGGTATTTGGGATAGAGTTGAATACCGTCCGCTAGAAGGATTCGTATTTGCTTTAACACCATTCAACTTTACTTCTATTGCTGGTAACTTACAAACTGCACCTGCAATGATGGGTAACGTTACTGTTTGGAAACCATCTAAAACAGCAGTATACTCGGCTTACTTCTTGATGAAATTATTCAAAGAAGCCGGTGTACCTGATGGCGTTATCAACTTGGTATATGCTTCGGGCCCTGTTGCTGCAAAAGAAATTTTCTCTCACCCTGATTTCGCTGGTTTCCACTTTACTGGTTCAACTGGTGTATTCCAAAGTACTTGGAAAGCTATTGGTGACAACATTGAAAAATACAAGACTTACCCACGTATCGTTGGTGAAACAGGTGGTAAAGATTACATCATGGCACACAAATCGTGTGATGCCAAAGCTGTTGCTACTGCAATTGTTCGTGGTGCTTTCGAATACCAGGGACAGAAATGTTCAGCCGCTTCGCGTGCTTACATGCCAGCTAGCCGTTGGAATGAAATCAAAGGTTACGTTGAAGCACAAATGAAAGAAGTGAAAATGGGACCTCCTGAGGATTTCAGCAACTTTGTAAACGCTGTTATCGACGAGACTTCATTTGATATTCTTGCAGGTGCTATTGACGAAGCTAAAGCAAGCAACGAAGCAGAAGTAATTATTGGTGGTGGTCATGATAAATCAGTGGGTTATTTTATTGAGCCTACAATTATTCAAACGACTAACCCAATGTACCGCACAATGGAAGAAGAGCTATTTGGCCCTGTTCTTACCATTTATGTGTACGAAGACAACAAGTTTGAGGAAACATTAGACATCCTTGACAAGACATCTATCTATGCCTTAACAGGATGTATCTTCGCGCAAGATCGTTATGTTGTTGAAAGTGCTACTAAGCGCTTAGTTAACACAGCAGGTAACTTCTACATCAACGATAAGCCAACAGGTGCCGTTGTTGGACAGCAACCATTTGGTGGATCGCGTGGATCAGGTACAAACGACAAGGCTGGATCGGCTATTAACTTGATGCGTTGGGTTAGCCCTCGTACTATCAAGGAATGTTTTGTTCCGCCACATGATTTTAAGTACCCATTCTTAGCTGAGTAAATAAAAAGCTTCTAGCTGCTGGCTTATAGCTAACAGCTAGATGAGTTATTTCAATGGTATTAAAGAACAAAATATCCCGCTTCGGCGGGATTTTTTTTGTCTAAGCTAATCTTCAAGGCTTCAAATTTATTACATTTGCACAAAAGCAAAGCAATGAATTGGGCCGGATTTAAAAAATACATACAACCTTTAATAAGCAACAAGTACTTTCTTGCGCTTGTACTTTTTGTGGTTTGGATTGGTGTTTTTGATCAAAACAATTTGCTCGATCGCTTTCGATTGGCCTCACGCATTAACAAACTAGAGCAGCAAAAAGAACATTATCTTACTGAGATTGAGCAAAACAATCGCAAAATGGAGGAACTTCAAAGTAACACTGAGAACCTTGAGAAGTTTGCACGTGAAGAATACCTCATGAAGAAAAAAGATGAAGTTATTTTTGTGGTTGAAGAGGAATAATGATTAATGGTGAGTGATTACTAAAACCTATCACCTAAAACCTAACTCCTAATAGCTAGCGGCTTTAAAACTAAAAAAAATGGAACTGAAAAAGATATTGAGTATTACCTATTACATCGGTATGGCATTGGTTTTTCTGGGTGTATTAATGGGGGTTGCTCATGTTGAGAACCATTACATTGTGCTTCTGGTTGGTAGTATTCCCATTATTGGTGTACGCGTGTACAACCTTATTGTTGGGCGAGTTGAAAATCGTCGCGTTTTTACCATTCTTGTTTATAGCTCTGCTTTTCTTTTACCAGCCGTATGGGCCTTAGCTACAGATAGAGGTTACTGGATCATTTTCATCATGCTAACTGCGGTTATCGACAGCTATGCAAGTTTCAGGCGTTTTAAAAAATAGCTATTCTTTTTCTATTTGACGAAAATACAACAATAATGACTGGGTATCATCGAGTCCTTCTGTCTCCTTACCACTCGACTCTAAAAAATCCAAAGCAAGATCAAATACAGGCACTTTCTCGAAGAAATGAACATGTACGTAGTTTAAGTATTTCACAACCTTAAACGCGTTAAAAATGGCAAAGAATCGCTTGTTGAATACTTCGATGGATGAACAATTCTGATTTAAAGATTCCAATTCAGAATAAAAATCTGAATTCAATAAATAACTTCGTAGCGGGCCACTTAAGTCATTCAATAAGTCTGTATAGCTTTCGTTGGAGATTCGATACATCTTCTCTTTTTCGCAGAAGAAAGCTTTTAAATCAACAAACGCCTGCCAATTATAGCTATAATACTCCTCATTCGCTTCCATCAATGTTGCTACCGATGGACCTGTACCAAAAGGCACCCTTTCAGAAGTTCTTGAAGAAGGATACACACATGTGGTATTTAATTCCGTAAAATGCCCCATTGGGATAACTTTTTGCAAGAAATAGAAATCTTCGCCAGCTTGCTTTCGCGGCATGCCACCTGCCCTAATATAATATTCTGCACTTACAGCAAAACATGACCCTACCGTATGATAAGCATAAGGAAATTCGGTCCATTGCAAAGCTTGCTTATAATAACGCAAATGCAATTCATATTGCATGATGGCTTCACTCTGGGCTGAACTTAAATCATCAATGGGGTGCTCAAAATAAATAGTGCATGCTTTCGTCTTATTCTGCTTGAAAACCTTCAATACTTCCGTAAAGTAATTGGACTCTACCTTACAATCGGCATCGAGAGAAATAATTGGTCCCGTAAAATTAGCTGCATTCACAAAAGTATATGCTGCATAATCCATCCCAATCTTGCGAGCTAAACCAGCACCAGCGCGTTTGTCAGGCAAATTAAAGGCTTTTATTAGAGATAATGTATAACTCTCCGAAAACTGGTCTTTCTGTGATTTTATTGACTCATATAATGCGGCCTGTCTTGTTTTTATTGACACAGGAGCACTTGAAGCATAATTAAAAACCAACACCACTTCAATAAACTCCGCCACGGATGAGGCAGCCACTTCCAATGATTTTAACGTATCAAATAGGTAGTCCTCCTCCAAATAAACGGGTATCACCACCCGTAAATCCATTGCTGTACGCAATTCATTATCACTTTTATAAAGCGGATGTTTCGAAAAGTATTTGTCAAAAATTTTGCTGGACATGATTTTAATTAACAAAAAAAGGCAGAGACTCGCAAGAGCTCTGCCTTTATATCAATAAAAATAAATTTATTTTTTCGATTCAGCGTGACGAGCATTCAAACCTTCAATGATTTGATCAGTAACATCAACACCCTTCGCACCATAAAGTACATTATCTCCTAAAGTGTTACTTAAAATCATCTTATACGGCTTACCTGTCGCAAAAATATCCAAATAGTTAATTAGGGTATCGCGTAACTGACGATTCAATTTTTCCTGCTCACCCATTAACTCATTCGTTAAGCGTTGGTTCAATTCCTGCAATGAACGCTCAGCTTTTGCCAATCTTTCTTGCTCTTGTTCTGCTCTTTCTCTACTTAAGAAACCATTATTTTGAACCTTATTTTGAAAAGCCATTGCATCTTGTTGAAAAATTTTCGCTTTTTCATTGAAATCAGCACGAGAAGACTCTTCTTTATTCATTAACTGCTCATTAACTTCTTTTGCAAAGGTATAATTCAATAAAAGTGAATCGGTATTTATATAAGCTACTGGATATGCACTTCCTTCGGCAACAGCTTGACCCTCTCCATCAGCTTCCACACTTGCTTTCTGACCTGAAAAATGTAATACAAATAATACAATAACTGCGATTAACAATACGCCATTTAAAACTGTCGATAGTTGTTTCATACTTCTCCCTAGTGAATTTTAAATCTTATTTTTTATGGACAACAAATATAATTGATTACCCATCATATAAAAATATTTGTGCTTTTTTTTTGACAATGCTTAGTGGTTCATGAAGCAATATCAATCAAGTTTACACCAGTACACACTTTATCTTTATGAATATTTAGAAAATCTTACGTGAACGGCGCTTATATTTCGAACCGCCACCACCGGTATAAGTTGGTGCACTGCATGGAATGGCTCCACGACTGCTCTTACGTTTAAATATTTGATTAAACCTGTAAATTAAACTCATTTCATTAGCTCCATTACTAAATCCACTGAGTTCTGATAAGGTTAAATCGTAGCTATAAGCAAAACGAACAGGTCCTAGGTTAATACCTAACAGAAAAATTAAGCCATCGTTATTCTGCAGACCACCTTGCGATGCAAAAGGAAGACCTCGATACCATACACCCAACTCCATTGGATTAATATACCAGTAGGTTCCAATATCTAGTTGGTTAAAGCCTTGTTGCAAGCGATAGTTGAATGCCAAGGTTAAACTTTGAGGTTCACGTTTACTACGACCAGCCAAATAACTGTACTTATATCCTCCATAAATGGATGTTTTAACCGGATTGTAGGTCTCAATATCAGTTTGTGAAATATCGTTACGTATGATATTATCCACTGCAACACCAAACCAAAAATAATCGCTATAAATCATACCAGATGCAGCTGCATCAAAGTATTTTTTATTATAATTCTCAGCATCACTACCACTGCCAGGTATATAAACACCATCACTACCTTGATTAGATGGCAAAACAGCATCTACCAGATTCATATTTCGCTCAGCGTATTTAAATTGAATTCCTGGCCGAACGAATATATCACGAAAAACCTCAAATTCATATGCATATAATACGCTAATATCTTGCTTCACCAATTTACCACCACCACTATCATCACGTAATAACATTACACCAACACCACTGCTATAATCTTCAAAAAAATGATCCGCAGCAACAGCAAATGTCCGATAGGTGTTTGGAATACCCGGCCATTGGTCGCGATAACTTAAACTCAATCGACTACCATTGGACAGTCCCGTAAAAGACGGACTTAGATATAACGGATTTGCATAAACCTGAGAAAAAGACACATCCTGTGCCTTAGTTTGTATGCTAAACATACAAACCAAGGCCACGATGAATATTTTAATATATTTTGAGTACCTACTCATAAAAATGCAATTCACTACTTTAGGTTAAAATTAGCTTATCTTATTAATAATATACTACCTGTTTCCTGGAATTCACGACCATTAACAAATCTACCAGAAGCCTTAAATACATAAACGGCTTGCGGCGCTAATTTATTCTGATACATACCATCCCAACCTTCATCAACATCATGACTTTCAAAGATTAATTGTCCCCATCTGTTGAATATCTGAATGTGATACTCTTCCACATCCCTATACTTAGGTTTAAAGATAGCATCATTTCTTTCACCAATGTCACCTGAACTACCATTTCCTCCCGGACGAGGAGCAAAAGCATCTGGGAAACTAACAAATCCACTCATCTTAGCTTCAACAATATCTTCCTGAATAAAGGTATCCTCACAACCATATTGGCTTTCTACCCTTAAAGTGATATCGTAAAAACCAGGATCCTGATATTCGTAAGATGGATTGTGCTCCTCTGAGCTACTTCCGTCGCCAAACTCCCAGAACCACTTAACAGCATCAATTGATAAGTCGTAACATTTAACAGACTCTCCAGGAATATAAACTACTTCTGGTCCAACACTAAAGTTAGCCGTAGGATGATCATGCACAGTAATCATTTCACTATATACTGCATCGTTACCATCTGGCCCTTGCACAGTTAAAATAGCTGTATATCTTCCTGGATCTTCATAAGTATAACTTGGATTACGCTGATCAGATACGCCACCATCACCAAATTCCCATGACCATACGCTTCCACCTACCGAATAGTTCGTGAATTTAACATCCAAAGGATAACATCCTTCACTCACATCAACAGTAAATCCTGCTTCAGGCACCTCTCTATAATCAATGGTTACCTCATCATAAGCTGAACAACCATCCGTTTCAATTGTCCAACGGAATGTACTCTTACCTACTGGTAAATCACGAACAGTTGAATTGAAAAAGTTAACATCATCAAAGGTACCACCTCCGGCAACTATGGTCCATGTACCAGTCAGGCTAGAGCCAGGATTGGCCGCCTGCATCGCATATTCCGGTTCATAGGTAACATCATCTTCTCCGGCAAATGGATTAGCCAGGTTACTTGTAATCTTCACCTCATCTTCTGTTGTACACTCTCCTGATTCGCCATAAGAAATAGTCCATTTGAACACATTCTCACCAAATCCAAGATTGTTTACTAATGTATTGTACTTAGTAGCGTCTTCGAAATCACCTGATCCACTAATCACGGTCCATATTCCTGTTCCTGAAACTGGATTATTCGCGTTCAATACAATGTAGTCATCACATGTATTTCTATCAGAACCAGCTTCAGATTGATCAGGTACCTTATTGGTAATTATAACTTGGTCGGTAGAGAAACAACTACCATTTTGAATTGACCACATTAGGATATTCTCATCAAAACCAAGATTACGCACTGTAGTTTTTGGATCAGTTACATCTTCAAAATCACCGCGCCCGGAAACAACCGTCCAGGAACCAACACCATACTCTGGTGCATTAGCATCCAATTGTGACCAGTCCCTGCAATCAAATACATCAGGCCCTGCATTAGCAATACTAGGTGAATTATTCTCTACGATAATTTCATCCATTAATGTACACTGACCTTGTGTTAATGTCCATCTTAGAACATTCGTGCCAGGATTTAAATTGGTCACTAATGCTGATTCGCTTGTAGGATCATCAAAATTACCAGCACCAGATTCAATTGTCCATAAACCAGTAACCCCTGGATAAGCATCAATTGGATTCGCTTTAAGCCTTAATTGAGGTGTACACAACTCTTCATCTTTACCTGCATAAGGTTCCGGAGGTCTATTATTAATTACAAGTACCTCATCAGACAATGAACAAATACCATTCTGTACCGTCCATCTGAATACATTATCTTTTGATAAACCAGTAACTTCAGTTTTAGGATCATTAATATCGGCAATCGTACCCGATCCGGACAAAACTTCCCAACGACCAACACCAATTGAAACAGCGGTGGCATCTAAAGTCGTCACATCCTCACAAATAGTTTGACTATTGCCTGCATAAGCATCACTTGGTGAATTATTCGTTATGGTAACTTCAGCAGAAGTTTCACATCCCTTATTAAGAATCGTCCATAACAAGCGATTATCACCTTTAGCTAAATTTCTAACCGTTGTATTTGGATTATTCTGATCATCAAATACCGCTTGACTAGATCCACCAATTACAGTCCATGTACCAACACCAGGACTCGCATTATTAGCTTCCAGAATTGTTTCATCACTACAAATTGGTTGATCAGGCCCAACAGCAGCATCAATTCGATTAAAGCTTATTTGAACATCATCAATTGACACACAACTCTGATGCGTAATTGTCCAACGGAAAATATTATCACCAAATGCCAGATTACTAACAGCACTCGAAGGATCGGTAATATCTGTAAATCCACCAGAACCTTCGCGAACCGACCATGCTCCCTCACCAATTGTAGGTGCATTACCTGCTAATACTGCATTTTCGATACACAAGGCTTGATCTGGCCCAGCCAATGATTTAGTTGGGTTATTATTAGTAATTGTAATATTACTTACCGAATTACATCCATCATAACTGATTGTCCATGTTAAGACGTTATCTCCCTGGTCAAGGTTTCGAACCTTCGAATAAGGATTATGTGGCTCGTCAAAATAAGCTGAACCAGAACCTCCAACAACTCCCCATGTGCCTTCACCAGGGAATGCTGTATTGGCTTCTAATAATGCAGTATCAGCACAATTAATCTGATCGAAACCAGCTACGGACTGAATGTAATTATTAGCAATCTCAACATCATCAGACGATGTACAACCATTATTATCAATGGTCCAACGGAAACGGTTTTTACCAGAGCCTATACCAGTTACATTCGAATTTGGATCGCTAACATCCGTTATAATACCAGATCCGCTTATTAACTCCCAGGTTCCAACACCATATTGTGGAATATTAGCTGATAAATTAACATTATCAACACAAATAATTCTATCCTGCCCAGCAAAAGCAGTAGATGGTTGATTATTAATTATAATCACATCATCACTAGAAACACAGCTACCGGATGTTATCACCCATGTAAGCACGTTTCGACCTGGTGCCAGATTTTTCGCCCAGTTTCCTACGAAATCAGCAGATCCTTCACTTACTCTCCATTCTCCAACACCAAAAGTTGGGGTATTTGGTCGTAACTCCATTGAATCGGTACAGATCACCTCATCCTCACCAGCATAAGCAGTTGTAGGCAACATATTAGTAATCCGAACGGTATCTACTGAGCGACAAGTTAATTGTGCTATCTCATATTTCAACACATTCTCACCTTGTGCTAAACCACGCACGAAGGTATTCGGATCCTTTTCATCGTCAAAAGTACCGCTTCCACTAATTATCGACCACGTGGCTCCACCTGTAGCAGGAATGGCAGGAATATTAGCTTCTAACTGATAGCTATCACCACAAATTTCTCTGTCCGGACCAGCATTGGCAGTGGTTACCTTATTATTAGTAATGATTACGTCATCAGTTGAAGAACTGTTGGTATAATAAATAGTCCAACGGAATACATTGGCCCCAGGACCAAGGTCATATACTCTTGTTTTTTGATTGTGAATTGATTCGATCTTACCCGAACCAGTTACAACAGACCATTCTCCAATACCTACATCAGGATCGTTAGCCTGTAAGATGGTATAATCTTCACAGATTTCCTGGTCAAGGCCTGCATCGGCATCAATAGTCTCTCCGTTAGTAATAATCACATCATCAAACTCGGTACAACCAGCGTTATCAACCGTCCAACGGAAGACATTGTCACCACGTCGCAATCCTGACACTTCACTATATGGATCTGTAGCATCAGCAATGGCACCACCTCCTGAAATTAGACTCCAAGTTCCAACTCCAGCTGTAACCGGTGTTGCATTAAGGAAAGTGGTACCTCCAAAGATAATTTGATCAGTACCTGCATTTACCGGATAAGGTGTATTGTTGTTTATAATAACCGTATCTCTCGACTCACATGAGCTATATGTTATCTTCCAAATAAAACCGTTGGCTCCATTCTGAAGGCCTCCAACAAGTGAATGTGGATCATTAATATCAGAGAAGGTTGCTCCTCCAACTCCAGGTAAGACACTCCATTCACCTGTACCTATAGTAGGCGTATTTGCTTTCAATGTTGTAGTTCTACCGCAGATAACAGAATCCTTACCAGCATTTACATATACATGCAGGTTAGTGATCATTATGTCTGCACTTGAAGTACATCCATTTTTAATAATACTCCAACGGAATACATTATCGCCTTCTTGTAATTTACGAACAGTGGTAATTGGATCATTTACATCATCAAACTCTCCTGATCCTGATACAATCGACCAGAAACCTGTTCCTTCACTAGGTAAATTACCAGAAAGCACAGCATCATCAGAACATAATACTTGATTACTACCTACCGTAGCTTCAGTTGGTTCATTGTTAGTGATTATTATTTCATCAGTACTTATACAACCATCTTGGGTTAATTCCCAAACCAATCTATTAATACCGTAATCAAGACCTGATACCGTCGCGGTTGGTGAAAATGCATCATCAAATGAGCCTGCACCTTCTCCAAGTGGAATATACCAACGTCCGGTAACTCCAGATGGAGGCACTGTAGCATCTAATAACAATGTTCCGTCACAAACCGTTTGATCTGGACCCGCATCTACTTGTAAAGTATTATTACGAACAGTTATGTCAGCGTATTTGCCACAACCATTCTTATCTACCGTATATCTAAATACATTATCACCGTAATCCAAGCCAGTTATTAATGTAGATGGCGTATTAGGTGAATCAATAACACCAGAGCCACTAACCAAAGTCCATTTGCCACTTCCTTCAACAGGAGGCACAGCATCTAAGGTCACCTGATTATCACAAACTGCAAGAGAAGCACCTTGTGTAATTATCACATCTGACGGTTCATTATTAATCACTTCAACTTCGCCATAGCTTTCACAACCATTCTGAATCAATGTCCATCGGAATACATTTCTATCCGGCATCATATTAGTTACAGTCGTATTAGCCTGATCAGTCACCGAGAACGAAGCTGTAGAACCAACCGGGAACACTGCTTCCCAAAGTCCAGTTGTATTTGCTGTTGATATTATCGTTCCAGATAAAGAGGTTGAACCATTACATACATTGGTGCTAGCTGCTGTTGCTGTTACCGATAAAGTATTATTTCGAATGGTTACCTCATCGTATACATCACAATCATTAAGCCCTCCGGTACTATTGTTGGTAACTGTCCAACGGAAAGTAACATCGCCCCTGCTCATATTGGTAACATTACTATTATGTGCATTTACATTTGCAATTACAGCATATCCGGCAACAACTTCCCATTGTCCCGACCAAGCAGCATTGATACTAGTTGGATCAGTCGCATTTAATGTATATGAATTTCCACAGTGACTTGGATCATCCGTTCCTGCATCAGCCGTAGGTAATGGATAAACATTAACCACTTGAGTAGCTGTATTAGGTCCATCGCCACAATTATTAACCGCGGTTACCTTAACATCACCAGTAATCACATCCAACATAGGATCTAAATTAACTAAGATGCTTGCTGCTGAGTCATCACCTTGAATAATGAAGCCTGTAGGTAATTCCCAACGGTAACTAGTTGCATTAGCAACAGGATCAACACTAAAGGTAATATCCGTTGATCCTTGACAGAATTCGTTTGGCCCAGTAATGGCTCCAACCGCTTCTGGTAATAATTTAGCTGGGATCCAACGTTCTACTACTTTTCCATCACCACATGCATTTGTAGGATATACGTTTAGATAACCTCCTGTAAAGTTGACATCAAAGTTTAATGCAACGGCCATTGTTCCATTACCCGAAATAATGGTGCTATTGGCTGGAGCTGTCCAAACATATCCTCCATCAGCATCACTTACCGGATCGATGGTATAGGTAACACCAGTTGCCGATTGACAAACTCCGTCTGTATCGTCTGTACTATTAATAGCAGTAATATCCCCTGGTAAGAGGTTAACCGTTACGACAGCCTGAATTAAGGCTCCAGTAGGCATAACACAACCCTTAGCATCAACCACGTTGGTAATTACATAAGTTGTAGTTTCAGTTGGTGAAACAGTCCAATTATAAGTAGAACCACTACTTGGACTCACGCCCATTAGCTTCTCTTCCCCATTTTCTTCGTAAGTAATGGTATAAGGCGTTTCATTTGTTACTAGATCAATAACCAGAACAGCATTATCTCCAATACAAATATCCTGACTTCCTGATAAGCTTACAGAAGGGTTTGGATTCAGAATAACATCTACAACACCGACTCCTGCATTATCGCAAGTATTATCATCTGTTACATTACTAATACGGTAACTTGCATCAGCTATTGGTGTATCAGTAAAAGTAAATGGACTTGTAAGAATACCTGATTCAGTAAAGGTTGTTCCATTATTATCGTCCACCCATGTGATCGTCCATGGTGCTTTACCTGTAAGCGCCACACTTAACTGCACTTCTCCACCATCACAAACCTCGCTTGATCCTGTTATAGTAGCCGTAGCCAAACCATTTACAGTAAGCGCAACTATACCACTTCCTGTACCTTTCAAGCAAGTCGACGTTATCGGATCAGCCACCTTAGTCACTTCGTAATTTCTAGAAGTGTTTGGAGAAACGGTATGTATAAATGGTGTTTGATCAACAGTTACTTCAGTATAAGTGAAACCATCGTAAACAGTTACTAGCAAATCACCTTGTGTTGCGTAATCCCAATTTGTTGTTGTTAAGGCCAAATTAAAATTATCACCATCACAAATGGCAGAGCTACCATCCTGCGAGTTAATGGCCACTTCAGCAACTGGCTGAAGTATTAACTTAACATCGCTCGCCTGACAAGAACCACGATTCGGTGCTTTAGTGTCAAAGTCGGCAGCATGGTCAGTAACAGTAATTGTATAATTACCTACTGGCAAATTAGAAAAGCTAAAGGCTGTATTCTCTAACACATCAGCTTTAGAGTTGTAATAACCTTCAGCACTTACTATCTCGACTAAGTAATATCCCGAAGCGTTTGGACTACCTCCACCAACTAAGACATTTATTTCACCAGTTGATGTTCCATAACAATTCACATCACTTACTTTAGTTGTAGTAATTGTTAATGGTGGATATTCGTTAACTGTAATATTTCTCGAAACTGTTGGAGAGCTAGCATCATCAACAGTTACAGTATAAACACCTGGTAATCTATCAACCAACTCAATACGTGTATTACGCGTATCGATATTTGTACCTGGCCCATTTATTTGAATGCGATAATCTGTATCATCAATTTTAAAACCACCAAAAGGCACTATTATTAATTCTCCATTATCTAAGCCATTACAAGGACTAACATGCATCACCGTTTCAACAAAACCAAGCGCTTCTCCCGGTTCTGAAACCTTAATACCGGTATAATCGAAACTACAGTTATTTTGATCGAAAGCAATTACATTATAGGTTCCTGAACCTAATCCAGTAGCTGGATTGGTTGTGCTAACCACCGTTGCTAAATCACTTTGTTCGTACCATTCGAAGGTATAAGGTGATGCGCCACCTGTTACAGTTACCGCTATTTCACCATCAGTAAACCCAGGTGCTGTAGCATTTGTTACATCAGGGTTAGTCACGGTTACATGTGTAGCAGGTTCACCCACATCAATATCTCCTGAAGAAAGCACACACCCATTTTCATCGGTTATTGAAAGCGTATATGTTCCAGCCAATAAATTTGTAGGATTCGTTCCTGTTGCAGGACTTGGTCCCGTCCAGAAATAAGTATATGGAGCTGTTCCTCCAGTAACCAATACCTCTATTTCACCCAGGGCTTCATCTTTACAAAGATTATCTATGATATTAACTACATTAATATTAATACCATCAGTTGGTTGAGTTATCGTATAAACGTTGGTATAAGTACAACCCAATGTCAGATCTTCTACTACAAGTGTATAGATACCTGCAGGTACATTATTAATTGCAGCTGTAGTATATACTCCACCATTCCAATCGTAACTATAAGAACCGCTACCTCCATTTACAACGGCAGATAAACTACCCGTAGATGCGCCATTACATTTCACATGGTCAATAGCTACATTAACCGATAATCCAGTAGCATCATCAATGGTAAATGATCGTGTAATTTCACAGTCAGTTCCACCGGATATTCTTCCGTCGCGAATTACCACCGTATATGTTCCAGCTGTTAAACCATTTTGATTTTGAACACCAGGTGTAATATAAGCCGGGTTACCATCAGCAGTTGACCAGGTGTAAGTATAATTACTATCACCACCAACTACATCAAAGGTAATACTACCATCGTTATTGCCAGCACATGTAACATCTGTCACCACTACGTTAATCACATCAATGGCCTGGGTTAAAGTAGCTGATAATGTTGTTTGACAACCTGACCTCGCTGGATCGGCATCTGTAATTACAACGGTGTAAGTACCACCCGTTAAGCCACTTTGATCTTTGGCTCCAGCCACTATATTAGAAGCATCACCATCACTTGTGCTCCAGCTATATAAATAAGTACCTGACCCACCACTTGGCGTTAAAACAATAGCTCCATTTGTTCCATCACATTGCGTATCAGTTATCGCTAATGTTCCAGATATAACATCAGGTTCTACAATTGTTACATTCTGAGATGCCGTACATAAGTTAGCATCAGTAACTGTAATTGTATATGTACCTCCAATTAAACCACTTTGATTTTTATCGCCTTGGATGATACCACCACCAGCTGGATTCCAATTGTATGTATATGGCGCAGCTCCACCTTGGATATCTATATTCACATATCCATCACCATCACCATTACAGGTCACATCGCCCTTATCGTCGACACTAATGACAATTGGTTGAGGCTCATTTACATTAATTGTATATGTACGACTACAAGCCGTTCCGTCCGACTCAATGTTATCTGTAATAGTTAAGACATATTCTCCAGCTGTTAATCCACTTAAGTTTGGTGTCGATTCAGAGAATCCTGCATCACCAGTTTTCGTCCAATCATAAGTAAACGAACCACTACCACCTGTTAAATTAATGGCAATAGCGCCTGTTGTACCAGCATTACATTTCACATCGGTAACAACTGGCGCAATAAATACTTCATTTGGTATTGTAATCTCATATGAAGTAGAACAATCATTTTTATCCAATACTTGTACGGTATAAGTACCACCCATACCAACGTCAAATCTTAGATAATCAGCTGGATCAACGGTAATAACCCCTGGTCCGGAAACATTGTATTTGAAATCTCCGCTGGCCGGATCCTGATTACCCGTTCCACCAACTAAATTAAATATCTCGATGGTTCGGATATAAGGATCACAACTCCTAATCAGGTATCGTAAATTAAAGTTAAGTGCTTCACTTGCTTGGTTCACTGTAAATGTTTCAACAGCATAACACATTTGCATATTTATAGCATCACTTACCTGAACTGTATAATCACCAGCAACCAGGGCGGTAAGATCTTTATCCGTTTCATTGGCTGGCGTTATACCAGGGCCAGTCCACAAATAATTTACAGTCGCTCCAACGCCAGTAACATCAAGCGTAATTGATCCAGTAGCATCACCAAAACACTCAACATCAATAATGCTTGCGTCAACTAATATTTCGTTGGCATAGCCTATTACAAAGTCATGCGACACAACACAGCCTCTTCCAGCCGTATCATCAATGGTTAAACGATAGGTTCCTACCGATAAACCATCTTGATCTAATGTATTCGGATCAAAACCTACACCACCATCAGGAGATGTCCAGGTATAAGTATATGTAGGTGAAGCTCCAGTAATGCTAACTCCTGTAATTTTACCATCAGCAACACCTTCACATGTAGCATCCTGCTCATTCCCACTTATATCTATCAACTCTAAAGTGAACGGATAAGTATAAATACACTTGTCAACACTTTGAGAATTTTGATCGTAAACCTTAAGTACATAATCGTCTGGCAATAAACCACTAAACGTTTCCCTTAATGTATTACCAGCCAAATTACTTACGGAACGCACAATAGCTGCTCCACTTGAAGGCTCAAGGGTAATCATGTAGAAATGACTACCTACCACAACTCTACCTCCTGTAATATCGATTTCTAATTCACCATCTGGCCAACCTGCTCCGTCGGCTTCACAAGAAATAGTTTCCGTTATTACCGCCACATTAAGTGCTGCAGGTTGCTTAATCTCATTATTAATAACAGAGATGGTACAATTATTATTATCAGTAACAATTACATCGTAAAATCCTGCATTTAAATTTTCAATTACATCGTTGGTTTGGCCAACTGGTAAGACCACATCTCCTGAACCGTAATTGTAACGATATGGCTGAACACCACCATCAATAACTAATGATAATTCACCAGTATTGTCACCATTGCATGTAACAACATCTATCGGCGCTACGGTTAACGTTAAAGCATCAGGTTCAACAATTGTGTATTCTAATTCAACCGGACACGAGGTACTTAATAAGGTTGCTGTTACACGGTAACGACCTGCATCACGACCTGTAATAATAGGATTGGTTTCACCCGCTATATCAGCAAAGGCTGCACCATTCCACTTAGCCCATTGATAGCTATATCCAAAACCACCTGTCACACTAACTCCGATTTGTCCATCGATGCCACCATTACATGATACATCATTGGTTTGAGCAGGGACCAGACTTATCGTTAACTCGTCAGGCTCACTTAATATGATATCTGTCGAAACAGTGCATGTTCCATTATAGCTTACAGTTGCAGTGTATGTTCCTTGTAAAGCTAAACCACTAATAGTTGAATTAGCTCCAACCGTACCACTTAAGCTATAACCTCCAGGCCCTGTCCAATAGATTGGATAAGCACTAACATCAGTAATACCTTGAACCACGTTTACTTGCAAGCTACCATCGGCAGCCCCAAAACATGAAATTGGTGAATTAACACCTTCAATTACGGTTACTTCTTCAGCTTGTCCTACTACAATTACTTTCGACAATTCTGAACTATTTCCATCCGTAATCTTTATGGTATAACTTCCCGCGTATAGATCTTTAATCTCGTAATTGCTTGCGATAGCTGCATCATTATCAGTAACGGTGCTTCCATCGAATAAAGTACCATCCCATTCAATATCAAAAGGAGCTTTTCCTCCATTGATAATAACTGAAATCGTACCAGTATTACCACCATAGCAGTTAATTACATTGGCAGAAACTGAATAATCCAATGCTTGTAATTCATCAATATCTAAAGTATTTGATGCAGAACATGTAGCTGAATTATCTCTAACCGTATATGTGTAAGAACCTGGCACTAAATTATCGCGTGTCCATAAGCCATCAAATGCAGCTCCATCAGCCCAAGTTATGGTATATGGCGCAACTCCACCAGTAGGTGGATTATCAACCACTATCATTCCATCATTCGCTCCTACAACTGAAATTTGCGTCACAGTCTCTGAAATAACAATAGACGTTGGTTCATCAATAACATAAGTCTCAGACACATTACATGTACTGTTATAATTTACTGTAACCGTATAGTTTCCTGGTAACACGAGATTAGGTTGATCACTTGTTGTTCCTGCTGGTCCCGAAACAGAGAATCCACCTGGGCCAATCCAGGTCATGGTATAATTATTTATATCCGCTGGAAGATGTCCACTCAAGCTTACTTGGAGATGCCCATCTCCTGCACCAGCACATGAAATATCATCCTGAACGATATTATTAATCACTAATTCACCAGGTTGAGCAACAACTATTGAATAAGCTATCTCTGCTCCTTTTGAATCAGATATTTTAACATTATAAGTTCCTGCATATAGATTATTTATTTCGTGATTCGTGTTAATACCAGCACTCGTTCCGCTATCCGTACTTCCATCGAACAACACAGCATCCCACTGAAGATCATAAGGACCAACTCCACCCGTTAATACCAATGCTATCGTTCCGGTTTGGTCGGAATAACAATTTACATCGATAACTGTATATGTATAATCCAAGGCATCAACATCAAGGATAGTTGCCGTGTATGATTCAGAACAACCAGCACCAGCATTATCAGTTATAGTGAAATCATAAGATCCTGGAGCCAGAAGTGATCTGGTCCACATTCCATCAAATGCACCTGCTCCATCAGACCAAGAAATGGTATAAGGAGCAACACCACCTGTTGGAGGGTTGGTCACAATAATCTGTCCATCATTTGCTCCTGCAGAAGATATATGAATCTCTGTAAACGTTGTAGTTACAGCACTTGGCTCATTAATCGTATATGTTTCTGATACCGCACATGTTCCATTATAATTAACAGTAACCGTATAATCACCAGGTAGTACCAAGTTAGGCTGATCACTAACTGCACTGGCCAAACCAGCAACCGCAAATCCACCCGGCCCAGTCCAGCTCATGTTGTAATTGGCCATGTCAGCTGGTAAATGTCCTGCCAACTCAACCTGGATACGACCATCACCTGCACCATTACAAGAGATATCGTCCAATACAAGTTGATTAATAACTAACTCATCAGGCTGAGTAATGACAATATTAGTTTTTGTCATTGTAGCCCCGTTATCATCCGTAATTGTAACAGAATATGTTCCTGCGTATAATGGTTTTATCTCATAATTTGTTGTAATATCTGTATTCGAACCTGTATCTGTACTTCCATCATACAGCGTTCCTGACCAAGCTATATCTAAAGGTGCTTTACCACCAGAAACAGTTACTGCTAAAATACCTGTTTGAGCAGCAAAACAATTAATTGTATTTGGCACCACTACAAAATCAAGTGCCGCCACATCTAATATGGTAACTGGCTGAACAAAAGTACAAGTATTAGCATCAGTAATTGTGTATGTATAAGTTCCGGGACTTAAATTAGTTCTTGTCCATAAGTCATCAAAAGCAGCTCCATCATCCCAAGTAATTGAATAAGGTGCAAGCCCTCCAGATGGTGGATTATCCACAACAATCTGACCATCATTTAATCCCGCTACAGAAATATGTGTCTCGGTATGAGTCGCAGCAATAGCAGTTGGTTCGTCAATTGCTAATGTTAACGATACATTACATGAGCTATTGTAATTAACAGTGACAATATAGTTACCTGGTAATACCAGATTTGGCTGATCACTTGTTGTACTTGCCGGACCTGAAGCGGAGAATCCTCCAGGGCCTGACCAAGTCATGGTATAATTATCCATATCAGCAGGCACATGTCCACTCAGGCTTACTTGCAAGTGACCATCAGCAGCCCCATTACAACTTATATCATCCTGTGTCACTGTATTTATAACCAACTCATTAGGTTGAGTAACTACGATCGGATAAGTAATTACTGCACCTTTCGAATCAGTAACTTTTACATTATATGTACCTGCAAACAATGGCTTAAGCTCATAATTTGTAGTTATGTTATTGCTCGTTCCATTATCGGTTGATCCATCGAATAAAACGGCATCCCATTCAAGATCAAACGGTCCAGTTCCACCCGTCACAACCATCGCTATAACACCTGCCTGATCAGCATAACAGTTAACAGGAGTAACAGTGTATGTGAAATCTAATGCATTGGCATCTAATATTGTAGCTGAATAGGAAACTGAACATCCAGTTCCTGCATTATCAGTTATTGTGAAATCATAAGGTCCAGGAACTAAGTTCGTTCTCGTCCACATGCCATCAAATGCACCGGCGCCATCAGCCCAAGCAATAGTGTAAGGAGCAACTCCACCCGTAGGTGGATTGGTCACAATAATTTGACCGTCGTTAGCACCAGCTGAGGAGATATGATTTTCAATAAATGTAGTTGTTATCGCACTTGGCTCACTTATCGTAAAAGTTTGCGAAACTGCACATGTGCCATTATAATTAACCGTTACAGTATAATCACCTGGTAAAACCAAATTTGGTTGATCACTTACAGCGCTGGCCAAACCAGCAACTGCATATCCACCAGGGCCAGTCCAACTCATGTTGTAATTGGCCATATCAGCTGGTAAATGTCCAGCTAGTTCAACCTGAATACGACCATCGCCAGCCGCATTGCATGAAATATCATCCAATACAAGTTGATTAATAACTAACTCGTTAGGTTGAGAAATAATTGCGTTAGTTATGGTCTGTGATATGCTATTATCATCAGTTATTGTTACAGAATAAGTTCCTGCATATAATGGTTTTATCTCATAATTAGTTGCGACATTGGTATCTGTACCGCTATCAGTACTTCCATCATAAAGCGTTCCAGTCCATGAAATATCATAAGGCGCCGTACCTCCGTTAATATTAACCGCTAAAATTCCTGTTTGGTCGGCATAGCAATTTATAGTATTAGGCACTACACTCACATCAAGTGCCAAATTAGCCAATACAATTACATCCTGAACAAAGGTACATCCTCTACTATCTTCAATAGTAAATGTATAAGTTCCTTGAGATAAGTTATCGCGTGTCCATAAACCATCAGTTGCTGGAGCACCATCAGCCCAAGTTATTGTATATGGGGCAGTTCCTCCTATTGGAGGATTAGCGACAACAATTCGACCATCAGTTAATCCGACAACTGTTATATGATCTACCGAATAGGTAGTGGTCAAAACAGCAGGTTGTGTTACCGTGTAAAGAGGTGATACCAAACTACACAGATTGGCATCCATTATAGTAACCTGATAATCTCCCGCTGTTAAATTAATAGCTTTTGCTTGATCGCCATTTTGAGCTGGAGGCACATCCACACCAGTAGTCATATTTCGCCACTGATAAGTATAAACAGGCGTTCCGCCACTTACAATTACTTCGACTGTTCCATTGGCATTACCATTACAATCAACATGTGTAAGTATCGAATTATCAATATTAATAGCAGCTAGAGGCTCAGTTACAACCTCATCAGGAATGACTTTTATACAGCCATTACTCACATCCCGAACTTTAATACTATATGTTCCTGGTGCAAGGTTTTTAATAGGCGATGCCAACCAAGGCCCACCATCTAATGAATATTGATAAGTTCCCGTTGCAGGAATCGTAGCGAATGTTAATTCCCCATCATTTGCTCCATTACATGTAATATGTGTAACCGTAGCTGTTGTTGTAAAATCAACTGGCTCAGTTATTACTACTGGAGATGAGAGGGCCGATTCGCATGTTGGATTTATGCGATCTCTTACTTTAAAATGGTAAGTACCTGCATTTAATAAAGTAAAATCTGGCGAAGTTTGCCATGTTCCAATTTCCTGACAGTAATAATCGTAATCGGTAACAAGAGTACGGCCAACACCTGTTATGGTAATGGCTCCATCACCTGTTCCGTTACAAGTTAAATGCGTAATTGAAGATGCAAATAAATCAAGCTCAGCTGGTTGAATTAAATTAACCGAAACCACGTCAGTGGAAACACATGTTGCCAATGCAGCATCACGAACTTGAATATTATAAGTTCCTGCTCCAATAGCATTTATAGTATAAGTACCAGCAGGTCCTAATACCCATGCTCCACCATTATAACTATACTCATAAGTTCCAGATCCACCAACAGCGTTAACTGTAATGGTTCCATCAATTGCACCATAACATGTTGGATCTTGAGAAGTAGCCAAAGTGAGCTGAATTTCAGCAATTTCGCCAACCGTATAAGTATTGCTTAAACTACAGATACTATTTGCATCTGTAATATCAACACGGTAATCACCTGCAATTAAATTAATTGCATTGGCCGACTGTCCGCCATCAGCAAGAGAAACTGGCGTATTACTTGGCACATGCGTCCATTGGTAATTATACCCAGGTGTTCCTCCGCCCACTGTAATACTCACCGAACCACTCGCTGTTCCATAACAAGGGGCATCAGTCACAATTGCTGAAGTAATTGCTAATGCAGCTGCTGGCTGACTTATTGTTACAGATAATATTCTATCCTTTTCACACCATTGTACTGGAGCTGCATTAACTCTATCACGCACAGATACTTCATAAGTACCTTCGCTTAGATTAGAGAATACAGGATTAGCATCCCAAGCAGTAATATAATTTGTACCATCGTGCAAACGGAATTGTTTTAATCCAACTCCTCCTACAGCGAGTACTTCAAATTCACCATCGTTACCTCCATTACAACTAACATTGATATGACTTGCCAAAACTTCACTAATATTAAAATCAGCTGGTTGAGTTAAAGTCACACTCAGAATATTTACGCGCTGACATCCGACAGGATCTGCACTTTCAGCAATACTAAATTGGTAAGTGCCTTCGCTTAATCCAGAAAATACATTACTTGCTTGCCAAGCACCACCATCAATTGAGTAAACATAATTACCGCTTCCTCCTGCTCCTAAAAGCTCTATCTGCCCATCATTACCCAAATGACAAGTCACATTTTGAACGATTGGTGCGGTTAAACTTAACTGAACAACCTGACTAACATTCACCACGATTGTTGAACCAGTACATGTTGGGTTATCACGATCGCGTACCCAAACAGAATGATTACCAGCTACTACACCAGCAACTGTAAACTCATTTGTTCCATTATCAATCCAGTCTGCTGGTAAAGCTATTGAAGGATTAACACTTGAAAATTCATAAAATCCGTTTCCACCAAAAGCCTGTACAGTGAAAGAACCGTCTGATCCTCCATAGCAACTCACCTGATTATTAAGTGTTTCTACTAAACTTAATCCTGCAGCAGGTTCAGTAATAATAACATCAGTTCCTATCGTAAAGTTACATCTTGGATTAACAAGATCGCGTAAGTATACCGTGTAAGTTCCTGCAGCTAAACCAGAGAAAGTATGTAAAGTAGGATCCGTTGCATGGTTACTTGGGTAATAATTTGTTCCATCAATACTGAATAAATATTGACCTGAACCTTCCGAAGCTTGCACCATGAATGAACCGTCATTTCCTCCAAAGCATACATTATCAATATGATTCGTTGCCGGATCGTATTCAACTACGGCTAAAGGATTATCCGCAGATATGGTAATATTTATTAATTGAACACAGCCATTGGCATCTGTTACCGTAACACTATGTGTATCAACATCAAGTTCAACAGCTGTAATGGTAGTTTGATTATTCGCCGAAGCTGACCATGTAATATCGTAACCACTTGGGTAAGTCACTAAATCCGTAAAAGGCGTTCCACCTGTAATAATAAGTGTTGCACTTCCTTCACAAGTACCAGGACTTGAACAAGGCACACAACCAACATTAATTCGTTTACTTGCATCTTCACTTACAGAAAGTGCTAACGCAGGTTCAGTAATGTCAACTGAAAGTAAACTTGTTTTCTCACATAGCGATGGAATTGATAAGTCTCTAACTGAGAATACATAAGTATCATCTTCTAGTCCTGAGAAAACAGGATTAGCTGTCCATGCTCCAAGTACCGGACTTTCCATACGATACTGATATGAGCCACTACCGCCTCCTGCTAATAAAGTAATAGAACCATCGTTATCGTCCTTACATGAAACAGGTGTTACGTTTGAGGTCGTCAGCGTCAATTCATATTGTTCAACAGAAACGTCGCCGCTCATTATCGCAGAGCAACCTACTAAAATAGCTCTTACAGTATATGTACCTGTTGCTGTAAAATATCTATCTGCTCCTGTAGTTGTATTATCATCGGTAAAATTAAATGCTCCACTTGCAACAGGCGTATAAGTTGCTGCAGGAATTACCGGATTATTATTTAGTAACAATTCATATTGAACACCAACGGTTGCAGAACCCAGGCCAATAAATACGCCAGGGATGGCCGCATCATTACAATAGGCTCCACCTCCCGTAACTACATGAGTAGTAGCAGGTGCGTCCGAAATAATAATAGATTTTTCGAAATAGGTATCACAGGCATCTGGATTTGTATAATCGTAACGAATCGTGTACGTTCCAGGTGTCATCAACGAAGGATCCAATGTAGCTATTCCATCATCCGCTACACCATTATCTAATCCTGGTCCGCCACCTAATAGAATATAGTTCCCAACTCCAGCTCCAACAACCGGACTAGCAACTAAATTAATTATTGCCGAAGAACTACAAACATTGTCACCATCGTTATACCCTGAAAAAGTAACAGGTGTACTTGCTAGAACCGTAACCGTTTGAATCAAGATACGTTCACATAAATCTCCTGATTTAATAAACTCTACTTGCACCTCATAAACACCCGGCCCAACACCTGGGTCGAGAGTAGCGGTATTGTCTCCATTATCTGTAATAAATAATGAAGGATTGCTATTGTTTGTTGATGAGAATGTTGCAGTACCCGTTGCAGCATCTGCACCATTCAAACTAATAATACTTGTTCCAACATTTTCGCAATAAGTATTATTTAATCCACTAAACGAAATATCTACTTCGGCAACAGTCGCATTACGCGTTGAAGTGGTTGTACATGTAAATCCATTTACCGTATTTGTAACCTGATGAGAAATTGGGTTTTGAGCTGGAGAAAATACAACGTTTGGATCAGAAGGAATAAAGAATGAACCTGCTACTCCATTTCCACTAAAGAAGCTTGTGATATTTGCTGGAGCGACTACTCCATTAGGCGTTAACAAAGCATTCGCATCATTAACACAGAAAGTTGTCTGCTCTACACCACCATTAATTGGGAAGGTAAATGTTGCATCAATTGACTCAACAATCTGGAAGTCCGTTATTAAGGTATTGATACATCCCGCATTATTGTATGTATATATCAAACGATAGGTTCCATCTCCATAGGCATCGAAGTAGGTCTTAGGATTTAGCTTATCATTATTTCCATTAGGAATACCCGATTCAATAGGTGTAACAAAATCACTCGGTTCATAAATTGAGAATGTTCCACCAGCTTGATTAGCTGTTAATGTCTTATACGTATTATCGTTACTACAATAGTTAGCACCAAAACCAACCATGTTCAAAGGTGTACCTATCGTAATAGTAATATTTGCATTACCTGTACAATTGCTTACAGGGTCAACATAAGTAAAAGTAATATTATGAACTCCGTTACCAGCATCGAATGGATTAAACAGAACTGTACCATTAGCCACATCTGGTGTGTTAAGCGCAGCAGGTGTTGAACATGTGAATGTACCTCCCACATTACCACCTGATAAAAGACCTTCTAACAAATAATCAGTATTGTCATCTTGACAAGGATTAGCAGGAACTGCACTATTTATAGTAATTGCTCCATTAGCTAAATCATAAACAATTGTTGTTTCAACATCCTCTGCCACACAACCATTACCATCGGTGTATTCATAACGAATCGTGTAAATATTATTAAACGCACAGTTGGCAGGATTGAATGATAGTGTACCTGCATTTATATCTGTTGTATGTCCAGGGTCAAAACCGGCTCCACCAATTATTGTATACAATCCTGTACTTGAACCAGCTACAACAGGAGGCCAACCCGAAATAGTTTGTGCCCCTTGGTCAGAACAGAAACTTGATGGAATATTGGCATTTGGTGTTGTAACCGCATACTCTACTATTAATATCCCTGTGCGTAAAACCAATGTACAAGAGTTATTCACTACTCGCACCTCGTAATTACCCGCCAGTACATTATTAAAAGTAACACCACTTGCATTAATGGCAGTAATAGTCTGATCAACAGTACTTGTCCCCAGGTTATAAAGTTCATAATCAAGGTTGGCTTGCGAGGCAGCTACAATTATACTTATACCTGTTTCGTTTGAACAATAGTTATCATCAGGAATATTTACTACTTGTGGTAATGGTTGTGTTTCAACCTCTAAGAAGTCAGTTAAAAACTTACTACATGTTCCCACTTCGGCATAAACAGTATAATAACCAGGGCCTAGTGTATTAAAGGCAACTGGATTTGTTCCATTACCAAGCAAACTCAAACCCGTAGAAACGGCAGGTGCCCCTTCATACAAAGTATAGGTTACACCAGCTTCGCCAACAGGAATAATAACATCACCCGTTCCGCAAACCTGACCACTGGTTGTAAATGCCAAATCATCCGGTTCTTTATGTATAGTAATTGAACCTGCTAACCAATCTTCACAAGTATTAAGAGCCGTTACTCTAACAGTATAGAGTCCGTCTGCCAATGTAGTATTTAGATTAAAGAAATTTTTTGTACCAGCAGTACCATCTCCCACTATGGATGCAATCGGTATAGCTACATTTCCATCCAATATTAAATCATAGGTTACACCAGCTTCGTTGGCATTGATTCCAATATTTCTCAACTCATTACTACAACCATCACCACCAACAATATTAATTCCAGTGACAATAGGCGCTTGATCAATATTGAATGAACCAGTCATATATTGTTCACATGCTCTACGTGTCGCCCAAACCTGATAAGCCCCAGGAGCAGTAACCCCTGTAAAAGATATGGCAGTACCTGATACATTCCCATCAACGGGAGCAACAGTAGTGTGAGGTGCTCCGTTAAAATACAAGGTGTAAGTGACACCATCTTCAGAAGCATCTAAACCAAACACATGAGTCACATTGGAACATCCAGCTCCGGTAATACGAGTCATATTCTGGAGATTTGGCATATTATCAATATAAACGATGCCATCCATCAATACAGGTGTAGCAGCATCACAAGGATCAACAGCATATACCTGATAAAAACCTACAGTACTCACATTCCATGTTAAAGTTGTACCATCACCAGTTTGTCGTGATGAAGGTGCCACTTCAACGCCATTGCGTGTCAAATAGTATTCTATATTATTTTGCGAAGCAGGTACATTAACTGTTGTAGCAGTAGGTGTACAAACATCTGTTCCATTTATTGTTAAAACAGAAGGTGTAGCAGCAGGTGTAAAGGTAAAATTAGCCGCCATAGGTAAAACGGAAGATGTTATACAACCATTCGCATCTGTTACTTCCGTTAATTCAATAATGGTATTGGCATTACGTGAACCGCCTAAACTTGTTGTTAAATTACTATTATCACTAACTGTAATAAAACGATCAGGTCGCCCAGATTCTTCAAGTTTTAATGTGTAATTCAATGTTCCACCTGTAATTTGTCTTCTAATGGTAGGTGCATAAGTTGTTAAGCATGTACCTGGTTGAACTGCTTCGAAAACATTAACAATAGGACTTGTTGTGCCAACTACATGTGTGTTTGAAAGTTTCCAACACTGATCATCTGCTGAGGAAGTCATTTTCAATTCATAGGCTCCAACTGCATCCGTAGTTGTAGGATTTATTGTACCCATGAGTGGATCTTCGGCACCATTCCTTATCCAAGATAGATCATAAGCTCCTATATTTCCTCCACTAAATGTTGCACTCAGGGTAGTAGTTCCTCCAACAGGATTTTCACAAATATCTCCACCAACTAACAGCGCATCAGGCAATATATTTTCAGTTACCTGTACTGTATTCGAAATATAAGTGGATCCACAACCATCAACTTCTACATAGTAATCACCTACCTGAGTAATTGGAAAAGTACCAACATCTGTGGCTACCAATCCTCCATTTCTGTACCATCGATATGTATAATTTGTAACATCAAATGGTAATACTTCCAAACTAAGACCAAGTGTATGAACCGCAGCTTGACATGCGGAAGCACCGCCTTGAACACGCACCTGAGTACCTGCAATATCAGAGATCATAATCTCATTTGTCCTTATTTGGCAACCATCATCATCAACAATAACAGCCCAAACAAGATCTAGATTATCATATTCATTCGTCTTTATTTCACTTTCCGACCCTCCTGGTGGCCAACTTCGGTTAGGAACATTAGCAGCCCATACCTCAGAAGTACCATCGGAATCATGAGTTACCCAATAATCAAATGTCTCTAGTCCAAAATCACCATCCCATGGAATCTCAAATAAATGATCCGATTTCCCACAAAGTACCACCCCGTTAGAATTTCCTGATTCATTTAAAAGTGACCAAACACCAACATCCGCAGTTACTGGCGTGTTTACAGTTAAAACATAATCATTTCCTCCCTGGTGATGCCACGTTATGGTATATGTATTCCCCAAAACAAAACCAGAAACAATAGCTAAAGGATCATTGACATTTGTAAAAGTTAGTGCTGGACTTGAACTCCAATAACCTTTATTCCGATGACCATTAACAGGTACCGGCACCATATCGTCAAAAGTATTACCCAATTGTAATACCCCATCAGCACACGCATTAATCTGCGCACTACTATTCGGTATAAAAGCCACAAACAACAATAAGATTAACATCAAAGATGCAATCTTTCCACTTAATCTATTTTTGATTAACGCTTGGGTATATATGCCCATTATATTATTCTTATTGATTAAACTAGTCCCTTTTCGAATTTTTCCTTAAGCCGTTCTACGCAAATCTAACAAAAATTGTTTGCTCAAGCGGCCGTTTTTTTAACAAAAAAACAGAATGTTTCGTACTAAGTAATTAAAATACTACAGCAACCTAAATGCATTACCTGGCAAACATTTTATCAATCCTGCAAACTCAAGTGATAACATACTAGCACTCACCTTACTTATCGGTAAGGAACTTTGCATACTTAGCTCATTAGCTGTTAACTCCTTGCTCGTTAGCAATAGCTTGTATAAAATTTCTTCTTCTTCGCTTTTAAAATCATTAAACAGTCTAGCTTGCTGCGGTTTCGTTTTAGCAACACTCTCCCACCCCAATGCATATTCCAAATCATCAACTCCCTCGATAAGCGCAGCAATATTTCGCTTGATTAAATAATTTCCTCCTTTACTTAACTCAGCATTTACATCTCCCGGAAATGCCAATACATCCCGATTGTAGGATTGAGCAATTCGTGCTGTAATGATCGCTCCACCCTTAATCCCCGACTCAAGAACCAACAAGGCATCAACCATACCAGCTACAATACGGTTTCGACGCACAAAATTTGGCCTATCCGGATTGGTATCAGACATAAATTCAGTTATCAGACCTCCATTCTCTAACATTTGCTTCGCCGTATTGCGATGCAAGCTGGGATAAATCCGATCCAAACCATGTGCCAGCACACCATAAGTACTTAAATTATTCTGCACCGCAGCCCTGTGAGCACAAACGTCAATACCATAAGCCAAACCACTAACAATAACAACATCTGAATAGCGCTTTGCAATATCTGCAACCAATGTTTCACAGTTTATCTTAGCCTGTTCAGAAGCCTTTCTTGTTCCAACAACCCCAATAACCTTAGTCCTATCCCAACAATTAACACCTTTTGTATATATCAACAATGGTGCATCTTCACAATAAGCAAGGCGTTTGGGAAAGCTTTCGGAGGTAAAGAAATGAGCATCAATTGCATGTTTATCAATAAATTCCAATTCCTTTTCGGCACGCTCAATAACGTCTGACTTACGAATTGCACTAGCCGTAATTGAACCAATTCCTGGTATTTTTAAAAGGGAGGAAACACTCTGTTTAAACACATCTTGCTCGTTACCAACATAAGCTATCAAGTTCCTTGCTAACTTAGGGCCGATCCCTTTTATTAGGCTAATGGCAATCTGATATTTTAAACAATCGGTCAAGTTTGTGTATTTATCCGATTAAGATATTGATAAATACACAAACGACAAAGAATTTTCGTCGGAAATAATTAATAATAAGCCAAATATACCTTAAAACTGCCAGGAAAGTCCGGTGGTAACTAAACCAAGATTTGTTCTTCCTACTTCAACCAACATGCAAAAGTCATCGGTCAAGAAGTAACGAACGCCAATAGCTGGTCGGATGCGAAAGCTCAAATCAGATGTTTCAGAACTCTTAAATACTTTCCTTTCTTCATCCCACACGTTCTCTTCACTATTTCTATCCAATTCCAGTAAAAAACCAGCATTTAAGTAGAAATCCCAATCTCCCAGAAAAACAGAATAATTGCTCCACTTTTCAATAAGCCCGGCAAAATGAAAGGATCCAATTCCACCAAAAGCGAGAGTTGAAAATCGATGTACATTTGAATTTAATGTGTCGTTGGTAAATTTATCATGACTAAAACCCAAGGTAACACCAGTGCTCAAGTACTGATTCAAACCATATTCGAGTGTCATGGATATGGGTGGAACTTTAGAGATACTATACCCCGACCAATCGTCTTTATCGCTATAATCAGCAAAGGAAATTTTTGGGCTCAGATACCAATCTCCAACCTTATATTGAGCACTTATACAATGACACATAAGCAATAAACCAACAAGAAGAAGCGAGCGCATCATTACTCTTTAATTTGAGTGTTTAATACTTTTAATATAGGCATTTAATTTGTCGATCTGCTGCGCATTACATGCTCCTAAACCAACAGATGGAAACAAAGCCAACCTTCCATTAACAACCCCACTAATTACCAAGCGTCTTCCAATTGGACCTATACCCTTCGCCAATTTAATTTTCTTTATCTTATCAACGGGTAATAATATGCGCTTATACTGTCTACCGAATGGAAATAAGTTATAGTACTTCACATCTATTCGCTGTTCCGAAGCTTCCACTTCAACATAACAGAATCCCCCAAAATAGAAAACAAGCCCGGAAAGAAGTAAATAAATCCATGCACCTATCTCCAAACTTTGAATGCGTTCATCTAAAATTAAATAATACAAACCGATACATACCACGGCACTTAGAAAGATAAAAGACAAGAGCAAACCAACTGGTGACACTTGTTTTTTATTATTGAATTGAAGATTCATAAACTTTTCTTATTTGTTAAACAAAACAGCATTAGTGACTGAAAATAGTTCAAACATAAATCATTAGCAACTAACGATTCAACATCAGAACAAATACCTCACTAATAAACTGCAACTTATACTTAATCACAACTAAAAACTTATTCTCAATTGGCAAATTTAACTAAATTTGCAGTTCATTTTTAAAAGCAGGTCAATGTTTCCATTACTTTCTAAAGAATCCAATGTTTTCATTGTTGAAAATCTTAAACGAGATATCGAACATCTTATTGAAGGGTTTCCAAAAGACAAAGTCTTTTTATTATCTGATCAGAAGGCCTTTGAACATTGTTTTTCAAAAATTGAAAACGTTAAAGGTTTATCAAAGGATCGAATGGTGATCATTCCTGATGGAGACGACAACAAAGGGCTCCAGACCATTGAAAAAGTTTGGCACATGCTAAGCCATGGTGGTGCCGACAGGAAATCTGCACTGGTAACACTTGGAGGAGGCATGCCTTGCGACCTTGGAGGATTTGCAGCTTCAACCTTCAAACGAGGTATTCAATTCATAAATATCCCAACCACATTGCTTGCTCAGGTCGATGCCTCAATAGGCGGAAAAACGGGGATTAACTTTGAAGGATTTAAGAATGAGATTGGCGTATTTAATCAAGCCAGTGCAGTATTAATTGATACAGATTTTCTTGAAACGCTTGATAATACCAATATTATTTCCGGCTTTGCCGAAATGATTAAACATGCCTTTATTTACTCTTCGAAACGATGGGAGCAATTGAAACAATACGACATCAGCAATCCTGATCTTGCTGCCTTAAAAGATTTAGTGGCTGATTCCATCCGCATAAAAGATCACTTCGTACAGAATGATCCAACCGAAAATCACATTCGCAAAGCCCTTAATTTCGGGCATACTTTCGGACATGCTTTTGAAAGTCTTGCCATGCATCAGAACCGCCCAATCCTCCATGGCTATGCAGTTGCCTTTGGTATGATTTGCGAATTATACCTATCGCACATACGACTAGGATTCCCAATGGCACAAGTCATTGAAATTGCTGATCAATTAGAAAAAATATACGGTCACTTTGAATTTGGCAAAGACGACTATGATGAGTTGTATAAATTGATGACACACGACAAAAAGAACGAAGACAACAGAATTAACTTTACACTTTTAGAGGAAATTGGCAAAATACAGATTAACTGCAGTGCTTCAAACAAAGAAGTAATGGATGCACTCTATTTCTACAATAACCTCAAATAAGAAACACACCTACAATGGCATACCTGTTAAGCAAATCGAACCAGCCAGAACAAATTAACATTTCGCTACCGGCATCTAAAAGCATAAGCAACCGCTTACTTTTACTAAACGCACTTAGCTATAGCGCTCTGGAAATAAAAAACCTATCTGATAGCGACGACACCAGAGTTATGCTCAATGCACTTAATGCGGATAGCAACCATTTTGATGTTGGTGCCGCTGGTACATCCATGCGCTTTTTAACCGCTTTTTTATCAAAGATAGTTGGCGAGTGGACTATTACCGGATCTGAGCGAATGAAACAGCGCCCAATTAAAACCTTAGTTGATGCCCTTAATCAACTTGGTGCCAAAATTGAATACATCGAAAAAGAAGGTTACCCTCCATTACGCATTTTTGGAAGCGCATTAGAAGGTTGCGACCTGGAATTACCTGGCGATGTTAGTAGTCAGTATATCTCAGCCCTGCTTATGGTTGCACCTACTATGAAAAACGGTTTAAACCTGACCTTAACGGGAGACATTATTTCGAAGCCATACCTAAACATGACTTTGGCCTTGATGAAAGAATTTGGCATAACAGCAAACTGGTCGGGTAATACCATCAAAATACCTCAAGCCGACTACAAACCATTAAAAACAAGTGTTGAATCAGATTGGAGTGCTTCAAGTTATTGGTACGAAATTGCAGCTCTTTGCCCTGACATGGAAATAACACTTAAAGGATTAAAGAAACAAAGCTTACAAGGCGACTCAAACGTTCAATTCATATTTGACTCCCTAGGTGTAAAAACACGTTTCTCACAAAAAGGAGTTACGCTTAGCCAACATGGCTCAATGGTTAAAAAACTAAAGTACGATTTTGTAAACGAACCTGATTTGGCACAAACAGTGGCCGTTACATGCTGCTTGTTGAATATACCATTTCACTTTACAGGTTTACAAACCCTAAAAATTAAAGAAACAGATCGTATCTCAGCCCTCATTGCCGAATTAGCGAAATTAGGCTTTGAGCTCACATCAAACAATATCGACAACTTGATTTGGGATGGTAAAAAGAGTAAACTTGAAAATAAAGAGATTTCGATAGACACCTACAAAGATCACCGTATGGCAATGGCTTTTGCACCTGCAATACTAAAAGAGAACAATGTGCTTATTAACGACCCAATGGTTGTTACCAAGTCCTACCCTCTTTACTGGCAAGACCTTGAAACCATTGGAATCAAACACGAAACTAAATAAAAAGCTCTGCGAACAAAACAAGGATGACATCTTTCCCGCTATAACTTAAGAAAGATGTCATCCTTGCTTTCATCATCACTTAACAAAAGCATATAACAAAAAGCTCCGTCAACTTAATGCTGACGGAGCTTTTTAGTATCCATTATCTTATTTTTTAACTTCCGGTATTACTATAGGCATACCCTCATTTAATGAAGCTGTTACCATAGTGTTAATGTATTGGTCCAGTTGATAAAACTGTGCTGCCACCTTAACACCCATTTTCTTCTTATAAAGCTTATAATACTTTATACGTACATCACGACGCTTTTTCTGAAGCTTAATGGCTTCCATTATTTTTGTATGCATTTCGTCCTCACTTAAAACACCTTCAGACTTAATAATCTCGCGCATCAGCTTAATACGTGCATCTGAACTTGGCTTCAACTCATTCTCATAGGCATCGTATATCTCCCAAAAAGGGGCAGCCTCACTTGTGGTCAGCTCTATATTCTGAGCGAAATACACCTTTACCTCCGACTTCAGAATCGATCTCATCAAGCCAACTTCTTCATCTGACATTTGAGCCACAGAAGAGGCAATACTAAACATCCCAACTATGGCGGCTAAAACTAATTTTCTCATTTTAATACGTTTTATTTTTAAGTTTGATTTATAAACAAAAGTAGCAGAGAAATGTTGTACTTTCGTACTTTGACAAGGAAAAAATCACTATTTTCCAGTAATTTTTAAAATAATAAACCTTAATATAACATTTAAACTTATGAAACGAGCCAAGGTATAATATAGACTTGGCGAGTTACATCTGAACTAAAAAAGCAAAACAGATGAGAACAAAAATGAATTTTTTAGCGATAGCAGCCCTAATCTTTATGGTTAATGCATGCTATCCTGGAGGAGCTGAGTATGTTGATGAACTAGACACAACAATCTCAAAGTTTGACCCAAACTACAAGTGGAATACATTAGATGTTAAAACCTACATCATGCCTGAGGCGATTCTTCACCTTAAGGATGGTGATCCTGTTGACGATCCTAATGATGAGTACGATGCTGAAATAATGAAGCAGGTACGCGAAAATATGAACGCACAAGGCCTCGAAGAATACGAAGGAGAAGATCCATCGCAGGCAAATTTAATTGTTGCACTAACTTTGATAGAGCAAAACAACACTGGAGCAGCCTGGTATCCTGGCGGTGGCTGGTGGGGCGGTTGGTACCCTGGCTATCCCGGTTGGGGATGGGGAGGCTACTACCCATGGTACCCTGTTTACTACAACTACAAAACAGGCTCATTCATGATGGAATTAGGCAACATGGAAGCTGCTGAAGATGATGAAGTACCAAGTATTTACATTGGAGCTGTAGATGGATTATTGCAAGGTAGCACTGAATACTTGCAAAACAGAATTGATCGCGGAATCGATGAATTATTCAATCAAGATCCTTTTAACTAGTCACTTAACCTCTTTAAAATAATTACAATGAAAGCTATTAAATATATATTTATTATAGCACTTACCATGGTGACGTTTGGGGCAAGTGCACAGAACAAGACAAACCTACACTACAGTATGGCTGTACCGATGGGAGATACAAAGGATTTCATCGAGAAAACCAGCTTTAGAGGTATGCTTCTTGAATTTGAAAAATTAATTCAGCCAAACATTGGTGTGGGTGTTCAATTAGGATGGAATACTTTTTACGAAGCAAAACCTAGAGCAACTTACCCTCTCGACAATGGAGCAATAACAAGTAATCAATATCGCTACCTGAACACCATTCCAATTCACATCACAGGTAAATACTATTTTGCTGGAGATGATGCTACCATTCGTCCATTTGTTGGATTAGGTGCAGGTACAAACTACACCGAACAACGTAATGACAATGGTCTATTCAGTGTAAAAGATAATGGTTGGGTAATGGCAGTAGCTCCCAAAGCAGGCGCTCTTATTCCGATGAGCTATAGCACCAGTTTATCAGTAAGTTTTGACTACAATATGTCATTTAAATCTTCGAAAGTACCACAACAAAGTTGGTTAGGTATTAATGTGGGGCTTAGTTTCGACTACTAGGAAATATAAATAATGGATGAGCTGTCTCAAAAGTGAATTTTAAATCCAGACAACTTATAGATTAAAACTTAACCTTTATTTCTACCCCTCCAAACCTCCCCTAAAGTGGAGGCTTAAGTCCCCTTCAGGGGATTTA
>JAFMVD010000022.1 GCA_025499625.1 Carboxylicivirga fragile | reverse complement strand
ATACAAGAACTGCTTACAGAATATCAAATCAATCAAGATGTCAAAGAACAACTAAAATTATTTGGTGACTAATTTTAACGCATCAGCAGTAATTCGGCATCTACAATTGTGCAGGCTCCACAACATGTGCCGGATATCCAGGTAGTCGTGGCTTTGAGTATCAGGATGCCAAGTTATATGCTGAATGGGGTGTTGATTTCCTTAAGTACGACTGGTGTGATACCGAAAACCTGAATGCCAAAGGTGCTTATCAAACCATGCGTGATGCGATTCGTGCAGCAGGCCGTCCCATACTATTCAGTATTTGCGAATGGGGTGATAATGATCCTTGGAAATGGGGTGATGAAATGGGGCATATGTGGCGTGTTACTGGCGATATAATTAACTGTTGGGATTGTAAGGTGGGCCATGGAACCTGGGCATCGTTAGGGGTGTGGCCTATAATTAAGTTGCGCAAAGATATTCGTAAGTATAGTGGGCCGGGACATTGGAATGACTTTGATATGATGGAGGTAGGTAATGGTATGTCTGTAGCTGAAGATCGTGTGCATTTTGCAATGTGGGCTATGTTGGCTTCACCTTTAATTATGGGTAATGATTTGCGTTCAGCGTCTAAAGAAATAATTGAAATATTGACAAATAAAGAGGTGGTTGCTGTCAATCAGGATAAATTAGGTATTCAGGCATATTGTCATTCAGATGAAGGTAATATTGAAATATGGGCAAAACCATTAGTAGATGGAGAATGGGCCTTTGCGTTCGTCAATATGAGTGAGGAAGAGGTTGTTGTTAATCATGACTGGAACTGGCACCCTGTCAAAGATGATTTGAGTGGTAGAGCATTAGAGGTGAATAATAAAACCTATAAAATAAGGGATTTGTATGACCACAAGGAATTGGGAACATCAAAACAAAAATTGAAAGTAAGCATTGGAGGACACGATGTTTTAATGATGCGGTTGATTCTTGTAAAATAATCATAGATAGTGTGATAGAGCTGTATGTGGTTTATGGACTTTGATGCTCAGTAGGTTATTTCGGTATTTTAGGTAATGGTTTAGTGGCAGTTAAGTCATCCTGGTTCTTTTTAATATATTCACTAGGGGACTTACCAAAATGAGATTTAAAAGCTTTTGAAAATGAAGGAAGGCTTGAGAAACCAACCTGGTACATCACTTCAGTAATGTTTCCCTCCTTATTGGTTAACATATTGGCTGCTTTTTCAAGGCGATAGAGTTTAATAATGTCTTGTGTTGATTGGCCAGTTAAAGCTTTTAGTTTACGGTATAAGTGTGTTGGACTGATGTTCATGGATTCAGCTAGCTTTTCAACTGAAAAGCTGGTGTTCATAATGTTTTCTTCAATAATGGTCATCACACGTTTTACGAAACGAGTATCCTGATTCTTCTCCTCTTCTGATGTTTCATTCAGTGTAAGGGTAATAATACTTTTTGAATAATTAATAAGGTAGGCTTCACGTTTTAAAGTATTTTTAATGCACAATGCCAGATAATCTATTTCAAATGGTTTGGTAATATACATGTCAGCACCACTTTTCATTCCCAGTATTTGTTGGCTGGTTTGGCTTTGAGCCGTAAGCAATAAAACAGGGATGTGCATAGTTTTACTGTTACTCTTCAATTGTCTACATAACTCATGCCCATTCATTTCAGGCATCATCACATCCGAGATAATTAAAGTAGGTTGTTCGCTTATCGCCAACTTCAAGGCTTCCACTCCATTATTGACCATTATTATCTTGTAGTTTGACCTCAAATTCATATCAATAAATTCAAGTATGTCAGGATTGTCATCCGCTAACAGTATTTTAGGCCTGTTTTTACCAACCATATTGCTTGTTGAAGAAGGTGTCGTTCTGATTGGTACAGTATCCTTGTTAGTGATAGAATTAAATTCAATAGCTGTTTCATCTATGGAGGAAATAGGAAGCTCTAAAGTAAAACAACTACCTTTTCCCAAATTGCTTTCAAGAGTAATTGTGCCTTGATGCAATCTGGCATATTCCATGGCTAGGGTTAATCCTATGCCGGTACCTGACATTTCCGGGGAATTACCTGGGCTTTGATAAAAGCGTTCAAATATCTGATTATGCTCTGCAGGATCAATGCCCTTACCACTATCAGATACCGTTATTTTCGCAAGACCATTTAGAATTTTTAGCTTGAGTGATATGTTGCCTTTTGCAGGGGTATGTTTAAAAGCATTGGACAGCAGGTTAAAAAGAATAGTCTTAATTTTTTCATCATCAATAGCCAGATTCAATGATGGGGCTTCTTCTTCAAATTTATAATTAATATCTTTGCGTCTAGCTAGGTCGTTGAATGATTCAAAAACGTCCCGCGCTATTAGGCTAATATTTGCAGGTGTAGTTTTAATTTTCAGTCCGGTTGTTTCTAACTTTCGAAAATCCAAAATTTGATTAACAAGGTTCATTAGACGCTGCGAATTCTTTTCTGCCAGTTGCAACATTCTTTTACTGACTTCATCGACATTCCCACTGTTAAGAATTTGCCTTATTGGAGGGAGTATTAGGCTGAGTGGTGTTCGAAACTCATGCGAGATATTGGTAAAAAACTGTTGTTTGTTACTAAAAAGCTGTTCTGAATGCTCTTTTTCGATTTGAATGATGTTAAGTTGATTACGCAGCTTATTTCTAAAGTTGTAAATGTAAAAGGCCGTGTAAATAATACCAATAATAACAAGCATATACAGTATAAGAAATGGTGCACTCAACCAGATTGGAGGTTCAATAGTAAAATGTATTCGAGATGTACTTCCACTTGCAATACCTTTATGGTTCGTGCCTGACACTTCCAAAGTATAATTATTAGGTTTGAGATTCGAAAACACAGCAAAGTTTTTATTTCCGCCGGTGTATTGCCATTGTTCGTTGTAACCCTCTAAGCGGTACCGATAACTATTTAGCTCGGGCAACCAGTAATCGAAATTAGAAAACTGAAAAAGTAAAGAGTTTTCGCGATAAGGCAAACGTATATCTTCACAATAGCTAATGTCTTTATCCAGTATTTGATTAGAGTCATTAGGCAGAGTAATGGCATTGTTAATGGACAAGCCACTTATGATAGTGTGCACATCCTGATTGACACTGTAATTCAGTGGTGGCTCAATTTGTAGGTAGCCATTCTGGCAACCAAAATAAAGCTGACCATCATTAGCTTGATAGCTGCTTTTACTGATAAAGTTTTTGAAGGGAGTATTGGTGTTGAGTGGGATTGTAAATAATAGACTTGTTTCAGAATCTATTTTAATTATTTCGTGAGGAGTTGCGGCCCAAATAAATCCTTGCTTATCTATTTCCATACTTATAATTGGTGCGATAGGCGCATGAAATCGATGCGTAATAAATGTATGGTTATTGGTGTTAAACTGAACAAGTCCTTTATTGAAAGCTAACCATATCTGATTGTTCTTTGCCTTTTGTAGACTTAATATAGGGCTATTCAAGCCTGTATCTTTACTGTGCATTAGCTTTATGGTCTGGCCATTTTTCGGATCATACCTCTTTAAAGCTCCATTGTCGGTAAAGTAGAGGAAACCATTGCTTACACACATAAGTGCTTCTCCATTCGTGGTGACAGATATAAAGGAGTATGGTTGTTTCTTATCTTTATTCTTTACTATTTTAAAAACACCACCTTCCCAGGCACTTACATATATTTGTCCTTCGGATGACATGGAGAAGTTTCCAATGTAATTCGATGTTAATCCGTTTATAGCTTGTGATGTGATGTTACTCATGCTATGAGTATTTGGATTCCAGATATTAATGCCACCTGCAGTGCCTATCCATATTTGTCCTAATGTATCTAAAGCAAGTGTATAAGCGTTATCCAGCAATAATCGTCTGCTACGTTCGCCCTTTGAAGTGTACAATTCCTGCTGTCCATTCTTTGTCTCGTGAATAACTCCATGATCAGTGGCCATCCATTTACTTCCGTCATTCAGCACCAAGATATCGCGCAGCAGATTACCTGCTTTAATCCCATTGGACTCAAATAAAACTTCATTCATCGAATAGCCACGATCCATATTATCAAGTATACTAATCCCGTTTGGAGTTACAAACCATAATAATGCATTTTGGTCTTCAAATATTTGACGAACTACATTGTTGCAAATGGTGTGGTTGATATGTGGGTTGTGAAAAAAACTGGTGATAGAACTATCCTTATAACTAAAAATATTTAAACCAAAGTCTGTGCCGAGCCATAGCTCGTTACTAGATTGATGAATACTTTTAATGACCTCATTACTTAAGGCACTATTCTCTGAATTATAGTTACGAAATAATCCGGTGTGACGATTGTAAAGACATAACCCCGTTTCAGTTCCAATTAATAATATAGAATCGTTGTTGGTATCAGTTTTGATAGTCAGTATCAAGTTGTTTGAAATATTAGGTTTGTAGGTTCCATTCAGTTTAAATGAGTCAAATCTATTTCCTCTCAAGCAGTTCAGTCCATCGAAAGTGCCAACCCATAATTGCCCATCCTTATCTTCATATATTGACCTAACAGTATTATGACTTAAATTACTGTTATCCTTTCTATAGTTTATAAAGGATTGTGTGTCCTTATTAAATTTGAATAAGCCATCATTGGTTCCAACCCAGATGTTTTCATTTGAGTCTTTAAATAAGGTTCGGATAACACGTATGTCAATTTGCTGAAAGGTATTAACCTCAAAAGTCTTAATGTTAATGGTACAGAGCTTATTCCATGTGCCAACCCATAGAATGTCATCATCAAGTAAAAGTGCGCTTATTCGATCGGATGGCAATTGAGACTTTGAATTTTGGCTGTCGAAATAAATCATTGTGTAACCATCGTAACGGCATAAACCATTTTCTGTACCAATCCATATAAATCCTTTCTGATCTTGTACAATGGAGTTAGTAACGTTGGAAGGCAATCCGTTCTCATATCGTAAGCTCGAAAAGTACTTTTCAGCTCCTTGAGCAGTGTAAGTATAAAGAGTAATGATTATATAAATTGAGAAACGGATCTTCATGAACAGTGATTTAAACTGATTTATATCCAATAAAAGTAGAAATAAATAGAATTAGATAGTTAAAGTTGGTACGATTTTAATAAAAATATGTAAGATATTAACAAATATGACTTTAATGAGGTTTCTAATTGCCTCATTTTAAATTGATGTAAGAAATGGATAAGTATTGGATGGATACGCCAAAGTTATCAATAAGGCATATGTTTACTTTTGATGATATCGTAATTTAAACGCAACGTGATGAGAAATGATTTTTTATTAATAGCAGTTTTGTTGGCAGGTTTAATTGGCATGTCATCGTCATGCACCAAGGAAAAACCTGTTGTTGAAGATGAACCACCTATACCGCCCGAGACCATTGATTTTGTGCACGGGATTGATCTAAGCTATGTGAAGCAGGTGGAAGATAAAGGAGGAGTGTTTAAATTAGACCAAAATAATATAGATCCCTTCAAATTATTCAAAGATAAAGGCGCCAATATGGTGCGCCTGCGTTTATGGCACAATCCGGAGTGGATCAAAGATATTTATGGAGACCAAACAGCAGTTTATAGTGGCTTTGAAGAAGTAGCCATTGATATTAAACGGGCAAAAGACAACGGAATGGCTGTCAATTTAGATTTTCATTATTCTGATATTTGGGCAGATCCAGAGCATCAGACACCTCCATCAGCCTGGATGGATATTACAGATATAAATGTATTATGTGACTCTGTATACAATTACACTTATGGTGTGATGAAGGAATTGCATGAGCGAAATATCTTACCCGAGATGGTACAGATAGGAAATGAAACGAATTGTGGTATGATGCACACTGGCACTATGAATGCGTTTCCTAAGCTTTCAGTATGTGATGGTAACTGGATTAATATGGGTAAGGTGCTCAATGCCGGTATTAAGGCGGTGCGTGATGTTGATATGCTAAGTGGCAAAAGCACATTGGTAGCTTTGCATGTGGCAGATCCTAAAAACCTGGACTGGTGGTTTACCAATATTATCAATCAAGGTCAGGTGACCGATTTCGACATTGCAGGGTTTTCTTATTATCATATTTGGCACACTACTGTTTCATTCTTCGATTTACCTGATGTGGTTATTAGCTTAAAAGCGAAGATTAATAGAGATGTTGTCATTTTAGAAACAGCGTATCCTTTCACCACGGATAATAACGACAGCTACAATAATATATATGGTTCTCAAGCTCCGCTTGCAGCTTACCCTTATTCCGTTGAAGGTCAAAAGCAGTATATGATTGATTTGACTCAAAATATGATGGAAGCAGGAGCCATTGGAGTTATGTATTGGGAACCAGCCTGGATTACCTCAGGTTTAAAAGACTTATGGGGCACGGGCTCTGCCTGGGAAAATTGTGCTTTATTTGATTTCTCAGGAAAGGCTACCGATGGGATCAATTATTTAAATCATCCGTTTACCAACTAAATATTTCACTGGTTTTGGCATTGTGCTTACAGTTCAATAGCTGAACGGTGAGCAACTAAATACACTCAATTGAAAAAATAAAATGTGTTTATGGTGCACAAATAAGAAGGTTCCCCAAAGAGATCATTGTCTCTTATGAAATAAACTATTCAATAACTAACATTCAATTTTTATGAAAGAATTAATGACGTTTAAAGCATTTATGGTGTTGCTTTTATTCTCGTTCACGCTAAATGTTCTTGGGCAGAGCATTAGTATTGAAGGTGTTATTGTTGACTCGAATAATCAACAAGCTATTCCGGGAGTAACAGTATTTATTAAAGGTACGCAGGTTGGAACAATAAGTGCATCCAATGGTGCGTACCTGATAAGTGCCAATAACGGAGATGTAATCGTATTTTCGTTTATAGGTTATAAAAAGCAGGAAGTGCTAGTAGGCCCACAGGCTGTATACGATATCCAATTGGTTTCGGATATAGTGGATATGGAAGAAGTGATGGTCATTGGTTATGGACAATTGAAAAAGTCAGATGCCACAGGTTCTGTAGTTTCGGTTAGTACCAAGGACTTTAATAAAGGCGTAACAACTTCACCACAGGATCTGTTAGCCGGTAAGACATCCGGCGTGCAAATTACTTCAGCTGGCGGTGAACCTGGGAGTGCAGCCACCATACGTATTCGTGGAGGCTCTTCTTTGTCAGCCAGTAATGATCCTCTATTTATTATAGATGGAGTACCTGTTGATAACGATGGGGTTTCGGGTATGCGTAACCCTCTGAATACAATCAACCCAAGTGATATTGAGTCTTTTTCTGTACTTAAAGATGCCTCTGCAACGGCTATTTATGGCTCGCGTGCCTCCAATGGCGTGATTATAGTTACTACCAAAAAAGGAAGTAAAGGAGGGCTAAAATTCAATTACAATGGTAATGCATCTGTTGGATTTCGAACCAATGAGATACAGAGCTTTTCGGCTGATGAGTATAGTAATTTAATCACAACACGATATGGAGATGGATCCAATGCTCAACAAATGCTTGGTGCAGCATCTACGGATTGGCAAGATGAAATATTTCAAACAGCAACCGGCCAGGACCATAATTTTAGTATGTCGGGAGCGACGTTAAATACACCTTTTCGCTTGTCACTTGGTTATACACAGCAGAAAGGCTTGTTGAAAACATCGGGACTGGATCGTTTTACTGGTAGCTTAAACTTGAACCCGTCCTTTTTTGATAATCATTTAAAGCTAGACCTGAGCATCAAAGGCATGTTTATTAAAAACCGATTTGCCGATAACGGCGCGATTAATACTGCTATTTTATTTGATCCAACTCAATCGGTTTACGATGAAACAAGCCCTTATGGAGGCTATTATACTTGGATTGATGGCGACCGACCAAGCAGTGTGGCAACAGCTAATCCGATGGCTTTAATCAATCAACGAGAGGACCGATCGGAAGTATATAGAAGTATTGGTAACGCTAAACTTGAGTATAATTTTCATGCTTTGCCGGAATTAACAGCAACTCTAAACCTGGGTTATGATTATTCGGCCAGTGATGGGAATGTTTTTGTTCCTGAAAATGCAGCATTTGCCTATCGTAGAGCTTCGGATGGTACAGATATTAGTGGGGAAGATCGAAATTATTCTCAGGATAAGCGTAATGAACTATTGGATTTTTACCTTAAATACGATAAGAATTTACCTTCAATTAATAGTAAGTTTGATATCATGGGGGGGTATTCGTGGCAGCATTTCTGGCGTGAGGATTATGTGAAGTCTACCAGTGTAAATGGAAATTACTTAATTGTACCTGAACAAACCATACCAACAGAAAATTACTTGGTGTCCTTCTTCGGCCGAATGAATTATAGTTTTAAAGACCGTTATTTATTAACCCTAACTGTACGTCATGATGGGACATCTCGTTTTTCTGAAGACAACCGCTGGGGTACCTTTCCTTCTATTGCGCTGGCTTGGCGAATCAAAGAGGAATCTTTTCTAAAAAATGTGGAGGCTTTATCTAACCTTAAGCTACGACTCGGATATGGTATAACCGGGCAACAGTACATCACTTCAGATAACTATCCTTACCTGGCAAAGTACACGCTTAGTCGAGAAACAGCACGCTATCTGATGGGAGATACGTGGGTTACTATGGCGCGCCCTGATGGTTATGATGCCGATCTGAAGTGGGAGGAAACAACGACCTTCAACATTGGTTTGGATTATGGCTTCCTGAATGAACGAATTAATGGTTCCATTGAAATCTATAAGCGTGAAACTAACGATTTGATTAATGAGATTCCTGTTGCAGCCGGCACTAACTTTTCAAATGTATTATTGACCAATGTAGGGACATTAGAAAACCGTGGAGTTGAATTCAATATTAATGTTCGACCTATTGTGAAAACGGATATGTTTTGGGAGATTGGATTTAATCTGTCGAAAAATGTGAATGAGATTACCAAGCTGACTAGTGTGGATAATCCCGATTATAAAGGGGTTCAAACAGGAGCAATATCAACTGGTATTGGCGGTTATGCTAAAATCAATTCAGTGGGCAAACCAGCCAATTCTTTCTATATGTTCCAGCAGGTGTACGACCAAGATGGAAAACCTATTGAAGGTGTATATGCTGATCGTAATGACGATGGTGTAGTTAATGAGCAGGATATGTATCATTACAAATCCTCAGCTCCTGATTTACTGATGGGCTTGTCATCGCGTTTTGAATATAAAAAATGGGATTTCTCATTCATGGCACGTGCCAGTTTAGGTAACCATATGTACAATGATCTGTCTGCAGGTAGTTCTAATTATCAATATGTATTTAACTCAAGTTATTTGCAGAACGTACCTCAATCAGTCCTTGATACCAATTTTGAACGTCAGCAGATTTACTCTGATTATTATGTACAGGATGCTTCGTTTTTCAAATTAGATAATGTTTCAGCCGGATATCAATTTGAAAAGGTATTTAACGGCCTGATGGATATTCGCCTCTCAATGACTGTACAAAATGCTCTGGTTCTTACCGATTATTCAGGTGTGGATCCTGAGGTGTTTGATGGTATCGACAATGCTGTGTATCCACGACCTCGAACTTTTGTATTAGGAGCTAGTTTGTCCTTTTAATAAGTAATTTCAAATTAAATTACTTAAACAGATTTTTATGAAACCACCATATAAAATTGGCATCTCCAGGTTTATATAAATGGTTGATTTAATTTATGTGGGAATTCCATGTCTGCCAAAATGCAGGCATCTGATAATTTAAAATTTACAAAGATGAAACGATATATGATAAAAGGGATGGTAACCATTATGGCAGTGTTCTTAGTGGCAACCTCATGTGTTAATGATCTCGATACCATTCCTATTGATAAGAATACCATTACATCAGCTACTTTTTTTAATAGTGTTGATTCCTATCGTCAGTTATTGGCTAAGTTATATGGCGGGTTATCGCTAACCGGTCAAATAGGACCAGATGGAGATCAGGACGTTCAAGGAATAGATGAAGGAGCATCAAACTATGTAAGGGCCTACTGGTATATGCAAGATATGACAACAGAAATGGCTCTATGGGTTTGGAGCGATGCAGGTATCCCTGAATTGCAGACAAATGAGTGGACCTCAGCCAATGAGGTTAGCATGGGAATGTATTATCGTATTTTTTACCAGATTACACTCGCCAATGAATTTATCAGAGAATCGACAGAAAGCAAGTTAAACAGCCGTGGTTTTAGCGAGGCTGAAAAAGTAATTATAAGAGCTTTTCATCACGAAGCCCGCTTCTTACGAGCTCTTAGTTATTATCATGCACTTGATTTATATGGCAGTGTGCCGTTCGTTGATGAGAACAGTTCGATTGGCGCTTTTCTTCCTGAACAAATATCAAAGGCCGATTTATTTACATATCTTGAAACTGAGTTGAAAGAACTCGAGATGCTTTTGCCTGATCCAGGTAATAATGAGTTTGGTCGTGTTGATGCAGCTGCTGCGTGGATGGTACTAGCTAAACTATTTTTGAATGCTGAAGTGTATATTTCATCTTCAAAATATAATGAAGTAGTTACATATAGTGAGAAAGTGATTAATTCGTCCTATAAGCTGAACGATGATTATCAACAACTTTTCCTAGCCGATAATCATTTGGCCGATGGTATAATTTTGCCAGTGATTCATGATGGGATTAATGCTCAAACATGGGGAGGAACCACTATGATTGCCTGCTCATCCTGGGCTTCTGATATGAATCCATCTTCAGTAGGTATCACGGCATGGGGTGGCAATAGGGCACGGAAGCAACTAATTGATAAGTTTAGCGATTATACCGGGGCTTCTGATAGACGAGCCATGTTTTTTACTAATGACCGCACGATGACCACTGATGAGATCACAGAATTCAAAAATGGATTCTCAGTTATGAAATATAAAAACATTACATCTGGAGGAGCACTTGGTTCAAATACTGATCATATGGATATTGATTTTCCATTGCTTCGAGTTGCAGATGCGTACCTGATGTATGCTGAAGCCGTACTCAGAGGAGGATCAAATGGTAATGCCAATGATGCACTGCGGTATATTAATAATGTTCGAGAACGCGCCTATGGTAATACTTCGGGCAATATATTGCTGGCCGACTTAACTCTTGATTTTATCTTGGATGAAAGAGCAAGGGAATTTTACTGGGAAGGATATCGTCGTACGGATCTGGTTCGTTATGGTAAATTCACTAGTACTGATTACCTGTGGGAATGGAAAGGTGGAGTATATGAAGGTAAAGGCTTACCACAGCATTTTAACCATTTTCCAATTCCAGCATCAGATATCAATGCTAATCCTAATTTAAAGCAGGACGGGTATTAATATTTGCTCTATTATTAAAGTTTGACATTTAAATTGGTTAGTCTCAATTTTTACGATCATTCTGAAACTAAAAATGTAAGATATGAAGAAGATATTTATATATAGTCTATTGATTATTGGTTTGTTAAGTGCCTGTGAAGAGGTGAACAAGCTCATGATAGGTGAAACAATTCATCCGATTTTAACAACAGAATTACCACAGGAAACCATAGTTTTAACAGAAGAGACTGCTGGTGATATATTTACTAGTTTTGAATGGACCATTGCTGATTTTGGATACCCATCAGCTGATCCGGAATATACGCTAGAAATGGATTTTGAGGGTAATGATTTTAGCGGATCTATTAATCTGCTTAATACTTTTGACTTGAGCTTTGAACCACTTAATGCCTTTATTAATCAAAAGCTTATCACTCTTGGAGGAGAACCAGGAGTGGCCAGTAACATAGAGTTGAGAGTGACAGGCTCAATAGAAGATCAATTAATTGCCACCAGTAATGTTATTAAGACTAAAGTTATGCCTTATGAAATAATAATTGTATATCCAAAATTGTATGTTACCGGAGACCATAACGGCTGGGGCTTCGAAGAGGATGACTTGCTGTATTCAGTTGCAGATAATGAGATTTTTGAAGGGTACATTCATATGGATAACGGCGAAGATTGGAATGGGTTCAAATTATCGTATCAGTCCAATTGGGACAATGGAGATGCCATTGTTGGAGATGCCGATGCAAGTGGTACATCAGGTAACTTGCAAGTAGGTAATTGGGGTGGTAACAATATGTTTGCCACCGAAGGAACAGGAGTTTACTTTATTAAAGCTAATATTCTGGCTACATCTTATACGATCTATAAAACTGATTGGGCTATTACAGGTGATTTTAATAGTTGGGGCTATACTGATATGACTTATGATGATGCAACTGATACTTGGAGTTTAACTGTTGATATGTCATCTGGTGGCTTCAAGTTTATTGCTAATCAGGATTGGAATAAGGTGTTTGGTGACGATGAAATGGATGGTATTCTTAACAAGGGTACTGATGGTAATAATATTCAGATTTCAGAAGAAGGTAATTATACTATCACTATGGATCTGAGCCAGGCGATTTATACTTATACAATTGTCAAAAATTAGATGCAATTAATGTCCTGTCAGGATTTCTATCCTGATAGGACCATATACCTTAACTGGATAATGAAGGTGTCTTATACTTGCTCAGAAGCGAAACCCTTCACTCAAAATATTACCGTCGCCATGGAGTTTATCATTAACTCAGGGTGATTACAAAAAGCATTGTATGATTTTAAACTTTAAATACAAATTCAACTATTTAGTGTTGATGTTGTTGGTTGTTGCTGCTTGCTCATGTACAAAATCTCTTGAAGAGTCACGAACCGTATCTAACCTAAGTGAATGGCGTTTTACCAGAACTGATGACTCACTGGCCTTCCTGCCACAATATAGTGATAGTGGATGGAAAACAGTGAAAGTGCCCCATGACTGGGCTATTTATGGGCCTTTCGATAAAGAAATTGATAAACAGATGGTTCGGATAGTTCAGAACAATGAGAATGAAGCGACAGAGAAAACTGGAAGAACCGGCGCCTTACCTTTTGTAGGTGTAGGTTGGTATCGCACATCCTTTAAGTTGAAAGAAGCTGATGAATCAAAACAGGTGTTGTTAACTTTTGATGGAGCCATGAGCAATGCTGAGGTTTATGTCAATGGTATTAAAGTTGGAACGCGTCCTTATGGTTATAGTTACTTTTATTTCGATATAAGCAAATATGTAAAAATTAAAGAAGCTAACCTTGTCGCAGTGAGGCTTGAAAATCACTCATTCTCATCAAGATGGTATCCTGGTGCTGGTTTGTATCGTAAAGTACAGCTTATTGTAAAGGATAAAGTGAGTTTTAAACATTGGGGCCATACACTAACCACTGAACAGGTGTCTGATGAAAAAGCCACAATACAGATTCGATCAGAAGTGGAAGGGTCTGATGTGGAGGTAAAAACAATTATTCGTGACGGTATTGGCAAAATTGTTGCCGAAGGTATAGCAACATCGCAGTCCAATGGAGTACATGAACTCAAAATCGATATTGATCAACCCAAATTATGGAGTCCTGAAAGCCCCAATCTTTATTCAGCAGAGCTATTACTAAATAAAGAGGGTACGGTGGTAGATAGTGACAATATTCGTTTTGGTGTAAGGTCAATAAGCTACACTGCTGATAATGGCTTTCAACTAAATGGTAAAACTATAAAGTTTAAGGGTGTTTGTTTACATCATGATCTGGGGCCATTAGGAACCGCCGTTAATAGAGCTGCTTTAAAAAGACAGTTAACTATTTTAAAAGATATGGGGTGTAATGCCATTCGTTCGGCGCACAACATGCCTTCATTTGAGCAACTGGAGTTATGTGATGAAATGGGTTTTTTGTTTTTAGCCGAAAGCTTTGATGAATGGAAACTGCCAAAAGTTAAAAATGGATATAACCTCTATTTTGACGAATGGGCTGAAAAAGATGTGGTTAATCTTGTACGTGCAACCCGTAATCATCCATCAATAGTGATGTGGAGTGCAGGTAACGAAGTTCCCGACCAATGGGGTGATGCAGGAGTACAACGCCTTCAGTTTTTGCAGGATTTATTTCATCGAGAAGATCCTACGCGCCCTGTTACTGTTGGTATGGACCAGGTTAAGGCTGTAATGGAAAATGGCTTTGGTTCCAAGGTTCAAATTCCTGGCTTAAATTATCGTGTGCATCTTTATGATGAGGCATATGAGACATTCCCAGGAGGATTACTTCTGGGTTCAGAAACAGCTTCTACAGTCAGCTCACGTGGTGTTTATAAGTTTCCTGTTCAGAGTGGATCGGATATGGTATATGAGGATTTGCAATCTAGCTCGTATGATCTGGAATATTGTAATTGGTCAAATATACCTGAAGATGATTTTGAGATGCAAGATGACAAACCATGGGTAATCGGTGAGTTTGTTTGGACAGGTTTTGATTATTTGGGTGAACCCACTCCATATGATAATTATTGGCCATCGCGCAGCTCTTACTTTGGCATTAATGATTTAGCCGGATTGCCAAAAGATAGATATTATCTCTATAGAAGTCGCTGGAATACAAAGGATGAAACATTACATGTGCTTCCACATTGGAACTGGGAGGGACGGGAAGGTGAAACTACTCCTGTATTCGTTTATACGAGTTACAACAGTGCTGAGCTGTTTATCAATGGCAAAAGTCAAGGTATTCGAAAAAAGAATAATAACAGTAAGCTGGAGCGTTATCGTTTAATGTGGAATGAGGTGAAATACGAACCTGGCACATTATCTGTTGTAGCATACGATGCCGATGGATCTTTGGCCATGGAAAAAGAGGTGCATACCGCCGGAGAAGCTTATGCTCTTAAGTTAGAAGCTGATCGATCCATCATTCATGCTGACGGTGAGGATCTGGCTTATATAACAGTTTCCGTTGTTGATAAGGATGGAAACTTGTGTCCTAGAGCAGTAAATCAGCTTAATATTGAAGTAAGTGGTCAAGGAGAATTTAAGGCTGTCTGTAATGGTGATGCAACCTCATTAGAATTATTTCATATGCCAACAATGAAGACTTTTAGTGGCAAGTTGGTTTTAACCGTTCAAGCTAGTAGGCATGCAGGTATGATTAGTGTTAAAGTAACTGGAAATGAATTAAATAAAGGGCTTATTGAACTAGAATGTAAATAGATGAAGGTTTTGTTTTATTGAAAAGCCCTAAATGTTAAAACTATTTGTCACCTATAAAAGGATTATTTATGCGAATCAAGGGTTGAGAATTAAATAAGGAAATTTAGCTGAAAGTCTGATAATTAGGGTGATATATTTGTTTAAGCTTTTGAAAATAAGAATCATAAAGTTTAGTGCATGACAAAACTGTAAATAATTGAAAATCAACGAAATAAGAGTGTGATTTACTTGTTTAAAAACCAGATATTCAGTATCTTACAAAAGATTCCGATATCATTTTGTAATACATACGAATATCAAGGTAGACAGTAAAAATACTCAATTATTTGAGTTGTTCAAGACAACAACAGGTTGGCACAAGGCCAGAATTAAATGCCTGATCATTATTATTAATAGCATGGTAAAGCTACAAACCGTTTCATATGTGAAAATAGCCCAAGGTTTTAGTGGATCTGTGGCACATGAATCAAGCCTGAGGCGTGCACAACGATTCTTTGCAGAGTTTGCTTTTGACCCATTAATTTTCACTAAGCTTATTTATAGTCTATTGCCAGAGTATCCTCCTTATATGCTCAGTATGGACAGACCCAATTGGAAATTTGGTCAAACAGATATTAACATATTAATGTTGAGTGTCTGCTATAAAGGCGTTGCTATTCCTTTGATATGGAAGCTTCTTCCTAAAAGGGGCAACTCCAATGCCAAGGAGCGCAAAGAATTATTGGGCAAGTGCATCAGCTTCTTTGGCAGCAAAAGTATCAAGGCGTTCATGGCAGATAGGGAGTTTATAGAGGAGCAATGGTTTGAAGATCTTATTCGACAAAAGATCCCATTTTACATTCGTATCCGTAATAATATGATGATACAACGCCATGGTACGCCTGCCATTAAAGCCTTTTGGTTGTTCAATAATATAATGACTGGGACTTACAAAAATTGTGGTAAGCTCTATTATCTTGGTAAGAATCTAGTATACCTATCAGATGCAAAATCTTTAAACAAAATAACTGGGAAAGTGGAATTTACCATTATTGCTTCTTTTAATAAGGATGATCAGGCTATGGTCAATTACAAAGAACGATGGCAGATTGAAACCATGTTTAGGGCAATGAAATCTAGTGGATTCAATATGGAAGATACCCATTTGACAGACTTAGTGCGCATATCCAAGCTTTTAGCTGTTGTAGCTATTGTTTTTGTATGGGCATACTTAGCTGGCATTGATAAATATATAAACATTAAACCAATCAAGGTGAAGAAACATGGCAGAAGGGCAAATAGTTTCTTTAAATATGGGTTAATAAGAATTGTACATGCATTAAATAATCCGCTAGATAATAAAGACTTAGAGAAATGCTTTAATGTTTTGTCATGTACTTAGAGAAAACTGTCTAAAACATATAAGTAGCAATCTAATGAAATGCCAATTAGAGAAAATGTATGTTAGTCGACAAGTTTATTTATTGCATTTCCCAAATTATATTATTTGTTTTATCTTTGTTTTAGGTTAAATGGTTTCAGAGAGACTAAAATGAGACCTACTATTTTTTACTTTTAGAAGGCATTAATTATAAGCGCATTATAAGGTGGGTTCAAGTCCCGCCTCGAGTACTACTTATAAAAAGCGTTTAAAACGAAAGTTTTAAACGCTTTTTTATTTTCAGAAAACTTCAAATAAAGTGGTTAATACAGGTGTTGAAAGTGACCAATACGTGACCACCTCCTATTTTGCAGAAGTAGTCATCTGATTACTTAATTCATTGGTAGCCACATTGTAATTTGACTCATATTGATTTAGTTTGAACTTGGTTTTGTGTGGAATCCTTAAGAACTTTACGTTTTTGCATGACCATCGAGACCACAAAATTTATTATTATGAGGTTTTATTTAAATTTCGAACTCAGAAAATCCAGAGTTGGTAAAGACGGTACTTCCCCTATTTATCTTCGACTTTTATTTAAGGAAAGAAGAGTTGATTATAATCAAATAAAGTACACGTAACGAGTGGTTATTTGGACGTATTCAATATTTCATGTATTTTTACGTGAAATTTGATTATATCCAAATATACATGAGCTATTCTCTAGAAACATTACGGCAAATTAACTACTGGGAAACAGAACCGAACTTTAACCTTGGTTTCATGAGGCATAAGTATACCAATGTTATTTGGCATTCTTTGGGCAATAAGCTTATAAAGGTTATTATCGGTCAACGTCGTACAGGCAAGAGTTATATAGTGCGCCAACTCATTAATAAACTTATAACAGAAGAAAAAGTTAATACTAAAAATATATTCTATCTTAATAAAGAAATGTTTGAGTTTGAAAACATTCAAACAGCAAGCGATTTATCAGAAATCATTAAGCTATATGAGTCAACATATAAACCACAAGGTAAGGTTTATCTCTTTATTGATGAAGTCCAAAATATTAGTGAATGGCAAAAAATCATCGTTTCACTCGCGCAGCATACTGTAAAAGAATACGAAATTGTTATTACTGGCTCTAACTCTAAGCTTTTATCTGGAGAATTAGCAACCTTACTATCCGGAAGATACATTGTGACCGAAGTTTTTCCATTCTCTTATTCTGAATATTGTGAAATCAAAGAATTAAAAAACTCAAAAGAAACTTTTATCCAATATATATCATCAAGTGGATTGCCTGAAATCTTCAATCTTTCATCAAACGATACTATTGTACATTATTTTCAGTCATTAAAGAATACGATTCTTTTAAAGGATATTATGTACAGACATAAAATTCGAGACTATGTTCTTCTTGAAGATATATTTCTATTCTTACTACATAATGTTGGCAACATGACTTCCATTCCCTCAATTCTAAAGTATTTTAAGGATAAAAATAGAAAATCGGACTACACTACAATCTCTCAATATATCTCATTTATGCAGGATGCATACATAATTCATGAAGCTCCAAGGATGTCTATCAAAACAAAGGAATTATTATCTGGAGAGAGAAAATATTTTGTTAATGATCTTGGGTTCAGGAACTACTTATACCCTAGCCTGATTAATGACATTGGAGCTATACTTGAAAATGTTGTGTATACCCATTTAAGAACAGCTGGATATACCATTAAACTTGTGGTTGGAAAGGGTTATGAAGTTGATTTTGTTGCAGAAAAAGATAATAACAAACAATATATTCAGGTTTCGTATGTAATGCCTACAAGTAAAACAATTGAGCGTGAATTTGGAGGTTTAGAAAAAATAAAAGATAACCTACCAAAATATGTTATTAGTATGGACGACTTATTGATTAGGCGTGAAAGTGGCATTGTTCATAAACACATTTGGGACTATATTTATGAATTAACCCTATAAATAGAATTTGATTCGGTAATTTCGACTTTAAGTTACAAGTTGAGAATGCCGTCGAAAAAAAGCATGGAAAAAAAGTCTATCAAAAGTGACTCTACGACCGATTACAGACCAATTTAGGTGCTGAATAAAAAAAACATGCATTACTTGTTGCTAAGAAATGCGTGTTGAAATACGTATTAGTTTTATAAAGTATTGAATGTATAAGCTATACTGCGGAGAGAACTTTCACAGAAAGGAGTGTAGCTTTATTCATAAAATTAGTGTTTCCTTAACATTGAAATTAAGGTAAACAAGAGGTTCAATAATATATTCGCGGCTAGAATAAAATATTATTAAACCTAAGGATACATGCAACGAGGAACAATGCGATTTCGCTTTACAATATTAACAGTATTGCTCATAATTACTTTTACTTCAATAGGCTTATATACTCAACATGCTCTTTCGCGAATAGAGGTAAATAACCTGACGGAAAACCAGCTCTATCAACTTGAATCACTTATGCTACAGATGAGACGTAACGAGAAAGATTTTCTTGCTCGGGAAATTTCTAATCCGGATTTTTACATTACGAGAGAAAGCAAATATTTATCACGCTTTGAGCAAAATCATCACAAAGCTATTAGCTTGATAGATGAACTCAAATCTTCGGGTAGTATTCAACGCAATCAAATGGCATTAAAAATCGATTCTATTTCTACATACCTTAAACGTTATCACAAGATATTCTTTACCATCAAAAATGAATTATTGGTTCAAGGTTTTAAAGACTATGGCTTGGTTGGACAAATGCGCGAAGCTATTCATAAGATTGAAAACACATTAAAACGTCAGAATGATGACAAACTAATGGTTTATATGTTGATGAGCCGTCGCCACGAAAAAGATTTTCTAATAAGAAAGGACTTAAAGTATAAGGATAAGTTTACTGAACATCTTGTTGATTTTAAAATGGCCATAGAGCGTTCTGCATATACGCAAGAAGTAAAACAAGAGATGCTAGTGTTATTAAATGACTATGAAGATACGTTTGTTCGTATGGTAAGCAAAAAAGAAGAAATTGGATTAGATGAAAAATCAGGGCTAATGGGGCAGTTGCGCTCACAGGTTCATCAAGTGGAGCCATTGTTAAATGAATCTAAAATTGTACTTATGGCTGCCATAAAACGCAGCACCCGAAACACTAATCTAATGACACTTGCCTTTATTGTTTTTGGAGCGAGCGTGGTAGTATTCTTTAGTATTTACATTTTTAAAGGAGTACGTAAGTTATTGGGGGCAGAACCCTTTGTGGTTGCACAAATCGCGCAACAAGTAGCCGCTGGTAATCTGGTTGTTGATGACGCTCTCAAACAGGATTCTAAGGGCGTATTAAAGGCTTTTGTGATCATGATTGATCAGTTGGAGCAGCTCATTCATAAGGTAGCTATCGTTTCCAATCGCTTAAATACAACTGGGCAGGCGTTAAGCTCCTCATCTAAAGACTTATCACATGGGGCTCAGTTGCAAGCCAGTTCATTACAGGAAATAGCTACCACAATGGAAGAAATAAGTGCTAATATCTCACAAAATTCTATTAATGCACAACAAACCAACCAAAGTTCTAAAGCCACTAAAGAAGAATTAGTGCAAGTGAATAATAATGCCTTAGACTCTTTATCAACAGTGCGTCGTATAAACGAGCAGGTATCTACCATAACAGAGATTGCTCAAAAAACCAACATATTAGCACTCAATGCTGCTGTTGAAGCTTCACGGGCTGGGGATCATGGTCGTGGTTTTTCAGTGGTTGCTCAAGAGGTACGTAAATTGGCCGAACATAGCAAGCAAGCGTCTGACGAGATTGTAAATCTATCTTCCAATAGTTTGTCCATAACCGAAGTAACCAGTAAACGTTTATTAGTGTTGTTGCCTGAATTAAATACTAATAGTGAGCGTATTAATGAGATTTCTAATGCCAGTACTGAACAATCAAATGGTGTACAACAAGTAAGTTCTACACTTCAACAAATTAATCGCATTACACAGGAAAATGCGCATGCATCTGAACACTTAAATTCCAGTGTAAACGAACTAGCTAAGCAGTCCGAAGAATTATTAGCGACTATTAAACGCTTTAAAATCCGACAAGCTGTTTAGCAGTAATTCTATCTTTTAATTATTCTTCCCTATCTATTGCAAAGCCTGTAATCAGGATACCGGGCTGCTTCATTTTCTTGTTTCCTTTTTTAACAATTCGCGAAGTGTTTACTATTTTCAGATTTGTTAAGCCATCGGCACCTTTCGATCTGGCATTGCTTACAATTTCATCAAGTAGCTCATTAACATTACAGGCTTTAAACTCTTTTTTGTAGCTGCTCGATGATGAATAGTAGATGTCATCGTTAAACATGTCTTTGGCTTTTGTTTTTTCTACTTTTTGTTCGCCACTGTAACATGAAACGCTGAGTAGGCCTTTGGGTGCAAATTTGCCATTGTAATCATTGATGCTTATAAAAAAGTTGGCTTGAGAGTAGCGATCAAAATCAATGTAAGTGTCAAATGAGTCGTAACTTGGATAGGATGCACACCCAGCTTGAGTTAATAAGATAATTATTGAGACGATAAGAAAATTTTTCATGATAGTAGGTTTAAGTAATATTTAACATAGATTTTTTAAATGTCAGAATCAAGAGCTTATGCGTAATATTATTGTTGCTTCATTAGGATTATGCTTTAATAGTTTTGTAAATTTACTCTCAGGCATATCGCACAAGTATGATGCCACAATAACTTTTGACTGACCTATTATGTTTAAATATTTTCTCATACTAAGCTTGTGGTTCATATCTGTGACTGCTATGACTACCAATGTTAAGGAAGATCGGCCAGCATGGTTAGATAAATCGTATCGATATCAAAACTTTTCTCCCTCGCGATTTTTTATCGAATTCAGAATTGTTGAGCATGTAAAGCGTTCTGTGCGCACAGATGCGGAATTTGAATTGGAGAAGAACCTGAAGCAAGCTTTAGCTCAAAATATTTATTCCGATATCAGATCAGAGAAAGCCTTGTGGCAGAATGAGTTGGTGTTTATGGAGCAAAATAGTCATAATGAGCGTTTCATAAATAAGGTGAGCATTCAAAGTGATATTCAATTATTAAATAGTGATGCCCAAACCTATTACAATAAGAAGGAGAAACGCTTATATGGCTTCATATATATTGAGAAAAAAGTGCTTGCTGAACATTACCATGAATTGCTTAGCAAAGAAGTACACATGCTAAAAGCTCAATTAAATGCCAATGGTTTTAAGTACCAATCTGGCGATGTAAATCGACAATTAATTCAAGGTCTGGAACAAAGGTTTGATATTATTAATAAACTGAGTACAGTTATTATTTCATGCGGTGCTACTATTTCGGAACTTGAAATGCAGGCAATTTCTGAACTAAGAGTAGAGATTGATAAGGCTTATCAGTTTTTAGATATGCAGGCTTTTAATTTAAAGTTGAAGGAAGCACAAAAGCAGTTGTTGAATAAGGATTATGAAATGGCCTACCAAAGCTATCTTCAATTATTGTTAGTGCAGCCTGATGATGCGCGTGTGCGAGCTGGGTTAAATGAGTCAAGAATGTCGCTGGAAGCTTTTTATATGAATGAGATAGCTTCGAATATAAATCGTGAAAATTATCATCAGGCAATAATTTACTACGATGGTTTATTCTCTCTGATTCCTTCGCTGCGCCCTGACCATCAGGAAATATATAGTGACTTGGAGCGTAAGGCATATGATTATTATGTGGAATCTTTGAAGGATGCCATTAAAGCAAAGGATCTGGATAAGATGAATAAAGCTCTTGGTGTTTTGGAAAGGTATAAACATATTAATACAACTCAATACGCACGATTAAAATCTGAAGTTGAAGAAGGTCAGGCATTTTATTTATACGAGCAAGCTAAAAATGATTACTATGATGGACAATATGAACAGTCTATCAAAAAGCTAAGAAAAGCTTTGATTCTTGATGACGGAGATTATACCTATAAGGCTCAATTGAATAAAGCACAGAATCGTATTTATGAACGTAGATTGCATGCCCTTAAAATGACAAGGCCACATATTTATTGTTTTCAAGTTGGTGCTGGAGCGCAGAATAACTTTAATATGCTCGATAAGTATTTAAACACGGAGGATTTTACCTCTTCATTAATGGGAGTGTACACGGTGAGTATTTATCGTAAGTTTGGAATTAAAGATAGGGTGCGTAGTAATGGTCATGATCGTTCGCGAGCTCGTTTGGCTGGGTTTCGTTACACATATATCAATGCGAGAAATGCTGTTGTTGCGGATGCCGATGTTGGCACAAACACCTTGAAAGGCATCCAGGAGTTGGAGTTTGTTTACGGAATATCAACAGGCACCAATATTGCCCTGGGTATGGTGTCGCATGATCTACAATTTGAAACCATAGAAAATAACCAGTTTTTGTCAGCCACTTTTTCTAAGCGAATTTATTTCTCACCAATCGAGTTTTCGCTCGATTTAAAAGCTTATATCAACGAGAAGAATGTCTACCCGGTATTGCGATTGAGTGGTTTTGTAAACCTTAACTTCAAACGTAAGATTCAGCATAGTGATCGTAAGCGATTGAGGGCTGAGGTTGAGCGTGAATATTAATTCATAATTGTTAATTAACTTTAATTAAGGCGTTAAGGTGAAACTTTTTATTTGTAAGTGCCGTTTACTAGCGTGAGTATTAGTTAAAGGTAAATTGGGAATTAAAACTTGTTGATATGCTAATAATACTAATAATAACGGCGATTTTTGTGAAGTTGGGTTGGATCGATGTTCCAGTATTTAGAAAGTACTATTTGAGTAGACGTTATTTTGTAGCATATCCAGTTTTAATTCGAAAGTAATTTTTTTCATAAATAGGGGAGGAAATGAGCATGTTATAATTATATGCTCATTTTTTTTGCGCTAAAAAGTAGGGTGTCTGCCAAATTAAACGGTGTATTGATAAAAGAGAAATTAATAACTTAAAACAATACATCATGAAACGATCAATATTTCTTTTAGCAATAGCACTTTGTCTTAGTTCATTATCAATGGCAGTAACTCCAGTAGTAAAACAAAATCAAGTACAACAGCATAAAAGAATTGTTAATGGAATTACAAGTGGTGAACTAACAAGGTACGAGGTACGACAACTGGAAGCTCAGCAACATAACATTAATAAAACCAAAAGAATAGCAAAAGCGGATGGCGTGGTAACTAAAAAAGAAAGATCAATTATTTATGCCAAACAAAAAAAGGCCAATCGCAACATTTATTTTAAAAAGCACAACAATAGAAATAGGAAATAAATAAGTTTACCAAACTAATATTAAGACCGGAAGTGCCAGCTTTCGGTCTTTTTCATTTCTGCTAAATCTTTTAACTTTTTTTCAGCTATTGCCTGCAAACTAATGTATATGGGCATTGTTTCTAATATATACTGTTTTATTAGCGACTAATAGCTATATAGATTTTCTCATTGATTACTAATTAAGTATTTTTACGCGACTTTAATGTTAGATCAATAGAGAAAGTAAAAGAAAAATTAAATATTATAAGATGAATAAAAAGACAATTCTTGTCATTTTAGACGGTTGGGGATTTGGAGATAAGTCTAAATCAGATGTTATTTCACAAGTTGAAACACCTTATTGGGATTCACTTTTAGCAAAGTACCCATATTCACAATTAGAAGCCTCAGGAGAAAACGTTGGGTTGCCTGATGGACAAATGGGTAACTCTGAGGTTGGTCACTTGAATATCGGAGCAGGTCGTGTGGTATATCAAGATTTAGTAAAGATTAATCGTGCCTGCGCCGATGGTAGCATAGCCGACAATAAAGCTTTATCTGAAGCTTATGCTTATGCCAAAGAGAACGGTAAAAAAGTTCACCTTCTTGGTTTAATGAGTAAAGGTGGTGTTCACAGTAGTCAGGCGCATATTCATACTTTATTGGATGTTGCTAATAAATATGGTCTAAATGATGTCTTTGTTCATGCATTTATGGATGGCCGAGATACTGACCCACGTAGTGGTAAAGGTTTCATGACTGAGCTATTGGAGCATATGGATAAGTCAACTGGTAGTGTAGCAACCGTAACAGGTCGCTATTATGCTATGGATCGCGATAATCGTTGGGAACGCGTTAAAGAGGCATACGATGTTATGGTTGATGGAATTGGAACTAAATCAGAAGATTTATTAGCTTCTATCCAGGCTTCGTATGATGCTGAGGTAACCGATGAGTTTATCAAACCTATTGTTAATTCTTCGGTTGATGGTAAAATAGCTGAGGGTGATGTGGTTGTATTCTTCAACTTCCGTAACGACCGTGCAAAAGAATTAACCATTGCTTTAACACAGAAGGATCTGCCAGAGCATGGCATGAAAACCATTCCTTTGCATTATTGTACAATGACTCCGTACGATGCTAAATTTGAAGGATTGCATATTCTGTTTGATAAAGAGAACGTAAAACAAACAATTGGTGAGGTTGTATCAAATGCTGGATTGAAGCAGTTGCGTATTGCCGAAACTGAAAAGTATGCTCACGTTACATTCTTTTTCTCGGGTGGTCGCGAGGAAGTATTTCCAGGAGAAGACCGTATCTTGGTTAATTCGCCTAAGGTAGCAACATATGATTTGCAACCTGAGATGAGTGCTTTCGAAGTAAAAGATAAAGTGGTAGCTGAATTAAACGATAAGAAATACGACTTCATTTGTCTGAATTTTGCCAATGGTGATATGGTAGGGCATACAGGTGTGTATGATGCCATTCAGAAAGCTGTTAAGGCTGTTGATGATTGTGTTGAAGGAGTTGTTGAAGCAGCCAAGGAGAATGGATACGAAGCAATCATTATTGCCGATCACGGTAATGCTGATAATGCAGTTAATGCTGATGGTTCTGCAAATACAGCTCACTCATTAAATCCGGTACCTTTTGTGTGGATTACCGAGCAAAATGGTAAAACGGTTAATGGTGTGTTAGCAGATGTTGCACCATCCATTCTTGAATTAATGGGTGTGGATCAGCCAGAATCAATGACTGGTAAATCGTTGATTAAATTGAGCTAATCAGAAATACATATGATATAAAGCGGCAGCTAATTCAGGCTGCCGTTTTTTATTACGCCTTTAGCTCAAAAGCTCCCTCATCAACCTCAACGCCATTTATTATTAGGCTGATTAAGTGATCACCCATATGATATTTCCGTGTCGACACTATCTTAAATGATTGTCGTCGGGTAATATTAGTAATCGAATTAGGTGCATATTCCTTTTCACTTATTTTAAATACTTTCTTGGTATGAGTTCCGTTTTTCTTCAAATAATAAATAGCGTACTCCAAACGAATTAATTCACTTTTAGTAGATTGATTGTGTATTTCAAAACTAAATCCCAAGGCATCGCCAACACGCACCTCATGCCTTAGTACCTGGAAATTCCTAATCTCAATATCATCGATAGCACCGAAACCAAATAATTGCATCAATTCCTGGTTGCCGGCTTTAAGAAGCGTGCGACTAGCATGTTTAACTATCCAATCTGTTTCTTTTGTTTGCCCCTTCCATTTTTTAACAATATCGATGGTTACCTGCGGATTATCTTTCGAAATATCATTCAGGTTATTGGCCACACTTTTACGAACATATTCCGAAGAATCATTTTTAAGATTCTCTAAAATAGATAAGATAGGATTCGGATCTCTTTTCAAATCACGAAGAGCCATCCCCCAGGGCAGTCGCGATCTGCATCCTTCTGAAGCAAGCCGCCTGACGTGGTGATTCTCATGCTTAGCCCATCTGAGCATCTCCATTAGCATTTTATCACCATACTTGATAATAAATGGACGTACTGCAAATTCGCAAGTGGTAAAGGGTGTTATTTTTTGAAAAGCTTCAACGGAGGTAGTAAAATCATGTAAACCGTAATTCTCGATGTAGTTAGGGATAAGCATAAAAACCAGGTCGGGATATTTTACCTTAGCCTCAACCTTATTAGTCTTTAGAGATGCTATTATTTGTAACAGTTGATCTACACTCTTAGGATAATCCCTTGTCAAATAAGTAGCCAATACCTCCGAAATATGGTACATGCGTTGTTTTAACTCAAGGTCGTCCCATTCTGATGTAATAATTTTGTTAAGAAATTGCTCTTTATTAAAATCATCTAACACATCATCTAATGCTTCGGTAAAAACATCGAAGAATTGTTTTGAGTACAAATTTTTAAACGGTTCTGCCATCGATTTTGTATAAAGTTAAAAGCATATCAAAATAGGCAAGAGATAATGAAATTGCAAAATGAATTATTAATGAGCGTATAAATAAAGAGCCCACCAAGTTGGCAGGCTCTTCAGATAGACTAAAGGTTTAAATAAATAGGACAATATTTTTAGACCGCTTCAACACACATGGCAATTCCCATACCGCCTCCTATGCATAGAGTAGCTAGTCCTTTTGTTGCCTCGCGTTTTTTCATTTCATGAACCAAGGTAGTAAGTACGCGAGTACCACTTGCTCCAATTGGGTGACCTAAAGCAATGGCTCCCCCGTTTACATTGGTAATATCAGGGTTCATGTTTAACTCTTTCATAACTGATAAGGATTGCGCAGCAAAAGCCTCATTTGCTTCGATTAACTGAACATCATCAAGCGACCAACTTGCTTTATCCAAAGCTTTCTTAACGGCCTCGACCGGACCAATTCCCATAATTGCCGGATCGGTTCCATGCCATGCGTATGATACAATCTTAGCCATAGGCGTTAAATTGTACTTTTCACAAGCCTCTTTGCTGGCAACGATAATTGCAGCGGCTCCATCATTAATACCAGATGCATTAGCAGCTGTTACTGTTCCATCTTTTTTAAAGGCAGGACGAAGTTTCGCCAAAGAATCAGCTGTTACACCAAAACGAACAAACTCATCTTGCTTAAAGATGATCGGATCTTTTTTGCGCTGAGGAATTTCTACAGGAACGATTTCATCAGCAAAGCGATTGTTATTAATAGCTTGTTCTGCTTTATTTTGCGATTGAGCAGCAAAAGCATCCTGTTCCTCTCTGGTCAAGTTGTATTTATCAGCTAAGTTTTCAGCTGTATTACCCATGTGGTAATTGTTGAAAACGTCTGTCAAACCATCCGCTATCATTGTGTCAATAAGTGCACCGTCACCCATTCTGTATCCAGTTCTGGCTTTTGGTAAGATGTAAGGAGCTTGCGACATGTTCTCAGAACCTCCAGCAATAATTAGTTCAGCATCACCTGCTAGGATAGTTTGTGCTGCCATTGCAATGGTACGTAAACCGGAACCGCAAACCATGTTAATGGTCATTGCCGACTTCTCTTTAGGGATACCTGCTTCCATAGCAATCTGGCGCGCCACATTCTGACCATGACCAGCTTGTAGTACTGATCCCATTAGCACTTCGTCTACTTCAAAGCCATTTAATTTATTTCTTTCCAAAAGAGCTTTTACAACGGTAGCTCCCATTTTTGCCGGAGAAACTGAAGCAAGTGCCCCACCAAAATTACCTATTGCAGTTCGTGCTGCGTCAATGATATAAATTTCTTTCATTATATTTATTTTTAGTACGAAGTCCGATGTTCGGAGTCCGAAGATTGTTCAATAATTATTTTCACCATTTGTGAATAGCTAACAGCCATTAGCTAGGAGCTAACAGCTTTTTTCTCCACCATTTTCTCTACTACAAAAGAAGCCACATTTTCAGGAAAAGTACCTCTTCCAAATCCGGCATCGTATCCCAATTCCAAGGCTAATTTGTTACTAATACGGGGACCTCCGGCTACAACAAGCATTTTTGATCGAACACCTTCGGCTTCCATCAGTTCAATCAAGTCAGTCATGTTTTGAATATGAACTTCTTTTTGCGTCACAACCTGCGATACTAAAATGGCATCTGCATTAAGCTCCACTGCTCTTTCAATGAGTTCCTCATTGGTAATTTGCGCGCCCATATTAATGGCTTCAATCATCGGATATCGCTCAAGCCCATAATGCTGGTCAAAACCTTTCATGTTCATGATGGCATCAATTCCAACTGTATGTGCATCGGTTCCGGTGCAGGCACCGACTACCACAATTTTACGTTTAATGTTTTCTTCAATGTAATTATTTACTTCGTAATAGTCCATTGTCTTTTCAATGGCTTCCACTTCCACTTTGTCGTAATCGAGCTGCTGGGTGGTTTTACCGTAAATAACAAAGAAGGTAAACTTATCGGAAAGAGGGTTGGAGTGTACTACTTCCACCTCATTGAAACCTAGTTTCTTTGCATACTGACGAGCTGCTTCATCGGCTTTAGCTGAGTGAGGCACAGGCAAGGTAAACGACAGCTGAATAGCTCCATCGTTCATCGTATCTCCATATGGGCGAATCATCATATTTTGTCCCTCCATTTTATTTTAATCCTAATTCGTTTTCTAAATACTTATACACAGGATTGAAATAATCCTTGGCTTTTTCTGTTACACCATCAAAACCTTTACCGCCGTGTTTTGGTCGACTTACTTCAGCAAACATTTTATTTTCGATAGAATCAAATAGTCCTTGCTGGTTGATGTTTTCAAGAAACTCGATGGTTTGATCCAACACATCCTGAGCACGGGTTTGCATTATGCCATCTTTCTTGAACTCTATATCGTTGGAAAAATCTTTTGTACTATTGAGGATATAGCGAGCATTCTCAACAGCCAGGAAGCGATCCTGCATAAATGGCGTGTGAATAGCTTCGGTAAGCATACCCAATAACAATATACCTTGGTTGGTAGATTTGGCTATGAAATTAAACATGGCATTCATAATAAAGCCTTTAAAAATATCGCCTGTCATGTACTTGGTTGGCGGCATATATTTCAATGGCGCTTCGGGGAATATTTCGCGCGCCATTTGAGCCTGTGCCATTTCGTATAAGAAACCATTTTCCATTTGTGGATTGATCTCAAAGGCATGACCCAATCCCATTAATTTTGCAGGTAATCCTGAATCGTAGGCAAATTGCTCGTTGATGAACTGCGATGCAGTTACCGTATATGCTTTTTCGTAGGCATCAGATGTAGTTAGGTAGTTATCTTCGCCTGAGTTAATCGTGATATCGGCAAAGGCATTAATCATGCGCGAAAACTTCTGATCGACAAAGGTACGATACATGTTAATGTCGCGAAAAAGCACACCGTACATCGAGTCATTCAGCATCATATCCAAACGCTCAAGTGCACCCATGGCGGCAATCTCCGGCATACAAAGGCCAGAGCAATAATTAACCAAACGGATGTACTTACCAGTTTCTTCGCCAACTTCATCCAAAGCTTTACGCATTATTTTGAAGTTCTCTTGCGTTGCATAAGTTCCACCAAAACCTTCGGTTGTTGCGCCATAAGGAACAAAATCCAGTAAGCTCTGACCAGTAGTGCGAATTACGGCTATAATATCAGCTCCCTGCTTAGCGGCAGCTTGCGCTTGCTTTACATCTTCAAAAATATTACCTGTGGCAACGATGAGGTAAAGTAAAGGACTGTTTTCCTTTTCCTTGTATTGGTCAATCTTGCCCGAGCGGTAAGCTACATTTTCTTTAATACGTTTGGCAGCTCCTTCAACGAGCTCTTCGGCTTTTTGATCAATAAGCTTCTGATCAGTAAAATCGATGCTCGAAATGTCCAGTCCATCAGCTATTAGTTCATTTAGCTCTTGTGGCGATACATTTTTACGAATGAGCGCATTGATATAGTATTTAGCCGCACCATATTGTATTTTGTCACCTAAACTGTTTATCACCATATTAGGCACAGGTACTTCATCTTTGCTAACACCATCAGCACCAAGCAGACGAAGCGTTGCACGTTCAATGGCAACCGTTGTATGTTGCGAAATATACTCATTCACAGGGCCGGCAATTTCTTTCGATAGCTGCCTGGCTTTCTTAATTTTGCTTTTATCAAGATTTAGTTTCGAATCCATCATATTGTCTTCCCTAAATAATCATTTGCATTTTTAATAATATCTTTATTTAAACCCAGCAAACTGGCAATACTCAAGGCATCTTGCTTATAGCTTTCTTGCTTGTCAATCTCCACTTCAAATTGCATAAATGAGTTGATGAGTTTAATTCTATCTTCAATGGTTTCCTCCTGATTGTGGAGGTAATGTTTTTCAAATTCCTTTCGGTTCAAACCTTTCATTCTATATTTACCAACGCCTTCTATTATTGGTAGTTTGATGAAATGTGTAGAGAAAAATCCGGTATAGTTAGTATGCGAGGCTACCCATTTTAACACACCATATAAAATGGCTTTTGCCTCAGTAGCATTAGTTGTTTTGGCTAATTCGTCAGCCAGAATTAAGGTGGTTTTATTTTCGTTTTCAAGCGCTGATGATAAGCTAAATACTTCTTGTCCGAATGAACTCAAACCTTCAACTTCTTTATTTTCATAGGTGCTAAGTATATGAATGGAATCATATAGTTTGGTTTTGAACTTTAATGCGGGCACTCTAAAACCTAATTGGGTAAGCAGTTGTAGAAATCCAATGGTTTTAAAAAGCACAGTCTTTCCTCCCATATTTGATCCGGATAAGAGTGAGGTGTTAGTATCGAAAGTAGCGCTAAGTGGCGTGTATTTGGCTCCGTTTCTATTTTGCCTGGCTTCCAATGAAAGAAATCTTCCTTCATCGATTTGAAGTCCATCGCAGTCATCTATTTCTGGTTTTATTAGATTGAATAAATTCGAAACACGCGCTTTAGCCAAATGCGAGTCAATGTTTTCAATTACTTCTATATATTGTTTTAGTTGTTCTCTCTCTTTAGAAACACTAGCACTTAGTCGCTTTAGTACCTTAACTTCTGCTTCCGCTTCTTGTTGTAATAGAGCTTTCTTTTCCATTTGGGCAATTGTGTATGATTTTGGGAAAAGTGCTTTTACTTTTAAAAGGTTGGCATCATATAGTTCAATGTAAAGAAGTGCAGAGTCTAGTTTTTCTGATTTATTTTGATCGACCAGAATGAATTCCCTGCTTTCAAAATCAAGCTCGAATTTATCTTTTATATCACTGAGTGTTTCTTTTTTTATTTTATTGAGAAGCTCATCGGTTTGAGAAATTCTATTACGGACTTCTAGAAGCTCATCACTAAACGATGATGAGAGGTGAAAAGCTTCCGAATCATCATTATCAGGCATTAATTCAGTAAGTAGCTTTTGTGAATTAAATTCTGAATTAAAAATCGTTTTCCAAATGTTTGGCATAATGGAAGCGACTGCCTTAAAATGGATAAGTAATTTTTTTATTAGGAATAAATCAGCTGCATCGAATACCTCTTTATCCAAATCATTTAAACGATCTATTCTGCTTAAATGATGCTCTATTTTTAGGACAGCATTATTGTCTTCCTCAATAAAACTTAATACCGTCTCACCGATGGCATGTATTTTATTAAGTTCGTTGGCATTAGTAATGAATCGACACTTTATTTTTGCATCAATGCCATAAGGAGTCAGTGGTTTGTACTTCTCGTAAAACCAATTGAACTCGGTAAATTCTATGACTTTATTAATGCCCATAAGGATTGTCAATTAATTCGATGTTTAGATTGCACTGCTCATACAGTTTTCTAAAAGTTAGTTTTTCAACATCTTTCGTTACAAGAACAAAGGCGTTGAGTTTGCAGTTGTTTTCTGCCAAAATATTATGTTTCTGACTTAACGCTTTTAGTTGTTTGAAGGGTAGAAAGACTGATGTAAGGTTGTTTATAGAAATGGTTTTAGTTTTGTCAGGTATGGTGGATATTTTATTAGCTGTAAGTGCCCCATCAATTTTATATGGTGTTTCCTTTTGCGATTTGTCGTAAATAGGAAACGATGCAGATAAGCATAGCAATTTTAGATTTTCAAGTGCTTTATTCATGTTTCTTTTATCGACGTATTGCACGTAAAAGAAGCCCGCTTCTGATATGGCACTAACAGGAGTGAGACGGTTTGCTGCTCCATCTATCACTATTGTTTGGCACTTGATTTCATTCTTTAAAAAGTCAATTATATCGGATAACTGAGCATTGTTTTCGGGGCCAACCAATTCGATGGTTCCGCCGCGAAGTGTTTTTGCTACCACTAATTGGCCAAGAACAGTTTTGTATGGGAATACTTTTAAAAGTTCAAAAAGACCATTGCTTTTATCCAATAAAGGACGAGTGGTTACCAGATAATCGCCCGGAAGTGTTGTTATTAGAGGTTTGGCTCTGCCATCAATTAAATCATTGCCTTCTCCATCAACACCAATGGTTGCAAATGCAGGTGCTTCAACTTTACGAATCTGGTTTAAAGCCACATTCATAAAAGTTGTTTTGCCAGCATTTTTTTTACTTCCAAGTATGAAAGTAGTGGCACCTATAAAATGATATGTCCAAGGTTTTATCTGCAATGTTTTAAAGTAAATGTAGGAGCGGCTCTTTATTTTAATAATTTTATAGAGAGAGCCGCTCCTTAAGAGTTTGTTTATTAATGCTTGCCGTTACCATTGGTACGAATCTCGCGTCGCATTGACTGCGGACGAATTGTACCACCTTCGTTTAGCAACTTAGCTACACCATCTTTAGCTACTAATGATTCATCATTACAGAAATCACAATCTTTCATTTTATGCCCTTGGTAATCCGAAGGCTGCGTGTAACTGGTAATCATACCTTCGTAGTTACGCAATACAACACGTTTTTCAGTTTGTGAAATCAAGTAGTCAGGCATAACCGGAATTTTGCCACCACCACCTGGTGCATCAACCACAAAAGTAGGTACTGCCATACCAGAAGTATGTCCACGCAGATTTTCTATAATCTCAATTCCTTTTGATATAGTTGTTCTGAAATGAGAAATACCTTCCGACAAATCACACTGATAAATGTAATAAGGCTTAACACGAATTCGCAGTAGGTTGTGCATTAGTGATTTCATGATATTTGAACAATCGTTGACCCCTTTTAGAAGCACAGATTGGTTACCCAATTGAACACCACAGTTAGCAAGCTTTTCACAAGCTTCACGCGCGTCATCGGTTATCTCTTTTGGATGATTGAAGTGCGTATTTACATATACCGGATGATGCTTTTTAATGATGTTGCATAGTTCGTCGGTTATGCGTTGAGGCAATACAACAGGCATACGGCTTCCGATACGAATAACTTCAACATGCTCAATTTTACGAAGCTCAGTCAAAATGTAATCGATACGGTTATTACTTAGTATTAGTGGATCACCACCTGAAATAACCACATCCCTAATTTCGGGCGTGTTGGCAATGTATTCAAAGGCTTTCTCAAGATTGCCTTTCCCCATCTCTTCATCAGTTTCGCCAACTATACGACGACGCGTACAATGACGACAATACATCGAGCATTCGTGTGTTACAAGCAAAAGAGCACGATCCGGATAACGATGTGTTAATCCAGGTACTGGCGAATCAACATCTTCATGCAAAGGATCACTTAAGTCCGATTCATCAATATGTAATTCGTTTAAGATTGGAACGGCTAATTTACGAACTGGACATTCACGATCTTCCTTATCCATAAGTGCAGCATAATAAGGCGTGATAGCCATTTTAAACTTACCCAATGTTTGAGAAAGGTGCTCACGTTCCTCTTCGCTTAATTCAAGAACTTTTTCTAATGTTGGAATGTCGCGAATGGCATTACGCATTTGCCATTTCCAGTTATTCCAATCATCCACGCTCACATCCTTGAATAATGGAATGCTTTTATAATCGACTTTTGAGAATTTTATTTTCATTTGTTTTAATTTTAAAGCAACTAGCTGCCAGCTTCTAGCTAATAGCTATGGACACGGCGCTTTTAAAAATCTGTTTATTATTTCTTCGGACTTCTCCCTTCTGCTTTCAAGCATCGGACTTCGGACTAATTAGGTATACAACTCTTCGTATAGTTTTCTAATCTTTTCATCCTTGCGAAGAATATCAATAGCCATGTCGGCATGCCCAATTGCATATCCGTTACCTATTAACATATCCACATCTTTGCCAACACCTTCAGCACCCAAAGCAGCTTTTGTGAACGAAGTTGCCATACTGAAAAAGTAAACGGTACCTCTGTCCTTACACATCAGGATGGTTCCCATTTCGGTATTTGGAATATTAACGTTGTTGATAACCACATCAGCAAGCTCACCTTTTGTGATAGCTTCAATCGTTTCATAACAATCAAGCGCATCTGTAGCATTTAGCTTTATAGCTTTATCACAGACTCCAACCTGAATTAAACGTTCGATATTTTCATCGGAATAATCAGCACCAATTACAAGCCCATCATCGCCAACAATAGTCTTCGCTACTGCACAACACAAAATACCTGATTTTCCACCTGCACCTAATACTACTACGGTGTCACCTTTCTTAACCAAACGCTCTGTTTGAGCTGGTGCACCGCACACATCTAGCACGGCCAATGATAATGTTTCGGATAAATCAGCCGGAAGTTTGGCATAGATGCCACTTTCGAAAAGAATAGCTTTCCCTTTGATCTTAACCTGATCTATCTCTGGTTTAATATCAATTATCTCTTCGATGAACAAAGGTGTTAACGATAAAGAAACCAAAGTTGCAATACGATCTCCTTCTTTTAGGTCGATACTACCCTGCAAAGCTGAACCAATTTTGGCAATTGATCCGATCAACATACCTCCAGATCCTGTAACAGGGTTTTTCATTTTTCCCTGCTTAGTAACAATATCCAAAATAATGCATTTGATTTCTTCGGTATTGCCTTTGGCTTGTTCTTTTATTTGCGTGAAACTGGCTGAGTCAATATTTAGTACATCAACGTCAATCAAAATCTCGTTATCGAAAAGCTGACTCATATTATTATCAACTTTTGTAGCCGGTTGTGGTAGAACTCCTTGTGGCTCAATAACGCGATGTATTCCGTATTTATTTCCTGTTTTCATTTTATTTCAAAGCTATTAGCTACTAGCTGCTGGCCACTAGCTTAATGCATTCTTTATTTTTTATAGATAATAAAGAGCTATAAGCTAGTAGCTATAGGCTATAGGCTTTTTACATTCCCTTCAATTGCAACATCTCTCTCACATCAGCAGGCGTTGCGATTTCGTAACCTGCATCTTTTGATAATTTGGCTGTGCGTTCAACAAGTTGTGCATTGCTTTCTGCCAATACGCCTTTCTCGTAATAAACATTATCCTCAAAGCCAACACGGATAAAGCCATTGCCAAGTGCATAAGCCCCATAATGAGCTGGTACACAAGCACGACCAACGCCCATAACTGTCCAGTTAGCACCTTCAGGAATTCGGCTAACTAATAAGTTTAGTAACTCTATGTCGTAAGGAATGGCCCCTGGGACGTTCATTACAAAACCATAATGGTAAGGAGGCTTAAGAAGTCCTTCTTTAATTAAAGTGTCAGCAGCCACAACGTGAGAAATATCGAAACACTCTAATGTAGGTCGTACATTATACTTAATCATTTCTTTGGCGAAACGACGCATTGTAGGAAGTGTATTAACAATGTACTCATCACCAAAATTAACGGTACCGCAATCTAAAGATGCCATTTCTGGTTGGATGGCTTCGATAACAGCAACACGCTCATCATCGCTCATACCCACAGCACCACCAGTCGTAATTTCAACAACTATGTCGCAACGCTCACGAATCAATTTAATGGCCTCTTTAAAAACTTCAGGATCTTGAGTTGGACCGCCATTTTCGTCACGCACGTGAAGATGAACAATGGATGCACCTGCTTTGTAGGCATCAAAAGTTGCATCCGCAATTTCAAGGGGAGTTAATGGTAAGTTTGGATTGTGCTCGCGAGTGGTTTCTGCTCCACATACTGCACAGGTGATTATCATTTTTTTCATTATAGTAGATTTTTTTATTTTATTACGGAACGGTTCTTTCAACACTATTTTTGATTAGAGAACCGTTCCCTAGTTTCATTTAGTTTATTACCCTCGGCCAATTATTACACCCGATGGATCTACCTTTTCTCTTAAAAGCTTTAATTCCAATTCGCTTGGCTCAACAGTTGTTTCGTAATTATCAGGAATGATCACTTCGAACTCTGCATTTGCTTTCACATCATCAATGGTTTTACCTGGATGTAAGGATAAAAGCATCATGGCTTTAGAATCAGGATGATAGCCATAAACACCTATGTCGGTAATTACTTTGTAAGGACCAGTGTTAGCAGGTAGTCCTGCATCAACACGTGAAGTGCCGCCTTCAATAAAGCCTGGTGTAGTTACAAAATCAACCTTATTGGCAAAGCGTTTTTTGTTTTGAGGCGTTACAACCATTGTTTTCCAACAAAGTGAGGCTAAGTCGTTAGCACCACCACTTCCAGGGAAACGTGTTTTAGGTTTTTCATAGTTATCGCCAATTAGGGTAGAGTTAAGATTACCATATTTATCGATTTGAGCACCACCTAAAAAGCAGTAATCCACGATTCCAGCCTGACACAATTCCATAATTTCAGCCATGGATGTTGCTTTCAGACCTTTATGTGTGGTTCGTGAGTCACCTACTGAGATTGGCATGGTAGGTAAAAGTGGTGCGATACCACCTGCTTCAAAAAGGATGGTCAAATTTGGTGACTGTGTCATTTGTGCCAACATCGCTGCTGCTACCGGAACACCTGTTCCGACCACTACCATTGCGCCGTCTTCTAAGTTACGTGCAGCAATCGTAATCATCAACTCCATTGGATTATATGTATTTTCCATGTTGTCTTGGTTTTAAAAGATTAATACAAATGTTCAGCTTGCATTAGTTTTCGCATCTTATTCATGCCGCCATTTTTCTCCAGATATTCGTAGAAGTCCTTCGACGACAAAATGTGATGTCCGATAAATTCCTCCAACTGCATTTCATCTTTTTCAGCCTTCAGCCAATCGGCTAAATGTTCTTCATCTGAGAAATATTCACCTGGCATATTACCTGGGTAGGAACCATAAGGCATTTCAATTACCGCATCAACACACCAATATGGAATTACTGTTTTAGATGGCTCACGTCTGATTTCTTCATTCGAGATAATCTTTTCAGTTGTGATGATAACACGTTTCGAAGCTTTTGCTATGTCATCGTCAGCCACTAAAATACCATCGATCTGGCAGTTGCCATGTACATCGGCACGGTGCACATGTATCATTGCTACATCTGGATATAAAGCGGGCAAAGCAGCCATTTTTTGTTGCGTGAATGGGCATTCAACCTCAATTGCAGCTGATCGCTTAAAAGTATCGGTACCAAGCATGGTGCGTGATGGTAAATAAGGTAAACCCATAGCTGCAGCTTTGAATCGCCATGATAAGGCACCGTTTGTCCACTCAGTAACTTTTACATTACCCGACTCAAACATACGTCTCGAGTTTTTCGATAAACCTCTTGCTTCGAGGCCAACAATATATGCCGCATCGCAGCGGTTGAATGATTTACCAGCACTTAATAACTGACAATCGTGTGTCGATACGTGACCAGCAAAACCAAGGTTTTTAATTTCTTTACGAATAATTTCATGTATAAGAGCTGTTGGTATACGAACGCCACCAAATCCACCTATTGCGAGGTAATCTCCATCTTTTACAAATTGATCAATTGCTTCCGATACAGAACTAAGCTTGTTTTTCATTTGCTTGCTCTTGTCCTTCAGAAAGGCTCTCATATCATCAGCATTTGGTGAAGTGAACAATTCACCAATACCCTTTTTTAGTTGTTTATCACTCATGTGTGGAATATTATAAAAAGCTAATAGCCCCGATAGTTATCGGGGTTGATAGCTATTAGCTTTTAAATATTAATACTTATCTTTTATATACTGTAAAGCTTCTTCAATTGCATTAACTGTGTAATCCAGATCTTTCTCCGTGTGACGATAGCAGATGTATCCATGATGATATGGCTGTAAGAATACTTTACGTCGGATTAACTGCGTGTAGAAGTCGTTACGCTTAGCTTTGTGTGTACCATCAGAACTTCTATCGAAGGTGATGAACATCATTGGTGGAATACCACTGATTCTGGCACCTATGTCATATTTTTCTAGCAAATCAGCAATGCGATTATTAAAAGATTCGCCACGCTCCCAAATTTTATCAAGTACTTTGTCGCGCTCTAATACTTCTATGGTTTTAAGGGCAGCTACGTAACTCAAACTATTAGGAAAGAAAGTTGAGGAAATAAATACGTTAGATTCGCCTTCTTTCATGATTTCGGCTTTACCAGTTACAGCACCAATAGGATACCCATTGGCCATAGCTTTACCAAATACAGCCAAATCAGGAGTTACCCCATAATGTTTTTGTGCTCCACCCAAAGAAACACGAAATCCAGTACGAATCTCATCAAAGATTAAAACAACCTTATATTTCTCACAAAGGGCTTTAACACCTTCTAAGAAACCTTTGTTTGGCTCCGTAATAGGTGCAGCTAAAGGATGACCAAGAGGAGTAATGATAACGGCTCCTGTATCATCGCCATGTTCTTTTAGTAATGTTTCAAGCGACTCAAGGTTGTTGTATTGAAACTCAAATACATCTTCGTATAATTTTTCAGGTACACCACCTTTTACCTCCACACACCAGTCATGCCAGCCGTGGTAACCACAGCGCATTACTTTTGTTTTTCCAGTATATGAACGAGCCAGTCGGATAGCAGTAGATGTGGCATCAGATCCAGTACATACAAACAAACTCATCTCAGCGCAAGGGATAAGCTCATTCATTTTTTCGGCTAGCTGGTTTTGATATGACTGAGTAAGCGAAAAACAAAATCCTTTATTCTGAATTTGATTTATAACAGCGTTGTCAATTTCTTCTTCACGATTACCAAGAATCATTGGACCATAGGCACACAAATAATCTATGTACTCGTTACCGTCGATATCGGTTACACGACCACCTTTTCCTTGATCAAAATAAACAGGAAATTCACCTTCAACAAAATTGTAAGGGCGACGAATACCAAGAACGCCACCAGGAATAAGTGATTTTCCTTTTTTAAGTTCGTTTAAAGAATTGTCTAATTGTAATTTTTTAGCTTCCATATCTGTATGTTTTGGACTTTAGCAATGTTAAAACCGGATGATGTCCAACAGTACAGCTGAAATTGACACAAGGGATGTATCATTTAAATAAGTGATGTAAATGTGGACAATATAATAACTACATAATAGCTGCAGCATCGGTAATTTCGATGCGCTCAAGTCTATCGTTCAGTAGTTTGTATATCCAGCTCATTGCCAACTCAAAGTTTTAAGAATAACAATATTTAAATCAACGGTGTAAAAATAATAACAAATACACGATTTTTGTTAAAAAACCAACATGTTTTTTAGCATGTTTGTATTTCTTAATGCTAATAGCTTGATGGTTTTTTAATTCGCATCGTTGATTTGACATCTATAGCATCAATACAAAACGGTCCTCTTTGAGCTATTCTCAAGGAAGACCGCTTTAGTGTATTTTCGAGTTAATAGTTAGTTGTTATCACTGGGTAAAAAATAACGAACCATTAATTATCAAGGTGATAAATTTACTTAATCACTTTCGCAGTTTGTATTAGTTTGGCCAGGTGTTCCTGTGTCACCTAGGCCTATGTCGTTTACAGAAATACACCAGTTTATAGGATCATAAGGGTTTGAATTATTGTATTGTGAGGGATCAAGTTGGAAGGAATCTCCTGCCGACAAAGGAAATGCAGAACTGTATTCTAAACGCGCCACTTCTCCCAAAACAGGGAAGGATAAAATGATTTCGTCAGCACTGTTGGTCAAAGTAAAGCCTGCATATTGGTAATCACAATGAATTCCACCATTTATATTTATATCTGCATTTCGGCCCAATACAAAACTTTGTTGCGGATAAATTATAAGATCTTCTGTTATTGTATGTGAATTTGAAGAATTGTCTGTTAGTTGTAATCCATTTAAGTTAATAGCTTTTTCACCAGGATTGTATATTTCAAACCATTCACCATAAGTATCGCTTACTGCTGACGGATTACTCATTACTTCCGTTATAATTAAATGCCCTTCGCAAGCAATTAGCATACCATCACAATTTCGATCCTCTAATTCATCGCATAGCTCTGGGGCTCCCGGATATATCGAAGCATCACTATCATTGCAATCGCCATCACTGATTGTAAAACCATCTCCGTCATTGTCTATGTTGTTGCTATTATCGTCTTCATCAATTAGACCATCGCAATCGTTATCGAGTCCATCGCCTGCAATTTCTTGAGCTTCTGGGTTAATTAAATTATTGCTGTCATTACAGTCGCCACTTTGAGTTATAAATCCTGCAGGTATATTTACTCCATCTGGTAGGTATATTAAATTAAAATTGTCACCAAAACCATCCTGATCTTTATCCCCAAAATAGAAATTGCCTTCGGCATTAGTTGTACCTACAGGCAATTCAACGCTGCCACCATTATCAAGCGAAAGCGTATTTTCCTGCAGTGATAGTTGTTGAGCATCTGTATTATCGATGTATGTGCTTAAGTCTATTTCTATTGGAGCACCATTTGTTGAGAGTGAAAGGATGTTGTTTTCAAGACTTAATACTTGAATTTCATTCTCAGGATTGGCATCAGCATCTTCAACACCATCTTGCAAACTAGATAAGTCTGTTATGATGGTTTCATCCCCTTCAAAAGTATATAGTGTTGTTCCGGATAAATACATGTCATTAATTTGCTCATTGTGAGGATCAGAATCTAAATCGTTATGATTGGATACTTTGCCCGCATAGAGAGCATATGGTACTGAAAGTAGTCTATCGCCTCCTTGTAATTTATAGTTTGAACCGCCTTTTGGGTCAATCTCGACCTTTAAAGAATAGGCACCGGCACCCCAGTCAATTCCGTCGAATATACCGTAAATGGAATTTCCCTCTCCGATGTTAACATCCATTAAGCCATATCTATTAGTTGTTATTTGATGATTCTCTTGATATACACCTATGTCATCTTGCATAATTGTAAATCTTAAGCTTACGTTACGCGACGACAATGGAATACCCCATTTACCTTTTGCTATGGCTTTGTACTTTAGTGCTTGTGGAACCTGAGCTTGAATAATCATTAAACTGGCGCATAGTAATACACCACCGAGAAGTAAAAAACGTTTCATATTGTACAGTTTGAGTGGTTACTTTTTGATGACTTTGAATGTGGCAATTGTTTGTTGATCGGTATCGATTAAATGAATAATGTACATGCTAGCCGGGAGCTTGCTAAGGTTGATTTGCATGGGGTTATTTGACCATTTTTGAGATAATACTCTCTTGTTTGAGGTGTTGTATATTTGAATAAGAACATCATTGTCAAACTCTGTTTTAGATTTAATTTGTACAAAGTCTGGAGTAATTGTAGGGTAGGCTGAATAGTAAGGTTGGTAGGAATGATTAATGGAATCCTGAAATGAGAGTTGTTCAAATAGTACGTCGTAATCAATTAAATTTTCTCCAACAATCCAATTAATACTGATGTCGCTTGAAACAATGGAATTACCAGAACTAATGATTATTTCTTCACTTTTTTCCTGGGCTTGAAGTTTAAAGAAAGTGAACAATAGAACTAATAGAAAGCTGTATTTATTCATGATATGAAGTTGTTTTAATAATGATTTTTAGAATTTTATTAGTGATCAAGATTTTTATTATAAAATCTCAATTTATTTAGTGTTTTTTTATCAGGCATGATTTATGTAGTTTAAATCATTAATATATAGAAGTTAGTGATTTGGTAATTTAGATTGCTGGAATAATGATATTCCTATTTTTTTAACAAAGTTATGTGTACGTTAATGTTTTGTCAATAGATTTTTGTGATAAAAAGCTATTTTAATAGAAGAAAAACGAAGTGTTTATATCTAGTTATTTTGATAGGTAGATTAAGTGGGTGTTATTGGTTTTGTAAGGATATTTTAAAAGGTACGTCCAACCGGGAAAACATGTAATTATGAAAGCAAAAAAAATGATACTCGGTATAGGATTAATGTTTCTTGCCATAGTAGTGAAGGCTCAGGATGAAGTAAAATATTTTAAAGGCACATATGATGAAGCTTTGGAGTTGGCTGCGAAACAAAACAAGCCCATCTTTATTAAAACGTATACCGATTGGTGTTATTACTGCAAGAAAATGGATAAGAAGACAATGGTGGATGAAAAGATTGTTCGTACTTTAAATGAGCAGTTTATCACACTAGCTATTAATATGGAAGCGGAAGCTGGATTGGAGCTAGATGAAAAGTTCAATATATCGGCTTATCCAACCCTGTTAGTTATAGGTTCAGATGGTAAGATGTTGGCAAAATTAGTAGGCTACCATAAGGCACTAGAATTGCAAGCTGAACTGGAAAAAGCATTGCCTTATTAGCATAGTTTCTTGATGTGGAAAATTATGAATCTATAATATGCCTTGATCGATTAATGTTTTTTCAACGTCGATCATTTCGTCGAAGAAGGCCTGGCCATACTTTCTGACAATGGGTTCCTTCAAGAACTTGTAAACCGGAACGCCTAACTTTCCACCTAGTTCACGTGCCGGGTGGCAAATAGGCCAGGTGTGATAATTTAAGGCTTCAAAATCGGGATATTGTGTAATTCGAATAGGGTACAAATGGCAGGAAATTGGTTTCTTGAAATCAACTTTACCTTCTTGATGAGCTTTATCAATGGCACATTTACAGATTCCATCTTCATCGAAATAAGTATACACACACTCTTTGCCATTAATAATTGGTGTTACCTTATCACCATCAGAGTCGATAACCCAGGTGCCTTGTTTTTCTATTTCAGCAATTGCCTGATCTGTTAGGTAGGGTTTTACGATGGGATAGATGTCTTCAATGATTTTTGTTTCATCATCTTCAAGAGGTGCGCCCGATTCACCTTCTACACAACAGTCGCCTTTGCAAACTGCAAGGTTGCAAACAAAACGTTTCGAGAAAATATCTGTACTAACTATTTTATCATCTATCTGAATCATCTCTATACCTGCTAAATTTTGAAGTTGCAAAGATAAAATAAATAACGAGCATACATATAAATACAAAAAAGGCCTTCTGTTCGTTAACAGAGGCCTCTTTATAACCTAAACCCAAAATCTATGAAAAAAAATCTACGCAAGTGAAGTTGCAATCGCTGTGCCAGAATTTAAAACGGCTGTGTTAAAGAGTGCAAAGAAAAACAAAAAGGTGTACCTCTCTAGTTCTGAAGAGATACACCTTAGTAATATATTCCAGCTGTTTAAAAGCTATTTGGCAGCTTTTTTTGCACGCTTTTCTGCTCTTTTTTCTTTAGGCGTTTTCGCCGCTTCCTTTTTTACATTTTTCTTAGCGTCTTGACCTTTTCCCATGATATTTTCTTTTTAAGTTATATGATCATTTTTTTCTCACCGAAATATGGAATTATAATCCAAAACGGTATTGAATACCCATTAGTACAAAATCGTTACCGTGGCCTTTCCCAAATTCCCCACGTGCTGTAAGGCTTTCATTTATTTCAAGGTTGAAACCAAACTGAACGCTCCAGTGGTTAATAATATCCTTTTTAATGCCATAATTAACATCCGATGAAACAAGGCCTTCAAAGGCTGTGTTGATTTCACCCAGTATTTCGTTTTTTCTCTCTAATTTCGCTATTTCTATTTGATCCCATATGTTATCAGGGTCAAGTTCTGCTATGGCATCGTTGTTTGCTTCTATGCGGCGGTCAATTTCAGGGAAAAGACGGCTGCCAATTTCGGGCAAAGCTTGCTGAATTCCAATGGCACCAAAGTTACCATCGTTATCTAAAAAACCTCGATACATTCCTCCAACATAGAGGGCAAGCATAGAATTTTTTCCAAGTTTAACACGATCTCCAACCCTTGCTGAAACAACACCAAATTTGGCGGGTTTATCCAAAAGCTCAGAATGCGACCAGGTAAAATTAGCATCAACCGAAAAGAAATAATCGTCGTATATCTTACCAACTACAGTTGTTCCAAGTCCATAGGTATTGGCCGAAAAATGAACATCACTTGTTATTTGAGGTAATGATAATACCAGGTTGCCATCATCATCGAACCATTGTGGTTGTAGCGATACATGTGTAGAGCCTGAGCTATTCGAATAAAGGCCGTAGAAATTCAGAAAAGGAAATACCCAAACATCTGCTCTAAGGTTCATGCCATTTGTTTTGGCAATGGTATTGGTAAAGTTTAATGTTTCGGTAGTGACATGTTCATTTATTAATTGGTTGATGTTTGAGTTTGGGTCATCTCCTATAGTCATTCCAAAAGATGAAATTTCCAAATCCATTCGATTGTAAACGTAGTTAATATTCAAACCATAAGGGAGCTGTATCTTATATCCTCGTTCAGCAGCCTTTTTACCAAAAATTGGCATGCTATATGGCCATTCATAGCCTTTTCGTGTGGTATCGATCTGTCCATAAGTTAAGGTAGAAGAGACCACCAATACAGCAAGTAATAATGTTTTCATAATTCAAGTTTTGGCTTCTATAATATTATTTTCTTTATAATCAGAATACATATCTATATACAGTCTGAAATTTACTTATTTCCAACCTAGCAAACAAAAAACCATGTAGTTCAAAATGCAAATAAGATAAACAGGCACCGTTTGTGTTGGTAAACAAGGTTTTGTTTTATAGGTTTTTATATTGTTTTTTAGCTCCAATACGTCCTGAGTATTTATAACAAGCGAAGTATTATAAATGATTAAGCTCTGGGTAAAATATCTCAGCAAAAGTTTTCAAAGCGATATGTATACGAGGCCCATTGAGCTGCACCAAATGGTGATCGACGGCAAAAACTTTATTGTTCTTAACAGCTCTAAGTTGATTGTAGTGTTCGTGCTGGCAAAAAGCCTCTTTCATGCTGTGTTGAATAAGAATGATGTCTGGGTCTTTTTGAATCAAAGCTTCAAGATTATAGGCCCAGCCGGTAATATCACTAGCGATGTTATTGCCTCCTGCCATAGTGATTAACTCCGAAATAAAAGTATCACTTCCTGCAGTGTAATCACCTCCTTTTCCAAATCCAACGGCGTAATATACACTTGGTTTTTTTACGTTTTTTGGAACTTGATTCATGGTAGCTTGCATGCTGTTTTGCATCAAGTTCCAGAGTGAATCTGCTTTTTCTTTTTCACCAATTAAGGTGCCAATGTTAATAATCAAATCACCTGCCCCGGCAACCGATTCCTGACTCATTAACCAGGCAAATGGCATTCCTAGTTCTTCGATGCGATTAGCGGCTTCTTTTTTGAAGTGAGTCGAAGCCATAACCAGATCGGGCTTTAGTTGCAGCATAATTTCCAGAGATGGGTCCATTAAACCACCAATGGCTTTTATATCGAGTGCTTCTTGGGGGTAATTGCAGAAATTGGTTCGTCCCACTAATTTGTGCTGTTCATTTAAAGCAAACATTACTTCTGTAATGGCTGGTGAACATGATATAATGCGTTGAGGAACTGATTTGAGCTTTAATTTATTACCTCTTGAATCGGTAAATTGAATGCTTTTCTGTTCCTTGTTTTTTGTGTTCGAACAGGCAAGTGTAAAAACGGATAATATCAGTATAAGTAGGTGTTGTAGTTTCATGGTATATCAGTGTTAATGCTCACTCGTATTTAATTTTTAGAGCCTTATTTTAGTAGTGAAATATGAGGTGTGGTTTTGTGTCCTTGGCGCAGATCCATTCCGAGTCTACTTTAAAAACCGATTTCAGCAATTCGGGGTTTAGCACTTCAATAGGTTCGCCATAGGCAACAATGCGACCTTTATCCATCACCATTACTTCATCGGTGAATTCGGCTACCTGATTGAGGTCGTGAAGCACGGTTATTATGGTTTTATTTTCCTGATCGGCAATTTGCCGCAATAATTTAAGTACTTCAATTTGGTGAAAGACATCCAACTGCGAAACAGGTTCGTCTAAGAACATGACTGGCGTATCCTGTGCCAGTGCCCGGGCTATGATGGTTCTTTGTTTCTCGCCACCGCTTAATGTGGTTACTGAGCGCTTTCGGAAGTTTATCATGTCAGTCATTTCCATAGCGTCCAATACTTTTTGTTTGTCTTCGCTGTTCGGACCTGTAATGCCTGAATAATAAGGGTATCGTCCCATCATAACAGCTTCCTCAACAGAGAAATCGAATTCGAGTTGTGTGTTTTGAGGTACATAACTTAAATAATGAGCTTTGTTGGGATAGTAATCTGGCACATGAATATGACCAGAACTTGCCTTTTTAATCTGAAGTAAGGTTTGCAACAAAGTTGTTTTGCCTGAGCCATTGCAGCCGGCAATGCTATAGAAGCGGCCTTTTTTTAATTCATGCGAAACGGTATTTAAGATGGCCTTAGAGCCTGCTTTAAAGCTCAAGTCCTCAAAGGCCATGACGATATCTCGTTCTAATAATTCTGTTTTCACTTTAAACATGGCTCTTGCTTCTTTTGATTAAAATGAAAAAGAAATAGGGAGCTCCAAACAAAGCGGTGATGCTACCTACGGGTAATTCGCCTGGCTGCACAACTGTTCGGGCAAGCGTGTCGGCTATAATAAGAAAGATTCCACCCCATAAAGCAGCCAATGGTAGAAGTTTTCGATTATCGGCACCAACGGTGAAGCGTACCATGTGCGGCACAATTAAACCAACAAAGCCGATAACACCGCTATAGGCCACCACTATGGATACCGAAAGTGCAGATATTAATAGAATTACCGCCACTTTCTTTTTTACATTGATACCGAGCGAATGGGCTGTTTCGTTACCCATGGCCAGCAGATTAAGATCTTTGGCGTATTTGAAGAGCATGATTAGTGAGAAAATAACAACGGGAGTTACAATCCATATCTGCTGCCAACTAATGGCATTAAAGCCACCAAGTGTCCAGAAGATAATACTCTCCATTTGGTCGCGATGAATAACCAATAAGAGGGAAACGATGGCTCCCAACATTAAACTCATGGCAATACCTGCCAATAGAAGCGTATTTTGCTCAGATTGTTTCAAGCTAAAAGCTAACCAGTACACCACAATCAAAGCTGAACAAGCGCCTAAAAATGCGAAGATAGGAATGCCCAATAATCCTCCCTGAATCCCAAGTACGATGGCTATGGTGGCACCGACTGAAGCGCCTGATGAAATACCCAGTACATAAGGGTCGGACATAGGGTTTCGGAATATGGATTGAAACGCACTTCCCGAGGCCGATAAGGCTGTGCCTGCAAGAATGGCCATAACAACACGTGGCAAGCGAATCTGTGTAATCACCTGCCAAATACCATTGCTTTGACTGTTGGCAGAATCTCCTGATAGACTATCATACAGAGCCGCAAAGTCAAGATTAGTAGGCCCCAAAAGCAAGGCAATGCAAGATAGTAGTACCAACGCCACAAGTGTTGCTATTACAATCCATTTATATTTAGCCGCGCTTATCATTCAAGCTTTCATATTTAATAATTAAGGTAGCTAATGGAGGGGAGAAAGAAGAGAGATAAGATATGTGAAATGGCTTGTCTGTCTTTTGCTTTTACTCCCGAAAGCTACATTACTGTTGACTATGGCAGGTCTTCTGACTTTCCCTTCTCCAGAACCTTCCCATTCGCCTTGAGCGAACAGTGGTGCTTTTCTGAAATGATTCGATAATAACATCGAACCGGGTACACAGCAGCGGGTACTGTTCAGGACTTTCACCTGATTCCCTTGCAACCTGATATGATGCATCAGGTTTACCGTAATCGCTTGCAAAGTTATTAAAAAAACTTACATCACGAAGGACACCACAGGAGAGTAGTATCCTATTTTTTTTGCCTATTGATTAATGTTTTATATTTTCATTCTCAATTAACTTTTAAACAACCAACATTTGAAATGAAAGAATTTATCCCCGTAATATTTGTTGCTGTATTTGTGCTGATTGTTTTGGTCTCTGTTTTTTATAATAAGAAAGCCATAATAAAAAGAAAATTAAAGAAAGCACCACTTAAGCGTATTTCATCATTTAAAGATGGAGAACTTGCCAAGTTAGTTGGTAAGGTTGAGTTTGTTGAAGAAGCACTTAAAGCGCCCTTGTCGGGTAGAGAATGTGCGTATTATCATATTCGTGTTGAGCAGCAAGTGTCGTCGGGCAAGAGTTCGCATTGGAAAACCATTGTTGATGAGGTGGTGGCCAACAAATTTGTCATTCGCGAAGGAAACGAAGCAGCTTTTGTTCACAGTACAAAAGTGAAAAGCCATGTAGTGGAAGATCGCAAGTACCGTTCCGGTTTTTTAAATGATGCAAGTGAAAAATTAGAGGCCTACCTGAACAGACATGGTTTGGAAAGTGAAAACTTTTTGGGCTTAAACAAAACCATTCGCTACAGGGAGGGCATACTTGAAAAAGGAGAGAAGATAGCTGTATTAGGTACCGGTAAATGGACGGATGCGAGTCAACTTGATTTACCCGATTATTATGGCCGTGTTCTTTACATGAGTTCGCGCGACGATCAGCAAGTGTATCTGAGTGACGATCCGGAAACACTTGGTGCTTTGGTGTAAGGGTTCAATGCATGACACAATCCTGGATTTTGATTTTCTTTATAGCAATAATATCTACATACGAAGTATATATAAAGGGCGCTGACCATACTTTTATCAAGTTGTTAATTAGTAATGTTAAGCTAGCTGGTAAACACCTTATGTGTATCGATAATGATATGCATGATTTCTACCCAGAAAAATATTAAGCGTTATTCTTAATATGCCAAGACTTTACATTTGATTATAATTAGATTAAATTACAAAAAGCATTAATCTTCAATTTTATCATTTGTTATTCATTTAAAGTTTAAGCATATGAGAAAAAATATCAAAGCATTAGCAATGCTTGCTGGAATGATAATTATTCTGGCAGCCCAATCGTGTGAATACCTAGATAAAAGAGGTGGCTCAAAAGCTCTGAAAGATAAACTCAAAAAAGAGCGAATAAAAGTGGGGCGTGCCTTATTGGAAGTGACAGGAGGTGGAATAGATGAAATCCTTCCATACTACACAGACGATATTGAATATCACGATCCCGTTGTTGATATCTATGGAAAGGAGCACATGACAGGTTTCCTTTATCAACTTATCGAAAATTCATCTCCTGATCTTGAAACAATAGTGGAAGAAGAAACCCTTATTGACGATGTCTATTCAGCCACATGGGTTATGAAAGGTACGTTTAACGGCATTTATTACGAGGCCAAGGGCATCTCTATTTTTAAATTTGAACCATACTCAATAAACGTATACTACCAACGCGACTATTATTCAGAAGGCGATATAATGGCTACAATTGCTAGTCCAGATCCGAATATTCCCGGTCTCGATCAGTTAATGTATTTCTTTAGAGAGCAATACAAGTGTTCTGTTGTTCCTGACTATCCTTGTTCACTTCCTCCACCTTCGAGTGATTCAAACAATCAAATGCATTTGAAAAGCCGGAACTTAAATCATCAACTCGATGTTGGTCGACTATTGGTTCAACTCGATGCGGAAAATTGGCCAAGCGTCATCCCTTATCTGGCTGATGATTATGAATACCACGATCCTATTGTTGATATCTATTCACCCGACACTATGGCTGAATTTCTGGCTCGTTTATTTGCCGGATCGACCGACTTATATACTGTTGTAGAGGACGAAACGCTGGTTGATGACATTTACATGGCTACATGGACCATGACAGGTATTGTGAACGGCGCCGTAATCGAAGCTCCAGGTATGTCAATCGTGAAATTTAAACCAGGGACTGAAATGGTTATGTACTCTCGTGATTATTACTCTGAAGGAGATATTATGATTGGCATCGACCAACTACGTGAAGCAATCTTAGGTTTCCGCGAATATTACCTTTGTGCCGTCGATCCAAAACACGATTGCCAACTTGTACAATAGTGATAGTTTGAGTATTGAAATGTTTTTAAAATCAATGAGGCTGTCTCAAAAGAGAATTTAAAATCCAGACAACTATTAGATTAAAACTTAACCGTTATTTCTACCCCTCCTAACCTCCCCTAAAGTGGAGGCTTAAGTCCCCTTCAGGGGAATCGAAGATCGGCAAAGCCAATTAGGGGTAACAAATATTGAAGTTAGTAACAATTGATAAGTTTCAAAGATTCTTTTTTGACTTTTGAGACAGCCACATTTGTTTGATTGAACAAAATAGTCTGAAAGCTCTTAAACGAAATTGACAACTTCGCTTCATTACGAATGAAGTTTGTTACTACTTATGCGTATTTTTCTTTTCATGTTGGTTCGACAATACCATACTCACTATCAACAAAAGCATTGAAACGATACCTAAATAACTTCCTGCATTTTCTGTCCAGCTTAAATCTGAATAGTCAACAACCATACATTGGCCAACTATTACAATGCAAGCAAAAATCATTAGTCTGTTTCTAAATTTTTTCATCTGTAAAAATTTTGGAACTCGCCAATCTGGTCATCTTCGTGTGTTATCTTTTATTTCAAGACCTGGAAATTTTAAGACCTTGGAATCATCCATCATAGCCTTTTTCTTTTTCGATATGTCTGAATATGCACAATATTTATTCACCCCAATGCTTCTTCGCCCAGTCTCGTTGCTGGTCAATGGTTTGAAAAGTCCATGCAAGTATTCGACTGATCTTTGTTCCCTGACTCATTTTAATGGCTTTTACTTCCACAGCGCCCACCGCTTTAAGGGCTTTTCGGAAAGTTCTTAGGTTGCCTTCTTTCGAAACCAAAGTAGTAAACCAAAGGCAGGCTTCGCTGAATTCCGAACTCTGTTTAATCATATTAGTTACAAAACGTTCTTCGCCACCATTGCAGTACAGTTCTTTTCCGTTTCCGCCAAAGTTTAAAACGACTTCCTTGACTTCGGTCTTATTTAAACTATTCACTTTACTTTGCGATGCCTTCTCAGCTTCCTTAAGTGAGGCATGGAATGGAGGATTGCAGACACTAACATCGTAACGCTCGTTGTCTTTAATCACTCCTCTAAAAGTATCGTATGTATTGGCTTGTAAGCGAAGTTCGATCTTGTCTTTTAAGGTGCCGTTGTTATCAACAATTGCGCTGGCAGAATTAATGGCAGCTTCTTCGGTATCGGATCCTACAAAAGACCAGCCATATTCTCTAGTGCCAATTATGGGATAAATACAATTGGCTCCCACACCCACATCCAGACATTTTACATTCTTACCCAATGGAATGACTTCCCTATTTTGACTGGCCAATACATCGGCAATGTTGTGAATGTAATCTGCTCGGCCAGGTACTGGTGGGCAAAGGAAGCCATCTGGGATTGACCAATGATCCACTCCGTAGCTTTGTTTTAAGATGGCTTTATTTAGCATTAAAACGGCTTTAGGGTCAGAGAAGTTAATGGATTCATCCTTAAATTGATTTAGCGAAACAAAAGGTGCTAAGTCAGGACAAGCTTCTATCAGTTCTTTAAAATTGTAACGCTCACGGTGTTTATTTCGTGGATGTAAGCTTGCTTTTACTTTCGGATGTACTCTCTTTTTTTGAGCCATTGTGGACCTGTGTTGATGAATGTAATTGATAAGAGAGCAAATATACGTAAACTATCTTCTAGTAATTGGAAATGTGAGTGGACAAATAAAAAAGGTAGTCCAATTACGGACTACCTTTCTTAATATGTAAATCTATTCGTCTTACCAACGTCTTCTTGAAGTTGGATTGTTATATAAAATGCCACCAGCTTCTTCAAATTCTTTTTCTAAAGCAGGGAGCTTTGTTTTGAATAAAGTATTTAATTCCTGTTCTTTTTCAGTGTATGATTTTAGTGCTATTTCATACTGTTCTTTTTGAGCGCCCGTAACATCAACTTGCGCATATGAGGTAGTGTATAGCGCAAAACGAATTCGACTAGCTACCGTATTTTTGGCTCCAAATCCACCAATAATAACTTTCGATACAGCATTAATTTCTTCTTGCAAAGCATCAATTCTATTTGTTAAAACACTTGCTTCAACAGCTGTATTGGCTAGTATTGTTTCCATACTCTTCAATCGAGTATTCATATCCTTAATTTTACCTCTTGCAGAAGTGACTTGAGCATTTAAATCACTTACATCTTTTAAGAAAGCAAAATTAGCATCATAGTTAGCCATACCCAATGCGTTAGGAATAGAAATCACATTGAATGGTTTTGGTTCGACTAAGCGCGTAAATGTTCCTGCAATGTTTTTATCAATAGCCACTTTGTATTCCCCAGGAGGAACTTTAGGCCCACGTCTTGTTAAGTACGCAAAATCCCAAGTAATGCTGGCATATCCTTTTTTTAGTCCGGTCGTTAATTTTCGCATAATGTTACCATTTGCGTCATAAATAGTGAAAATTAATTCTGGTTTTGCTTCTTGGCTTTCTGCTAATAAATCTTCCTCAGAAGCATATTTAAATGTGCCTCCCGATTTTTCAGCTGCTTTCTGAGCCTCTTTTCGTTTATCTTTTAGGCTTTTGTATCCATTTTTAATATAATACTCAAAGGTGGCCGAAGGATCAGGATAAGGAACCCTATAATGCACATCACCTTGGTTATTTAAATTACTTGATGGAAAATAAAGTAAGGCATCGTTAATTTCAAACAGGTGCGCCTCTTTGTTGTTAACTTCTTCGCTTAAAGACCGTAGTGCAGAATAATTATCCAAAACATAAAACCCACGTCCAAAAGTTGCTACAACTAAATCGTTTTCTCTTTTCTGAATCGTTAGTTCTTTTACCTGAATCGGTGGAATACCATTTTTTATTTGCACCCATTTTTCACCACCATCAATACTTGTCCATACGCCCCATTCTGTTCCAATAAATAATAAATTATGGTTTACATGATCTTCCTGAATACAATACACTGTACCCGACGGAAGATTAGATGCAATTGATGTCCATGATTTACCTTTGTCCGTACTTTTTAATAAGTAAGGTTTAAAGTCACTGCTGTTTTTACGGCCATCGAAACAGGCATAAACCACATTTTCATCATGCATCGAAGGAGTTATGTAATTCACAAAGGTCATCTCAGGAACACCTGTGAACTTATCATATTTGGTCCAATTTGTACCGTCATCCTCAGTAATCCAGATTAATCCATCATCGGTACCAACATACAACATACCCTGTTTTAGTGGCGATTCGGATAATGCGAATATATTTCCAAACTTAGATGTTGACATGTTTTTTGCAACCGCTTCAGGAGGCCAAATTTTACCCATCATTGGTAGGGTGTTTTGATCAATTTGCCTTGTTAAGTCCCCTGATATTTTCTTCCAGGTACCACCCATATCGGTACTTTTTAGCACATAATTACCACCGATGTATAGTGTTTTTGAATTAAACGCACTTAGTAAGTATGGTGTGTTCCAGTTCCAGTTGTATTCCTCATCAATGGTAGGTTGAGGTTTGATTGAAATGCTATTACCTGTTGTTCTATCATATCGTCTAATACCACAATACTGCGATTCGCAATATTGAATATCAGGATTGTTAGGATCAGGAATTGACAAGTAACCATCGCCTCCGATAGTATAAGTCCAATCACCATTTACAATGTTTCGACGATGTGTTTGAGATGGGCCGAACCATGAACCATTATCTTGAGCCCCACCATAAACATTGTAAAAAGGATAGTCATTATCAGTTCTGGCGTGATAGTATTGAGTTATTGGCAGATTACTAGCAAATTGCCATGTAAGAGCAGCATCATAAGTTTCATATAGTCCTCCGTCGCAACCCATAATATAGTGATTTGGATCATCAGGATTCATCCAAATGGCGTGGTTGTCCACATGTTTATTTCGTCCTTCAATGTTCTCCCATGTAAGTCCGCCATCAACAGAGCGAGCTGCACGTGTATCCATTAGTATTATCATATCAGCATCGTAGGGAGCTGCATATAACTCATTGTAATATTGTGGACTGCCAGACACTTTGTCGCTGCGTTTCTCCCAGCTTTCTCCCATGTCGCACGAACGATAAACACCACCTTTGTTACCAGGTAATTCTATAACGGCATAAATAATGTTAGTATTTACTGGAGAAAGCGCTAATCCAATTCGACCAACATCACCGCCTGGAAGTCCTTTTTTAAGCTTTTTCCATGTAGCGCCTGCATCAACTGATTTGTAGATTGCTGATTCGGGTCCACCATCAATTTTTGAATAAACCCGACGCTCGCGTTGATGAGAAGCAGCATATAATATATCGGGGTTTGTTGGATCCATTTCCAGATCTGATACACCGGTATATTCTCCAATTTCAAGAATACGATTCCATGTAAGACCACCGTCAATCGTTTTATATAATCCCCGTTCACCACCAGGGCCCCATGCTTGCCCTTGAGAAGCTACGTATACAACGTTGCTGTTTCTAGGGTCAATCATAATTTTACCAATTTGCGAACTGGTTTTTAATCCCATGTTAGTAAATGATTTACCACCATCTGTAGTTTTATACACACCATCGCCATAGGCAAGATTGCGTTGAGAATTATTTTCACCTGTACCTACCCAAACCACATTCGAATTATTCGGATCCATTGCTAAACAACCAATTGAAAATACGGGTTGGTCATCAAAAATAGGTTCAAAAGTAGTTCCATGATTTGTTGTTTTCCAAAGACCACCAGAAGCAACGCCAACATAATATTCAGAGGTGTTTTCGGGATTAACAGCAAGATCAGAAATGCGGCCGGAATATGCAGCAGGCCCAATACTCCTGAATTTATACATATTCAACATTTTACTCGAAAGCTCAAAGCTTTCTGTATCCGAAGAAGCTTTCTTTTTATTTCTCTGAGCATTAGATGGCAAGCTGAACGACATAAGGGCTATGCTTAAGATACTTGCTACAATCCATGCTTTGTTTTTTGTTGTGTGCATGTTTATGTATTTAGATGAACTATTCTTTTTTTATTTAAGAGAGGAAAAAATGCGTTTGTTTGTAAATTGAAGCTTAAAGGTGAAGAATATTAAGAATATAGGCAAATGCTAAAATTAAATTAGGAAGCATTCTCTTAAACTTTAGTTTGCTAGATTCTAGCGATAGTTTGAGTTGTGATGCGTTAATATATCTTGAAATATATTATGTTTTATTTTTTCAATAGTATGGGGATTATTAGCTCCGCTGTAACAGGTTTTCCTGCTTCCAAGCCATATTTCCACTTGCCTATATTTCTTAGTATCTTATCTAATTGATTCTCGATCATTGTGTGTTCTATCGATGGTTTATAGTAATTAGCATAGGTGCCATTGAAATAGAATTCTCCATTAATATCAATAATGACCCTTGCGTTTATCAGATATGAATCACCTATACTCATAAAATCTAGAGGTAGTACAAGCTCCTCGTTAATAATTTTATTTATAGTGTAGATATCAAGAGAACTTTCGGGCAGAAAATCACAATACGTCATGTATTCAAGTCCAATTTTACTTCTACTTTCTTTTAATCTTTTCGAGGGTCTTTGAAGGGGATAGTGTAAAGGATTTTGTATGAGATTCTTTATGAATTCGTAGTTGTATGTTTTTGATTCATTCTTATCGTACCATCCAAATATTTGGCCCTGTACTTTTCTTTCCTTTACAGGAACATAGAATTCCCCGCATATAGATATTTCATAATTATTACGCCCTGTATAGTCAAGTCTATTCAACGCTAAAATCCATTCTGTATTTGGTTTAAAATGCTCAATATATGGCCTGCATTCAAACCCATTATCGCCCCAAACTATAATTGTATCATGTTCTTCAATACCTCGTAGCTTTTCAATGATTAAGAATTTCATTGAATATGGATTCTCATGTAAACTACGAGTAACCATTGAGTCATATTCAATAATCTTTCCATATACGACTATGTCAGCTGCTTGACTTGAATAAACAAAGCTGCCTAAGTATCCACAATCACAGGCTTTTGATGTGTGTGCAATTGTGCATATTAATAGAACTAATACTATTAGAATTCTTTTCATTAGTATTCGTTAAACTGAAGTTCTTTGTTCGATGGCGATTTAAGACTAATTCACTTAAATATGTTACATCCCAATAAAAGAAAATACAAGAAGTGTTACTAAACCAATTAGCCAAACAAAACCATACATAAACCAAACGAGTGTCATTTTAAAGAAGGTAGAAACCCACTTGCGTTTGTAGAGGCGGCGAGCACCTATCACCTGGTAGATTGGTAAAGTCCAGAATAAATAGCCCATCCACGTAGTGTCGTGATTTGGAAAAATAAGTGCAACAGCTATAACCAATGATGTAATAGTAAATATGTAAGAGTGAATATTTAAACCAAATATCAAATGTCCAATGTAAAGCTTTTTGCTGCGCAAGAATGATATCCACAGAAAGAAGGCAAAGAGGGGCATAAACAGAAATAAAGACCACGAGGTGAATTGAAAGAGTTTATTCATATATAACTCGGGGTGCTCTTTTATTAATTTGGTGGTGGCTGCATACTTCGAGTCATCATCACCTTCAACAGCATCCTCAATACCTTGCATGAAATCATCCATTTTATCTGGAATCGAATCCACAGTCATGCTATTCTTCTTATAGGTGGCATACTCTGCTGAATCAAGGTTATTCTTTAATTCATGATCAACAACATTCATTACAGAATCCTTAATGACTTGGGCAGAGTCTCGGTCAATTTTAACCATGGCATTGTCGTTGTCATCGCCAAATACTGTAAAATTATTTTCTTTGATCGAACTGTTCGTAATGGTTGAAACAAGAAGAAACATCACAAAACTAATGAACACGTAAAATCGAAAAGGAGGCATGTAACGCGCTCTTTTTCCATCCAGAAAATCTTGTGTTAGTTTGCCCGGTTTAAAAAGAATGGCAACTAAGGTTTTTATTAGTCGTGTATCAAAGGATACCACCGTTCCCATGAAATCGACAAACATAAAACGAATTGGACGTTCGAGCTCTTTTATATGCTGCCCGCATTGTGGGCAATACGTACCGTCAAAAATCGTTTCACAGTTTTTACAGACGATTGTTGTTGATTGTTTCTCTTCTGTATTTTGATCAGGGCTATGCTTGTCTTGTTCCATTAGGTGTGATTTTTACTCATAGGGATTAATGTAGCCAAAGATAAAATTTTTTAAGAATATGTAACTAAGTCTCTTTTTAAAGAGAGCTTTGGAGGCAATGTCATTTAGTTAATTATCCCTTTTATTTATAAACAATTGGGAACCTCCCCTTTAGGGGATAAGAGGGGTATGGCTAGGTATTTCTCTACATCTCCGTGTCTCCGTGTTTAGTTAAGCTATTTCTGATTCACGTTAAATACAAATGTTGAAAAAAGTGATTTGAAGCTTTAACAAGACGCTATTTGTATATCTTTGCGCAAATTTTTGTGTCGACCATGAAACAGCTTAAACCCATCATGATTGTTGGAACCTGCTCCGATGCAGGTAAAAGTGTTATAAATGCCGGTATCTGCCGTATTCTCAAGCAAGATGGCTACTCGCCAGCTCCCTATAAAGCGCAGAATATGTCGCTTAATAGTTACGCTACACCCGAGGGTTTGGAGATAGGCCGGGCACAAGCCACACAGGCCGAAGCGTGTGGAATTCCTTGTCATTCCGACATGAATCCGGTTTTACTAAAGCCAACTGGCGAAATGGTTTCGCAAGTAGTTTTGAATGGTAAACCAATCGGTAATCGTTCGGCTTACGAATATTTTCGTTCCGAAGATAGCAATGTCTTGTTCGATGCGGCCTATGCTGCTTTTGAGCGTTTAAGTCAACGCTTTTCGCCCATTGTGTTAGAAGGTGCGGGTTCAATATCGGAGTTAAACCTAAAGAAGCGTGATATCGTAAATATGCGCATGGCCATACGTACCGGAGCCGATGTGTATTTGGTGTCGGATATCGACAGGGGCGGTGTTATTGGCAGTGTGTACGGTTCCATCATGCTGCTCGACGAGGAAGAACGTAAACACATTAAAGGCATCATCATAAATAAGTTCAGAGGGGATATTACCTTGTTTGATGATGGCAGAAAGATAATTGAAGATTTAACGGGTGTTCCCGTGGTAGGGGTTGTTCCTTACTTTCGCGATATATATGTAGAAGAAGAAGACTCAGTGGTGCTGGAGCAAAAGAAACGAACTGCCATGGCCGGTAAGGTGAATGTGGCAGTTGTTCTACTTAATCAGATGTCGAATTTCACCGATTTTGATGCGCTTCAACACGATGGCAGAGTAAACTTGTTTTATTCCGATCAGTCGTCTGAAATTCAGAAAGCCGACATCGTTATCCTTCCCGGTTCAAAAAGCACATTGAAAGACCTGAAAGGACTGCAAACAAAAGGTCTGGACAAGCTAATAAAAAGCATGCATGCCAATGGTAAAACAGTGATTGGTATCTGCGGAGGTTATCAGATGCTGGGCAAAAGCATTAACGATCCCGAAGGCATTGAAGGAAGCATTAAGCAACTCAATGGACTGGATCTTTTGCCAGTCGAAACCACCATTACTGACGAGAAGCAAACCGTTCAAACACGTTTTCAGTTTCTGGATAAACAAGATTGGTGCGAGGGCTACGAAATTCACATGGGGCAGACTAAGGTACTCGATGAAGCTCCTTTCTTATTAACACTCGATGATGGATCGCAAGAAGGTGTTTACAAGAGCGAACGTTGCTGGGGCTCTTATATGCACGGCATACTAGATAACCAGGTAGTGATTAATCAACTGCTCGAACCTTATGCCAATGCGACAGAGAGTGGCATGTCTTACAAAGAGTTTAAAGATAAAGAATACGATAAATTGGCTGATCATCTTCGGGCTAACCTCGATATAGATTACATGTATCGTACTATGCATGGGGAGGAGAAGAAATGATAAACCGTTTTGAACATGGCGATGATGGCTACCAGTTTGAGCAGGAGGTAATAGCCGACTTCAGTACAAATACCTGGAATTTAGGACCCGATCCTCAATTATTAAGTGTTTTGCAAGAACAGTTAAACACTATTGGTCATTACCCTGAAGTAAAAGCCGAATCGTTGGCCGGCCTCATTGCCGAGAGCTATGGTTTGCATAGTAATCAAGTATTGGTTTGTAACGGAACCATTGAGTCCATCTTTCTGTTGGCCCAATTATATGCTGGGAAAAAGAGCCGTATTATTTCGCCAACTTTTTCGGAATACGAGCACGCTTGCGAAATAAATAATCACAGCATTAGTTTTTGCGGCGAGAATTTCATCAATGCCGGTTTAAATACTGAGAGTGATATCTTTTGGTTGTGCAATCCTAACAATCCATCAGGACAATTGATAAAAGCAGAGCCCTTAAGAAAGTTGATTAAGAATAACCCTCAAACGCTTTTCGTGATCGACGAAGCTTACATGGATTTTTGCCTGGAGGATGAGTCATTGATATCTTCCTTGCAACTCATGGATAATCTGGTGATCTTAAAATCAATGACCAAGAACAGTTGCTTGCCTGGCTTGCGATTGGGATACCTACTATGCAGTACCCAATTGTATAAGCGCTTGTCAGCCATTAAATCGCCCTGGAGTGTGAATGCTTTGGCGGTGGCAGCGGGTAAGTACACCATTTCAAATCCACGAATTACCGACACACTGCGTTTGCAGTATCATTCCGAGGCAAGGGCCTTAGCCAACGAATTAAAGGCATTGGGTTTTGAAGTAACACCTTCGCATACTGGTTATTTCTTGGTGAAAACACCAATAGAATCAAGTGTCTTAAAGGCACATTTGTTAGAGAAGTACCATCTGCTAATTCGTGATGCAGCAAACTTCCGAACTTTGAGTAAGAACCATATTCGTGTTGCTTCGCTCGGCACTAAACGTAATACTTTATTGATTGATGCGCTTAAGATGAGCGTGAAAAAACTACAAGCCGTTTCTTGCTAATGACTTTTCAAATTGAATTACTCGTTGTTTTTGTAGCGTATGTTCTCGATTTAATACTTGGAGATCCGCCTTATTTGCCCCATCCCATTGTTTATTTCGGACGAAGTATTTCTTGGTTCGAAAAACGATTCAACAAAGGGGGAAAGCGTTTTCTAAAAGGGCTCTTAGTCACTGTAATATTGGTGACAGCTGTACTAGTCTTTTTTATGACAGCCCAATATTTGCTCTCACTAGTCGATGAGCTATTATCCTACCTCTTCATTGGGCTATTCTTTTTTTATGGATTGGCAAATCGTACCTTGATCAAAGAGGGACAAATGGTGTTTGAGAAGTTGGAAGAAGAGGGCTTGGAAGCAGGACGTAAGCAACTGTCTCGCATTGTAGGCCGCGATACATCGCAGTTGAGCGCTCAACAGATACGAACAGCGGTGTTGGAAACCATGGCCGAGAACCTAAGTGATGGTGTTGTGGCACCTGTGTTTTGGTTTGCCATTGGAGGCATACCCGCCATGATGGCCTATAAAATGGTAAATACTCTGGATTCGATGATAGGCTACAAGAGTGAGCGTTACCTGTATTATGGGCGTTTTGCGGCACGCCTCGATGATGTGGCTAATTATATCCCAGCTCGCCTTACTGGTTTGTTGATGGTGATGGTGACTGGCTCGTTACGAGCTTTTCGGTTTATGCTAAAGTTTGGTAACAAACACAGCAGCCCTAATGCTGGTTATCCTGAATCGGCCTTGGCTGGCATCTTAAGTGTGCAATTTGGTGGTTCAAATATTTACCATGGTAAAAGAGTGGATAAACCACATATTGGTATAAATAATCGTGCCATTACGATGCAGGATTATAGCGTAAGTGCTCGCGTAAATCATGCCGTATGTTTTGTTGCTATAGTACTGGCTTTGGCCTTGAAGTATGCATTGTATTATTAAAAATAACCTTCGATAAAAATGGACAAGTTGATCATCCCTGATTTACATTTAGAACTAAAGGAAGATATACAAAATAAAATTGATCAGAAAGCAAAACCAATTGGTTCCTTGGGGCAAATGGAGGAGATTGCTTTGCAACTTGGGTTGATACAAGGTACGCTTGAACCACAGTTATTAAAACCAGTCATGTTGACTGTTGCTTCTGATCATGATATCTGTGAAGAAGGTGTGAGTCCTTGTCCCATAGAAATAACCTGGCAGCAATGTTTAAATTTCCTGGATGGAGGAGGGGGAATAGGCTTATTTTCGCAAGTTTATGGTTTTGATCTAAGAGTAGTAGATGCTGGCGTTAAGTTCGATTTCAAAGCACACCCTAAGTTGATCGATGCCAAGGTGCGTAAAGGCTCACGCAATTTCCTGCGCGAGCCAGCCATGACAATGGATGAATGCCAACAAGCCATTCAGAACGGACGCGATATTGTGGCTAAACTTCATATCGAAGGAACAAACGTAGTTGGTTTTGGAGAAATGGGAATTGGTAACACATCACCCGCTTCGGCTTTATTGTCCGTTTATACGGGTATGGATATTCGCACCTGCGTGGGACCTGGTTCGGGCTTAAGTCCCGATGGTGTGAACCACAAAGCCGATGTGTTAGAGCAAGCCATCTCTAAACACGGGGTTTCTGACAATGCCATTGAAAACCTGGCACGTTTTGGCGGTTTCGAAATTGCAACGATTGCAGGCGGAATGTTAGAGGCCGCATCGCGTCGCATGGCGATCATCACGGATGGCTTTATTACCACTTCCGCTCTATTGGCTGCCCATGCCATTAACCCAAAGGTGGTGGATTACGCATTCTTCTCACATCAATCAAAGGAGCAAGGGCATCAAAAAATGGTTAGCCACATGCAAGGTGAGCCTATCTTAGATCTGGGGTTCCGCCTGGGAGAAGGAACAGGTGCCGCCGTAGCTTATTCAGTAATGCAAGGTGCCGTAGCCATGATTAACCGTATGACTTCCTTCGACGAAGCAGCAGTTTATAACACAGCTAATGACGATATTCGGATAGAGGAGTAGAGAGTTGAATCTTAAGAAAAGAGAACTCTGATGATTGGCCTTACCCCTCCAACCTCCCCTAAAAGGGAGGCTATAGTCCCTTTTAGGGGATTTAGGGGTAAAAGAGCCGCTCCTAGATTACTCACTCAACCACTACTTGTTTCATTCCATTTCTTCCATAAAATACAGGGAAATACATTTGCTCTATTTTAGCCGGATTAATATTAAACTTACCATTAAAGCGAGGCACTAATTCAATGGTTTTAATATAAGTACCTGGCTCCAACGATCGGAAATAGATATTTACCTTTTCCTTGTAATACTCCCGATGAGCTTCATTATGAGCATGGCTTTTTTTGTTAGCATATGAACAGCCTGCAGGGATCGGAATTTCTAGCATTAAGTAATCGCTTTTGTTTTTAACCTCAATACTTACCTCTAGTTGATACTTCTTGCCTGCTTCTAATTGTTTTACACTTTCACTGTTATGCTGCCAAGCGGTGTTAAGAACAAAGTAATCGGTTTTAGGCTCAGGCTTGGGATTAAATACTTTTTGATGATAGCCTGCAAAGACTGTTTGTTTTCCTTTTTTAGTAATGGTAATATAATCACTATTTGCAATGGACTTTTGAAATGGCAACTCCTGTATGTTCTCACTTCCTCCATCCCAAGAAACGGTGATGCTATTATTTTCACTTTTATCTTTCAAACTAATTAATTCTGGTAGTAAGCCTCTAATAATATTTGAAGCTTGATACGTATTAATCCAACCCGAATTATCCCTTTGCTCAAAGAACCAGTTTCTAATCTTCGGAAGCATGTCTCTGTATCTGCCACTCTGCTTTATAAGTTGGTACATTTGTAGGGTCTGCATCAAGTCGTTCGAAAAAAGCCAGTAGCCTTTATTACCCCAATAAACACTTCCGTACAAAGTAGTTTTGTGTTTATTAACCAGAGCTGTGATATCATCCTTATAACCCATTTTCTGACGTAAGGAATAAACCAGTATTGAATCATTAAATGTGTGGCATTTTTGAACTAAGTCATCTGTGTGCGAAGTGTAATTGCTTATTGAATCTACCTGAATAAGAGTGTTTAGTAATTCCACTTTATTGTGTAATGAATAGGTCGATTGCAATCGACTAACTAAATGTCGAGCTAATGTTTGTTCGTCCATTGTAATATCATAGCCCTGAACTTTAGCCAGTGACAAGGCTTTAATAACATGGTGGCTCACCCAGTAAGAAGTTGTATTGCCTGACCACCATCCCCAAAGGTCTTCAGAATTCTTACTTTTGTTAAGTTTCTTTATAAGAGATTTAATATCCTTCTCATACTTGAACTTCTTATCCAGAGCATCACATATTTGTTTTTCAGCTAATAAACCAATTAGTTTTGATGCCTTCTGCTCGTTACATAAATAAGCATAATGACGTAGCCGCTTAGTTTCACGATACAGAATATTTAAAGGGTTTGATTCGATGTAAAGTTCGGCATCAAGGCCATTGTTAACATTCCAAGTGATGCTAGTATCGGATTGTAATACTGTAAACTCACCAATATTATCGATTGATCCAATAGGAATAATTGGGATGTCGCGATTTTCACCGTCCTTAAATGTTTCCGTGCTTAATTCATATTTCAGGCTGAGCGTATCTACCTTAGGGATTGATACTGACATCGTATCGATAGCCAATTGTTTCGTCCATCTTTTTGTTTCTGACATCAAGCTATCTTCTTGGTAAAAACGATGTTTAGTTTTTATAGAATCACCCAGATAGTTAATGGTTTTGCCAATAATGTTTATGCTATCTCCCTCGACAGCAAAACGTGGTACAACGAGATTCGCTGATAGAGGTAAGAAAGCTTTAATATTACCAGACCATTTGGCACTTAAGCCATTTGGCGACATTGCTAATAAGTGTGTATCCCAAGAAGTAATATCATCGGGGAAAGTAACCTTAAAACTTGCTTCTCCATTTTTATCGCTTAATAAAGCCGGTTGCCAATAAGCCTCGTCTTTAAAGTTTGTTCGTAAACCTTTATTATTTGTTGGCAACAGAAGAGGTATGCTTTTTTCAATGGTTACGCGCTTAAATGGGATAACGGTATTGTCTTTTAAAGTAAGTATAACAGCACCATTGGCTGCTCTGGCTCCGTACAAGGCGGCCGCCGATGTTTCTTTTAGAATTTGAACCTCAGCAATGCTGTTAGCATCTATATCTTTCAAATCACCTTGGTAGGGAACGCCATCAATAATGTATAATGGTTGTTTATCTGCTTCAATACTTGATAATCCGCGAATTCTTACTTGATGAGAAGCTCCAGGTGCTCCCATTGAATTGACTATACTGATACCCGCTACTTGTCCTTGTAACGCACTTTGAACTGTAGTTACACTGCCTGTAAGCGAGTACTTCTTCGAGGTGCCATAGCCAACAACCACCACTTCATCTACGTTGCATTCATCAGCATTAAGTCTAATGTCGCTGTGATTGCCCATGCCGACATTCATATTGATAGACTTATATCCAATAAAACTGAAACATATTTCAGGAGTACCTGCTGGTACCTTGAGTTTGTAATAGCCATCTATATTGCTTATAGTGCCATGACTTGTTCCTTTTAGAAAAACGTTTGCACCGGGTATTGGCAGGCCGTCTGCATCATCATATATGTAGCCACTTATTTCTTGCTCAAACCGTGTATTTTGACTTAGGTTATTAATTATGCTTTTTTTGATTTTGTGTTCGGTGTTATGACCTTTTTTAGCAATAATTCTTTTTTGCGAGATGAGCTGAGTAAGGTATTTCAAATCGATGTTGGTCGATAAGAATTTAGGTTCCCTTACCTGTAGAAAATGGCGGCCACCTTTTTTTAGTTCAATATTCTTTACTTCATAACAGTGGTGGTTGCTATACACCATCATAAGACGGTAGTTGCCTTGTTCTAAGTCATGGAAAATGGATTGATTATTATTGTAAATACGTACTGATTCTGATGCATCGTTGAAAAGCAAAGTATAGAGTAAAATGTCTTCTCTTTTCTGTTGTTTATAATCCAATCTTAGACTTGTATTCCCCTTGCTTGTCGACCATGGGTTGCTGAAATAAACACTCTGTGCGATTGACTTATTTTTTCTTTGTGTTATTAATTCATTTATTTTTTGTTGCGTCCATGTTTCATCTGTGAGTTGGGGTAGGCTTGCATCATTGATCAATAATTTATTCGTTATGTTGACAATGGCTTCATCCGTTTTCATCTTAAGGGCATCACCATTGATGCTGTACATATAATAAGGTTCGTAAGAGAAAGTCCAGGTACGATCGCTGGTGTAGTTTAGATTACCCAACTGATGAAATGGGCCGGCTGTAATGTATCCCCTGTAGCCATAGTTGCCGTTTGAGTTAAGAATGTTGTATTGGTCGAACTGGCGCGTGTAACTCAGGTGCCTACCTTTGGGATTAAAACGCACAAAGGCCGTTCGTAACAAGCGTTTTTCGTTGGATGAAAACTCATTTTTCATGTATTTGATCTTGGCTTTTACATTGTGTTCAATGTCAATTGAAACAATGTTCTTTTTGTTTGCCTTAACAAGTATCGAGTCAAGTACAATGTCGTATTCCTTTGTTCTGATACTGATGCTGTGGTAGCCTTCCTGACATTTAAAGCTATATGGTGGATTATTGTTACTAATAGAAGCATAAACAATGCTATTGTCTATCCAAATGATGTGGGCTTGTTGTAATACGCCTTTTTTGAAAACGAATGGAGCTAGTTGTGTTTGTTCGTTATTTGCTTTCCATTGCGTTTGATATAGTCCGTTTTTAGGATGACTAAACTTAAAGAACTCAATGGTGTCGAGTTGCATAATGCTGTTCCAAATGTCGTAATCCAAGGAGTCGCTTCCTAATTCACCAAATAAAGCATTGCCATTATTGACATAGTCGTTTCGCATTGCTCTTTCCTTCTTTTTCTTTTCGAAGTTAGGAACTGATGGAGGCGTGTATTTAAATTTCTTGGTAAGTCCCATCGCTGTTAGGTCAACATTGCTAACAGCTTGTCCTTTGTAGTCAGTTGCTTTAATTTTAAATTCAACACTTTGGCCAGGGTAAATACGATTGACTTGCTCCACTTCAAGGTTTAGTTGTTTCGTGAGGAGGGGAATAGTATAGTTTAGGGAGTGTGATTCTCCTGCCCATTCGTATTGAACCGATAAAAAATAGTTCGCCTTATTCTTTGCCGTTATTGTGGTATCTAGATTAGTCGATTGTTGTCTTGCCAGTTTACGACTCTTTTTGTAAAGGTGATATTTAAATGGAATCTGATCAGGGTTAATCGAAGTGATTTCAATTGTTTCGTGATTTCTGTTGATGTTAAAACCCAAGTTAGGCAGGTGATCTTTCAAGTAGAAATCCTGTTGCAAATCCTGCGAAGTAATGGTGTAGTGACTAATTCGAGCATGTATTTTTTGTTGGTATGGCAATTCAACCCAATGTGCCTTAAGTACATTGTTATTAATGTCTTTCTGTTCGATATAGGCGCTTCGACTTTGAGATTGATTCAGGTTGAGGTATTCTATTTTTATTGAATCGCTTAGTTTCTGAGTGCGAAGTTCTTCCTTTTTGTACCAATAGTTGAAACTAGCTCGTTTCACTGTTCTTTCATTTGAGGCATTAGTAAAAATGGCTTCAATGTTATAATTAGAGTTAATTGCCTTGAATATTGTATCAGGAATATTAATGGTGGTTTCGCCTTTACCTTCAAGCGAAATGGTTTTATTCCATGCCGTGTCTGGTAGATGCGTTAATCGTTTTTGATATTGGCTCTGTTGATTGCCTGGCTTTACAATAATCTGTACTTTCCCATCAGGAATAACATAGCCGTTCATGTCTTCGCCTTTTGCAAATAGTTGTATGGTATCCCCGGGGAAATGATCATTTCCTTCACATCGAAAACTGTATTTAATGCCTTTTAATTCATAATCCTCATAGTAGAATGATGAGCTGGAAAGGTGCGTCCATGGATTTGGCCCAAAATAGATTTGTACACGAGTATCTAATTTTAAATTAAGCGAATCATGTATCGCAAAAGAATAATGGTAATTACCTTTGTTAGAATGAATGGCTTGGCCAAGGAGTTTATAGGTTTTGTCGTGATAGTATACGTTTAATGGCTTATTATATGGTTTCCCTTTTTTGTTCGCGATATAGGTTTTCACTTTCACACTGTCACTTGGGCGATATTTTGGTTTGCTATAAACGGTATAGCCGTAATCCCACTTGCGTTCTCTGTCGAATCGATTAGCCAACTTATCCACAAAACCTTGGGGATATCCATTATCTATTGAATGGTAAATGTCTTTAAATGGTTTCGAGATATAGTAGGGAAGTCCGTATATACCATGGTATCGAATACTACGATATATATCATATGGCAACAATAAAATCAACTTAACTGGTACGGTAATGTATTTAAGTGGAAAGGAGTAAAGTATTTTTCTTGTAAGACTTACTTTCCCAGCTATATTGTCGATGTAGAAAAAAGAAGTAAAGCCCTGATGTTCGACTTCAATCAATCCTTTAATTTGTTTTTTAGGTAGAAAGTAACATTGTGTCTTTTTATCAAATGAGATTCGTCGATTTTGAAAACGAACATCCGCATTCGTAATAAGTTCGCCTTCTTTATTACGAAGACTAAAAGATAAATCGGCATAGTTATTATGTAGGATGAGATCGATGTCGCTATACGATCTGAACTGATAATGTAGGTTGCTATCATCGGCCCAAACAGATAGATAATCGCCTTGAGGTAGTTTCTTAACAAAGGCAGAATCAAGAGTAATACTATCAACAAGATTATGAAAGTAAGATTGGTTAACGCTTTCAAGTCCTTTAGTGTGAATTTCTTTAGCTTGCTCCTGATTAATGGAGTAAATGTATCTGTGATGGCTTGTTCGGCGACTGTTAATTAGTTCTTGAGCTTGTGAATTGGCTTGAAATGCAAAAAGAATGATCGTAAGATATACTAGTCGAGATATTAAATTCATTGAGTCCGGTTTAGGCTTATTACAAAATCGTTTACAGGTAAGATGCAACGTTTGTAATTATTCCATAAAAATAAAATAGATTTTTTGAAAAAAAGTATGATTAAGCTTTCAATGAAGGCTTTTTGTTTTCATGCTAGTATGTAAGATTGATTTCTTTAATAGAATTCACATTCCCTTCTCTTTGATTGTTAATGTGCTTAATGGAAGTATTAAGAAGTGATGTTTGCGCACTTATTCAGTCAGTTATGTTATTACCTAGTATTATTAAATGAGAATATTCTCATTTAAGTTGCGATTAATGAGAATATTCTCACTATATTTGAACAATAATTATTAAGATATGCCAAGAAGAAGACGTTTAAGAAGAATTGTAGCTCCTCCCGGCTTTAAAGGTTTTAAACCTTACGGCCATGTTGAGAATAAAACTGCAATTGATCTTAATTACGAAGAGTACGAAGCTATAAAGCTGGCTGATTATGATTTAATGAATCATGCTGAAGCCAGTAAATTAATGGGTGTGTCACGTGCTACTTTTGCTCGTATATATGAAAGTGCTCGACGCAAAATTGCAAAAGCATTGGTTGAAACAAGCGAAATAAAAGCTGTCTATGGAAATGCTCACCTCGATAATGATTGGTTCGTGTGTAATAAATGTCATGCACGTTTTAACCTCCCTAATAGTACCGAAAATGCATGCCCTATCTGTCAATCAGAAGTGATTGAACGAATACAGGAAAAATAAATTCAAGAAAATTAAAATGGAAATAGTAATTACATCAGCAGGAGATAAGTTAACGGACAAATTCGATCTTCGTTTCGGACGTGCCGCTTATTTTTGTGTCTACAATACCCAAGATAAAACAAGCAAGTTTGTTTCTAATGATATTGTAAATGTCCAAGGAGGTGCGGGAACCAAATCGGCAGAGAAAATGATTGAATTAGGAGTTAAGCGTGTTATCTCCGGCGATTTTGGACCAAAAGCAAAACAACTATTAAATAAATTTGAAATTCAAATGGTGATGCTTGATGAAAGTGACAGTACCATTGAGTCGATCATTGCCAAGATTTCTAAATAATTAAAAATTATGCCACGATTTGATGGAACCGGTCCATCAGGGCAAGGTCCTGATACCGGACGAAGTAAGGGAAAATGTCGTTCAAACGACAAAAAAAATGCTGATCAACCTGGAATGGAAAGAGGCATGGGACGAGGACGAAGAGGAGTTGGCAACAATGCTGGCTCTCGTTTTAGATTTAGATCTGGAGACTTGTAATGGTTTCGCAGATTTAAAACACCAAAGATGAGTGAAAAGCAGGTGATGATTTTCATTGCCTGCTTTTAAATTAAAACATTCAGATCATGAAGAAATCAACCATCAATTACTTTATTGATGCCCTCCTGCTTTTGTGCCTATGTGCCATTACCGGGATAGGCATATTAATCAAGTACACACTTCCACCTGGCCGAAGCAAATGGGCTGAGTTCGGTTCAAACCATAACATGCTTTGGCTTAATATGGATCGTCATCAATGGGGGCAGATACATTTCATTATAAGTATGGTGTTGATAGCTTTATTAGTGTTTCATATCGCATTACATTGGTCCTTTGTCACGAATGTTACAAAGCGATTGATAAAATCATCATCGATTAAAATTGTTTATACGGCTCTATTTATAACTCTATCAGCACTTTTCATTTCATTCCCCTTTTTTGTAAGCCCTACACTTGGAAGTGAATTTAAACATAGTCAGCATTTAAAGGTCAATAGTGAAACCGCTGTAAAAACACATGAAGCAACTAACGAAACCATAGTTGTAAGTGATGTCGTAAACGTAAATACTTCTCAAGTTACCAAACATGCTTCGCACAAAGATTCCGATCATCGCTATCAATCTCATGAGATTAATGGTAGAATGACTTTACAAGAAGTAGCTGAAACCTATAATGTACCACTGAGTTTCTTCAAAAAAGAGCTTGAGCTTCCGGATGGAATTGACCATGCAGCAAAATTGGGCCGGTTACGAAAGCAATATGGTTTTCATATGTCGGATGTTGATAAGGTGATTGAAGCGTATCACAATTAATACTTTAATGCGATTATGCTTAACGCTTGTTAAAATGTCATTGTTGAAGTATTGTTAATTTCATTAATCATAATGCTCAGGCAATTAATTTAGTTTGATGTCAATAAAAATAGCAATTGCAAGTGGTAAAGGAGGAACAGGCAAGACCACTGTTTCGGTTAATTTGTTTCATTTTATAAAAGAAAACATTACTCAATCAGTGCAATTGGTAGATTGTGATGTTGAGGAGCCAAACGATGCTATATTCTTTCCAAACTATCAAGTACAAGAAGTAATTGATGTTAATCAGCTAATCCCTACAATTGATCACGTTAAGTGTACTTATTGTAGGAAATGTGTTGAATATTGCGAGTTTAATGCCATCGTCATTATTGCTTCTAAACATTATGCTGATGTAAACCCAGCATTGTGTCATTCATGCGGTGCTTGCGCATATATTTGTCCTGAAAATGCCATTGAGGAAAAAGCACATTTAATTGGTGAAATTCAGCCATTTAACAACAGTTGTCAACCTCCATTGTTGGAGGGGCGCCTGGTAATTGGTTCACCTATGCAAACAATGGTTATAAAAGACCTTGTGAACAGTTCGTTGTTAAAAGCTGATATTCAGTTATTGGATGCTCCTCCAGGAACCAGTTGCCCGGTTGTTGCCACGCTTAGTCAAACAGACTATACAATTTTGGTTACAGAGCCAAGTCCTTTTGGCTTACATGATCTAAAACTTATGATAGAGTTGCTTCACGAGATAAAACAACCTTTTGGTGTAGTAATAAACAAAGCAGATGATCAGTTTCCTGAGATGGAGGAATACCTTCTGAAAAGTAATATTGAGGTAATTGGTAAAATTCCTTTCTCAACGAATTATGCCTACCTGTATGCGCAAGGAAAAATACTACAGAATATTTCTGAAGATATACAAAAAGTATATGAACAAATACTAACACAGATTAATAGTAAAGTGCAGATATATGCATGAGATAACCATATTAAGCGGGAAAGGAGGAACGGGTAAAACCACTATTACAGCTGCATTTTCCTCGTTGGCTGAATCTGTCGTGATTTGCGATAGCGATGTAGATGCTGCCGATTTGTTTTTAATTATGCAGCCTGAAGTAAAGCAACAAGATGCTTTTATTAGTGGATGGAAATGTACTATTGAATCAACTAATTGCATCCAGTGTGGCCAATGTGTAACACAATGTCGTTTTAATGCGATTATCGAAAATAAAGATGGTCGGCTTGCGATTGATCCTTTTGCGTGTGAAGGGTGTCGTCTTTGTGAGCGTATTTGCCCTCAGCAAGCAATAGTAAGTACCAAAAATAGTGGTAATACATGGTTTGAATCCGAAACTCGATTTGGTCCTTTTATTCATGCGCAGATGGGTGTTGGAGAAGAAAATTCAGGCAAATTAGTTTCTTTTATCCGCAAGAAAGCAAAGGAAAAAGCCATTGAAACTTCAGCTCAATATATCATCAGTGACGGACCACCCGGAATAGGATGCCCTGTGATTGCTTCGATAACAGGTGCAAAACAAGTGCTTTTAGTTATCGAGCCAAGTCAAAGTGGGTGGCACGATGCCAGTCGTTTAATCAATTTGATAAAGAATTTTAAAGTGTCTGTATCGGCCATTATCAATAAAGCTGGCATTCATCAGGAATTGGAATTAGTAATCAAAGATGAATTAGAGAAATTAGCCATTCCAGTACTTGGCGAAGTGCCATTTAGCATGCTTTTCAGGCATGCAATGATTGAACAGAAGAACATCATTGAATATGCCCCGAAATCAAGTGAAGCTGAAATAATTCGATCGATATGGAAAGCTCTGATAAATACAGATAAAGTATTCAAACTAAATAAACAAGAAAGTGAGTATGTCAGATTTTAAAATGGTTACTCCAATAAAAGAAGAAAAGTTTTTACCTAATGTCAAGAATATTATTCTGGTGGCATCTGGTAAAGGAGGAGTGGGAAAATCAACTATTGCGGCTAATCTTGCAGTAAGTTTGTCGCGCGAAGGTTTAAGAACAGGTCTTTTGGATGCCGATATATATGGGCCATCAAGCCCTATTCAGTTTGGTATTGCTGATCAAAAGCCGGAAATTATTCAAGAAAATGGTAAGAATTACATTAAACCTATAGAAAAATATGGGGTTAAGATTATGTCCATTGGCTTGTTGACCAATAAAGAAGATGCAATGATTTGGCGCGGACCAATGGCATCAAATACCTTAAAGAAGATTATTAGCGATACTCTTTGGGGCGAATTAGATACACTTGTAATTGATATGCCACCAGGGACAGGTGATATTTGTATTACGCTATCACAGGATATTAAGCAAGCTCAGGCTTTAGTGGTAATCACACCTCAGCAATTGGCTGTAGCTGATGGCCGTAAAGCACTGGCCATGTTTGATCATTCAAGCATTCAGATACCCATACTTGGCATTATCGAAAACATGTCGTGGTTTACACCTGCTAAACATCCAGATGAAAAGTATTTCATCTTTGGAGAAGGGGGAGGACAAGAGTTAGCCAAAGAATTTGGAGTGCCTCTTCTCGGACAAATTCCATTGGTAATGGATATTGAAGAGATGAGTGATAAAGGTTTGAGTGTTTATCATTCTACAAATAAAAAAACACATCAGGCTTTTGAAGAGCTGTCAATTAAAGTAATTGATTGTCTTGCTTTAGCAAAGTAATATTTACGGAACGGTTCTTTATTTTAAACTGTAATTAAAGAATCGTTCCATAATAATCGAAACTATCTAGTCATCATCATCACTCATGTCCGATGATTCAACGTTATACATTTCGTCGGTGTAGTAATAAACGATAACCTGGGCTGTGTCTCTCAAAAAGTTCATCTTGCCTAGTTCGTATCGATGAATAGGTAGGCCAGTGCGTTCGCGCAGGTCGTCGAGCAATTCGTGTTTCTTTCCCAGCTTAATCAGTTCAATTCTCTCGTAGATAACCAATTTGCTTGATTCGTGTTCGAGCAACCAAACACGTTCAAGTGCAAAGGTTATCGCTATAACAAAGAAGTTTGTTAAAGCTATTTCAGCATAGCTAACATGATTACTACTTAATGCATTAATTACCGAAATACCAATTGTAATAAAAAGGTAGGTCATTTCCTTAATAGGAATTTGAGTTGTACGGTAACGAATAATACCGAAGATGGCGAATAGGCCAAGGGCAAATCCCAATTGTAGTTTAACACTTTCGAGCAAGAAACAAAGTAAAAAAACGATTGTACTTATAAGGATGAAGGTGAATAAATAGTCCTTGCGTTTGGCTGTTTGGTAATAAAGTAATCGAACCAAAACAAGTGTTACAAATAGGTTAAATGAAAATCGAAGGAATAATTGAAGTAGATCTGTCCAGTTGACTAAACTGGTGTTTAGTAGATAAATATCCATATATGAATTACTATTTATTTAATTGTTTAAATTTTTGAATCATCCCAAATTTCTTTTTGAGGCGATTCGATTTTATGTGCGAATTCAACGACGCTGCACCAAGGCAATATTTGCTGCACGATTCGGGCTGTATTTTATGCTTCCGGAGTATTTGCATGCCAAATGAGGATGCCGAAAAGTGTTCTTGTTTTAATTCAATAATGACTGCCTCGGGGTAATTCACTTTGTTTCCGGTGTTATCAAAAAACGATAGCTTAAAATCAATGGTTAAACGTTCTGTTTCACCAACGAGTGTTACGCGATTGAATTGGTTTGAGAGCTTCAGTTCCAGTTCATCTGTTTTATAGGGACTATTTTCTTCAATGAAGCTCATCTCCATTTCGTTGATTGAGTTTGCTTCTTCTTTCTCAATGCGTTTCTTGATTGTACGACGTTTATTGTTTTTAAACTTCACTTCAAGAAAGTGTTGACCTGAGGCTACGTATTCTCTTTTTCGAACTTTAAATCGATTCAGTTTACCATTTTGATGTGCCTCGTACATGCCAAATTCCTTGGTGTCGTAGTATTCCGTTTTGTATTCGAATAATCTGTCGCTTTCAATCTCAAGAATTTTATAATGCGTCGACATTTGTTCCAATATAACAGGCAACAGACCAGCAGGAGCAATGAATTTCGTGTCAATCCGATTCATTAAACTTACGCCGTTCATATCATCCAAGGAAATGGGTGAAAACCGTTTAAGTACAGTTACGATGTCCATTTTTTCTAATGATAATGCTTCTGTCATATTTATTTTGTTCTATTTTTTATTTTTCTTTTTGTGCTTCAGGAATTTCGGTTTGTACTCAATTCCTACAAATAATACATTAACTAAATCAGGTTCTGCCACATTAAAGTCACTTTGGCGGCGATACGATACTTTGGCACTTGTTCGTTTGTTAATCTTTTTCTCTACGGTAACATAATAGCGCTGTTTCCATTCTCCAACATCTTTTGCCGGCATCAGGCTGAAATAATATTCAATTCCCATTGATGGTTCAAAATACCAATCCTTATCATCGTATTTAAGCGCAAATTTATGACGATGCCCCATGTAATTAATCTGGCCATCAGCCGATGTGTTATAATTTACCCATTCATTTTGCAATTGCCCACGATAACGCCATTTAAAATGACCTGTTTTAAGCTGGTACTTTACAAAAATGGCAAATCGATGAATGCGCCTATTATAATTTTGCTTTTCATAATTTACTGCATAACGGTATATGCCTCCCACATCAAACTTCTTGGGCAAATCATACGACAAGCTAAATTCGGTTTGCCAATTACTCAACTGACCAGCATTCTCAAAAAAACGAAGTTCAGGCTCCAGACTATAAGTCCATTTTTTATTGATTTCACCTTTAATTGTCAGATTGTACCAAGTTTCAAAATCCTCATATTGAGCTTTTGTACTATGATACAAGAGGAACAGGGTTAATATTGTAAGAAACAGTTTTTTCACCATGATTCTTACTTAATAACCACAATGTCATCAACAATAACTTCTTGTTTTTTCGATGATATTGTTACTTCTCTTTTTATTGCAACCAGCTCTGATGTTGTATTGTAATCGAAACTTTTATCCTTTGAATAGGCAAAGATAGTATAGCTTCCTTCGCGTAAATATGAGAATTCGAAATAGCCATCGTAGCTTGTTGCCACTTTATCGCCATAATAAGGCTCATCGCCATAGATGATGTATACGTCATAGTCCTGAGCCGGATAGGTGTCGCGTAAAATGGTGAAATCGAAATTGTAATCTTCAATAATTACTTTGCCTCCTATTTTAGCAGATCCTCCTTCACCGGGTCCTTTCTCGCAAGAAGAAACAAACAGGGTGATGAATATTATTAATAGGTTGAGATATCGTTTGTGTTTAGGTATTGCCATTTTTTTGTTGCTTAGTTAATGATGATAATCTTAATACACTCTTGTCCTTGTATACTGCTCAAGCGCAGAAGATAGATGCCATTGTTTAGATTGGAAGCACCTGTCCACATAATTGTATGTTGATCGGCATGAAATACTTCATGTCTGATAGTTTCGATTTTTGTTCCGTCAATATTTAGTAATTCAAGCTGGTATTCTTCTGTTTGTTCCGCAGTAAACTGAATAGTTGCTGAATTATGCACCGGGTTTGGCAGGCATTGTAAGTCAGCATTTAATTGAGTTGTTGGATTAAAAATACCTACATCATCATATGCTCTGTTAGGGTCTCCTGGCGTTCCACCATCTTGTGAAGCCTCCCAGTTTTCGCCCAATTCATTTTTTTCTGAAGGGCTGAGTAGTTCGATGGACGCTCCCTGTCCATTGGCTTCGTCAGGCCAATCTCCGTTAGGATAGTAATCAACGGCATCTACCAAATCACCATCGGAATTATACAGACGCAGATAATCACCCGAACTGCTCAGACCAAATTCAAAATCACCTACAACATTATTCACCATGGGGTAGGTTGTTTTAAACTTGACTTTGTCTTTACATACTACAAAATAGGCTTTGGGCGCCAATAATATGTCATGGGGAATAACAAATGCTGAATCCTCTTGTGTATCGCTAAATACCCAATCTTTTAGATTTACCGATGTCTTACCTTCATTGCATAATTCTATCCAGTCTCCTGGTTTAATGGTTTCAGACGACTTGTAGAATACTTCATTAATAACAATGGAAACATCATCTTCGGATGCGGCTTCAAATACGGCTGTTTGCGATCGTTGTGTATTCAGGTAAAAATCCCATTCGGCTTTGCTATATGATAAATCACCTTCCCATTTGACAAAACGATATCCAGGCCTAGGCACTGCATGTATTCTTGTTAAATGATTGCTATAGAAGGAAGCAGAATGAGGGTAGTCATTAATTGTTATATCATTGATAATTATATGGCCACCTTCGCTTGATGAAACATCTACACTTAAATAGTGTTCATCGTCGAATCCAAGTATATCTTTTACATGCTGTTCAAAATGCCGAGGACGATAATTAGAAAATGTCTTTAGGCGTGCCACTTCGTTACTCCAATGTGTGTAATCCAAATCCCACCTGTCACAGTGCGCTTTCATTTCCTCGGAATAGATGTTTTTGAGCGAATCAATTTTTTCATTCATCATTGATGGTTTCCAGTAGTGCTCCAGATAATCATTCGCCCGCTGCGCCATCTTGGCCTTAAATTTATTATTGGCTTTTAGGGCTCTGAATAGTTTGGTCGACCAGGGTGGATTTGGCCAATTTGGACCATTGCTAGCAAGTGCATCAGCCAATGAGTTGTATTGGTAATTATTTGTATCGTATAAACCGAAGCCAAAATCCGTATCGTACATGATCCATCTGTATCGGCTTTTAGAACTAGTCGTGTTCCAGAATTTGATATTATTGCCTGGCCAATCTCTATTATCAATAAATGTTTGAGCTAGTAAATAATCGATGTAATTATCAACATCGATGTACTCAGCCACTTTTTCGTAGTTTTCCTCTATCGTTAAACTATTTTTACTGATAAAATCTAAAAGTTCTTGATAGGCCTTATCATTACCATTCACAATTTCACCACCTAATTCAAGAATGTTTACACTGTCGTTACGTATAGATGTGTGATCGGAAATAAAGTGCTCATTTATTTTTTCACGCAAATTTAAAATTCCCCAATATTCCCCATTGAGATAAATGGCTGTAGGTTGGAAACCTTGATTTTCTATATCAAGGGGCTCCATAATTGAGGCCACTAACCCATCTCTGAGGTGAGTGCTGTAAAAATCGTTACCCGAATTACGAATAACAAGTGCTTCAAACTTGTCGTTATCTCTGTTTTGAAAGAACTTATAATTAAATGAACCATCTCCGTATTCTTTACGGGCGAAGAGTGCCATTGATTTTAAAGGATGAGCTCTCGACCAAGCGCCATAAATTTTAACCCCTGCACCCTGATCAATTTGTTTAGTGCCATCTTTATCGTAGTACTCGAAATGAGCAGGTTTCTCCCAATCTTGCCAAAAATTTGCTCCCCAAAATGGATTGTCCGGACTTGCATTTGGTCCTTTCACATAAATGCCTGTTTGATAATCCCATAAATTATTGGGATCAGTTGAAAGACTGATAATAGGAAGTGTATGTTGTTTGTTTAGAATATATGTTTGTGTTAATACCGGACCTGCTAATACCCCATCATCCATAATTCTTGCACGAATAACTGTGTCGGTGTTAATCTTTATTTCATCACTGAATAGGTAACTTGTTTTATCAGGTATTGAACCATCGGTACTGTAATAGATTTTACTGTCACCTTTATTTGGGTTCGATAAGACTAGGCTTAACTGCCCCTGATGATTTCCTCCAGGTATTGAAAACTGTACTGAATCTGTTGTCAGTTCGTTTGATGAGTTTCCTATGTTAGCAGCTCCCGGAGTAGGTGTGTCGAAATAACTCCATTGTTCATCTCCGTCTGTTTGACGTCCGAGAGATATGTCAGCTAATAACTTTTTTCCTTGTATAGAATCAATAAATACTTTGTTTTTGAATAGGTATAATGATTCTCCTCCAGCTTTTATTTTAAAGTTGGTATGCAGGTATGATGTTGGTAAATTGATGTGCTCTGAGGCCTCATGTCCTTCACTATTTTTTAAACCCAGGCTAAAGAATGGAATGCAGCTTAGATCGGACGAAGTATTGGAGTAATTATGAATCTGAATGGCTAATACATTAATACCTTCCGTTAGTATGCTTTCCCAATTGTGTACCTCAAACTGATTGGGAGGAAGGCCTTGGTACATTTGTGCCTCATGCTCCCAATTGTCAGCCGTTTGATCAAATGAAACAAAACTGCCTGCAGTTCCAAGATTATCTCGAGCTATTTCTACGCCATTGAGGTAGGCCACAAAACCATCATCATAATCAAGGTGTAAGACAGCCTGAGCAATATTATCAAAATCAGTAATGGTAAATTGTTTTCTAACGAAAAAGCTTATGCACGATTCAATAATTGTTTCATCATCATCATCTCCATAGCCAATGCCCGAAGCACCATTTAACCATTGACTGTCGTCATAATCTGCAGTTTTCCAAGTTGTTTCTGGCTCTTGATCAGGAATTATATATTTTAATTCATCACCTTTATCAATGATGGTATTCCATTCATTAACAATATTGAAACGATTTTTACCCGAAGCAAAAATAAGCATGTGCTTTTTTGATGCGAGAGTTGTTGATGGTAAAGGCCACTTTAACGTGTCGGATAAATCGTCCGATAAAAAATAATTACTAAGGTCTACAGTTTGTTCAGAGCTATTGTATAATTCAATCCAATCCGGATAATCACCATCTTCATCTGTTAAGCCAGTAACATTGGATGAGACAAATTCATTTATTTTTATTTGACCGATGGTCAGTTGGGGTATAAGTAATGTTAAAAAATAACATAGTAATAGTATACTTCTTAAGCTTTTGGATTTATTCATGTATATATGTTACAGGAAATGTGCCTGTAATGTTACCTTTAATTGAGAAGAATACAAAAAAATAAACCTCACAATTATCTCACATATCTATTAAATTGAAAAGCATAAGGCCTTAAATAATAATTATTTGCAAATATTGACACTTACACTCTCTTACTAATTACGTCCTCAAAAGCAGCTTTTATGTCCTGCGATTCGGCCAGTTTGTCGTTAATAATACTCGTAGTTGTAATGACAGCTTTTAAGCACAATTTTTCATCTGGTAGGCGATAGATATCTTGATGGAAAATGTATCTAAGGCCTTTGTGCTCTACTCTTGTGCGTACAACAAACTGATCGTTACTGCGAAGAGGTGTTTTGTATGCTAAATCTGCGCGAGCAACCACGGCCACTATTCCTTTGTCATAAAGCTCCTTGAAATTAAGACCTATCTCATCCAGAAATTCGTGACGCGTATGTTCGAGGTAATTTTGGTAAACAGAGTTATTAACGATTCCCTGCAAGTCACATTCGTAATCTCTTACTTTAAATTCTAATTCGTAATCGTATATCATGGCAATGTTTTGCTTGTTAATCATCGGCATCAGCGTCCATGCCTTGTTTTGATTCTAAGTTGCTTAAGTCTGATGTTGGTTCACTCTTTTCATTCTCCGCATTTATAAAGTGTAGATCGCGCTGCGGGAATGGGATTGTTATGCCAGCTTCTTTGAAAGCTTTATCAATAGCAACTCCCACACGACTTTTGGTACTTAAGCCATAATCAAAGGCAGTCCAAAATAATACGCGAAAATCAAGCGAGCTATCACCAAAACCTTTGAATATAATGAAAGGTGCAGGTTTTTTTAATACACCTTCTTGCACACCTACTACTTCTTCGAGTAATTGCAGAACTTTTGTTGTGTCAGTTCCATAGCTTACCCCAATTAATAGTTCCTGTCGTTTTCTTCGATCAGATAGTGTCCAGTTAATCATCTCATTGGAGATTAAATTGCCATTGGGCACAATGACTTCAGCACCATCAAAAGTCCGCACCGTACTAGCTCTAATTCCTATTTCTTTCACCTCGCCCATCAGATTCAGGTTACTAATCTGTAGAATGTCGCCCACCTGAACAGGCCGCTCGAAAGCAAGGATTAATCCTGATACCAGATTGTTGAATATGTTTTGCAGGCCAAAACCAATACCTACACCTAAGGCACCGAAAATGATGGTAATATTACTGATATCTATTTCGGCAGCTCCAAAGGCCAGAACGAAACCAAAGGCAATTAGTATCAAACGAACAATCATAGATACGGCTCCTGGAACACCTCGGGGTAATTCGAAGTGAGTGAATATTTCGTCGTTGAGAATGAAGCGAATGAATTTGGACACATATAGTGCAATGGTTAGAGTAATAAAAAAAGCAAACACATTGCCCAGGCTAATGGCAACTGACCCTAAGGCTAATTCTTTCACCATTAATTCCTCGAGCCAGGCATATAATGAATCGTAGATCATAAATGAGTTTAAACTCATATGTAACCAATAGGCAATAATGGAAATGTTGGTTAGTTTATATAACCATTTTAATATTTCATCGGGATAATGCTCAAAGGTATTTAATTTACCAAGTGTTTTGTGGCGAACGATTAAAACGTAATAGCTTTTTAATACTTCTGAAGCTGATAATAAAAGAATACCACCAAAGATGAGGTTAACTGTGCCTCTGAATAAGATAGATGAGAGGTAAGAATTACCTATGGCATTAATAATTATTGAAAGGCTGATGGTAATAATTCCGATACGTAAGAAAAACGTATTGAAAGGGAATTTAATATCCTTGTTGATTTTTTTATTCCTTTTAAAGTGATTTAGTAAAGAGCCTAGAATATATAGTGTTATAAGGCTGTTTGAAAGAATTATCAGTCGGCTAAATATTATCAACTCGGTAAAAATATCGCTAAAAATAGAAAGGAAGAAAACGAGTGCCGATAAGTAGAAAAAGCGTTTGGGGATTTCGGTATAAATATTGGATGTTAATCCCAGAAGAGGAACGATTAAAAGCACTTTGTAAATATCTCGAACATCAGTTGGGACAGAATTAAAGAATAGGTTCAAAAATAAAACACTCAATAAAATAATCGAAGGCATTGGGTGTAAAATACAGTAAAGCCTTTTATCGATAGGAGCATTTTCTTTTTTTACAACAATTTTATCGTAACGGTATTTTATGTAGACAGTAAACCCAAATAATAATACAACAATGATAATGAATGAAATGAAGAGATCAGTGTAAACATGTTTTGTGTTTATGAGATCTTGTGTTCTGGAATCAGCTATGTTAGTTATTCGTTCTTTTACATTTGTTGAATCGGTATTTGTTGAGAAAAGCGCCCAAAGAGGTGGGCTGTCGATGGTGTAAATTTTTGATTTAAACGAATCTTGTATCTTATCTATGTTGGTTATTATTTCATCAAGATAGATTAAGGCTCCGGTTAACTTGTCTTGACCTCTTAGGAGCAGGTTGTTACGATTGGTTAGTTTTTTGTCTAAGTCATTTATGTTTTTAAGATTTGACTGAACTCGATCAATCACCTCAGCTGGACGTTTATTCTCTTTAACTCGTACCAATGTTTTTTGCCATTGAAGCTGGTATAAGTTTATCTCTTCTTTTTTCTCACCAAGTTGAGTTGATTTTTCTACAAGTCGCTTTCTTGTGCCATCAATTTGGGATTTAGTATTGACCAATTTCAGACGTAAACTCTCCGTTTGTCTGAAATTCATGTCTTCAATATCAATCGTTTTAATGTTTTCCTGATATTCTTTAACCTGTTCCAGTCTTCTGTTTACTAATGAGTCCAGATGTTCGAAATCCTTTTCAGATTCGAGATTCTGTTGCAGTTTTCTAGAAAAAGAAAGCGTTCGTTCACTTGCTGAACCTAAATCTTCGATGGCGAAAGCTTTTATTTTTTTTGTTTGAGCTGTATCCGTCTCAGATGTTAAATTCTGAGAAGATATATTGCCAATGCTGTTAAGAAATAAAACGAGTATTAATATGAACCTATATGTTAGTGGCATACAATATAATTTTAAATCAAATGAATTTAGTAAATGCAAAAATAGAAACTTATACCATTTGTATTCAAAATCCGATAGCTATCGGATGATTGATAAAGCATTTTGCTAATTATCCCGATAATTATCGGGAGTTAATGCCGAAATAAAACCATAGATTGATTTTTTATCAATCGTTTTGGTTCGTAATCGGATTACTATCAAAGATAGATAATTATTTCTTTAACAGTCGTAAATTCGTTGGAGCAAAAAAAGCAGCAGACAATTTTGCCTGCTGCTTTACCAAACTAATGAACAATCTATCTTTAGATAATAAATTTGTACACGCAGGTGTGTTTGTAAGTTTCTTCCGGTCTTAAAACAGCATTTGGGAAGTGCTCTTTGTTTGGCGAATCTGGGAATATCTGAGTTTCCAAAGCTAAACCAGCCCACTTTACAATAGGTGCTCCTAACTTACCAGTTTCTGAACCATCAAAATGACTTCCGGTATAAACTTGAATACCTGGCTGATCGGTATATACTTCCATTTCACGACCACTTTCAGGATCCGACATGCGAGCTGCTAAACGTAACATACCATCATAGCCATCAATTACAAAGTTGTGATCAATGCCATCTACTATTTTTACCTGTGGGCAATCTGCAGCACATGCTTCGCCTACGGTTTTTGGCTCAACAAAATCCATTGCAGTGTCTTTAACCTCTGCAATCTCACCGGTTACTGTTCCTATTTCGGCAGAAATTGGAGTGAATTTTGAAGCATTTAGTTGTAGATTTTGTCCTTCAACGGTTCCTGTACCAGCACCTTTTAAGTTAAAATAGGCATGACTGGTTAGGTTAATGATGGTCGCTTTTGTTGTGTTGGCAATGTATTCAATTACAAATTCATTCTCTTCTGTAAGACCATAAATCACTTCAACCTTAAGTTCACCAGGATACTTCTGATCACCGTCTTTGCTTGTAAGGCTTAATTTGTATGCCTGAGCAAATTTATTCGTGTCATAGGCTTCAACTTCCCAAATGCGGTTGTTAAAACCGTCGCTACCACCGTGTAGGTGGTTTTGGTCGTTATTGCATTCCAACTGGTATTTTTCACCGTCAATCTCGAATTGGCCTTTTACCACTCTATTGGCGTATCTTCCGCAAAGGGCACCAAAATAGCCATCTCCGGCTAAAGCTTCTTCAATGGTTTCATAACCAACCACCACATCTGCTATAGAGCCTTTCGAATCAGGTACATTAATAGAAGTAATTTGCCCACCGCGACCAATGAATGTTACTTCAACATTATTTCTATTCTTTAATTTGAAAACGTCTGCTGCTTTTGTCATCGTGAATGTTTTAAGTTTAAACAGGCACATGCCTCTTACTTCATGTGCCTGGTAACACTATTACAACTCTAATTTAATAGATCCTTTTGAACGGATAAACAATTTATGACAGTTACCTTCACCAAATACAGACTCTAAAGTTGAAGTGTACTCATCTAATAAATCATTTGGTACAAATGCCTGTATAGTACCAGCAAATCCGCCACCATGAACACGCCATGCGCCTTTCCCTTTTAATATCAATTCACTCATTGATAATGCTAGGGCTACATTCTGATGTTTAGCTTCACCTCCAACAAAGATATTTTGGTTGTACATGTATGAACTGTAACCCGACTCGACTACCATTCCCAAGAAATCTTGAAATTTGTTAGCTTCCAAAGCAGCTACCTGCTCTACAACACGAGCATTATCTCCCTGAAAGTGAATCGCACGCAAGATTGCACGATCGCCAACTTTTTCGCGGATAGTAGGTATTCCTTTTACTACATCTTCCATTGATAAAGGACGAAGAACTTCGTGTCCGAGTTCTTTGGCAACGGCTTTCATTTCTCCTGGAAGCGAGTTGTACTCTTCGTCTAATCCACCATGACTTCCGCCAGTGTTGGTAATAACTAAAGAGTAACCTGTTTTTGCAAAGTCAAAATCTAGTGCCTTAACAATAGGGTTTGCTTTATCAGCAAAGTCAATGGTAATGAAACCACCAACAGCACAAGCTGTCTGATCCATTAATCCACAAAACTTCTTACATGCATGCTCAGCCTTCTGACCAATTTTAGCATTGTCAACTGGATCTAATTTGCCATCGTTAAATAAGTTACTAAAGATGGCTCCGATTAATACTTCAAATGATGCCGAAGAGCTTAGACCTGATCCTTCAGGTACACAGCCATGAATTACTGCATCAAAACCAGCAATTTCGAAACCAAGTGCTTTAATCTCTTTAGCAATGGTTCTAACAATGTTTCCAGGAGTTAATTTAAATTCAGTAACCTCTAATTCACCAAGATCAACTTCGAAAGGATCGAAACCAACAGACGTAATTCGTACTTTGTTTGTGTTGTTTGGTGCTGCAACTGCAATGTTATCAAGGTTTACTGCGCCCGCCAATACGCGTCCTAATTGGTGATCGGTATGGTTGCCACCAACCTCGGTACGACCAGGTGAACTTAAAAGTGTTAGATCATCTGTTCCATAAATGCTCTTAAATTCATTGATATACTTGATGTAACGATCAGCTTGTTCTTTTAATACCGCTGTATCTGTTCCATATAACTCTTTAAAAGGGGTATTATCACCACCGTTTATTTTTGCAATTAATTCGTTAATCTTCGACATAACTTGTTGAATTTAGTATGATTGATTATTTAGCTTTGTAATGAGTTGTTGGTAGGGCACGTAAACGATCAGCTGCTTGTTCTGCAGTGATATCACGTTGTGCATTGGCCATCATTTCGTAGCCCACCATGAATTTCTTAACAGTAGCTGAGCGTAATAACGGTGGATAAAAATGCATGTGAAGATGCCATTCTGGATGATCTTCGCCATCGGTTGGCGCTTGGTGTATACCAGCTGAATAAGGGAACGAAACTTCAAACAAGTTATCATACATGATGGTTAGTTTCTTATAAGCATCAGCTAATGCCATCTTTTCATCCTCGTTAAGTTGAGATAAGCTCGAAACAGCTCTTTTGCTTACAATCATTGTTTCGAAAGGCCATGTTGCCCAAAAAGGCACTAATGCGACAAAATGATCGTTCTCAACTAAGATGCGCTCTTTGTCTTTTAGTTCTTCCTTAAGGTAATCGCCCAATAAAGTTTTTCCATTGGCATCGAAGTACTCTTTTAGTTTTATTGATTCTTTCGCTGGCTCAACTGGTACTGAGTATTGTCCCCAAATCTGACCGTGGGGATGGGGATTACTACATCCCATTATGTCACCTTTGTTTTCGAAAATCTGAACATGATTGATATAATCCAGTTTTCCAATTTCCTTGTATTCTTCAGTCCAAAGATCAACTACTTTTTTAATGTTTTCAACCTTCATTTCAGGAATGGTTAGATCGTGGCGAGGAGAAAAGCAAATAACCTTGCAAAAACCTTTTTCGCTTTCAGCACGGAACAAGTCTTTTTTCTCAAATTTACCTTGCGGTATGTCTGGAACCAAGGCGCTAAAGTCGTTCTGAAAAACAAACACATCTTTGTATTCAGGATTACTATGCCCACCTATGCGCTCGTTGCCAGGGCATAAGTAACATTTTTCGTCGTATTGAGGACGTTGATCGGCAGCAGGTTTTTCAACCTTACCTTGCCATGGGCGTTTAGTGCGATGGGGTGACACTAATACCCAATCTCCATTTAAGGGATTGTATCTGCGATGTGAATGTTCTGTAAACTGGAAAGTTTCCATTGTAAATTGATTTATAATTTCTTAGTGTGTTATAATTTTAAGGTATTTTTAAAAATGGGCTCAACTGTATTGCTTTCAAAATCATCTTTAAACTTAAAGTAGTATGCACCTTTCTTAGATTCTGACATGTCTTTTTCATCGAGCTGTTTAAGCACTTTTAACGAAAGTACTTTCTTTCGAAAGTTGCCCGGATCAAAGCTTTTTTGAAAGATGTCGTTATATAAATTGCGTAATTGCGTAATTGTGAACTTTGATGGAAGTAATTGTCTGCCTATTAAATTGTAAGTAGCCTTTAAGCGCAGTTTTTTTATAGCGATTTCCAACATCTCGTTATGGTCGAAAATTAAGTTTGGTAACTCCGAAATAGGAAACCATTTAGCACCATATTTTTCGATAAGCTGATTGCTGTGTTCTTCAATGTTAATTAGAGCATTGAAGGCTACAGTTAACACGCTTCCCCCCGGGTCACGATCAGGTTTTGAGAAGGTTTGAACTTGCTCCAGGTAAACATCGCTCAGCCCTGTGATAAATTGTAATACACGTCGGGCAGATTGTTCGGCCGATTCATCTTCCTTTATCCAGCCGCCTATTAATGACCATTCGCCTATGGCGGGCTCAATGATTCGTTTGAACAATAGTATTTTAAGTTGTTCTTGTTCGTAGCCAAATATTATACAGTCAACTGAGAGGTATCTTTTACTTTTATCGTATTGGTCGTAAATCATAACTGGAAAATTAACGAATCAAATATAAAAGTAAAAATGACTTTTAAAAAGTTTTTAAAGGTATTTTTTACTTTTATTAAAAATAAGGTTCAGTTATACATTGGAAAATTTGTGTGTTATATGATTTTTAGAAATCTGGGTTAAGTAAAAGTTAAGAGACCAATGGGGAAGTGAAATATATCAAAAAGGCTGTCAAATTGTTGACAGCCTTAGATGATTTTACCTTTTAATATAATTAGTTAGGATTTTGAATGTCGCCGCCGCCAAAGCCGCCACCGCCTGTGCCACCTCCTGTTGAAGAAGGTTCGCGTTTGCCCTTGTACATAAGTTGTCCGAAGAATTGTAATTGTTGTCCAGCCGTAGCATAACCTGAGAATGTAAAGTTTATATAGCAATTGTTCTCAATGCCAAAAACTAGATTAGAAGCTAATATGCTTCCATAGTTGAAACCTATGAGTGATACATTTTTTACATTGGATACTTCTTCGTATCCATTTGGATGAAGAGTGTAGTCATAGTCAAACTTAATGGTTACAATTGGGTTGATTAGTGGCGGGCTGTACACAACCACTTCTGTTGATACTGATTTGTTATTCCAAGTTTTTTGAGAGAATATATTTGTTGCACTGATGAGCAATGCTGTTAATAGAATGTACTTTTTCATAATTTAAATTTTTGTAGTGTTTTAAGGTAAAATCATTATTAAAATCTTAAACGTTAATAATGTATTTATTAAAACGTAACAGGTTGTTTTAATCAAATAAGTACAGCTCCTTGGTGAATGTGATATTTTAATTGATGAATGCAGTTTTTTTGTTGATAAATAAAATAAGCAAAATAAATATTATATAAACATCTATATTAGGTGTTGATCCCTGATCCAAAAAAAGAGCTGCTTTATATCGTATAAAAAAAGGGTCATCTCAAAATTTCTTTTGAAATAACCCTTCATCTCGGTGGTGCCACCTGGAATCGCCCCGATAGCTATCGGGGCAGGGACACCTGGATTGTTTTTAATAGTATTTTTCAAGA
>JAFMVD010000021.1 GCA_025499625.1 Carboxylicivirga fragile | reverse complement strand
TGGCAAAAGTGCCTGTTTTCGGGGTTTTATTATATCATTAAAATAGTGATAATTATTTAATTATCAAAGTAATATGTCACTTAAGAATATGCCTAGAGATCCACCTAAAAGACTGTTCGCCTTCTACGGGCTCAATATCAAATCTTTTTGTAACAGTTTTAATGTTGTTTGTTTCTGGGCTGGAAATAAGGTAATAAATACTTATTAGCTGTGTGTTTTCGAAAAACTGTGCTTTTTGAAAATAATCAGTAGTGTAAAAGTGCGATTCAACTTGTATTTCAATATTAAGTTCTTCCCGAAACTCTCTTTTCAAACAACCGATTGTCCCTTCTCCGTATTCGAGTCCTCCACCCGGAAATTTACACATGTAGGTATTTATTCGATACTCGTCGCTTAGTAATATTTGATTTTTGTTGTTAATCAAAAGTCCGTAAACGCGTACATTGAATGGGGAAGCATAACTCATTAGGTGAAGAAAAAACACCGGGCCTAATGTAAACCGCGAGCAAGGCTATGCGAATGTGGCCCGGTGGGTTAATTAATATTACATTGTAATTCTACAAATTTAATAATTTCCGTCACATCTGTTGGGTGAAACCATTGCATTTCTTTGTCGCGCCTGAACCATGATAATTGCCTTTTGGCATAGCGCCTGGAGTTACGTTTGATTAACTCAATGGCTGTTTGGGCATCGTATTCGCCATCCCAATGGGCGAATATCTCCTTATAACCAACGGTATTTAAGGCATTCAGCTTTTTATTTTTGTAGAACTCTTTGGCTTCGTTGAATAGCCCATCTTCTACCATGATGTCAACTCGTTTATTGATGCGCGTATAAAGTTCTTCACGATCCATATCCAAACCAACCTTAATGATGTTGAATGGTCGCTTGCGTGCACTGTTAGTGCGCAATGAACTATAAGGTTTACCAGTCATAAGGCAAACTTCAAGGGCATGCATAACCCGTTTATGATTTTTTAAATCAACCTGATCGTAAAAAACAGGATCTAGCATTTTTAACTGCCGACGTATGGCTTCAAGCCCTTGTTTTTCGTGCAGATCCATTACTTCTTGTCGTAGTTCGGGATCTATGGTTGGCAGATCGTCAATGCCTTTACAAACGGCGTCGACATACATCATTGAGCCACCTGTAAGGATAAGTTGATCTTTGCCTTCGAAAAGCTTTGCGCTTAGTTTTATTACATCTTGCTCAAATTCCCAGGCATTGTAATAATCGTGAATGGAATGGGTAGCCACCATGTGGTGAGGAACTATTGATGTTTGTTCCTCAGTGGGGGCAGCTGTTCCAATTTTTAATTCTTTGTATATCTGACGACTGTCCGCTGAGATGATTTCAGTGTTAAGGTGTTGCGCCAGTTTAATGCTTGTATCGGTTTTTCCAATGCCTGTTGGACCAACTAATACCACGAGGTGTTTATTCAACATGGGATCGGATAGCAAATATATTATTACAGAGAATTAAATTCCTCGTTGTCCATATCGATTTCGTCCAAAGAGGTAAAATCTAAGGAATCAACTGTGCCATCAAATTCATTACTGCCCACTGACATTTTTTGCTTTTGACTATTGCCAGTCATGTCCCCAATCATTATTTGTTCAGGGGCTTTCCCGTCGTTGCGTATGCATTTGGCTTTTTCAAGTTCTCCATCAACCAATTGCATTATTTCAATGAAGAAAGCGCGTTCTGAAAAGAAGTCGAAAATATATAGAAGGCGCTGGCCTTTCTTGTTAATTAATTCGGATAGAAGTGTGTTCTGCATTTCTTTAACATTACCCACCTCTCCATAGGCCATGTCTATTAATGTTACTTCCACTTCCTTGTTCCACTCATGATCCGTTGTGTAAAACGATGCCATCTGTGCAGGATCATAGTCGAGCATTTCTTGTATGTAATCATGCAGTTCGGCGAAAGATTGATTGTCATTAATTGCAATCTCTTTCACAAATTCATCGTTTTCAGGGGATAATAATCTTAAATAGACAATCATTCTTATTGTTTTTCTTGTTGTTTTTAATTGGACTGACAAAAGTACGAAAAAAGACTAGCTTGGGTTACTTTGTATACAAATCTATGTTAGGTTTTATTTGAATTTTTCAGAGTATTATGCTTTTTAAGGGATTTTTCACAATTAGCTTAGTTTATGCTTAAACGTTTTAAGCTTTTAATTGTTGGATACTTTGAATAATATAATGGTTCATGGTATTTCGTGAATTGTATATTTATTGATATTGAAAGATTATTTTGGAATTCATCTAAAAAAAATGGTGCTATATGATATTTAATGGGTGCTAAATAGAAAGAGGAACTTTGTCCTATTGTACCCACTATAATCCATACAGAACCAAAAAAATAAAAACATATGAAGAACATAGTTCGAAATTTATTACTGCTTAGTTTAGTTGTAATGTTTGCTGCCTGTGGTCAAGCGGCGAAAAAAGATAGGTCAAAGCAGGTTAAGGAGCCAACATCTCTGAATAACTTAAAGGATAATAATGCTGGTGAATTGGCATATAAGAAAAATTGTCAGTCGTGCCATCAACGCGATTTAGGTGGTATTCCGGGCATGTATCCGCCTTTAGCTGAAAACAAAGCGATTGAAGGTGATAAGGCGACTTTGATTAAGATTGTGCTTGATGGCATGTCGGGTGAGATTGAAGTAAATGGAGAAAAATATAATGGTGTTATGGCCAGCTACCGTAATTTGCCCGATGCTGAAATTGCGGCGGTTCTTAATTATATAAGAACTGGTTTTGGTAATGATGGTGATATTATTACTGCAGCAGAGGTTAAAGCTTTGCGTTAAGTCTGATATTCTGTTTTAATTTATATTTTTGCCACGCATTAATTAACCATAGCCACAATGAAAGAAAATAAAGAGGGATTTATTACGCGGTCGTTACATGCGCCTTTCCCTAAAAATGATGCCTACAATGCATTACACATGCCGGTATACGATGGGGTAGCCTACGAGTTTGATAGTGCCGAAGACATTGCCGATGTTTTTGCGGGAAATAAAGTTGCTCATGCGTACTCACGCACTTCTAATCCAACAGTTGAATATTTCGAGCATAAAATGAAAGCTGTGACAGATGCTCATGCGGTTGTGGCTCTTTCATCAGGTATGGCTGCTATATCAAATGTATTAATTGCTTTGGTTGAAAATGGTGGCAATGTGGTGGCATCAAATCATTTGTTTGGTCACTCATATGCCTTGTTGAAACAAACTTTGCCAGCTCTTGGTATTGAAGTTCGTTTTGCGGATATGACAGATATGGAAAAGGTGGCAGAGCAAACAGATGAGCTTACGCGCGTTTATTTCTTTGAGACCATAACTAATCCTCAGTTAGAAATTGTTGATATTTCACGATTATCTGAGTTAGCGAAGCAGAAGAACGTAGCTGTTGTTTGTGACAGTACGATTACGCCTCCTTATGTTTTTAAATCAATGCAATTTGGTGTTGATGTGGAGGTAATGTCCACAACAAAATTTATTTCGGGAGGAGCTGCAGCCTTTGGCGGTGTTGTGGTAGATAACGGTTTGTTCGATTGGTCAAAGTTGCCTGCCATGAAGGAATGGGTCGTCGATTATAATAAAAATGCCTTGGTTGCTCGAATTCGGAAAGAGATTTTTCGTCACCTTGGTGGAACGATGACGGCGCATACGGCTCACTTTATGAATTTGGGCCTGGATATAATGGCCTTGCGTGTGGATCGATGTGTGGATAATTGTAAGCATCTAAGTGCGTATTTTGATTCGCATCTTAAGATTGTTAGTTCGAATTATCCTGGGGTTAATAGCCATGAGTCATTTGATTTGGCACAAGAGCAATTTTCTTCAAAACCCGGTGCAGTAATGACCTTTGATCTGGAGTCAAAAGAAGCTTGTTTCCAATTTTTTAATCGTTTGAAACTGATTAGAAGAGCGACCAACCTTAATGATAATAAAACTTTGTGTATTCATCCTGAGTCTACCATTTATGCTGAGTTTTCTGATGAAGAAAAAGTATCAATGGGTATTCGCCCCACAATGATGCGTTTATCTGTTGGAATAGAGGAGGTAGAAGATTTGATCAATGATTTTAAACAAGCACTAGATTTTTAGAAAATGAGGCACCTGTTTGTACTGTTGATTTTTATTCTTTTGAGTTTTGGTTTGAGGCTTAATGCGCAAACAGCGGAAAAAGAAGATTCAATAAAATCTAACTGGTTAGCAAAAGGTGCTGGTTTTGCCGACGATTTATTGGGTGTTGTAACCATGGAAAATGGTCGCCATGCCTTCTCGATTTATCCGGCTATGGGTTATTCGCCCCGCACGGGGCTTGAGTTTGGTATTATGCCTGTGTGGCGTATGCAAGCTAAAAGAGCTGAGGTTAAGGGACCAACTACTTTATCAACAAGTTTTCTCTTGTCATTGGGTGGAATGTATAATGCTAAAATTGATCTGAGGGCTTTTGTGGCTAAAAATTGGTTGCTTTGGTCAAAGGCTCAATATACTTTTTTGCCCGATAAATTTTATGGATTGGGCAATGCACCTAAGCAAGAACCGTACTCGCACTATGATCTTAATGTGCTGACCCTATCTATGGATTTAGCAAAAGGCATTGGTGAAAAATGGTTTTTCGGTGTTCGTATGGATATTAATAGAAATATGCACGAAAACAGAACTGGTGACTTACTTAATGAATCAGTTACGGGTTATAAAGGTGGTTGGGCAAATGGAGTAGGGCCGATGATGGTTTTCGATAGTCGTAACGACGTGTTATACCCAAGTAAGGGATCATTGTTACTGATCTCTCATCTTTTTTATGGTGGGGATTTTAAATTTACGTCTTCTTCAATCGATTATAGAAAGTATTTTTCGATAGTTAAGGATAAAAGTATATTGGCTTGGCAAGGAGCAATGACTTTTACAAATGGTTCTGTGCCATTTTATAAATTATCTACAATTGGCGGGAAAGAACTATTAAGAGGAATACCACATCCTCATAAATATCTCGATAAAAATGCATGGTACAGTCAACTGGAATGGCGACAGCATTTTTGGTGGCGCATAGGTGCAACTGCTTTCACGGGAGTTGGTAAAGTTATGCCCGATTTTAAGTCGAATTTCTTCTCGCAATTACATGCCGTTGCTGGCCTTGGTTTTAGATTTAAAGTATTGCCCGATGAGGGTTTAAATTTCCGTCTGGATTATGGTGTTTCAAACCATAATGAGCGCAGTTTGTTCTTCACAATCCGCGAAGCTTTTTAAGATCCCACTTTAATAGTAGGTCAAATGCTATTGTCATCTACTAAAAAAGTAGGTTAAATAACGAAAAATATTTATCTCCTTAATTAGCTCTTAATCAGCTTAAGTCACACAAATATACTATTAAAGTAGGATTAAAAAACGCATCATTGTTTGGTGGTTATTATAAAACACCACATATTTGCCTATGAAAATAGTAAAACAGTAGGATATGTTTCCAAAAAAGGTTTATTACGGTTTAAGATTTGTATTAGCATTATCTCTTCTAAAGGAGAATAGTCACCTCGGTGTAGCTGAGTTGGCCGAGAAAGAAGAGTTGCCTGTTAAGTTTCTCGAAGCCATTGCTGTTGCATTAAGAAAGAACGGTATCATAAATGTAAAAAGAGGTGCTGGAGGTGGTTATTTTTTGGCACGATCATTAGGTGAAATTAAACTGTATGATATTGTACTAATCCTGGATGAAAAGATGGAAAAGGAGATTTCAACTAGTGGTGTAAACTCGGAAAAAGCCGTTGGTTTATTTATGAATACTGTAAAAGCTGACTATATCAAATTACTTAAAAATTATTCGCTCGAAGATTTAATGTCGCATTATTCCGACGATAACGAGCGCATAATGTACTATATCTAAAGAAAAAATAATAAAAACCATAAAAAATAAAACCATGAGTAAAATTGCTGAAAATGTTACCGACCTGATTGGTAACACCCCCCTTGTTAAAGTTAACAGATTAGCGAAAGATGCCACAGCTGAGGTTGTTGCTAAATTAGAATTTTTCAACCCTGCAAGTTCTGTAAAAGACCGTATTGCATTCTCAATGATTTCGGATGCCGAAGAAAAAGGTTTGATTCAGTCAGATACTGTATTGGTTGAACCAACCAGTGGTAATACAGGTGTTGGACTGGCTTTTGTAGCCGCTGTGAAAGGTTACCGATTGATTTTAACAATGCCTGAAAGTATGAGTATTGAGCGCCGCAAGTTACTTATTAAGTTTGGTGCAGAATTGGTATTAACGCCTGCTGAAAAAGGGATGAAGGGTGCCATTGCAAAGGCTGAAGAATTAGCTGCTGAATTACCAAAAGCGTTTATTCCACAGCAATTTGATAACCCGGCTAACCCGGCAGTACATAAACGTACAACGGTTGAGGAGATTTGGAGAGATACAGATGGTAAGGTTGATATCTTTGTCGCAGGAATTGGTACTGGTGGTACAATCACAGGAGTTGGTGAAGTGTTAAAGGAAAAGAATCCTGATGTAAAAGTGGTTGCTGTTGAACCAGAGGCATCACCAATTTTATCAGGTGGACAACCCGGACCACATAAAATTCAAGGTATCGGAGCTGGTTTCGTACCAGGCGTTTTAAATACGGATGTATTTGATGAGGTGGTTAAAGTATCAAACGAAGATGCAGTAGCAACTGCTCATCAAGCAGCTAAACAAGAAGGTATCTTATGTGGCTATTCTTCGGGAGCAGCTTTATGGGCGGCTATTGAAGTGGCTAAGCGACCAGAAAACAAAGGTAAACGTGTGGTTGTAATTCTGCCTGATACAGGCGAACGTTACTTAAGTTCGTTTAACATAGATTAATAATAGAGGATGAATAACAAAGCTATTCTCTTATTTACCCCTCCAAACCTCCCCTAAGGGAGGCTTAAGTCCCCTTTAGGGGATTTAGGGGTAGAATGATTAAATTAAATAGGTAGTATAGCTTATTTGTTATCCAAAGCAAAGCATTAACCACAAACCATATAATACCACAATCATGACTTTCTTTTTAATTTCTGGTAATCACCAGCTAGCTCATCGAATGCCTGTGTGGGCATAATTATCGTATAGAGAACAGTTCTGTTCTGTCACTTTTTAGATTGTATTTATGGTGAATGTTATCATTCGCCTTGGGATTGTATTACCAAAAAATTAAGCAATGTCATATAGTAATGAAAATGATGTTTTACCCCTTGACTTGTTGGGTAAAGCTAACCACATAATTAAAGATTTACACAAGGATCAAATTTTGTGGCTGGGAGGTTACTTGTCGGGTGTTGGATTAAATGCAACAACAACTGTATCTGATGTTCAGGTAGCTTCGGACAATCATACGCAGGTGCAAGTAGAACCTGCTTTGAAATTAAAAGTATTGGTTGGTTCCCATTCGGGAAATGCGACACATGTAGCAAAAGAGTTAGCTAGTGTGGCCGGCCAGTCTAATATTGATGTTGAGTTGGTCAGTATGGCCGATTACAAAGTCAAACAGCTAAAGCAAGAATCAAACCTGATAGTTATTGTTTCAACTCATGGAGAAGGTGAACCACCGGCTGCCGCTGAAGATCTACATCGTATTTTGGATACTAAACGAGCTGGCGACTTATCTGCCTTGAAATTCAATGTGATCGCACTTGGCGATAGTTCGTATAGTAAATTCTGCCAGACTGGTATTGATTTCCATGAGCGTTTAATAAGTAGAGGAGCTAAGCCTCTTGCAGATCCTGTTTTATTGGATGTTGATTTTAAGGACGACTTGCAAGATACAGCTTCGTCAGCCATTGGTTTATTTAGTTCAGCTACCGACATAAAGAAAGAGTTGCTAGATAAGTCGACACCACTTAAACCCTCAAATGGTATTTATCAGGCAGAAGTGCTTGAGAAGGTAAAACTTAATGGAAAAGGTTCTAAAAAGGAAACCTACCATGTAGAATTGAGTCTGGAAGATTCTGGTTTGGAATATCAACCAGGAGATGCCTTGGAGGTGTTTGCAAATAATGACGAAAAATTAGTTGATGCTATTCTTGATAAATTAGCTTTGGATGCTTCTGAGAGTGTGAGTGTAAAATCCGAGTCACTCACTTTAAAGCAAGCCTTACAGTTTAATAAGGAATTGACAGTTGTTACTCTACCTGTTTTGCAAAAGCTATCCGCCTATGTGAACGAACCAGATTTAAATAAGTTGTTGGATAAGCGAGATGAATTAATCTCTTATTTAGATGGTCGTGATTTATTAGATGTATTGAACGATTTTCAGTTTGAAGTTGGAGCACAAGAATTGATTGATGCATTGCGAACCCTACCGCCTCGAGCCTATTCAATTGCATCGTCGCAATCAGATGTTGGCGATGAAGTACATTTGACCGTGGGCGCTGTTCGATACCTTAAAAACGAGCGTGAACATGAAGGTGTTTGTTCCACATTCATCGCTGATCGAATTGAGGTGGATGAGTCAGTTGGGGTACGTGTTAAGCAAAATGATGGTTTCCGTTTGCCTTCTCCAGAAGTACCAATCATAATGGTTGGACCTGGTACGGGTGTGGCTCCATTCCGATCATTTGTTCAGGAGCGAGCGGAACAAGATGGTTCTGGAAAAAATTGGTTGATTTTTGGTGACCAGCATTTTGAAACAGACTTTTTATACCAAAGCGAATGGTTAAAGTATCGCGAGCAAGGTGTGCTTACGAAGGTAGATGTTGCTTTTTCACGCGATCAGGACGAGAAGGTTTATGTACAGCACCGGATTAAGGAAAATGCAGATGAATTATATAAGTGGTTGAACGAAGGGGCAGTGATATATGTGTGCGGCGATAAGAATAAGATGGCAAAAGATGTTCGAAAAACCTTTGCTCAAATATTGCAGGAGAAGGAAAATCTAAGTGAAGAGGAAGCAGAAGCTAAACTACTTGAGTTGCGCAAGAGTCAGCGTTATCAAGAGGATGTCTATTAACCCGCACTATTCATCATACTTGTGCACCTGTTGACTTGCGGGTTAACCCCGACTTAGTTGCACCAAATTTTGAGTATCAAAATTGTTGGTAAAACTTTGTCGTAATGAACTTTGTCGGCATATAAATGAATAATTGGGGTTAATAAAAGATCCATTGGCTAAATAAAACCTAACAACATGACTAAGAAGCAAAACAATATACCACAGGCTCAGGAATGGAAGCCATCTGAAGTGGAAGGAATTAAAATCAATAGTAATTTTTTGCGCGGTACACTTGAGGAGAGTTTAAGTGATACGATAACAGGAGCTATTGCTCCCGATGATACACAAGTGATTAAATTTCATGGTAGTTATCAACAAACTGATCGTGATTTGGATGATGAACGTAAGCGACAAAAGTTAGAACCACTCTATAGCTTCATGATACGTGCCAGAGTACCGGCGGGTGTGGCAACATCAAATCAATGGCTTGCCTTTGATGACTTAGCTAATACTTATGGTAATCAAACTTTAAAATTAACAACACGTCAGGCCTTTCAAATCCATGGAATAATAAAGCGCAATTTGCGCCAAACCATGAGAGGCATTAATGATTCACTATTAGATAGTATCGCTGCCTGTGGTGATGTTAACCGTAATGTGATGAGCACTTCTAACGAAGCATTATCACCTGTTGTGGGAGAGCTTGCCCAGTTTGCTCAATCTATCAGCGATCATCTCTTGCCAAAGACAACTGCCTATCATGAAATATGGTTGAATAAGCAATTACTCAATAATGGGCAAAAAGATGAAGAGCCGATTTATGGTAAGACCTATTTGCCTCGAAAGTTTAAAATAGCCATTGCGGTGCCGCCTTATAACGATACGGATGTATTTGCCAACGACATTGGATTAATTGCTATTGTTGAGAATGGTGAGTTAATCGGGTATAATGTGGCTGTTGGCGGAGGAATGGGCAAGACCTATGGATTGCCAGAGACTTATGCGCGCTTAGCTGATGTAATTGCTTATGTGCCCAAGGATAAGGCTCTAGAGCTGATTGAGGAGACTGTGAGGGTGCAGCGTGATTTTGGAAATCGTGAAAATAGAAAATTATCTCGTTTAAAATATACACTTGATCGCATTGGATCGGAGCAATTTGTCGATTTGTTGGAGTTTCGATTAGGATGGAAGCTTGAGGCATCAAAGCCATATGAATTTAAGAGTAATGGAGATGTGTTTGGCTGGAAAAAAGCGGCGAATGGTCGTTGGTTTTTAGGTTTATACATTGAGCATGGGCGCATAAAAGATACAACTCAATTAAAGTTGAAAGAAGGCTTGCGAAAAGTGGCTGATCTACATGTTTGTGATTTCCGTTTAACGGGTAATCAGGGTTTAGTACTGGGTAATATATCAGCAAAGAACAAAGCCAAGGTGCAAGCGATATTAGATGAATACCAAATTGGTGATGCTCAAAAATTATCAGGCTTGCGAAAGCATGCTATAGCTTGTGTGGCGCTAAATACCTGTACCATGGCCTTTGCAGAGGCAGAGCGTTATTTGCCGCAGCTTATTGACAAAATAGAGTTGTCGCTTGAAAAGTTTGGCTTGGTTAACGACGATATACTTATTCGTATGACAGGTTGTCCTAATGGATGTGGTCGTCCATTTCTTGGAGAGATTGGCTTGGTGGGCCGGGCCATGGGAAATTACAATTTGTATTTGGGAGCAGCATTCTCAGGTGATCGATTAAATACCTTGTATAAAGAAATGCTTACGGAAGAAGAGATATTAAGAGACCTGGAACCTTTGTTCAAACAGTATTCGGAGGAACGAAAAAAAGGAGAGCGATTTGGTGATTTCATCGTGCGCAAAGGTATTGTTGATGCTGCCAAAAATTTAAGTGTAATTCGTTAAAGCAGGTGAGATGAAGGAAAAAAGATACCGTAGCATCATTAAAACCATTTCGTGGCGAGTTACCGGAACCATCGATACTTTTCTGGTTTCGTACCTAGTAACAGGTAAGATTGGAATAGCTGCTTCTATTAGTGTGGTAGAGGTTTTTACCAAATTATTACTGTATTACTTACACGAGCGCATTTGGAATAAATTAAAGATCGGCAAAGAAAAAGTAGCAGATCCTGAATATCAGATTTAGAATGTATTTTTTTGTTGTTAAGTATACATTCTCTATTCTTTCAGCCTTTTTTAAAGGCCTCAGTCGGTAAGCCATAAAACATGGTTAATTGAACGGTTAAGAATCGTTTTTTGTCTGAGCGAAGCGAGTTTAAACGATTTGAGTTCAATAAGCATAGTTTTATGAGTGAAGCGAATGTAGCCTTGATTTTCTTTGCTTCCGTTTCTTGTATCAAGACAAGAAATGAAGTCGGGTTTGGGCGAAGCGCCAATGAAAAAAAATAGGAGAATTAACAGTAACCATTAAAACAAAAGCTTATGAATTTTTTACCAATTTCAATTGACATTGCACGTGAGTCCATTTTAATAATTGGCGGTGGTAAAGTGGCCATTCATAAGATTGAGTCACTTGAAAAATTTACACATAATATAAAAATAATTGCCAGCGATGTGCTTCCTGAAATTCGCGAACGAAAATTCATCGAGATAGTTGAAAAGGCATACGAACCAGAAGATTTAAAAGGACACCTTTTGGTTTATGCAGCAACCAACAATCATGAATTAAACAGTCAGATAAGAGAAGACGCACTTAATTACCGTTGCTTGGTGAATGTGGTAGATAAACCTGATAACTGTGATTTTATTTCACCAGCCATCTATCGTCAGAAAAACATGACTGTGGCGGTAAGCTCCAATGGAGAGAATGTATACGCTGCCATTGAATGGCGCGATAAAGTGAAAGAAATAGCCGAGCAAGGCCAGTTTCCAGAAGTGAAGAGTAAAAAGAAATCGCGTTGTGGTGATTTTTATTAAAAGGAAGTTTCAACAATGATTTTATGAAGATCCTATTGTTTCTTTTATCATCGGCCTTAGCTGATGAGCCGAAAAACAAGGTTAAATTGACTTTTTGAAATATTTTCTGTTTGATTTCTATTTTAGAACATGTAGGAATTTTTTCTTAAAATTCCACATAGTTCTTGATAGAAAGAGTTTAAATATTTAAGGAAATTAACCGTAGTTTTTGGAGTGAGTCAGGTTCAGCCTTGACTTTCTTTGCTTCGTTTCTTGTATTAAGACAAGAAATGAAGTCGGGTTTGGGATGAAATCCCATATTAAAAACAATAGGGTAGCATAGTTTAAAAATATTTTATGCATACCTATCGTATAAGAAGTTTCGAACCTGTATTGGATACAATCTTGCCAGAAATAAGCAAGGTGATTTCAGAAAGTGCCCAGATTGAATGGGAATTTGCCAAGGCAAAACGAATGCTGTCAACGCAGGAATTGATGTTCTTATTAATGGAGGATATTGATTTTGCACTGATTCGCAGTAGTAAACTCAACTATCCGTACGATAAACAATTTAAGGTAGCTGGTGTATTAAAAGATGCTAATGCAAGTGATGATCCATTGGTTTTGCTAGCCTTAAAAGAAACTAGCTTGGACTTTTCGGAAATTGACCTAAGAAAAAAATATGGCAAGGTTGATATTGTTGGGTTTGGCCCGGGTGATGCTGAATTGTTGACTTTAAAAGGCAATCGCTTATTAAAAGAAGCGACCATTATATTTTACGATGACTTATTGGATAATACCTACTTATCTCAATTTAAGGCTGAGAAAAGATATGTGGGAAAGCGCAAAGGAAAGCACAGCACTAAGCAAGACGATATAAACCATTTGTTGTTTGAGGCTGCAGAAAAAGGACATCAGGTGGTTCGCCTGAAAGGGGGTGATCCACTGATTTTTGGTCGGGGCGGCGAGGAGTACCATTATTTAAAGGAGCGTTTTGTAAAGGTGGAGATTGTGCCTGGTATCACCTCGGCACTTGCTGCTGCATCTGATGCGGTCATCCCTTTAACATCAAGAGGTGTGAGTACTTCAGTTGCATTTGCCTTGGGGCACGATGCGGTTAATAATAAATTGCCCAAGGCAGATACTTTGGTATTTTATATGGGTGCTTCGCAGCAACAACAATGGGCTTCGCGCTTGATACAAGAAGGTTGGGCAGCTAATACGCCCGTGGCATCGGTTCGTAATGCGTCATTGCCAAGTAAAGATGTGCGTCGCTACACACTTAGTCAATTGAAAAAGGAGGAAGCATTCTTGCCTGCACCGTCATTGGTTATTGTTGGGCATACGGCATCAGAAGACGTAAAAACCCTTGGGCAAAAATGGTTATACACCGGTAGCGATAGTAATGCCTATCAGGAAAAAGGGATTGTGATTCATAACCCAATGATCGAAGTAAAGACTTGTGATTTAGGAGATGAAAATATTGATGTGCTTAAGCAATTGCATCACTTTGATCGTATTGTGTTTGCAAGTCCTTTTGCTGTGAAGGAGTTTTTTAAAGCATTGTACAAACTTGGTTTGGATGCGCGTGCCTTGGCTGCATGCGAAATTACATCATTGGGAGAATCCAGTTCCAACGAATTAACAAAGCATGGATTAAGAGTTTCTCCTGTTTCCGAAGCTAACAGTGTCTCGTCTTTAATTACTGAATTTAAATCGAAGGCAATCACTGACGAAAAAGTATTGCTGCCCTGCTCAACACTAGGTTTTACTAATCTGCCTGAGCAATTGCGTTTAATAGGAAATGAGGTGAATGAACTAAAGTTGTATCAAACGGTTCTACCTAGTACAGCTGTACGGCATAATCTAAAGGATTTTCATGGAGTAGTATTTACTTCCCCATCTACAGTACAGAATTTTTTTAGATTCTATGGTCATTTTCCACAGCACCTTGATGTGAAGATAAGTGGTGAATATACGCAGCAATTATTTGATGAAATGTTAAAAGAAACATTGGTAAATGAGTGATAAAGTTTATTTAAATGTAAAAGAGCTGACCTTAACGAAGATCAGCTCTTTTGATTTATTCATCACCGAAGAGGTTTCTATTGTTGGATATCTATTTTAGTATTTTATGCGTCGACAAGCTCGGCAACCTCAATATGAAACATCGCTAGTTCGTGAAGTAACTGGTCATCGAGCTTGCCGGGATGATAAGTATAGATGAAGCACTTGTTGGTACCATTACCGTTTACCGCGTTAACCAGGCCTGTAGCATCCAAGCTATTTTCTCCTGCTGGCTTATGTAATCAGTAAGTAAAGTGATGGTGCCTTCGTCGTTGGCATCTTGAGCTAATGGTAAAATCGACCTTTCCTGTAATATTATTGTTGTCAGATTTTCCAGGGTAACATTCATACAATCCTGTCCCGCTGTTACATTCTTCTGTGGTTGAATTTCGCTTTGCTCTAAATAATCTGTAAAAGTATGCAAAGGTGTTCCTCCTAGGGTAAGGATACGTTCAGCTATCTCATCAATTTTAATCACCGCATCGTCATACAATTCTTCAAATTTTACGTGCAATTCAAAGAATTTCTCACCCTTGATGTTCCAATGAAAACCTCTTAGGTTTTGGTAGTATAATTGGTAGTTCGCCAATAGAGTATTTAGTTGCTTAACTAATTCTGTACTCTGCTCTTTGTTCAATCCTAATAATTCGTTCATCGTCTTCATAATCGTATTTTTTAGTTGTTTTTATTTTCTGATACAAATATATCTCTCCTCGACATATCAATCAAATAGATAAAATTTATATCTTTATAGTTCAAATCTATAACACTTGTTAGTAAGATGCTTGGACTTAATTTACAACAATTAGAATATTTGGTAGCAGTGGATACTTATAAGCGATTCACCATAGCTGCTGAGAAATGCTTTGTAACACAGCCTACTTTAAGTATGCAGGTAAAGAAAGCGGAGGAGCAATTAGATATGGTTATTTTTGATCGTACCAGACAACCCGTGGTTACTACCTTATTGGGGCAAAAAGTAATAAAACAGGCGCGCAAGATTATGAGTGAATATAATCGCCTGGAAGAAATAGTACGAGAGGAGTCGGGCAGGATAGAAGGAGAGTTGACCATTGGAATAATTCCATCTTTGGCACCCTATTTATTGCCGCGCTTTGTTGGGGCTTTCAAGCGTGATAATCCATTGGTGTCTATCTCCTATAAAGAAATGCTGACTGGCGAAATTATCGATGCTCTTGAACATGATTTGATTGATGCAGCTATACTGGTGACACCATTGCATCACAATGGAATTATTGAGCAAGTTTTATTTTATGAAGATATATTGATTTACGCCCATCATGAGCATCCGCTTCATCAGGATAAAAACTTACACATTAGTCAACTAACATCTGATGGTCTGTGGCTGATGGATAAGGGGCATTGCTTTCGTTCACAAGCTATGAATCTTTGTGATATTCAGGATTCGGCCAGAGACGATTTACCCATGCACTTCGAGAGTGGTTCGCTCGATACCATACGAAAAATGGTTGATGTAGAAGGAGGTTATACCTTATTACCTGGTTTGGCAACGGCTGAATTACCCTTCGAATTTCACAAGCATGTGTGCGAATTTGATTCGCCTGTGCCATTACGAGAGGTTAGCTTGGTGTACTCGCGCTCCTTTTATAAACGAATGCTCATCGATCGTTTGGCTAGCTCTGTTACGGCAAATGTTCCAGAGGATATGTTACTTAAGGAGCGGGGACAGGTGGTGGAATGGAAATAACATGTTCCCAAAGTAGTTTGATTTCTTCTTCGCTAAGCGGATAATGCAGTTTTATGGTTTCAACCGATTGGTAACCGAAATAGACATGCAGCATATATAAACCTCGTAGTGCACTCAAGTAGTGATTGTGACTAACGCTGGCTTCGGTAATTTTGAGTCTTTTGCGTAATTCACGCGGAAGTTGACTCAGTCGAGTAGGAACAGGATCGCACGAGCTGGTGATGGTAATCAGTACTTCATCCTTTGTTCTAATGCATTCGAGTTGGGCAAAACGATGCTTACCAAGTTCACTCAACGGAAATTCTTTTTCCCGCTTAAGGTCTTTATAACTTTTAGGACTGTCGGCTCTTAGTCTGATGGCTTTTGATTTCAGATGAACCTGGTAATTCAAAGTATCTGGAAATGTGTTTATGAGACTATAACTTGGGTAAGAGATTTCATTTAAAGTAAAGGCATCGGGGTGAAAATAGCCTGACTCTGTAATGGTATCATTAATAAAGTGAGCTTCTGTGATTTCAATTTCTGTTTTGGGCTGTGGCGATGAGGTAGAGTTAACCAATAATTGAACCTCGTCGCGTTGCTCGCCTTTTAAATTATAGCTAGCAGAGAGTAAATGGATTTGTATCTCATCCTCATTAATGCCATTCTTAAAAATTAAATCCTGAGTATTTCGATCAAATACCACCCCATCGCTAAAAACATATTGATGCTTATCCATTACCCATGTTTGCGGATTAGGACCAAGTTGTTCATTCATGCTGGCAATCTTTTGTTCGGCACGTTCAATATTTCGGTAGGCATCGCTAAGTTTGCGCTCAACTTTAGCTATGCGCTCGGTTTTATCGCTCAAACTATTCAATAGGCTATTGATGCTATTGCGACGGTAGTTAATGGCATTTTCCGAAATTGGTTCCAGTTTTTGCAGGCTGTCAATTTCTGTTTCCAGAATGCTAAGTTTCGTCTCAATTTTTTCTTTTGACCTGTTCTCTTTTTCGAGTATGGATGTTAGCGAACCTTCACCTTGCAACTCTTTTAGTGGTTTTTCAATTAATTTGATTCTGTTTTGCTCAATGCGATCGATGAATGATACACCAAGCCCGTGCTGCGGATCGGGCGATAATTCTTTGCTTTTAAAATCAGAAAAGAGGTGGTAACTTTTATTGTCAACAGTAACAACTACCAAGGGTTTAAAGGATGAATTCAGTCCCCATAAAGATAGGTGCAAGCTTGGCTGACTTGAATTAAGCTGACCGATGGTGCTCCGCGTATTTTCCTTCGGAACAATGCTTTCCTTGCGTACACGCATCTCGTAGGTGAATAGGCCAATGCCTTTTCCGTACCAGCGCTTATCAGTTCCGTCCGGATGTTTTTCTTGCTCGTACAATAGGCCTGCTGTACCACTTCCTTCGCCAGCAGCCAACAGCAACATTTCGTAATAGTGTCCCTCAGGGCTCAGTTGTTTGAAAAAGTTTTGACTTCGTTGAGTGAGGTATGTATTGAGTGTGGCGCGCCAAGCATTCAACAGTACCTTTTGTTCTTGCGCATTAAGTTTATATTTACGGCCCAGTTTTTCTGTTTTAATCTTTAATGGCAGAGAAGGATGAATAATGGTTTGAATGATCTGCTCTTGTTTTTTAGTTTTGGCAGGCAAGGCTTTGGAAAGTTTTTGTGACAGACTATTATAAATCGAATCTTGCGAGGATTCTTCTTGTATTGCCTCAAGTAAAATTTGATTCAATTCGTATAAGGCAAGCAGGGTAGATGTTTCGGCAATTAAACCCGGTGATGAAGAGGCGATTTTTTGCCAATCGATCTTAAGTGATTCTGGATTATAGCTTTGATAATATTCGATGGCATCGTATTCAATTAGGGTACCATTAAAACTTGTCTTGGTAAAGGGAGCTTTATCAAATGTGAAATAAGTATCCCAGTTACGTTGCAGTACTGGAGTAAGTTGAGTGATGCGATAAAGCCAGGCTTTTTGCTCATTACTTAGCTTGTTTTGAGCCGACATCAGCTGAATTGAAAGTAAAAGTATTATTAGGATTAGGCTTTGACGCATGCATTCTGTTTATGACAGGTGAATATAGTCATTTTATTAGTTTGGATTGGTTTATTTAAAGTGTCGCTAAGGTGAAATCTGTGTTTTAAAAGCGAAATTCTTGTTGTGTGGGCAAGGTGAAATGCATTGTGGAGCTGTTATAATGCACTGAGAACAGTTTATTTTCATTGTGGAGCCGGTAAAATACCTTGAGAGCTTGGTGAGTTACCTTGAGAGCAGTTAAAATGGGCTGTGGAATAGGTACAATTGATTCCTAGCATGGTTAGATAGGCTCCATCGGGGTAGAATGCGTTCCTAAATAAAATCCATGCTTTCCTATGTGTTTTGTATGCTTAGAATCTTTCTAATTAGTTGTGTGTGGTTGGAAAGATATTTTGTTTAGTATAGTTTTGGTGGAGACATGGGTGCGGTGTTTGTTTTCAATTTTAACTAATCAAATGCCCTAACATTTATGATGATTCAAAAGGTACACAATACATGCCGAATTTGTCTGTATTGTACACCTTTTAAATTGAGATAAGAGAAATAAACAGTAGTTTTAGTGAAACGTTAGCTTGCATTAAAAACAACATACTGCAATAAATGAATGACATTAAAATCAAACTAAGACATATTTATATTCCTTACTTGCTGATTGCAATTGGGACAATTTCGATTTATTCTACCTTGAGATGGTTATTAGACTTTAAACTTGAGATTCTCAATTTAAAGCAAATGGCACTAGACTACTGGATTCCTATTGTTTTTGCGTTTACACCAATGATAATTTGGTTTAGAAAAAATGTTCGGATTCTAAATGTAAATGGAAAGAATGAAAATGGATATTTTTTATATCAGTTTATAGCAGTTATTTCAATAGTTATCCCAACAATAATAGCTCAAGAATATTTGAAAGCATCTGCAAGTGAACTTCATCAAATTGAAAATATTAGCGAAATATCTGAAGCAAAGAAAACTGATTGTTTTAAAATCGCAGATATAAAAGTTATAAAGCAATATGCATGTCTTCATCGTACGTCAAGAACAAGTGGTAGACACAATGATAGATTAAACTTCACAAATTATTTTATTGTACCAATCGTCGATAAGACCTTTAATTTAGATGAAACCAATCATCAGTTTTGGTATGGAATAAAGTTTACAGACGGAATGAGTAATCATGCTAATGATTCTGAGAAAGATAAAAGGTGGAAAGAATTCTATAATGAAAGTATAAAGGATTTTGAGGCGTATAATTATTTAGATTATGAGTATTTAAAGGTATTAGGAAATTCAGACGATAAAGACGGATATATTTCAGCAATTACCAATAGACAACCTAATATAGGTAAATCAGAAGTAATAATATTGGAACCTCAAAAAGAAAAATTTGTAGATAGATTTGGAAACAAACTTACCTGGATTTTTGGTTCATTTGGAATTGGTGCATTCATTTTTCTTATAATGTCTTTGATACCTACAGTAAACAAAACAGAGTTGAAAAGATATTTAAATAAGAAACCATTAAAAGATGATGAACTAAAAGATATTGTTAAGTTTTTAATTCCACGCGGAGAGCATTTTACAACAGCAATTCTTGTTGATTTGAATCTAATTGTTTTTGTCTTAATGATTTTCTCAGGATTAAATATTATTTCTCCAACACCATTGGAATTGCTTGACCTCGGAGCAAATAGAAGGCTTGAAGTTTTAACTGGTGAATATTGGAGACTCTTTACATCAATGTTTTTGCATGGTGGATTAATGCATATACTAATGAATTTATTTGGAATCGGAGCAACTTGTGCGTTGATAGAGCCAATTCTTGGAAGATGGAAAACATTAATTGCGTATTTGGTATCAGGTATCGGAGCAAGTTTAGTAAGCATTTATTGGCATGAAAATACAATAAGTGTTGGGGCAAGTGGTGCAATTTTCGGAATGATGGGTGTTATGATTGCTTTATTGGTAACTAAGCCTGACAGAGGATTTAGTGGACTTTACTATATAATATTAGGACTATATGGTGGGGTGAGTTTGCTTTTTGGATTTTTAGGAGGGATTGATAATGCAGCTCATTTAGGTGGACTATTATCAGGATTTGTAATTGGACTATTAATAATATTGTCTGATTGGAAAGGAATAACGCAAGCTAACAATGTATGAAAAACATAAGTGGCTCAGTGTAAATTGACAGGTAAGTGCTTTGAAATCACTTACGTTTCTTATACGCAACCTAGCGTGTAAAGCAATAATAGAACATCGAGCCTTGATAAGTATGGAAAAAATAGAAGTAATATCATATCATTTAGGAGGAAATTCGTTTCCTATTGTGATTCAACAAGGCAAGAGGAAGTTTCTCGTAAAACTTAGGGCAGGTCTCAGTGGGGAATACTCATTGTTGTGCGAATGGTTTGGAAATAGGATTGGTAGCTTGATAGGATTGAATACACGACAGCCATATTGGATTACTCTCACCGACTCATTGGAGTTTAATGATATCTACATTGAAGTTAGAGATTTAATAGTAAAAAGCTTAGGTGTAAATATTGGTTTTGATTATTTTGAAAGTGCTACAGCTTTCGATGTAAATAAAACACTACCCATAGCTAAAGAACAACAGGTTCAGATATTCTTATTGGATTTATTAATGCTAAACATTGACAGAACCAATCAAAATCAGAATTTACTGTTACACAATGATCATGTTTTTGTGACAGATTTTGATTCAAGCATGATTTTCAACAATTTGATTAATAATAAAGATTTTTCAGAGAATGAGCAGATTCTTCGATGTTTTAAATCAAATCCTTTTTACCAAAAGGTAGATGACATTCAATTGCAAACATTCATAAATAAAATTAAACATATTGATTATGAAAAAATCATTTTTGAGATTCCGAATGAATTAATTAGCGCCGAATATAAGGAGTTGATTTGTAAACGAATTGATGATAAAATTACAACAGATTGGAATTTAAGGAAACTGTTGGATAATTTAGAAAATATTGATCTTGAAACTGAACTGGAAAAGAATATACGTATTAACAAGAACAGAGAAAAACTAGAGAAATTAGTAAGCTCTACACATAATAGAAAAATTTAGGGAATCTGGCCTGATGCCAAATTTAAGAAGTAAATACCAAATGGATCAACACATATTTAGTTTTAAAACGGATATAGTAAGAATAAGTATTCCTGAAAAAATGAATAATCCATTTGCTATGGAAATTCCTGAAATTGTAAAAGTTGCAGCGAAAGAGTTTCAAGCATTTATTAGTTCCGAATCAAAAAATTGGGAGCACGACTTTAGAGTTAAGAAAGGGAAAATGTTTGGAATATTGGTGGTTCAAAAGACAAATGGTAGTTATGCGTTTTTAGGAACCAATTCTGGTAAATTACCTGGAAATGTTGAATGTAACAGGTTTGTTCCTTCGGTCTTTGACGATTCTACAGATGACTACTTCATTAATAGAGGCATGAAAGAGCTTAGTGAAATTGGCAATAAGATAAAAGAGACCAATAATGAATCAAAGATTAAAGAACTGACAGAAAGAAGAAAACAAAAATCCTTTGCTTTGCAGCAGCAGCTTTTTGAGAATTATCGTTTTTCAAATATTAATGGACATGAGCAGAATGTGTTGCAAATATTTGAACTTTCAAGGCATGGTAAACCTCCGGCAGCGGCTGGAGAATGTGCCGCACCTAAATTGCTACAATATGCTTTTAAACACCAATTAAAGCCAATAGCATTAGCAGAGTTTTGGTGGGGCAAGTCAACTAAAAATGAGGAAAGGGAGCACAAACATTTTTATCCAGCCTGCAGAAATAAGTGTCGCCCAATTTTAGAATATATACTGAATGATACTGATTTATTTAAGCAAGGCAATGCATATCAACAAAAAAACCAAAATTAGTTGATGAGTTGTTTTAGAATAAGTAATACCAATTGTATTCCAAAATGATTGATAAATCATTTTGCTAATTACAATAGCCTGTCCCGATTTTTTCGGGAGTTAATACCGATACAAAAGCACAGATTGATTTTTTTATCAATCGTTTTGGTTTGTAAACGGTATAAAATGGCCGCTTGTTAAATAAAGCTTTGAGCCTAGTACCTAAAATGAAAAGAGATTGAAAATGAAATATAATAAAAAGCAAGGCTATTTTCTTAGCAATACAATAAGTGAATGGGAAACAAATGGAACTATAAATAAGGAGACAGCAGACACCTTACGAAATAGCTATTCAACCCGAACTTTCGATTATAAGAAATTGGCGGAATATTCATTTTGGATTGCGATAATTTGTGCGATTATTTCGGTTGGTGCAATCGTTGCTGACGATTTGTTAATCGATTTGATTGAAAGCCTTTTTTCTTCTTCAAATATGGGATTGAGCTCGGCCTTTGCCGTTCTTTCAGCAGTAATTTATTACCTGGGATTAAAAAGGCGACAAAAAAGACCAGAGAAAATCTTCAGTAATGAAGTCATTATTTTTGCAGGTGTCCTTTTTACAGCTGCTTCAATTGCGTATTTTGGTAAAGCAATAGACACAGGTAGTGGACATTTTTCAATCCTATTTTTATTATCAACTGTCATCTACTCATGTTTAGCTCTTTGGTTTCCTTCACAACTTGTTTGGATTTTTGCACTGGTATCGCTTGGTAGTTGGTTTGGAACAGAAACAGGCTATATGTCTGGCTGGGGAGCTTACTTTCTCGGAATGAATTATCCTTTACGATTTATTCTTTTTGGCAGTGTCCTGGTTGGGATAAGCTTCCTGTTTAAAAACTCTAAACTCTACGCCTTCTATAAGTCCACTTACACCATGGGACTATTGTACCTTTTCATTTCTTTATGGATTTTGTCCATTTTTGGTAACTATGGCGATATGGACAGTTGGTACAAGGTGAAACAAATTGAGTTATTTCATTGGGGATTGCTTTCTGCATTGGTGGCTATTGTTGCCATTTATTATGGACTGAAACAGGATGATTACACTTCAAGAAGTATTGGAATTACCTTTTTATTTATCAATTTATACACTAAGTATTTTGAATATTTTTGGGACACTACTCACAAAGCATTGTTCTTTTTTATTCTGGCCGCATCGTTTTGGTTCATAGGTCAGAGAGCAGAAAAGATATGGAATTTGGAGTTCTTAAAAAAAGACAAGCAAATTGAAGATCGAAATGAAGTTTGATAGTGTATTTAATTAGTACTAGCAAATGCAGTCTTTCCGATATGCTCATTAAATTCAGCTACTCTTCTCCGGGATAAGGGAATAATAGACTTATCTTCCATGACAATAAACTTCTCTTTGATGTTATACTCATACATATAATTTAGGTTGATTATATGCGATTTATGGCTGCGGAAAAAGCAGGCAGGTAAATCACCTTCAATTTGCTTCAGCAAAGAGTTCAGTTTTATTTGTTTCGATCCTAATATATTGGCGGTGGTTGCACTTCCGTCCGATTGAATCGAGATGATTTCTTCGGGTCTTAAAAATATATAACCCGTATTTATTGATAAAGGTATCTTGGTACTATTGCTGGCGATGGATACTGTTGTCATTTACATGTTTTTGATATTTACACTTCAATTTTAGTTTTTCTGTTGTTTTAAATAATATGCTTGTAATCGAAGTTGACTTGATACACAACTTAATACTCACAAGTTATGTTATTTTTTTTATAAAGTAAATCTTCTTTGTTCAATTATATAATAAAAATATGGGTTAATAAGGTCATTACCTTAATAGGGCTTTGTTACATTCCTTCAATATCGTTTAAGCCCAAAAATATTTTAATTATTTTTTATTGCTTATGATCTTTACTTTATCAAATTGAGACACTGTGTGTTGAAAGTGTTTTCTGCACTTACACAATTTAGGTTAGAGAAAAATATTTAATTTTTTTATTCGGAGTCTTATGGATAATCAAAAGTTGGTCATCTGAAATAATCGGTAAGTATTTAAAAATAAAAGGAAATTAGCCCGAAAATTCTACTATTGACTTCCTCTATTCATTGTTATACCTTTTTTTTCCAATTTTTCAGAGATGAGAATCTAATGCTATTAAGCAAAGTGTTTTAGCATGATACTGTCGATTGGATATAGAACACAATAAATAAATTAAGTAACCAATAAACCTAAATTTTATGAGAAAACTATTTCTTATAAGGGGGAGTCCTCACCTCTAAATTCAAACAATCATCCAAATTATTCAATTATTTATTCACTCCTATTTATTAACTTATGAAGAGAATTTACAAGCTAATTTCACCACTTCTTTTTGTAGCTCTTATTATTGCAAGCACCTCTACTGCGCTTGCTCAAAAAGGATACGAAGAAGGAGTCATCCGAATTAAGTTTAAAGAGACACAAGAAGCTCGTTTGGAAAGTATGACGATGCTTAAAAGTTCAGATGGAATTGTACAGACGGGTATTGCATCTGTCGATCAGTTAAATGTAAAGTACAAAATATCTAATTTGAAAAGGGTATTTCCTTACGCAGGCAAATACGAGAAGAAACACAAAAAGTATGGACTTCACCTTTGGTACGAGCTAGAAGTTGATTCTAAAGCTGATGTCAGAAGGACTTCACAGGCATACCAACAATTGTTGGAAGTTGCCCTGGCTGAAGCTGTCCATGAAAAAAAGTTTGGTTTCAATAGCGAAGAGAACGGTGTTGGTCAAAGTTCACTAATTGGTGGTGCCAACGATGAAAGGTACCCCGAACAATGGCATTATAACAATACTGGTCAAACAGGTGGTACCGCTGATGCTGATGTGGACCTTCCTGAAGCATGGGCCATTCAAACGGGTAGTACCGATGTAATCGTTTCTGTTCACGATGGTGGAATAGATGGTAGTCATCCGGATCTGGATGGTAATCTATGGACCAACCCTAACGAAATAGCCGGCAATGGTATCGATGACGACAACAATGGCTACATTGATGATGTTCATGGTTATAACTTTGCTGATGGAACAGGAACAATACCTGCAGGTGACCATGGTACACATGTTGGTGGCACGGTTGCAGCTGAAACTAATAACGAAATTGGTATGGCTGGTGTTGCCGGTGGTACAGGTGCTGACGATGGCGTTCGCTTAATGTCATGTGTTTGTTTTGGTAATACAGGTAATGGTGGCTTCGAAGACTCCTATATTTATGCGGCTGATAATGGCTCAGTTATTTCTCAAAATAGTTGGGGCTACAGTAGTCCTGGTGTCTTTGACCAAGTATTGCTCGATGCAATCGACTATTTTATAGCAGAGGCAGGTAAAGATGAAAATGGCAATCAAGTTGGCCCAATGGCTGGTGGTATTGTTATTTTTGCAGCTGGTAACGATGGTCAGAATGACGAGTGGTATCCGGGTTATTACGAGCCAATTTTAGCCGTAGCTGGTACCGATCACAACGATAATAAATATACAAGTTCTAACTTTGGTGCATGGGTCGAAATGGCTGCTCCTGCTGTTAATGTAGCAAGTACAGTTCCTGGTAATTCATATGCTAATTTTAGTGGAACATCCATGGCATGTCCTCACGTGTCGGGTGTTGCGGCTTTAATTGTTTCTCAATTTAAAGACGATGGTATCACTCCTCAGCAGGTTTGGGACAGATTAGTTTCGTCAACCGATCCATTAAGCTTTGATGGTGCCGATGATTGGGGAACAGGTCGTTTGAATGCTTTTAAAGCCTTGGCCGAGGACGATGGAATGGCACCGACCGACATAGTTGATGTAATGGTTGGAGATGTGTCTGCCATTAATGTTGCCTTAAGCTGGACAGCTCCTGCTGATCAACCTGATAACTACCCTGCTGTAACTTACGATTTAAGATATTCGCTTAATCCAATTGCTGCCGATAATTTTGAACAGGCCACTCAAATTGATGGTCCTGTTCCAATGGCTCCAGGTGAGATGCAGAATTTCACAGTAAAAGGTTTAAGCCCGGGAACAATGTATTATTTTGCCTTAAAATCATCTGATTTCTTTGGTAATACATCTGGTATTTCTAATACGGTAAGTGCAACTACTTTGCCTGCACCTGAAGTTGTAGTGGAAGGTACACCTGATGTGGCTATCGATTTAGAATTAAATCCGGTTGCTTCAGCTCCATTTACCATTCAAAATCAGGGAACAGTAGATCTTACATTTAATGTTTTCCCAGTTTATAATGATGGTGGATTAACACAAACGCAAAGTAACCTGCTTTATCCTGGTAAAGATGAGCCAGTATTGGTTAATATCGAAAATAACCAACAAGGTGAATTAAGTGCTCAATCATCCACTAATAATACGACGGTTAGACAATTATCATTTGAAAATGAAGTGGCTAATTCTATTATTTATGACAATGGTGATGAAGAAGCTGATGGTACTATTGCGGTAACAGCTAGTGGTACTCCGGTACAGTGGATGGCAAGTTCTTCTTTAGTTGTGCCTGATATGGGTGGTGAGAAATTTATTCTTTCCCATGTAAGTGCCTTTATCGAAGCTTCTGGTGCTGCCAGTTCAAAACCAACGGGCCTATCTGTTGTTTTGGGTGGGGATACACCATCGCAAGGTGAATTAGTATTGATGCAGGAATTTAATAATATCATTGGTGCACAATATGTGACTGTTGCCCTTGAAATGCCTATTAGCCTCGAAACGGGCGATAAGGTTTGGGTGGTATTTGATTATCCTGATGTTCCTTTACGTTTAGGTTACGATGATGTGGCAGGCGGAAGTAGACCTGGTGCAAATTTAGTTTATCTAAATAGTGCATGGGAAGATATTCAGAACCAACCTAACTGGGGTAACTATGTATGGAATGTAAGAGGTATTCAGTCTTCATTGCAAGGTTTAACACTTGATGTTTCAGAAGGTACCGTTGCTAGTGCCTCTTCTCAAGAAATTCAGGTTACTTACGATGCCGAGGGTGTAACAACCAATGGTGAGCACGACTTCAATATTTTTGTATTGAGTAACGATCCGCTTAATCCGGTAACAAAAGTGGAAGCGACTGCTACGATAACTGGAGCTCCAAACCCAGCATTGGAAGTAACACCTATGGAAATAAATGCTTCCGTTGACGTGAACACTAATCCTGTTCAAGTTGAAACGCTTACCATTGCAAATAACGGTAATGCTGAGTTACAGTACGACTTTACTGGGCCAGTGGTTGATCAAAGCTATCACATTCCTGCCGTTACAGGTCATTATCCCAAAGGCATGGCGGCCAGTACTCTTGGTATAGCTCCTAAGGTGAGTACCGAAACCAACTCCTCTTTACCTGTTGCACAATTAGCAGGTTCTATGGCTTATGGTATGGAAGTGTACCCGGGTAAGTTCTTTATGTCATTATCGACGGATGCGCCAGGTACTTATACAAGTTCAAGCGCTGTGACCTATACAGCCTATGCAGGTGACTTTGCTCAGGGTGACGATCAGCACATGTACATTGTTGATCATGATGAAAGTATGTTGAAAAAGCTCAACATCGAAACGGGTGCTTTAGAATCAATAGGGGCAACCTTGCAATTTGCTGATTTAGCTTGTGATAAAACATCTGGCGTGATGTACGCGAGTAATTATTCTGAGCCTGTGTCTGAGCTTTATACCATTAATCTTTCAACTGGTGCCGCAACTAAAGTTGGTGACATGGGCGAAGGCATTATGGTATCCATTGCTTGCGATGGCGAAGGAAATCTTTGGGGACTCAACCTGGATGATAACATTTATGCCATTGATAAGAACGATGGTCATATGACCTTGGTTGGTAATTCTGGTTTCGATCCTAATTATGCCCAAAGTATGGCATGGGATCCGGCAACCGACCTTGTTTATTTAGCTGCCTATAACAATGCTTCTGATGCGGGCGAACTAAGAGTGCTTGACACAGAAACAGGTGCCACTGAATTAATTGGTGCTTTCCCTGGAAATGCAGAAGTAACAGCATTTGGCTTCCCAGGTGGTGGAGGATCAGATTTTATTTCTGTGGAGCCTTTAGCCGGAACAGTGGCTGCAGGAGCATCAACTACTATTAATGTTGAAATTGATGCAACAATGCTTCCAAACGGTGAGCATGCTTCATCATTAACATTATACACCAACGATATTAATAAGCTGTCTACAACTATTCCTGTGAATGTTGAGGTGAGTGGGCAAACGGGTGAGATTGTGATTGCAGAAGAAATGATTGAGATGGGAACTGTATTTGTCAATGACAAAAAAGAAGTGCCATTCTTCATTAGTAATTCAGGAATTGGTGATCTGACCATCGCTTCAATTACTGGAACCACTTCGTTGTTTACCACTGATCTTACCGAGGAAAAGGTATTATCAACAGGTGATTCATTGCTTGTTAAGTTGGTTTTTAAATCGAATTTCTTAGGTCAGTTCAACGATGTATTAACGGTAAGCAGCAACGATCAGTCTACACCAACGGTTAATATTACGGTTACGGCAAATGCTATTTCGCCACCGGTCATTTCGCTTGAACCAGCCCAAACTGAGATTGATATGGATGCTGGTCAGCTACGAGTTGAACGATTTACAATCAAAAATACCGGATTGTATCCACTGCAATACTCAATGCCGGCTGTTGCCTTAAATCAACTATTGGCTAATCCTGATGTTGTTCAAAACAATACGTCTCGTATTGATGACATGACACAGATGAGCGAAAAAGGTGTTACCGATACACGTAAAGGTAATCCTGTTTTACTCGGCGCAGGTGGGCCTGACGATCAAGGTTATGCCTGGATTGATAGTAAAGAAACTGGTGGTCCTGTCTTTGTATGGACAGAGATTTCTGAAACAGGTATTGAAGTAGCGCCCGATAGTGATGATGGAGCTGAGCAGATAGAATTACCATTTGCCTTTAAATTCTATGGCGAGTCTAAATCTGCTGTAACAATTGCTTCCAATGGCTTCCTTACTTTCGGAACAGAATTGGGAACCTTTGGTGGTTATTCCAATAAACAAATTCCAACTTCTGGTGCACCGGACGATTTGATTGCCCCATTCTGGGACGATTTACGACCATCGGCTCGCAGAGGACAAGTGTTCTATCAAGCTTCGCCTGACAAATTTATTGTTCAGTATCACGAGGTAGGTACGTGGAGTAGTTCAACTGGTACAATCACTTTCCAGGTGGTGCTTTATCCGAATGGAAACATTGAGTATTTATACAAAGATGTGACACTTGCTAATAGTGAAACCGCTACTGTAGGTACTGAGAATATGGATGGCAGCATTGGTTTACAGGTAGCATTTAATACGGCTTTTGTGGAAAGTAATATGGCTGTATTGATCTTCCCTGGAAAAACACCATTTGATGTGTCTGTTAGTCCATTGTCAGGAATTGTTCAGCCTAACCAGGAGCAAAGTATTGATGTTACAATTGATGCAAGCGAATTGGTTGAGGACAGTTACATTAACGAATTACTTATTTCAAGTAACGATCCGCTTCGACCTGAACAAACTTTTACAACACTCTTGAATGTTAAGGGATTCCCAAAAATTGGAGTAAATCCTGAGAGTTTAGTTTTCGAACCTATTTTCCAGAATTTGACGGCTCAACGAACCTTCAATATCGAAAACACAGGAAGCAAGGACTTAAACATTAGTTCTATTACTTCAAGTGATGCTTCGTTTACGGTTGATTTTGAGAGCCCGATTAATTTGGCTCCGGAAATGAGTAAATCCTTTATTGTGACTTACACAGCTTTAAACATTGGTGAAACCACTGCTGACATCATTATTAGTAGTGACGATACTTATGGTAACGAAGAAGTAAGTGTAGCAGTTTCAGGAACTGGTATTGTTCCTCCTGAAATTGGAGTAAGCACTACACCATCTCCTGTAGAGGTAATTATCCCGGCTGGCGAAATGCAAAGCATTGAAGTGGCCATTGCAAATACGGGTGGCTCTGACTTAGCTTATACTTTAGTTAAACCTTTCTACTCTAAGGTAGGCGAAGTAACGCAAAGCAGTCATACTCCTGCGCCTGCATTGGCTTCAAAAGACGATCAGGATACCAGAATTGGTGATGCAGTTCAACACAGTAAAGGTGGGCCGGATATGTTCGGTTATACCTGGTTGGATAGTGATGAAAGTGCTGAGGTGATGTATGAGTGGATGGAAATTAGTGGAATTGGTACCAAGCTTGACTTAGGTGGCGATGATGGTGTCTTTGTTGATCTACCATTTAGCTTCCCATTCTATAATGGTATGTACGCGCAAATGCAAGTGGCTTCCAATGGCTTTATTACATTTGGAACTGAGCTTGGCTCAATTGGTGGATTCTCAAATCAGGATATTCCTGATAATAGCGATCCTAATACACTGATAGCTCCACTTTGGGACGACATTGAACCTCAAAATGGCGATGGTGTGTATTACTATAGCACAAGCGATTATGCGGTGGTTCAGTACAACCAAGTACCTGCATTCTTGGGCAGTACTTATGCTACTTTCCAGGCTATCATTTATGCCAATGGTGACATCCGATTCCAGTACAAAGATGTTGAATCTTATTCTGGCGTTGAGAAATCAACCGTTGGTATTGAAAATGAAGATGGAACAGATGCCTTATCTGTTGTATTCAACAATACTTACCTGAAAAATGAACTGGCCTTGTTAATCAAGAGTCCGTTTGTAACCGGTGTTGTTGCGCCAGGTGTTACTAGCAATGTTGAGTTGGTATTTGACGCTACAGATATGTACGATGGTATTTACGAAGCACCATTGAAGGTCTTAAGTAACGATCCTGCATCGCAATATGTAGAAATACCTACTTCGTTGACAGTTATTGGTATACCTGAAATTACTTTGAGTACTGATATGATGGTATTTGATCCTATTTACTTTATGGATGATCAAGTCAATACGGTTGCTCAGGAATTAATGATTACCAATACAGGTACTAAAGCGCTCGAAATAGAATCAGTGTACTTCATGCACGAATCGGAAGTATTTGCTAAGGATAAAGACGGAGCATTTACACTTCAACCAGAAGAAGAGTTGATGGTGAATGTAAGCTTTACGCCAAATGCTGTTGGTTCATTTTCTAATAAACTAAAAGTGGCTTCTAATGATGAAGATATGGCTTTAGTATGGGCCGAACTACAGGCAGAGGCAATTGCCCCTCCAGTGGCAACCTTAAATCCAACAAGTACTTTGAAACTGCATTTACGTTCCGATGAAAGTGTTTCATCCATAAGTACAATTGGTAATGAAGGTGCAAGCCTATTAAACTTTGATGCTAATGTCGTTTATCTACCAGATGGATTTGGTGAGACAACAGCTGTTAGTCCGATCTATCAGCGAAATGATGTAAATGTAAATACACAGCGTTCATTTGCACAAGGTGGCAGATCGCTAAGGTATCAGCAAGCGGCAGTAGAAACAGCTTCGTTCATTAATTCAATTATCTACGATCCAGAAGTGGCTCCGGATGATTATTATGGATACAATGGATCAGCTGCTTACAGTGCAGCCAACAAGTTTACGGTAACAAGTAGCACATTTAAACTAACACATATTGCTAACTATTATCAGAACTTTGATGTTACTGATGCAGTTGTGCTTGAAATTTACAAAGGCGGTACTCTACCTGCTGAAGGTGAATTGATAGCCACACAAGCCTATACACATGCCGAAGCTTCAGGTGGTGCTAATTGCTTCATCGAACTAAATACAGCTCTACAATTTGTTAATGGTGATGAGTTCTTCGTTGTGATGCATTATCCACAAGCTATGACCTTCCCTGCCGGATTTAATAATGGCATTGCAGGTGTTGAAGGCGTATCGTACTGGTACGATACTAATTCAGCTACATGGTTGAACGAAGACCCTGGTTATGTATACAAGATCAGAGCTTACGAAGCAGCTGGCTCGGTACAAGGCGAATGGTTGAACCCAAGTTTACTTACTGGTGAGGTAGAAGCAGGAACAACGCTTGATAACACGCTTTATGTTGATGCAAATGCAGCAAAAGGTGGATTTAATTATGCGAAAGTGGTTTACAATACCAATGATCCACTTAATTCTACTTTCGAATATCCGGTTGAATTGTATGTGAATCAACTTCCTGTTACTATGAAAGCCGCTGATGAACTAGTGGTTAATGAGGGACAAGTTGTTGAAACTATTTTCGAAGTGGTTGACCCAGAAGGCGGGGTACTTGAATTTGCAGTTGAAAATTCGAATGAATTTATGACGATGCAGGTGGATGGTAACTTTGCAACTGTAACTTACTCGCCTGATTACGAGCAGGCAGGTACATACGGATTTATAATGCACGTTACGGATGATATGGGTGAAAGCATTAGTCTGCCATTTACCATTGTTGTGAATAATGTCAACAGAATGCCTGTTGTTCTTGAAGATGTGATGAGCAAATTGTATTTCGTTGATGATGCCAGAGATCAAATAGATTTAAATAACTATTTCATTGATCCTGATGGAGAAGACTTGGTATTTACTGCATATGCCAGTTCGTACGACGCATTCGATCTTGAAGTGCATGGAAGTGTTCTAAGCATTACACCAAGAGATTTGGGTACAGCTGTGGTAACCGTGCTGGCTACCGATCCGGAAGGCGCACATACAGCTATTACCTTTAATGTGCGTGTGCGAGCTGTTGAAAATCATGCACCAGAGTTAGTAACTCCTTTGGATAACATCATGATATGGCCTGAGGAATCACTTAGCTTGGATCTAGGCAATCATTTTGTTGATCCTGATTGGGATGAGATGACTTATAGCTTTACGCTTTCAGGCACAGCATCGGTGAATGTGAGTTTAAATGCCAATATGATGTCCATCAATCCTTATCAGACGGGAATGGCTGTACTTACTATTTATGCTGATGATAGCCGTGGTGGTGTAACTGCCACAACTGTTGGTGTAATTGTGTTAGGTGATGCCAATGGTGCACCATACCTTGTAAATATGCTGGATAATAGAAGCTATAATGTTTCTGACTCGAAAGATAACATTGATCTTAACGAGGTATTTGCTGATCCTGAAAATGACAATTTGACTTTCATAGCAAAAGTTACTAAAGGAGAATCTGTTGAGGTAGAAATTGTGGATAATGTGTTACAAGTTAACCCACTTGCAGAAGGAACAAGCGAAATAATTATTTATGCCAGTGATGAGCAGAGTGGAATAGCTTATACAAGCTTTAACGCTGAGGTAGGAAGTATTGCAACCAAGCTTGATGAAGTTAGCATCGATGCCGGGTTAATCAACTATCCGAATCCAGTTGTTGAATCAACTACATTTGCCTACAACATTGAAACGGGTGGCGATGTTAGAATCGAAATTGTAGACCTGAAAGGTAATACAGTGGATGTTCTGATAGCGAAAAACCAAACAAGTGGTGAGCATAAAGTAGTTTATAAGGCCCACAAATTAGCCAGTGGAATGTATTTCTACCGACTAATTGTGAATGGTGAAGCTATTCATACGAACAGAATGGTTGTGAAATAAACACTTGTCAATGATCTACTGATAAATTAATTCGGGAATCTATATTTAAGGCCATCTGCTTCGTGCAGGTGGCTTTTTGTTGGTATATTGAAGTCAGGTGTTAGGGGGATAGGTTTTAGTTTGTGATTAAGGAGCTAGGATGTGGGCTTTATTATACACCTATTCCATTGAGAAAAAAGAAATATAATATTAACACAAAATAGTAGAGTGTGAAAGATTTAGAACTAAGGGAAAAACCAACATTAAAGGATTATCAGGAATATGTAAATATGCTTGAGGTGCAAAGAGGCTTTATTGATCAGGATGTGATAGTGAAAGGTTTGTTGCTAGGAGAGGAAATAGGCGAACTATTTAAGGCCATCCGTAAGACAAACAAAATTAAAACCGATATTAACGCTAACGTTGGTTCTGTAAAAGAAGAACTTGCTGATATATTAATCTACCTGTGTTCTATTGCTAATCGTTATGATATTGATTTAGAAGAGGCATTTCGAGAAAAAGAGGAAATAAATAAAAAGAGAGTGTGGAAATAAAGTTTAAAAGTCTCAGCTAGCGCGGAGTGTGCCACCTGTTTTTGTTCCTAATCAATAAGGATTGTGACGTTCGATTTAAGATAAAGAATAATACAGTATTTCTAGTGAAACCTTGAGCAAATAATAGAAAGACGAATGATAAATGAAACCTTGTGTTCTGGGCTATGCTAGAAAAACGCATTCAATAACAAATTGACTCATGAAACGAACATGTAAATTTCAATTATTCATTTTACACACAGGAGAATGATTGAAATTTCATGAGAGTTCCATCTGACAATAAATATAAGATTATAAACAGATGAAAAATATTAGTTACTTTTAAGATAATACCGACCAATGTTCAATTAATAAATAGAGCTAAAATGAACTATAAATCAATTACATTCCTTTTTCTACTTATAAGCACAAACATTTGTGTGGCACAGAAAGGTACCATAGACGTTGATTTTTCATCGAATGAGTGGAAAACATTAGGTTCTGTTGAGGTGAAAGAATTTGATTCGGAATTAGCCACTTGTATTTCGGATGGATCTGGAATAGCATATCTGGATGGAATAGATTTTCAAAATGGAATAATCGAGTGCGATTTATATTCACCTTCACCCAAAGCGTACTTAGGGATTGTTTTTCGGATTGGATCACTTACGAATTTTGAGTACATCTATTTTCAACCTCACACAAGTGGTAAATGGGATGCGGTGCAATACGACCCGATTTTTAATAGCTCAGCCACATGGCAACTTTATAATGGTAAACCGTATCAGGCCGTTGCAAATATTCCAACAAATGAGTGGTTCCATGTAAAAATTGAAGTTGCTGACGACTCTGCAAAAGTATATCTCCATAATAATCCGAATCATATTCTCTCAGTAAAATTAAAACACGATTATACTTCGGGTGGGCTAGGTGTTTGTAGCTATCATCCAGCGATTTTTGCAAATCTGAAAATAACAAAACATGCCCCAATAAGCATACTAAAAAGAAAAGCTCTACCAGTTTTAGATGATAAAACATATATATCGAGCTGGCTTATATCCGAGCCCTACGATAACTTTGATTTTGCTCTTGAAAAACCATTTCTGGATGACGATTTAATAAGTAAATGGCATACGGTAAATGCTGAAGAAAATTATGTAATAAATCTGAATAGACATTTTACCAAATCAAAAACCAAAAATACGGTTTTGGCAAAAACAATTTTGAGTTCAGACAAGGCACAAAGGAAGAAAATTCATTTTGGATATAGTGATAAAATAAAGGTTTACCTCAACTCGAAAGAGTTGTTTACGGGAGATAATAGCTTTTCCGATTCAGGACGATATGAGGATAGAGGATATGTTGTAGATCAAGATAAAACCATAGAATTGCCTTTGCTTAAAGGTGAAAATGAGTTAATATTTGAAATATCCGAAGATAAATTCGGTTGGGGTTTTATCGCTAAAGTCGAGGATTTGGAAGCACTTGAAATTAAAAATGTAAAATAATAATGGCATGGATAAAATGGTTGCAAATCAAAGTGATAGTTCAACACCGATTGGTTTAATTTCATACTGCGGATTCTATTGTGGTGCATGTCCAAAATATGTGAAAGGAGATTGTCAGGCTTGTAAAGGTGAAAGTCCTAAATGTGCTGTAGGCTACAAAGCATGTAAAGTGAGACCATGTTGCATTGAGAAAGGAATCAGCTCATGTGCTGATTGTGATGAATATTCATCAGTAAAAGATTGTAAGATTTATAATCCGTTTATGATTCGATTTGGTCAGTTTATAACACGTACAAATCGGAGAAAAGGGATTGAAATGATAAGGGAAAAAGGAGAAGCCGAATTTGCAAACTATATGCTTGACAAGAACTGGGTGACGTTTAAACTTGGTAAATAAGGCTCAATTCACTGCCCAATTAGCCGTTCATCTCAGACGGATAACCGTACGTAAATCGGCTACTATTCATATACTAGAGGCTTGGCTGTAATTTTAAGGAACGTGCGACAAACAAGTATCAAAATGAAAAAAAACATAATTCCATTTTATCCATCCAGTAATAAACTGGTTGAGAAATCATCAGGTTTTTACCAATTCGACTCAGATGGTAAGAGATATATTGATTTTGAATCAGGCGTTTGGTGCACAAACCTTGGACATAGTCACGAAAGGATTGTTTCTGTAATAACTGAACAAGCCAAAACTTCAATTCATCACGGTTATCGATTTAGAAATAAAATGTCTGAAAAATTGTCAGAGGAGCTTCAACGACTTATTGGATATGAAAATGGAGCAAGTATATTTCTAAGTTCGGGATCTGAGGCCGTAAACTTATCAATTTCAATTGCCCAAAAACTGACGAAAAAAAAGAAAGTTTTAAAAATTTCAAATTCATATTTAAGTGCTTATGGTTTAGGGAAAATTGACCCAACTAATGAGAGTCTTGTCAATGTGCCATTCAATGATATCGAAGCCATCAAAAAAATTGACTTTAAAGAAATCAGTGCACTAGTAATGGAAACAGGTGGTGCTTCAATTGATATTGTGCAGTTCCCTGAGAAAGAATTCGTAAAGGAATTGGTAGAAACTTCGAAAAAGAACAAGCTGTTAATAATTGCAGAAGAAGTTACAACAGGGTTTGGAAGACTTGGTAAATGGTTTGGATTTCAAAATTATGACTGTAAACCTGACATTGTTGTAACTGGGAAAGCTCTTGGGAATGGCTATCCAATAAGTGCAGTTACGGTAAATGAGAATACACTGAAGAGTTTAGAAAATGAGTTATTTATTTATGCCCAATCGCATCAAAACGATCCATTGGGATGTGCTATCGGACTAGAGGTCATTAAAATAATTGAAGAAGAACGTATTCTGGAAAATTGTGCTAAAATCGGTAGTTACTTTAGCGATAAGTTGGAAAAATTAAGACTTTCATTCCCCACTGAAATTAAAGAAATTAGAAGTAAAGGTCTAATGTTGGCTATTGAGTTTCAACCCACTTATGATGGTAATAAAATTAATAGGCAACTTTTTGATTTGGGTTTTGTATTTGGTTTTAGGCAAAATGCTATGAGATTTCTACCTCCATTGACAATTACCGAAAATGAGATAGATATATTAATTGAAAACCTAGAAAGGTTACTGAAAAAGGTTTAAAATCTATACTAATCGTAAGCCACAAGCAGAAATAAAACACAATGGAAGAAAAAGAGAAACCAAGGCTTTCGAGATTAACCGCAATACTTACTCAGCTTCAGGCAAAAAGAATTGTTACTGCAACAGAATTGGCCGAAAGACATGATGTAAGCGTAAGAACCATCTATCGGGATATTCGAACCTTGGAGAAATCTGGAATTCCTATTGTAACCGAAGAAGGCAAAGGTTATTCAATAATGGAGGGGTATCATCTTCCACCGGTTCTATTTACCGAGGATGAGGCAAATGCCTTAATCACCATGCAACAATTAGCCATTAAAAATAAAGACTTGTCGTTTGTTGAGAACATGTCGAGCGCCATCGAAAAAATAAAAGCCATTTTGAGATACTCCCAAAAAGGGAATGCTGATTTATTGGCCGATAGGATTTACTTTGGTGGGAATAATTCTGAGGAAAAAACGAGTAATAACCTTATGCAAATTCAATCGGCTATTACTCAATACAAAGTCCTAAGCATGGACTATCTCTCATCGGAAGACAAACGTACGACTCGAAATATTGAGCCCTTTGCCATCTATAGCACTAATGGAAATTTTCTGCTAATCGCCTTTTGTCGAAAGCGAAATCAATTTCGTCACTTTAGAATTGATTTCATTGAAAAACTTGTTGCAGAGGGTGAAACATTTGATCCACATAATATGACCATAAATGAGTATTTCGAAAAATATGTGAAAAATCAATAGCACCCTTGACACACCTCTGTCACCTCTGCCAATTACATTTGCAGAAGTATTAAGTTAAAATGTTAAAAATGAAAACATCAGAATTTAAAGAGGTAATTAATGCCTCAGTTGAAAAAACATGGGACGTGTTATTTAATCAATATGGAGATATACACATTCATAATCCAAGCATGCCAACATCCAAATATTTATACAATGCTACTAAAGGGGAAATAAATTGTTCAAGGCATGTTACCTTCGATGATAGGCTATTTTTAGAGGAAACAATAACTGAGGCAGATGAGAATAAGAATTTTAAAGTGGTGGCCTATAAGCATAACCTCCCATTTCTAAAAGAAATGTCTGCCATCTATGAAATATCTTCTATTGGAGCGGATAAGACTGAAGTAAAAATGACTTCTAGTGTTTCAACTTCTCCTGGTTTTATGATTTACTTAATGAAGGGGCAATTAGGGAAAGGGCTAAAACAACACCTTTTTGGTTTGAAGTACTATTTGGAAACAGGCAAAACGGTAACTAAAGATAATTACTCGAAGATTTATAAAACACATAGGTAAAGTAAGGAAAATGAGCAAAGCATTAGTAATAGTAGATATTCAAAATGATACACCAAAGAATTACAAAGAGGTAATTGATACTATAAATAAAGCCATTGATTGGGCAGTCAATAATGAGATTCATGTTGTTTATATAAGGCATGAAAATTTATCAGCTGGTGCAAGAAACTTCAAACCAGATACGGTCGGGGCCGAATTAGCTTCAGACTTGAAAATAGCATCAAAAAATGTTTTTACGAAAAATAAAGGAAATGCATTAACAAGTGAGGAATTTGCAGATTTTATTAGTGAAAATAAAATAAGTGAATTGTACATAGTAGGAGGAGATGCTACTATTTGTGTTAAATCAACTTGTTTTAATTTACGTAAGGCAAATCACGAAGTGACTGTCTTATCCGATGGCATTACCAGTTGGAGTAAAAAGAAAATCCCAGAAATGATAGAATATTATGAAAGTAAAGGCTGTAAAATAATTAGTTTAAATGAGCTATTGTCACAAGACAAAGGCACAACATGATTTGGTATATTATACCATTATTACAATGAACTTAGCGCTTGGTATAATGCCGATGGATTAATGACAGCGTCAAATGCGAAGCTTATTTAACGCTAAGGTCATTAACCAATCGGTATTATTAATGAGTCAGGTTCTTATCAAACAACTGGCGGAGTAAAATATGAAGCATGAAATTTCCGCTTGATTTTTATAAATATATAGAGACAAATACGCTTATTGAAGTATAATCATCTTCAGACTAAGCTTAAACAAAGGGGCTAATTATTCATGTTTAGCTTATACAATGGAAAAAACTATTTGAAATCTAATGCAATAGATAAGCGATGGTAAAAATTAATCAAGTACTTTTGCCCTTGGTTAAATACATAAATAAGCATGGATAGAAGAAAAGAAAAACCATCACCAGAGGCGAAAGCGTTGTCACTTTTTTTGATGTCTCATAAATCGATAGATCCAATTTACAAGGAGCAATCTAAGCGAATGAACAGGCTGTGGGATTTGGTGCTCGAAAATGATTCGCGCATGAAAGACTACACTAAAACAGTGCAAAAACTGTTAATATCACACGGTGGTTACCAGGAAGTTGTTGAGAAAACGGTTAAGTATTACATTGAGAATACCGGAGAGTGGAAGCTTAAAGGTGATGATAAATATTGCCGCGATGCACAGCAGGTTGCTGATAGAATTATGAAGAAGTAAATTAGCTTTTCAATATTTAAGAAATAAGCCGTAACACAAATTGTTGCGGCTTTTGTTTTTTTTATGTTTTCGAAGCACAAGAATAGAAGGCTTGATAAGTAAAATCTTAAAAGGCCACGGGTATCATCTCGTCAACTTTCTGTATGAAAGTGTAAAGCGGCTCACCCAAATAGCGTTTCTGTGCATCTTTTGCTTCCTTGGTATTTTGAGCATGGGCTTTTTGATTATAGTCATAATCTCTTCTTTCTATCTGAATTACGAAGAGAAGCAGTCCAATCAACAAAGTGAGTTTAGAGAGTAGTTTAGTTTTATATCTGCTTAGTAGGATGATGCCATTTATTAATATGGCAGCACAAACAATGAGAAAAAGATCGTAGTTATCCCACCACCATATTTTACCCCAGCCACCTGTAAAATCAGTTGAAGGCCAAAAGAAAGCGATGCCTTTCCAAGGACCACCAGGGGTTATCATATCTTCAAATAAATGACCCATATAGCCAAGTAGAAAGGCCAAAGCATAAAGTTTTAATTGCGGACTGTGTTTCCTCTTTTGTAGTTGCTTAATGCCGATGTAGCTGCCAATAAGTAGTAATGTAAAAAATAAGGCACCAACAATGGAGTGGGTAAATACATGGTGAGAGTACCAATGTGTCTGCCCGAATATAGCATTGCCACTTTCTTTTAAACCGAACCATACACCAAAGGTCGCATCAAAACCGCTCCACTTCGAAATCACATCCACATCGGGTAAAATTCCACCCAATAATCCACATGAGCCAATTACTACTTTTTGTCGCCATGTATTTTTTGAGTGTGCCATTATAGCTGTTGAAAAGGCAATTCCGGTAAGGCCGTGTGTGAGTATATCCATGTGATTCCGTATGCAAGAGTTGTAAAGATAGTATTAATGAACGATACCAGTTAAACTAAAATGCAATTCGTAATGTTCAATTATTTAATAGTGTAGGTTCGCTTTCAAAATCGCAGGATAATAGTCACAAGGAGGAAAAAATACATATGGATGTGGCTGGTTTATCTTCAGGCATCTATTTCATGAAAATTACGACCGCGACCAATAGAACCATAACTCGTAAGCTTGTGATTAAATAGTGCGTCGCACTGTTTAATATATTCCGGTTATTAGTATTAGTTTTGCATCATGTACTTTACATTGGATTTAAAAATAGCTTTACATCAGCAATTAAATGCTATTCTCGAAGAAAAGATTAATGCTGTTCGTGTTGCTATGCAGGAGACTTCTGAGTCGATGAAAAATGACACCAAAAGTAGTGCTGGTGATAAGTTTGAGACTGGCCGCGAAATGATGCAGATTGAGTTGAATAATCAACAAATGCAACTTGGTAAGTTGTTGGATCTACAAAAGGATATTTCAAAAATAGAATTGGACAAAGCTCATGCAGCAATTGCATTTGGTAGTCTGGTGAAATCGTCGATGGGCTTTTATTTTGTATCAGTCGCTATGGGTAAAATAGATATGGATGGGAGTGCATATTATGCTCTATCGTTGGCTTCGCCCATAGGTAAAGCTTTAAAAGATAAACGAGTAGCAGATGTTGTTACATTCCAGGGCAAATCGATAGAGATACTGGAGCTTGTTTGAAGTAAAAGTGATCACATTAAAAGATAAGTACAAATTATACTTAACAGGATTTATAAGAAAGAGCGCCAGAGTTCATACTGTGACGCTCTTGTTATAGTTTAATTCTTTTTCAATAATTCAGGATCGTTGGATAACTGCCAAATATTAAGGAAGCCTAGTTTAACTATTTCCAACATTTTGTCGTAGTTAACTTTTCCAATAACATCCTTAGGTGTGTGATATTCGTTGTGCAAACCGGTTATCATACACGTAACAGGAATACTCTTTTTAGCAAAGGATACGTGATCGCTTCCACCTGCTGGTCGTTCCATTGCCCGGTAATTTAGTTCGAGCTTTAGCTTATGGGCTTTGATATTATCATCACTTATTGTTTTTAATACTTCGCTCGATTTGGTATAGCTGTAAAAGCATTTAACGCCTGCTGTATCCTTTACATTGCGCGAAATCATATCATAATTAGCATAGTACTTAATTTGCTCCAATGGCACTGTAGGGTTTTCACAGTAATGCCTCGAACCGATTAAGCCTTTTTCTTCACCAGTCCATGCCGCAAAAATGATCGTTTTTTCAGGTTTCTTGCCCGTTGCCATTACTGCCTTTGCGATTGACATAATTCCTACTGTTCCTGAACCATTGTCATCTGCACCATTATAAATAAAGCCATTTTTAATACCTAGGTGATCGTAATGGGCGCCCACAACAATATATTCGTCAGTGTTTTCACCTTCAATAACTCCAATCACATTTCGCGCTTTCACAATTTTTGATTCCACGGTTGTTTTTAGGTGAACGGACTTGTTTAAGCTGAAATTTTTCTGATTTATTAAGCGAGCAGCCTTCTTCTCATAATCCTCCAAGTCAAAATCAAACCCTTCAAATAATTTATTAACAGCACGTGATGTTAGTCTAATTGTGGTTAGATTTTTGCCCAAATTTTTCCCTGGTGCTCTTAAGCGCACATATGGTTTATTTTGCTTTGGACCTTGGTAGTTTTCAGAGCGTACGTGAAACGGAGTGTTCATGGCCCAGTTCAAGCTGTTGTCTTCTCCTGGTGTAATTTCAATGATGGCAATGGCTCCTTTTTCAGCAGCCAAATCATCCTTTTTATCATAAATAGCCCATTTGGCATATCTATCTTTAGGGATCAGCTTTTTGTACGCTTCTGAAGTTTTGTCCTTGTAGCCAGGTAAGCCATTCAGTCTCACAATTATTTTACCTTCCACATCAAGGCCTTTATAATCATCATATCCATTTTCTTTATCGCTTAAGCCATAACCAACAAATACGAGAGGAGCTGTGCATTCAATGCCATGGCTGGAAACATACAATGAATAGTCCGTTTTATAATTTAGTTGAAAACGTTTTTCACCATGTTTGCTTTTTTCAATAATTGAGAAAGATTGCTCTTCGCCTTCGGTATATTGAATGAGCGGAAAGTTCTGGAAATAAGTTTGTTCTTCATATGATTTCTTTCCTTCAGAGCGTTCCTCACGCGATGGACGTATCCATTGCATGTCGCCACCAGGTTTTAAACCATATACTCTAAACATGCTGGCAATGTAATCAGCCGCCATATAGGCACCTTTTTCAGCCGTATTACGACCTTCCATCCAGTCGGAGGCTAAAAAATCAAGTTGGCCTTTAAGCACATCTTTATTAATCGCTTGTAGTCCTTTGTCAGTTTCTGATTGGCTCGAAGTTACTTGAAGAATCAATAACAAGCCAAATAGTGTTAAGCTTATTCTTTTCATGGGTTTTTGGTTTAGTGTTTTATTATCTCTCTAAAGATAATATTTTAGTTATATTGAATAAAGTAATTGATGTTTATCATATGAAATTCAGAAAAGGAGCTTTGAATTCAGAAAGTAATTATCTTTGTGGTTACTAATAAAACACGCTTGAAGTTGATGCCTTATGGATGAAGATAAACGAATGAAAGATGAACATGTTAATAACCTTCTTCATGGGGTTAAACTGGTTGATATATTAGAGCGGCTAGTTGAAGAATATGGCTGGAAACAGCTTGGTGAACGTGTGAATATTCGCTGCTTTAATTATGATCCATCCATTAAATCGAGTTTGAAGTTTTTAAGACGAACACCTTGGGCAAGAGATGAAGTGGAGGAAGTTTACCTTGAGTTAATTCGTTTTGAAAGAAAATTCAAAAAAGGAGAGTAAGTGATTGTTATACTTGACTTTTGTAATTCATCCTTAAATGATAAAATTAAACCCCATGCTGTAATATTATGCTATTTTAGCATTTATAAAAGTTATTACTAACCTATTTCCCTTAACTTAATTCATCCTTTTGAAATGGAAATTTTACTTTATGTATTAGTTGTAGCAGTTGTTGTTTTGTTATTGTTACGTCTCTTTAGTAAATCAAAACGAAGATGGAGAAAGCCAAAACAAGCATTCCCAAAAGAATGGAGAATTATTCTAAGTCAACAAGTGCCGTATTACTTGGCTTTAAGTCAGGAGGAAAAAGAACGATTTGAATTCAAAATTCAGGAGTTTCTTCTGAATTGTAGAATAACCGGTATTGAAACAGAGGTGGATATTAAAGATGAAATAATGGTAGCGGCAAGTGCTATTATTCCAATTTTTCAATTTCCACATTGGAGATACACCAACATTCATGAAGTGTTAGTTTATCCTTCATCTTTTAATGAAAAGTTTGAAACTTCGGGAGAGAATAGATCTATTCTAGGCATGGTGGGAAGTGGCTATATGGAAGGAAAGATGATATTGTCCCAGGAGGCTTTGCGTCATGGTTTTAAAAATACTTCGGATAAGAAAAATACGGCGATTCATGAGTTTGTGCATTTAATTGATAAATCGGATGGTAAGATAGATGGTGTGCCAGCTTTATTGCTGGATAATCAATTTGCCATTCCCTGGATTGATTTAATCAACAAAAAGATTGATGAAATTTATGAGGCAAAGTCGGATATCAATCCTTATGGTGGCACTAACCGGGCAGAGTTTTTTTCGGTTATCAGCGAATACTTCTTTGAACGCCCAAAGTTACTGAAGCAGAAACATCCTGAGTTGTATGAATTATTGGAAAAAATTTTCCAGCAAGATATGTCAGCTAAGGAGTTAAATAAAGCTTCGGCTCGATTGGGGCGAAATAGCAAATGTCCTTGTGGAAGCGGACTTAAGTTTAAACGCTGCTGCGGGAAGAATCATTATAACTAAATACTGGTATGTACTAATTATTTAATACATGCGTGTATCTTTGTGCCATGCAAAAAGCGGATAATCAGCAACAGGAATACCTTCAAAATATAGGAATAAGTGAACTTAATCAAATGCAGTTGGAAACGGCTGCTAAGATTAAAGATCGTAATGATTTAATTTTATTATCACCGACAGGGTCAGGCAAAACTTTAGCTTTTTTGTTACCTCTTATTGAACGATTAGATCGTAATAATGAGCAGGTACAATTGCTAATATTGGCACCCTCGCGTGAGTTGGCCTTGCAAATTGAGCAAGTATTCCGCCAGCTTAAAACCGGGTTCAAGGTAAATTGCTGTTATGGCGGGCATTCCATTCAAACAGAACGTAACAGTTTAAAACATCCACCTGCCGTGCTAATAGGTACGCCTGGGCGTATTGCTGATCATATTCGTCGCGAACGATTCTCATTATCTTCATTACGTTTTCTTGTTCTTGATGAATTTGACAAGGCATTAGATTTGGGTTTCCAGATTGATATGAAAGAAATAATACGCGAGTTAAGTGCGCTAAAGCAACGCGTATTAACTTCGGCTACTAATCTAAATGAGGTTCCCGGATTTGTTGGTCTGAACAAACCTCTAACTTTGGATTACATTAAGGATCAAGCGCCAATTAAAGGATTGAAATTAAAAGGTGTTCGTTCCGAAGGAAAAGATAAGTTAGATGCCTTCTTCCGATTGGTTTGTCAATTAGGAAACGAGCCAATGCTGGTATTTGTCAATCATCGCGACGCAGCTGATCGAATTAGTAATCACCTCAAGGATATGAATCTCGTGCACGATGTTTTTCATGGAGGAATGAAACAGGAAGATAGAGAAAGGGCTTTGATCAAGTTTCGAAATGGAAGTCACCATTTATTGATTACTACTGATCTGGCTTCAAGAGGCTTGGATATTCCTGAAATCAAATATGTCATTCATTATCATTTACCATCCAAGGAAGATGCCTATATTCATCGGAATGGACGTACGGCACGTATGAATGCTGATGGAACGGTTTATTTATTGATGTCGGAAGCAGAGCCATTACCGGATTATATTTCAGAAACACTAGCTTTTGAAGCTATTGGAGAGTACAGAGAATTGCCAGAGGAGCCTGATTGGGTAACACTCTATATTGCTAATGGTAAAAAGGACAAGGTTAATAAAATTGACATCGTAGGTTTATTGCTAAAAAAAGGTAAGCTCCAAAAAGATGATTTGGGTTTGATCGATGTATTGGATCATTCAGCTTTTGTTGCTGTAAAAAGTGAGAAAGTTGATAAGGTACTCAAGACCTTAAAAGGAGAGAAAATTAAGGGAAAGAAGTTGAAAATGGGTATTTCGAAATAGCACATTTTTTATTCTATTCTTCAATAAGCTCCGCATTTGGTATGGTAAACCAAAACTCGACACCAGTTTTGGTTTCTGATTTTACCCCTATGGTACCATTATGAGCTTCTATGGATAGTTTACAAAAGGATAGGCCAATGCCCGATGATGCAACACCTCCTGATGGACGAACATCATGTTGTTGATACATTTCAAAAATACTTTTGTGCATATCCTTTTGTATACCTGGACCATCGTTTTTGATGCCAACATATAGTTCATCCTGATTCTTTATAGAAGCTGTAATGTCAATAGTGCCATTGTTCGGCGAGAATTTGATCGCGTTGGTTAGTAGGTTGACCAATACGCGATTAATAATTTCCCGATCAGCTATAACACAGCTATTCTCGACAAGGTTAAGTTCAATGTTGATGCCTTTATTTTTTAAAATAAAACTAACGTCTTCAAGGGCTATGTTAATGGATTTTTGAATGTTAACCTCACGTTTGAAAAGTTGAAAGTCCATTTGTTCATACTTGTCTACATCCAGTATGTTGGTGACCAAGTTCAATAATTGCTTTCCTGAATATTCAATCATTAAATCCTTGTCGGGCCAATCGTCAATTTTAGAAACGTTAATGATGGCACTGATCGGATTTTTTAAATCATGAACAATCATATTGGTCATGTCCTGTTTAAATTTAGCTAAACGGAGTAATTTCTTGTTCGACTCACTGAGTTCTTTCGCTTGTAGCTCTATTTCTTCTTTTTGCCTCGATAAACGTTTGTTATCCTTTTTCTTTCGTTGATAATTACGATAAAAGATTGAACCGATAATAACAATTGCTAACAGCGCACTAAAGATATACTTGCGTTCGTTGCGATGAAACTTCATGGCTTGTTGTTCCAAGGCATCTTTCTTTTGAGCTTCAATAATTTCTAGTTCTTTATTGAACTGCTGCTTGCTTATAATATTTGAAGCTAAGTTCTGATCTTCTTTGCCAGGAAGATTACGTGCATGGACATTCATTTGAGAATAAATATCCGTAGACGATAGGTACAGTAATAAACAGGTGATACTAATCCGGTAAAAATATTTAATATTCTTGTTTGGGTTAAGCAAATCGACGTAATTATTTTGTTAGGTCTAAGGATGTATATTTCCTGAGACGGCTTCTTAATCAAAAATGAGGCACAAAAGTACTTAAATTATTCGATTATGAGTGTATATACTAAAAGCAGATACATTAACAGATTTGATCTCCTTCAAAAATAAACTTGCCTTTCTCTTCTGACTGTGCTCTTTTGCACATTGCCAGCGCAACTTCATTTGCTTTAATTGCTCTGAATTTTCGAAACCTGCCAACTAATAGCGGTTGAAAAAGTGTCATTAATACTTCTGAAACCTTTTCTCCAAATCGAAACTCGTTACGTTTACCTATTAATAATGATGGTCGGAATATATGAACTGTTTCAAGTCCAATGGAGGATACTTCCGTTTCCATTTTTCCTTTGGTAAGCAAGTAAAAGTTCGAAGTGTTTGGTGTTGCTCCAACTGAACTTACCACAGAAAAGAGTTGACTACCATTCTGTTTCGCCCAGTTTGCCAGTTCAACAACATAGGTGTAATCAACTTTTGTAAAAGCTTCTTTACTCCCAGCTGTTTTAATGGTTGTTCCCAAGCAACAAAAAACATCAGTAACCGCTTCCGAAGCCTTAAAATTATCAACTTGGTTAAAGTCTATTTCTAATTCTTCTAGTTTTGGGTGGTTTAAGTCCAGAGGCCTTCTTACTAGTGCAATTACCTTATGGTATCTTTTGCAATCAAGTAATTGCTTGAGTATGGCTTGGCCAATAAGCCCTGTTGCGCCTGCAATAAGTGCTGTTTTCATTTTCTTTTACATTTGATGATTGCTAGTAAGAGGCATAGATAGGTCAGTTTGTTACACTATTCTTTAAATTAATTCTCTAATTCTTTAATTAAGGCTAGAGCATTGTCTCGAATTGGTTTTTGTCGAATGTGCCAGATTATTACTCCAGCAATAACTCCAATGCCAATTGCTGAGAAGAAATTAATTTGTGTTTTAATTAAATCATTGATGATGGCTTCATCCATTGGTAGCTCAATATGGTTAAGTGCTATACCAGCATCAATAAAGAGCGCAGCTATGATTGCCAATGGTAATTTGATATTAAATAGTTTATATCGTTTGGCGGCTTTGCTCAGCATCTGTATAGTGGGTAAAGCATAATTAACTTCTCGGTATTCTTTATTTGCGTACCTGAAAAGTAATGCAAAGAAGGTAAACGCTATAATAAAACTAGTTCCACTTAAGGCGGTAAATAAGCTAAAATTACTTGGGTCTAATATATAATCAAGAATATAAATAAAGGCATATAGCGCACTAAATCCAAAGTAAACATAACTTAATGTTTTTGTTATTTTTTCATTTCTACGATCTTCTTTGTCCAGTTTAGTCGTTAATGATTCTAGGTTTATGTGGTTGTTTTCTATATTGTTAGTCATTGTTCTGAGTGTTAAATTGGTTTTTTAGGTGTTCTTTAATGCGGTGAATCTTCACTTTAACATTGGGCTCTGTAATGCCAATTACATCGGCTATTTCACGCATACTTAATCCTTCGAGCATGAGTGAGATTAGTGATTTATCAATGACTGACAACTGGTTCAATTCTATTTGAAGCTGACTCAATTGTTTTTCCACTTGCAATTTGTCTTCCAATGAATCATCTTCAATCAAACTACTTAAATTCTGGGTGTCACTGTTTACAATTAATTTCATCTTTCGGTATGCTTTACCCGTGTAACTAAGTGATGTATTCACAGCTATTCGGTAAATCCAGGTACTTATGGCAGCATCACCTCTATAGGTTTCCAAGCTTTTCCAAATGTTGACCAATACTTCCTGATACATGTCTTTTTGATCATCAGAATTTGAATTGTAGTATTGACAGATGCGCAATATTTTATCTCCATTTTCAGCAATTATTGCATTAAACTGTTTTTCCTTATTTGTCATTTTTTGATGTTGGTTTTGCTTATTAGAGAAGCGAAGGGGTGGATCGTTACATTTTTTTCAAAAAAAAATAAAAATAATATCTACTTTGCACATGACAATAGAATTCGTTAGCTAGTTTCTAATGTGTTATTATTGGTTATCATTTTAAAATGATGTAAAACAAATGGAAGATATTTTGCGTGGTTTTATTCAAGAATTTAAGATATTAACTACTGATGAGGTTAATACTATTGTTGAAAGTTCTAACATACAGTCATTTGATAAAGGTACCTTATTATTGAAAGAAGGTGAAATAGCTAAGGAATGCTACTTTGTATTAAAAGGTTGTATACGTGAATATTACATAGTAGATGGCATTGAGAAAACCACAGCTTTTTATACCGAAATGCAGCCTGTTAATTCTTTCACAAGTTTTACCGATGCCAGTCCATCAAAACATTATTTAGTTTGTGCCGAAGATTCAATCGTTACGGTTGGTACACAAAGGCTTGAGGAAGAAATGTGTAAGCGAGTTCCTCGTTTAGAGTCTATAATGCGGCAAGAGGTTGAACGTCATTCAGGTGAGTTGCAAGATCGCTTAGCTCGATTTATGACATCGAGTCCCGAGCAACGGTTTATCCAATTAATTGAGGAAAACCCGAAGCTGGTAACGCGAGTGCCACAGCATCAAATAGCAAGTTATCTGGGCATTACTCCAGAATCATTTAGTCGAATTAAAAAACGTATCTATAAACGTTAGGAATAGAGCGCCTGGGAATGCACCAACACAACGTTACCTTTTTTTCGGCCAGTATGAATGTAGGCGTGCGCATCTGATATTTCTTCTATGGAATACCTACGATCTATTACGGTTCTGATTTTACCCATTTCAATAAAAGGCTTTAGCTTATCTAAAAAGTGATTTAAGACCTTAGGTGCTTCTAAACCTGTGGCGTAGAATTGAGCTTTTTTACGTTTTGTTTTTGCAGTTAATAGCATCTGTCCTAATAGAGTTAATGTAAGAACAGGACTAAGATAGATGCCCCTTGTTTTTAAAGAGTTTTTAGCTTTAGCAAATGAGCTTTTACCAACCGTATCGTAAACCACATCGTAACAATTTAAGTTGTGTGTATAATCGTCCTTGTTATAATCAAGATGGTGGTCAGCTCCTAATTCTCTAACCATTTCAGCATTAGTCTCACTGCAAACAGCCGTTACCTCTGCACCAATGTTTTTTGCAATCTGAATGGCTGCACTACCTACTGAGCCAGACGCCCCAATGATCAAGACGTGTTGATTTGGTTTTAAGCTGGCCTTATCTATTAAAAGATTATAGGAGGTAAGTAAACCATCACAAATTGGTGCTGCTTCCTCATACTTCAAAGAAGTTGGTATGGATTTAATTATGCTTTTGTCAACATCAACGCAAACATATTCGGCATTAGCACCAAAGCAAAATGTGGTTTCGCCATATACTCGATCACCTGGTTGGTAAGTTTTTACATTTGCTCCCAATCCAATAACTTGTCCAGCGTAGCCAGTTCCCATAATTGGTTTTTTAGGTTTGCTAAACCCCATAAATAATCGCGTAAACCATGGCGTGCCAGTGCGCATAATAGTATCGGCAGTTGTTATACTTGATGCATGGTTTTTAATTAGGATTTCGTTTTCCTTTGGTTGCGGTATGCTGATCTCTTTTACTTCGAGTACATCCGGTGCGCCATATTTTGTACAATAAACAGCTTTCATAACTTTTGATTTAATATTATGGGTGCTAAATTAGTGTGCTGTTAGAAGCTGTGCATTGACTTAAGTTAAGAAATGCAAGTTTAAAGTTTTTGCTATTTTCACGATTTAAACCATACCTCATATTAGAATGAAATATTTTTTATTAATAACTTTTGGGATATTATTTAATGTTCTTGCAAAGGGACAGTATAAACTTGTGCCAGGATACTTTATCAATGCTAGTCAAGAAAAAATTGAATGTGAATTTAGTTTAAGGAAATGGAATGTTATTCCTGAGTATTTCGAATACACACTTGATGGTGGTGGTAATATTGATAAAATACCATCTGATTCAATTATTGAATTGGTGGCCTATGAAAAAGTGAAGTATGTTCGAAGAGAAATAGTAGATTATGTTCAAGATTTGCCGATGGAAGAAACTACAACCGTATTATTGCAGGTTTTGATTGAAGGAGAAGCTACATTGTTTGTTCTTCCATTTGAGAAAGAAGATAGGTTTTATTATCAACTAGGTACTGATAAAGTAAGAATGCTGATTTATTCTAAGTCGGAAAAGCTCGTTGATAGAGTCTATCAGACAAAAGCTGATTATTCATTTCGATCTCAATTGGCGGGTGATTTAAAATGTGAAGGATTTGGCTTTGAGAATTTTCAATCCATTGAATATTCTTCACGGGATTTGCTAAAACTATTTCAGGATTTTAATGAATGCATAAGTTCTGATCAATCCGATTTTGCTGTTTGTGTAAGAACGGAACGAACATTTAAGGGAAGTATAAAAGCAGGGATAACTAATTATCAGGTTGATTTGCCCGCTGGTTTAATTACATATAAAGATAAATCTATATCAGGGATAGGTTGGTACATAGGGCTCGAGCTAGAAGCTGCTTTTTCAAAAAAGAATAATTGGGCAGTAATGATAGAACCAGCTTTTGTTCGGTTTAATTCAACCATGCCTTATGGTGAGTTTTACACCTATCATGATGATATTGAAGGGACAGTTGATTATAAAGCACTACAATTTCCTATTAGTTTTAGGCATTATTTTATTACAAAGCCCGCATGGAAACTTTTTGGGCAAGCAGGCGCAGGTTATCATATGATGATTGATTCAAGTTTTAAAAGAACAACGAGAGCGAAAGGTCAATCAGAAGTTAAGTATGAGAAAGAAGGAGCGATGGATAGTTATGTAAATCCGATTGTGGCCATAGGTGGAAAATATAAAAAAATGGGGATAGAAATGCGTTATGAATTTAAACAAGATTTGCTTGGAATGACGGATACTGATCCTGTAGACTTTAGGGCTTGGAATGTTGTATTAAGTTATAGAGTTTTCTAAATATAGTTTTAAATTTCAATGTATTCTGTTTTGATGATTTAACAATTCGAGTATCTTGTGGTTTATGTCAATTTGTTTAAGTCTTCTTTGTGAATATGGTACATAGAGTTATTTTGCAAAAGCTATTCATTTGTTTTTTCACAAACCTTATTTTTACGAATACAATTTGTGCAATTACAATCGATGATGTAAGCCTAGACAGCGCAATGTTGGATTTGAGCTCCTATGATCTAGATAACCGTATTTACAATATTCGAGGCGATGTTGATTTTTACCCAGAAGTTTTTTTAAGTACCGATCAAGTTGATCAATCGACCCATATTTCTAACTTATTATCTATATCTCATAGCTGGAATAATCAAGCAAATAAAGCTTCGAGCTTGCCTGTTTTTACATATGGCACCTATTGTTTCAAGATTAAGGTACCCAGTAATATGGTTGGTAAAACCGTTATTTTAAAACCTACTAGCTTTGTTGCTTATGCATCAGAACTTTATGTTAATGGACAGTTGTCTGCTTTTAATGGGCGTGTGGGTAAAACGCTTAGTGATATCGATTACCAACCATCGCGTAATACAAGAGTAATACCTGTAGTAGCGGATAGTTCAATACTTGAAGTAATTGTATATGCATCCAATTTTCATCATTTTAGAGGAGGATTGTTTAATGGCATTAAGTTTGGTTTAGCTGAGGATCTACAATTTGAACAACAGCAAAATGTGATGTCAGACTTAGCTATTATTATAAGTCTTTTAATCATGTTTTTATACCATTTTGTTTTGTATTACAGTAATATGAAGGAGAAGGTATCATTATATTTTAGTTTGACTTGTTTAATTTTTGCCATCGATTTTTCATTTCAGGATTCGATGACTTTCTTTTTGTTATTGCCTAATGTAAGTTTTGAACTTTCGTCGTTTATGCATTTAACAATGCCATATTTGTTACCATCGTCATTTTTATTTTTCTTATATGCCATATTTCCAAATGAGGTTTCAAAACTATTTCGCAATCTATCCGCAATAGTATCCTTATTACTTATTGCCTTCACACTAATTCTTGGTACTCGAGCTTCTGGTTTTATTGTAAAGCCACATTATGTATACATTGTCTTTATCATCTTTTACATATTCAAGGTGGTTATTCAAGCAGTGCTTAAAAAAAGAGAAGGAGCAAACTTCTTTTTAGTCGCTTATTTATTGTTTTCACTGTGTGCTGTGAACGATATTCTGAATATGTTTGAGTTGATACATACGCAGAGTTTGGTGTCGACAGGCTTGGTGGTATTTGTGTTTCTACTTTCAATATTGCAAGGAAGACGCATTGTTGTTATGTATAATCGAAATAAACAGCTTTCGGCTAATCTCAAAATACTAAATGTTGATTTGGAGAAAAAGGTAGGTGAACGAACAGAGGAGTTAAATAGCTCATTGCAGCAATTAAAAAAGTTGAATGCTTATAAAGAAAACCTGACTCATATGTTAGTTCATGATTTAAAAGCACCACTTAATACAGTTGTAAATGCTGATATTTTACCTGAGGATGAGCGCACGCTTACTGTTCAGCAATCAGGTTTCCATTTATTAAATATGATTCAAAATGTTCTGGATGTTTATAAAAGTGAAAATACAGAACTAAACATTACTCAAGAGGAGGTTTCTTTTTTGTTGTTAATTAATGATGCTATTAATGAAATTAGCTTGTCAGTTAAAATGCGCTCAATACTGATCGATTTAGATCGAGTTGAGGATTATGTATTGAGCGTTGATAGGTCATTGATTCAGCGTGTTATTGTTAATTTATTGTCAAATGCTGTAAAGTTTTCTCCTACCGGAGGATGTATCGTTGTTTCTAACGAACTGCAGGATACTGGTGTTTTAAAGGTGAAAATTTCTAATCAAGGTCCGCCCATCAAAAAGTCAGATCATGAACACATTTTTGATCGTTTTGCTCAATCAAAAGAAGGCCAATCAAAAGCAGGGTCGAGTGGTCTGGGTTTGACATTTTGCCGTTTGGCAATTGAGGCACATGGGGGAGAAATAGGTGTGTTTTCTGAGCGGATAGGAGCTGAATTTTGGTTCACCATTCCTTATGTACAAAAGAGTCACATTTCGAAAGAATCTGGGCAAAAAGAAATTTTAGAATTGGGTTTAACGGAAAGTGAAATAGATTATTTAAGGCCCTTTGCTGTACAATTAAAAGGATTTAAGCTTTATGATATCTCGAAGATAATGGGCTTGTTGAATACGATTGAGTGTTCGAGTAAGGCTATGAAAGAGTGGATTCAAAGCATAGAAAATACGGCTTATGCTTCCGATATTGATGGGTATAATTTGCATTTATCTCTTGTGTTAAAATAAAAAGCGACTGTTTACCTTTTGCCAACTATAATAATAGGTAGTTGTTAATTATATTGGTATTTTATCCACTCAATTGTTTGAAGAAAAATACAATATGGAGTCCAATAAATTGTTGATAATTGATGATAAGGTAGAGAATTTGAAATTGATGGTATCCATCTTTTCAGAACAAATGCCACAATACAGATGCTATCAATGTAGCAACCCAATAAATGCTTTGCAAATCGCCAAAGAGGTTGTTCCCGATCTAATTATTACCGACTGGGACATGCCACAATTTTCGGGTATAGAGCTTATTGACCAATTTAAGGCGGATTCATTAACACAAGAGATTCCAATAATTATGGCAACTGGTGTAATGTTAACAGCCGATCATTTAAAAATTGCATTGGACGCAGGAGCTATCGATTATATTCGTAAGCCTATTGATGCCATTGAATTAATAGCACGTACACGGGCAGCTTTATTAATTACAAATTATTATAAACAAATAGTTAAGCAGAAGGATCAGGAGCTGACCGAGAGTTCGTTATACATGGTTAAGAGTAGTGAGTTCATTAATAATTTTGAGCAAAAAATCGAAAGTATTAGTGATGCCATTGATAAAGATCCTCAAGGAGCTAAGAAACAACTTGTTTTGATGAAAAACGATCTGCGTCAAAGAAGTAAGGATGAAAGTTGGCAGCGTTTTAATCTATCGTTTTCAAAGGTGCATAAAGATTTTGAACGTAACCTAACAGCCAAGTATCCAAACCTAACACCAACTGAGCTAAAATTAAGTGCCTTTGTTCGTTTGGGTATGCTCAATAAAGAAATTGCTTCTATTCTTAACTTGTCGGTGGATAGTATTAAAGTATCCCGTTCTCGCTTACGAAAGAAATTGAATATAGAAAGTGGTATTAATCTTGAGGTTTACCTACTTGGTTTCTAAAAAAATAGAGCCTTTGAAGATAAACTCCAGAGGCTCCATGATTTTTTACCAGTCTAATCCATATTGATCACTTATATCAAGTGGTGGCATTGGGCCGTCCAATGGTTTTAGGTCTTTAACATACCAGTTCATCCAAGCCAGTTGACGATACAGTACATCAATGCGCCCAACTTGTTTGCGGTTTCCATGTCCTTCGCCCGGGTATTGTACTAAACGAACAGCTGGGTGATTGTTCATTTTCATGCGACGGTATAATTCCATGCTTTGCGATGGATGAATACGTGCATCGGCAGCTCCTCCATAAATTAAAGTAGCTGTTTTGCTTTTGTGAGCATGATAAATAGGGCTTTGCTTTAGGTTCATCTCCCATTGCTCTTCAAGTGGTTTTCCGCTGTGAACTAATAGTTCTTCATAAGCTATATCTGTAGTGCCTTTTTTACTTATGATGTTGGTTATTCCAACAAAGACACCAACTGCTTTTACATATTCGGTGTAATAAGTAGCAAACCAAGCTGAGGCATATCCACCATACGATCCACCAGCCATTCCAACACGTTCACGATCTGCGCCTTTTTCTTTAATTAAATATTCGATGCCGTCCGCTAAGTCGTCAAATTCTTTTCCTGCAGGATCTTCAAAACCTTCCATTCCAAAATCAACGCCATAACCAGTACTTGCTCTGTAGTTGAAATAGGCAACTAAGTAACCATTTCCTGCCATTACCTGCCCGGGTGATGAATAACCACTTAACCAGCCATTGGAGTGATGTGCTTCAGGTCCACCATGAACAAAAACTATTAATGGGTATTTTTCACCTGCTTTATAACCAACAGGTTTCATAAGCATGCCTTCGATGTTGAGGCCATCACGTGCGGTAAAGTTGATAACTTCTTGCTCACCAAGAGTGTTTTTGCGCAGTTCTGGATTAAGGTCGGTAACTATTTTAAGATCGTCTTTACCATTCCAGGTGTAAATATTTGACATGTCTGTTGGTGTACTTCCACTAAATGCAAATGATTTGAAATCAGATGAGAAAACAGGTGATCCAAATATGGTTTCAGATGTTTCGGCATCTAATAAAAGCTTGCGTTTCATGTTTTTTAAGGTAAGTGTATACAGTTTAGGGTAAACACCTTCATGTGCCAAACAAACTACTTCTTTGTCGTTTTTCCATTCGGCCCATGTAATATGCCCTTTGTATTTTTCAGGGGTGAGATTAGTAATAGAACCATCAGCTATAGTCGCTTTGTAAACCTGACTAACGGCATGATCATTAATATCGAATGCTCCGGTATAAACCAGTTGAGTGCCATCCGGGCTAAAGGCGTAATTGCCTAACTTACCTATGTTTTTAAGTACTTGCTTCACCTTCATATTTTCTATATCGTAAATATGAAGCTTACGAAACATGTAACGTTGGTCAGTAAGTTTTAATTCGGTAGCCGTATAAGCCAATTGTTTTCCTTGTTTGTCGAAGTTGAAATCCCAAATATTTACTGTTTCGGTAATTTGGGTTTCTTTTGTTTGCTTGAAGTTTTCATCAATTTCAATCAGGAATAGATTATCATTTTTGATATTCTCTTCGTAAAAAATGAAGTCGTAACCTCGTTTCTTTAATTCCTTTTCTTTTTTGCTGGTAGCAGTGGTTGATGTATATGCAAAGCCTTTTCCATCAGGGTTCCATTTAAATGCATTAACGCCATTTTTAGCCATTGATACCTGAATGGCATCATCAACATTATCTGTGCTAACAAAAATCTGATATAGCTTATCTACTTTCTTTTTGAATGCAAGCGTTTTTCCATCCGGGCTCCAGCTAGGCGAACTACCTTTTGTTTCTTCTGTGAAAAGCGGTTGAGATTCTTTAGTGTCTAAATTTACTAAGTTGTATTCAACATGAGAACCGCCAGGTTTTTCATTTGGTGTGCGTGGCGTATAAACAGTGTAAATGAGTTGCTTGCCATCAGGATGCATTTGAACACATCTGCTTGATTTTAGCTGAATCAGTTCTTCGGGTGTAAGAACATCCTGCGCTTTGGAATTTAATATGCTAACAATGAATAGAAATGCTAGCATTGAACTGGTTTTTATTAACGTCTTCATAATAGTGTTGATTGAAATTTGAAATAAAGATAGAAAGAATAGGGATTAATTGCTGTCAGCACCGCTGAGTCGGTATGGTTTAATTTAGCTTTATGTGCAGGCCAGTTTGGATGGCGAAAGTAGTACGCATTAATTCTTTGTCATAGACTAATGGGAATAGGTCAGAGCTTAATTCAGTATTCAAAAATAGTTTATTGCTTAGTTTTATTCGGCAGCCAGCATTAACTAATGCTGTTAACGCAACATCCCCATTATTCAAATAATGACAGTTGACTCCTATTCCAAACTTGGGTGTTAGTATTTTATTTGGAAAACTATATTCAAATTGAAAGGGAATTTGATTGTGTCTGTGATCCCAAACTTTTGCATGAATTAATCCAGTTTTTAAGTAAATTCTTTCGCTTGCTTTTGAGATCTGAAAGTAAATAAGAGCTCCATACGCACTAGTAGAACCTCCATTCTCAAAAATATTTCTGAAGTAATAAGTGTAAGTTGGTTCAATAGCTATCTTGATGGGGTCTTTTGCTTTCTCGTAAATAACACAAGTGCCTTCGCCACATGTAATGTCGTGATATGTTTTAGTTATGGAAGTTAAAGATTTGCGGTTTGGTTTCTTAAGTTTCTCAATCTCAGGAAATAATTCGGGGCAATCTCTAAAGTAAGATATTAAATAGCCAATATGTCGTTTCGATTCTTTTTGGTATTTCACACCGTCTATGGTTACGACCTCATTCTCGTATGGAATACGTTCAATTTCATTTGGTGAAATACTTATAGAGTAATGAAATCCAGTATAAGATCGATGAAAGAATAGATCTTTCTCGCCTTTGACTAAATATTCTGCAAATATTTTAGCTGTATCATTTAGGTATATGGCAATTTTTGAAACATAGTATTCTGCATTTTCAAATTGATAACCCAATATATCAAATGGTAAAAAAGTTGTATCTATTTCAGTAGTTATAAATTGTATTTTATGAAAACAATTAATGTCACCAACATAATTGAGTTGACCAGAAATAGTATCTCCTTCATTGGTGATAATCTTCCCATTTCGTAGATCATTTTGAGAAAAGGTTGTTAACGAAAGAATAAGTAATATATGCAGGGTTAGTAGTTGCTTCATGAGAGTTATGTTGTTTAAAAATAAATGTAATGAATTATGTTTCTTAATTATTTCCTTATTTTAATAAGAATTAAAGACTTCTTAACCACATTGAGAAAAAGTGGTCGTACACTTTGTATTGCCCATTTTCATGATAAACCATTTGTTTTTCGAGTAGGGCATTAAGGGCTGTGTTAATTGAGCTGGCGGCTGGTAAGTTATGCTTTTTAATAAAATGGTGTGCGTTTGGTTTATTAACGGCTTCCTCTTTACCGATGGCTTTGATTAATTGAAACTGGTTGTTTGTCAGAAGGTTTTTGTAATTAATGAATATGTTTTCTCGTTCTTTAAGTACTTCGTGAGATACCTCATACATCATTTTATAAGTATTGTTTTTCTTGTTTTGAGCAAATAATTTGTTGAAAAAATATTGTACGTAGAATGTGTAAGTATCTAAAATTTTCACCCACTCTTTAATGTCGTCGATTTTAATGGACTTTTTATTAACGGTGAAATGATGGTGAATAAATTCGGTGTAATTGTCGGTATTTATCCTATCTAGATAAAGAAGCTCACTGCTTTGGTAAAAAGGCCTATTAATATTTGTAAACATGGCTTCTAATATGTGCTTGCTGCTTCCCGAAAAAATAAAGCGTATATCCGGGTATTCCTGACTAAATTTTCGAAACCATGCTTCCACCTGTTTTTCAGGATAATTATTGATTTGTTGAAATTCATCAATAGCTATAACATATGGCTTTTTCAGGTTTCCGATATAACTAAATAGTGTGTTTAAATCGTTAAGGGATTCGCTTTCACTTTTGTAGCCAAATTCTAATTCGGGCGAACCACTTATTGGATTAAACAATAGTTTAGCTTTAAGTCCACTAATCAAATCGCTCATGTTTTGTAGGAAGCGTTTACTCTTTTTCTGTTCTTGAAGTATAAGTACACTGCTTATTTCCTTCACCATGTCTCCTAAATTATTAGTTGGCATAATGTCAATATATAGCGTTTCAATGGCTGATTTATCTTGCTCTAGATGATGAAAAAGATGTTTTATCAGGCCTGTTTTACCAAGTCGACGTAATGATATAAGTGTGATATTTCTCCCGTTGTTTATGGCATTGTTCAGCTTTGATACTTCTAATTCTCTATCGCAAAATAAATTAGGGTCTTTGTAGCCATATAGTAAGAATGGGTTTTTCATGTTTATTCTATTAAAAGCATTCTTCGTAACGCAAATTGTGTAACGCAAATTGTGTAACGCAAATTACGTAATGTATTTTGCAAAAGAAAGTCTTCTTCCAATTTTTTCAAGGTGCTTTAGGTAGGATAAGCCAAGTTGCATTCGTATAAAATTAAAAATGTTAGCTTCGTACAAAATTCATCACTATGTTGTGGAAAAAGCCCTGGTTTCAATTGTCTATATTAATGTTGCTTGCCTTTGTATGGGGCAGTTCATTTATTTTAATGAAAATTGGATTGAAGAGTTTTGACAGTATGCAGGCCGCTACGCTCCGCATTGGTTTTGCATCTTTATTCTTGATGCCTTATTCCATTAAGCATTTAAAAAATCTTAAGAAGAAGGATTTAAAAGCACTTTTAATTGCAGGATTTATCGGTAGTTTTATTCCGGCCTTCTTATTTACTAAAGCGCAAACACGCATTGATAGTGCTCTGGCAGGTATGTTGAATTCTTTAACGCCAGTATTTACCTTTTTAGTAGGTCTTATTTTTTACCACTTGAAATTTAAAGGAGCTCAGCTTATTGGTATCATATTAGGATTGCTTGGCGCATTAGGTCTTATAACATCTGGTTCCGATATCTCAATTTCAAATATTAATTCGTATGCCTTCTTTATTGTTTTAGCTACAATTTGTTATGCCTTTAACATTAATGTAGTTAAAACGCAATTAACACATTTGAGTGGTGTTCAAATTACTGCTTTGTCATTCTTTTTCACGGGGCCAGTTGCAATTGCATATTTTTTCACTACAGATTTCCAATCAGTTACGCATTCGCCAAATTGGGGCATTCATTTGGGTGCATTAGCTTTACTTGGCATACTTGGCACTGCTGTTGCCATGTTGTTAATGAATACGTTAATAAGATATACTTCGGCAGTTTTTGCCTCTTCAGTTACCTATATCATTCCTATTTTTGCAATAGCTTGGGGATTGATGGATGGCGAAATTATTACCATATATCACCTCCTGTTTATGAGTGTGATCTTGATTGGTGTATATTTAATTAATCGCAAAAAATAAAGGCTGCCTTAATAAAAAGACAGCCTCCATATACTTATAAAAAACTTACTTAAGCGTTTTGTTGTTTGATTAAGTTTAAGGCTGATCCAGCTTTAAACCATTCAATTTGTTGCTCGTTGTAAGTATGGTTTGTTATAATCACCTCTTTACTTCCATCGGCATGTACAACTTCAAGTTGTAAATCTTTTCCTGGGGCAAACTGTTCTAAATCAAGGAAGTTGAATGTGTCATCTTCTTTAATTTTATCGTAATCAGTTTCGTTGGCAAAAGTCAAACCTAACATACCTTGTTTCTTAAGGTTAGTTTCGTGAATACGGGCAAAACTCTTAACCAATACCGCTCTCACACCAAGGTGACGTGGCTCCATGGCGGCATGCTCGCGCGACGAACCTTCGCCATAGTTGTGATCACCAACTACAATGGTTGGAACTCCAGCTGCCTTGTATGCTCTTTGTGTTGCAGGTACTGCATCGTATTCTCCATTCAATTGATTTTTCACTTTGTTAGTTTCTTCGTTGAAGAAGTTAACAGCACCAATCAACATGTTGTTAGAGATATTATCCAAGTGCCCTCTTAATTTCAACCAAGGACCAGCCATAGAAATATGGTCAGTTGTACATTTACCTTTGGCTTTTATCAATAGTTTAGCTCCAGAGATGTTTTTACCATCCCAAGGGGCAAAGGGTGTAAGTAGTTGTAAGCGCTCACTATCTGGGCTTACTACAACTTCAACTTTTGAACCATCAGCAGAAGGAGCTTGGTAGCCGGCATCTTCTACATCAAAGCCTTTAGGAGGTAGTTCATAGCCACTTGGTGCATCCAATTTAACATCTTCACCTTTTTCATTCTTAAGTGTATCAGTTAAAGGATTGAAACCTAAATCGCCAGCAATAGCCATTGCAGTTACCAATTCAGGTGAACCAACAAAAGCATAAGTATTTGGGTTGCCATCAGCACGTTTTGCAAAGTTGCGGTTGAACGAGTGTACGATAGTGTTTTTTTCTTGTTTCTCAGCACCTGTTCTGGCCCACATACCAATACATGGTCCACAGGCGTTGGCATATACTTCACCACCCATTTGATTGAAAGTTCCAATCAAGCCATCGCGGTCAATGGTGTAACGAACTAATTCTGATCCAGGTGTGATCTTGAATTCACCTTTAGCTTTTAAATCTTTCTCAGCAGCTTGCTTCGCAATTGAGGCGGCACGGGAAATATCTTCGTAGGATGAGTTGGTACATGAACCGATCAAACCAACGTCAATCTTTAATGGCCAGCCATTCTTTTCAGCTTCGGCACGCATCTCCGAAATAGGAGTGGCGCGATCTGGCGTAAATGGACCATTCAAATGTGGTTCAAGCGTATCTAGATTAATTTCGATTACCTGGTCGAAATATTGCTCTGGATTAGCATAAACTTCTGCATCGGCTGTTAAATGTTCCTTCACACTGTTGGCTGCATCAGCTACATCGGCACGATTTGTTGCACGTAAGTAGCGCTCCATCGATTCGTCGTAACCAAAAGTAGACGTAGTTGCACCAATCTCAGCTCCCATATTACAGATAGTACCTTTACCCGTGCAGCTAATTGATTTTGCACCTTCGCCAAAATACTCAACAATGCAACCAGTACCACCTTTTACAGTAAGTAATCCGGCTACTTTAAGAATGATGTCTTTTGGAGCGGTCCAACCATTTAGTTTTCCGCTTAGCTTAACGCCAATTAATTTAGGAAACTTCAGCTCCCAAGCCATTCCTGCCATTACATCCACAGCATCGGCTCCACCAACACCAATAGCAACCATACCCAATCCACCAGCATTCACTGTATGCGAATCGGTTCCAATCATCATTCCACCTGGGAATGCATAGTTTTCGAGTACCACCTGATGGATAATACCTGCTCCTGGTTTCCAAAAGCCTAGACCATAGCGGTTCGATACAGAACTTAGGAAGTCGTAAACTTCTTTGTTTGTAATCTCTGCTGATTCCAAATCAGTTGTGGCACCAACTTTAGCCTGAATAAGGTGATCGGCATGCACTGTAGACGGAACTGCTGCTGTTGCTTTACCGGCTTGCATAAATTGCAATAAGGCCATCTGAGCAGTTGCATCTTGCATGGCAACTCTATCAGGATTAAAGTTAACATACGAATTACCTCTTTCATAAGGTGTATTCGGTAGATTGTCTGCTAAGTGAGCATACAATATTTTTTCGGTCAATGTTAAAGGCTTTCCTAAAAGTTGACGTGTTGAGTCCACTTTATCAGCCATTTCGGCGTATGCCTTTTTTATCATTTCAATATCAAAAGCCATTTCTCAATTTATTTAGATAATGATTATTGTGCTTAATGTTGACGAAGCAAAGCTAGTAAAAAGTCATAATTTATAAAGGATATAACCAACAACAATCCCTTTTTGTTGAAGCCTTTGAAACCCTTTACAATACTTTTAGTAACTTGATGCCTGATTTAGTTGATTTATATTTTATTGAAGCGACTTAACCCGCATAATATGAAGTTGATACTGATTTATGAGAATTTACGCATTGCATTTGGATCTATTCGATCTAATTTGTTGCGTTCGATTCTAACTATATTGATAATAGGCATTGGAATTACTGCGCTTATTGGTATACTAACTGCTATTTCTTCTATTCAAGGTGCCATAAGTAATCAGTTTACTGGTATGGGCGCCAATTCGTTCACGATTCAGAATCGTGGCATGAACGTACAGATTGGTAAGCGTAAACTACGTCAGAAAAACTATGGTTCGATTACTTTTAGAGAAGCCATGAGTTTCAAAGAAGAATTTGATTATCCGGCCATAGTAACCATTTCGTATAACGCAACTGGGGGCGCAACAGTTAAGTCGGAGAGTGCAAAATCTAATCCGAATGTGGCGGTATATGGTGTAGATGAAAACTTCCTGGAAGTAGAAGGTCATAATTTAAAGTGGGGGCGTAATTTCAGTGAACAGGAAATTTTGGATCACCGACATTTGGCTATTTTGGGCAGTGCCTTGGCAAAGAAGGTTTTTCCGGATGGTGTAAATCCAGTTAATAAGGTGCTAGCTTTAGGTGGTGCTAAATATTTGGTAGCTGGAGTTCTGGAGGAGAAAGGTGCCGGTTTTGGTAGTCAGAGTGATAACATTATTTTATTGCCAGTAACCAATGTTCGTCAGCAATTTAGCAGACCAAACATGTCTTACAAGATTGTTGTTAAATCAATTAATAGTCAACAAATCGACAATGCTATTAGCGAAGCAACCGGTTTATTCAGGATAATTCGCCGACTAACGGTGCACGACGAAGATAACTTTAATGTGAACAAGAGTGATAACTTGTCTCGCATTTTAATAGAAAGTACTGGCATGGTGGCCATGCTTGCTTCTATTATTGGATTGATAACCTTAGTTGGAGCTGCCATTGGATTAATGAATATTATGCTTGTGGCAGTATCGGAGCGAACGCGTGAGATTGGTATCCGTAAAGCGATGGGAGCAACAACAAAAGCTATTCGAAACCAGTTTTTATTCGAGTCTATCATCATAGGGCAGGTTGGTGGATTTGTTGGTATTATATTGGGTATTTCGGTTGGTAATTTAATGTCGATGGCCTTGGATGCTCCATTTATTGTTCCTTGGAATTGGGTGATACTTGGTGTGTTTATTTGTTTGGTTGTTGGATTGTTATCCGGATTAATGCCAGCGATGAAGGCTTCTAAGCTTGATCCAATCGAATCTTTGCGTTATGAATAAGGCAGATTCAATTTTGTGTTTATTGAGTAAATTTAACTAAGATATGGGAAAAAGATCCGTTAGAAACGGAGTGTTAATTGCTTTGGGGGCATTATTAATTGCTATAATTAGCCTATTTGTTGTTTTACGAGTGAAAAGCGTTGAACCTACTTATCCAATAACAGAAAAGTGGCTAACACATCCCGATTCAATTATTATCCAGACAGACTCAATTATTGGACCTATCGTTTATCATGGTAATCCTGATATGCGCCAGGTGAAGGGGGATAAGCGAAAGGAATTATTCATAAACATGATGCTTCCTTCCATTTTATTGGCTCAGCATAAGGTAAGGGCTGAAAGAGAAAAGATAGAGTCCTATTGGCAACGTGCCGAGAAAGGGACAGCATCTTTGAATGATAGCATGAAAATTGATTCAATCTTGAGCTATTATAAGTGCAAACATCTAGAAGAAGTAGTTAATAACCTTCATAATCACCCGATAAGTATTGTATTGTCGCAAGCGGCTATTGAAAGTGGCTGGGGAACATCTCGCTTTTTTCTCGAAGCGAATAATGTATTTGGAATTTGGTCGTATAATAAAAAAGAAGATCGTATTCGTGCTTTTGAAACCAGAGGTGATAACGCCATTTATTTAAGAAAATACAATGATTTGCACGGATCGGTGTATGATTATTTAATTACTATTTCAAGGGCTTCGGCCTATAAGAAGTTTCGCGAAGTACGAATGACTTCGGATGACCCCTATGAGTTGATTCAGTATTTGGTCAATTACTCAGAACTCCGTGAGGAGTATGTGAAGATTCTGGGGAAAGTGATTCGCCATAATCAACTGACGCAATATGATAGCTTTCAACTGTTAAATCCAGATAAAAATGACCCGGTTTGGCAAAGTTTATAGAGGTTTAGTCTTATTCTTTTTTCTAAGCGTGGGTATTATTGTTTCATTAAATGCTTGGCAAAAGGAAGGTAATAAAAAAGAGTTTTCAGTAACTGGTCTTGTTTATCACCGTTTTGGTGATGAGCGATATCCTTCTACCAACACTACGGTTAAACAATTTGAAGAACAATTGGAGTGGCTAAAGCAAAATGGCTATCAAACTTTAACAACAAGTGAAGCTTATGTGCAAATCAATAAAGGAACGCTCGGCGAGAAAGTGGTTTGCATAACCGTTGATGATGGTTATCGTTCGTTCATGGAAAATGGCTTACCTATATTGGAAAAGTATGGGATGAAGGCCACCTTATTTGTAAACACAGAAAGTGTTGGTTGGGCTGATTACTTGACTTGGCAAGAGCTTAGAGATATACAATCACGGGGAGTTGAAATTGGAAACCATTCGCATAAACATTCATATTTTATGAATAAAAGTCATTCTGACTTTGAATTGGATTTAAGTCAGTCAGAAAAACTATTTAAGGATGAGCTTGGAATGGTTCCCAAATCATACGCCTATCCCTATGGTGAGTTTAGTGAAGCTATGGCTGATGTTTTAAGAGCTAAGGGATATCAAGCTGGATTTGCCCAGTTTTCAGGAGTTTGGACTGAAAAGACCAACTCGTATTCTGTTCCTCGATTCCCAATGTCCGGTACTAATATAAGTTTGGAGCGTTTTGTTGAGAAAGTAAAAATGAAACAACTATTCTTACAAGGAATCTCAACCTACCCAATTGTTGTTAACTCAGGTAAATCAATGGAATTTAAGTTCGCATTTAATACAGGATTGTATGCTGAGCCCTTCAATTGTTTTGTAAATGGACAGCCAGTGAGTAACTCTTTAAAAGATAAGGGAGTATTTACTATCAATATAGAAAAAATGCCAGCAAGGCGACGCAGTACTTTAACGGTTACAACTCGTAATGTTGATGGAGCTTGGTGTTGGCATAGCTCTTTGTTATTAAATTCGACTATAGAAGAGTAAAGAGTAATTTAAGTACTAATAGTACTTTTATTCGAATGTGTAAACCTCCTATACTTAGTTAATTGCATATAAAAAGTGTATAAATAATTTAAAATATTTCTGCATAATTATAACTTTTTGTTCACTTGGTCGTATCAATCCACAACACACACACCAAACTGCCGGTATGTTAGCGTGAAGATTTATTAAGGGGAGAAATAACGTATCAGCTTTTAATTTATTGAATTTAACTAATACTTACTGAGTAAATGCTTGGTAGGGTTTGTTGTTCTATACTTATAACTGAACCGATGAATAAGCTATTTAAAACCTGTTTATTTATACTTATCAGCCTAATGATAAGTAGTACTGCATTGTCTCAAGTAGGGCGCGAATTTTGGTTTGTGGCTCCTGAAGTAACTAGTGGCCATGGCGAAGCACCCATATTCTTTCGAATTACTACATTTGACGAACCCACAGAGGTTACTATTTCGAGTCCTGCAAATACTTCTTTTAATACATTAACAGTTAATATTCCGGCCAATACGCAGTATACTACTCCAGAAAATGCTTTTGATATAGATCATATTGAAAATAGGCCGAGTAATACTATAAACAACAAGGGAATATTAATTACAGCTAAGGATGCCGATGTTAGTGTTTATTATGAGGTAGCAAGTCCACTTAATCCCGATAAATTTACCTTGAAAGGAACAAACTCGATGGGGATGGAGTTTTTTATTCCTTCTCAAAATATTTACCATAATCAACGAAATCAAAATCCCCTTGCCACAGAAAAAGTTGATATTGTAGCCAGTGAGGATGATACCGAAGTAATTATTGTTCCAACCGCCGATGTAGTTGGATACGATGCAGGTGACACCATTCGAGTTACGTTAAATAGAGGTCAGACCTTTTGTGTTGAAAATCGTGGACAACACTATGCCTCTTCTTTAGCAGGAACATATGTTGCTTCAAATGAACCAATCGCAATCACCATTTCAGATGATTCAATTAACGAGCGGATGGATTATCGTGGAGCATATGATTTAATTGGCGATCAGTTGATACCAACTAGTGTTATTGGAAATGAATACGTGGTTGTAAATACCGCTACCTTGAGCAATACAATAACAAAAGTTTTTGTGCTTGCTACAGTAGATAATACTACTATTGAAGTAAATGGTAATCCTATGTTGACTCAAACCTTAAGTCGAGGAGAGCAGACCGTTTTGGATATTACACCGGATAATATGCATATAGAGTCAAACAGGCCGATATATGTATATCAATTGGCAAGTTTGAGATATGGTGGAACCAATGAAATGGGAAGCTCATTACTACCTCATGTTGCATGCACTGGATCTGAAGTGGTTAGTTTTAAAAGGATTTTTAGTGATAACTTTTTCATGCAATTGTTAGTTAAAGGCAAGGATCGAAATAATTTTTCGATGGCCAACCATTTGGGACAAAGTTTAGATTACCTTGACAATATTAATTGGATTGTAGTGCCTGGAACAGGTGAGGGTGATCTAAATGAAGCATGGTATTCCGCAAACATTGACTTGGGTGCAGAAATAGGTACAACGGATCCTTATTTTGTGAGTAATTCAACGGGCTTATTTCATTTAAGTCTTTTAGAAGAGAATGGAAGTAGTGCCAGTTATGGTTACTTTTCTTCGTTTAGTAATTTAAATGTGAATGGTATAACCGAGGCTTGCCAAGGTAACGCCATTGTATTACGAACAGATGAACCAATGCGCTCCTATGCATGGTACTCCGATTTGACTGGTAATACAGTTTTGTCAACAACCCAGGAGATATCAGTAACTCAAACAGCCACTTATTGGGTAACGGCCGAGGTTCAGTTTGGAGGTTGCGAATTAACCGATAGTATTGAAGTGCATTTTGTATTACCTGAAATTGATCTGGGAGGCGATACAACCGTTTGTGCTGGCACTACTTTAACCTTTGGTGGTGAACTTAATGCGAATACGTATAATTGGAGTGATGGTACTTCGTTAAATGAAACAAGCGTTGATGTTGTCGAAGATTATAATGGTGAATTATCTGTAACAGTTACTGATCCATCAGGGTGTTATAATCAAGATACCGTTTTAATTGAAGCATTCCCAGTACCAGATATTGTACTTGATGTTACAACGGTGTGTGAAGGAGGTGTTATTACTAATACAACTTCTTTCGATCGTTATGAGTGGGAGTTTGGTGGTGTTGTTTTAAATATAGATCAGACTCAAAACTATATTGTACCGCAGCAAACTGGAAATTACACTATAACTGGCTGGACAGCAGATGGATGTTCAGTAACAGAAACTATTAATATAGTGGTTAATGCTTTGCCTACGTTTACTTTAAGCGATGAGATTGCCTGTGATGGTTTAGTTCATTCGGTTAATGCTCCAATTATGGGAAGCGGTCTGTCGTATCTGTGGAGCGATGGAAGCACAAGTGCTTCGGCTAATTTGAATGCCGCTGGAAATTATTGGTTGCAAATAACTGATGGCAATGCTTGTGTGGCGAGCGATACTGCTTTGTTTGCCTATCATATGCCAATTCCGATTGATTTAGGTCCTGATAGAGATGAGTGTGCCCGAACAACTTTGAATATTTCAAATAGTTCTGATTTTTCTGGTTTTACCTGGAAATTTGATGATGGAACAGGAATGACAACATTAACTACGCCAGTGCCAGAGTATGAGTATGAAATAACTGATGCCAGGCAAGATGATAGTGGGCATTATGTTGTTGAAGCTTCCGATGTGAATGGTTGCGTTGTAAGTGATACAGTTAGGATTGGTTTTTATGATACAAACCCACCACCATTAAATCTTACACGAGAATTGTGTCAGGGGGAAAGTATAGAAATTATTACTTCGGATGGATATGATACTTATGCATGGACGCACGAAGGGAATTCAATTGCAGGTACTAATAATTTAACGCAGATAACAGTTGATCAACCTGGCAACTATGTATTGACCGCGACCTATCTTACTTGTATAAAAACAAGTAATATTGTTGTAGATGAACATACCTTGCCAACAGTTCAATTACCAAACGATTTTAATTTATGTCCTGGAACAGAAGATAGTATTAAGGTGCAGAGTTTTGGTTCTTCTGGAACTTCAACCAATGTATTTGATTATATGTATTGGAATGGTGACTCTAATCAGCGATATGATGATTGGACAAGTGCTAAGTTGATGGTTAATGCCGCAGGTACTCATACAGTAAGCGCTGTAGATGAATTTGGTTGTGTTGCCACTGATGCAATAACAATTGGAGTTCATAACACTGATCCAATTCCATCGCAAGGGCCTTTTACTACATGTGAAAACGTAGGTCAACGACTGCAAAATACACATCCAAGCACAAGAAGCTACTCATGGAGTAGAGTTGAAAGTACTGGTAATACTCATTTGTTAGATAATGCAGATTATATAGCAAACCAGTCAGGAAGTTATCAATTAGATATTGTTGATGCCAATGGTTGTATTGATTCTGATACGGTTGTTGTAAATGCTAACCCTGTGCCAACGGTTGATTTAGGGCCTGATGTAGTGACCTGTGAGTTTGATTATTTAAGAGTTACGCCTAGTACTGATTATGTTACTTATAGATGGAATGATGATTCATCATTAAATGCCAATGAACTTTTGGTTACAAGTGGCGGAGACTATAAATTGGAAGTGAGTAATGTGTATGGTTGTTGGGGAGAAGATGTTGTGAATGTTACTGTTAATGCTGCTCCCATATTTGACTTAGGAGCAGATCATAGTGTATGTCCTGGTACTTCAGTAGAATTAGGAAATATCGCTGGTAATTATTCTTACCTGTGGTCAACGGGAGAAACAACTCAAAATATTCAGGTAATAGATGGAGGTAAATATGAATTGACTATAACAGATGTAAATGGTTGTAGCAATACAGATTCGGTTCGTGTAAATCTTTATCCAGTGCCTAAGTTTAGTTTAGGGAATGATACTTTAATATGTCCTTTGGATCTGAGTTCCGAAATTGTGGCAGTGAACGAAAATTTCCCGTACTATTCATGGAAAAATGGAGAGAGTACATCTTGGATTTATGCCGAAGCAGCTGATTCTATTAATCGTGTTATTGTTAGAAATGATGCAGGCTGTTATGGTTTCGATACCAAGTTGGTAACCTTAATGCCAACACCTGAAATAGAATTATTGCCAGATACATCTATCTGTAGTGTGGATACTTTAAGCTTAGAAGCGGATCCAATTCTGGAAATGTGGGAGTGGAGCGATGGTTCAATTGATCCATTATTAGAGATATACAACGCCGGTGAATATTGGATTCGAGGTGATGATGGATGTTTTACTTATGCCGATACAATGCAGTTAGTTGTTAACGAAACTCCTGTAATTGCACGACTTGATACATCAATATACGCTCAGGTAGTTCTATATCCCGAAGGAGGAACAGAACCATATAAATATGCCATTAATGACAATGAATTTCAATCTGAGAACGTCTTCCGTAACCTGGAGAATGGAGAACATGTTTTATATTGTGAGGATGATAATGGCTGTTTGGTAGCAGAAACTGTTTTATTTAATAACATCTTAGATATTGATGTGCCTAACTTCTTTACTCCAAATGGTGATGGTTTTAACGATCGTTGGCAGATTGATGGACTTGAACGCTTGCCTGATTCAGAGATTAGAATTTATGATCGTTTCGGCAAATTATTGATAAAGTATTTGGCATCAGAACCTGCTTGGGATGGTACCTATCTTGGCAAGCACGTTCGATCAGATGACTATTGGTATGTTATCGAGTTAAATCCTGTACAAAAAATCTTAAAAGGCAACCTAACCCTAAAGCGCTAATAAGAGATGAAAAGGCTTCAATTAATAATGATAAGCCTCATTATCACTTTGTCGGTGGTTAATGGGCAAAAGTATTATCTGACAAATCAGTATGTATACGATTTATTTCAGATGAACCCCTCTGCGGCAGCTTTTCAGAAAAATTGCATCACAGCAAGTGGTTTTTATCAAAAGCAATGGCTTGGTACCGAGTTGGCACCAACCACTCAAATATTGAGTTTTCAAATGCCTGTTACTGGTCATTTGGGTTCTGGTACGTATGTGTATAACGATAGAAATGGTTTTCATAAAGAGATGGGCTTGCACCAGGCATTTTCGTACGAGGTACTGCTGCAAAAGAAGCGCAACAAGCTAATGACCCTTTCGTTTGGTTTAGCCATGATGCTGGAACAAACATCCTTGGATATGAGCGGATTTACCGGTGGCGATGCCTTTGATCCGGTTATTCAGAGTGCGGGCGAAAGTGGTTTAGGTTTTAATGCCAGCGCTGGTGCCTTATTGAAATATAACGAATTGCATGCTGGTGTTGCATTTACAAATATTATTCCCGAGAATAATCCAATGTACAAAGGAGCTATGGAGCCTCGACGTGTAATGGATATGCATATTCATGCTGGTGGAAGTTTTAAAGTAGCAGACAGGGATTTGTACCTCGAACCTCTTATTATGTATCGCCGAAATGCTTTAACAGATAGTCGAATGGATTTAAACCTGAAAGCGTATTTACCTACGCCTGATCCGGACTTTTCTACTTGGGGCTTGTTGTCGTATCGCCGAACAATGGATCATCAGTTTGGAAAAAGTTTAGGAATGGCCGTTACAGCGGGTATAGTCTATCAACAATTTAGTGTGGGGCTTGAATATCAGTTGGGGTTAACCACTTCACAAATTGATTATGGTTCGAACTATCAATTAGTAGTTAGTTATCGTATTTGCAGGAATAAAAGTAAGGGAGCTATTCCTTGTTCAAAAATTAGAAGGAGTAAGAAGTATAACTATAAGTTCTTAGGTTACTAAACTTGATATCCCGATATGCGTTTAGCGTATTTTTTCATTATTTCACTTTTCTGTTTGCAATGACTAAGGGTTTAATTAGTTTTATATCCCAAACTATCACACAAAGCCTGTTTAATTTTGAAACGCCTAGTTTTATTTTTAGTTGTTTACCTTGGTTTTTTATTAACTGCCACTTCGCAGCATAATACAATTAAACCTGCGACTCAGGCAGAAGTTTTTGCCAATGATGATAAGGCTCGTATCAATGAGGATGACATCATTGATATACCTGTGCTTAAAAATGATTTCGGCTTATTTGATGGGATTAAGTCTTTGGTGGTGAAATCGCTTCCTTCCAATGGTACTGTAATAGTTAACGATGATAATACTATAAAATACACACCTGATTTATCTTTTCATGGTAATGATGTCTTTACCTATGAAGTGTGTAATGTACATGGATCCTGTGATTGGGCTACAGTAGATATTATTGTTGATGATGTTGATTTCAAACCAATTGCAGTTAACGATACGGTAACCTATCTACATGGAACTGAAATAACTGTTCCAATTTTAAATAACGACATTATTAATGGTGATTTTCCATTTACGGTTGATATTCTTCAAAACGTTAAACATGGTGATGCTTATTTAGATGAGAATAATGAAGTTATCCCGTCGTTTAATAGAACATATGGAGGAAAGGATTCGCTTCAATATGTATTGTGCGATGCTGATAACGATTGTAGTAATGCATGGGTGATATTTACAGTTCAGCATGATGGAACAACGGATTTCTTTATTCCCAATGGTTTTTCGCCTAATGGAGATGGCTTAAATGACTTATTTTATATTCCTGATTTTAAAACTTACGCGAATATAAAGGTGCAAATAGTTAATGCATGGGGGCAGTTGGTTTTTTCGTCAGACGATTATCTGAATAATTGGGATGGAGTTGCAAATGAAGGTGCATTTTCTGGCAAATTACTTGATGCGGGCACTTATTATTACGTTTTTACTATACCTGGTTTTAACGATTCTTTCACTGGTTATATATACTTAAGTCACTGATATGAAATTAAAGGCTTATGAGTTATATAGAATCAGGTTAGTGCTATTTTTGCTGGTAGGTTTAGCCATTGAAAGTCGTGCGCAATTAGAACCTTTATCAACGCAATATATTAATTCCCAACTGATCATTAACCCTGCTTATACCGGAGTGCGAAATGCTTTCTCAATGAATTTGGTGGCGCGCCATCAATGGATGGGAATAAAGGGGGCGCCAGTTAATTATTGGGTGGCAGCGCATTCTCCCTTAAATAAGTCTAAGGTATCGCTGGGTGGAGCATTTCAGTCGTATCAAGCAGGGCCGATACAAAATCACCGATTAAATCTGTACTATGCTTATTTGGTTCGTTTACGGCACGATATGTTTTTGTCGATGGGAGTGAGTGCAACTGGCGATTATTTTAACTTGTCAAACGATAAGTTGGAAGTCATTGATCAGGATGATCCGAGTTTTATAAATGATGTTACTAATGCTTTTAGTCCGAATTTTGGAGCAGGAGCTTTTGTGTATACACCCACTTTCTATTTTGGAGTGTCAATGCCTTATGTTTTAGAAAACAAGTATAAAGTTGGAGAAGTGTCCAATGTGGTGATGCAAACACGGCGTAGTTTGTATCTTTCTACTGGATATGGATTTGGCTTGGGTAAAAAAGTATACCTCAAACCTTCAATGCTTTGGCGAATGGCTGGAAAATCCAGTAGTTTCGATATTAATATGCAAATGCTTTACGAAGAATCCTTTTCGGCAGGTGTTTCATATCGAATAGATCAGGCAGTTGCTTTTTTGGCCGGTTTTCGAATTAATAAAACATTCCAAATAGCCTATTCCTATGATCTTCCGATTGGTAATGTTGGTATCACCAAAGGAAGCCATGAGATTACGCTAAATTTTGATTCATTCTCAATGATTCGCCGTAATAAGGATAGACGATTTTTAAGAAAGAAGAAAGAAGAGGAGGGTAGTATGCGTTCTATCAGGTATTTTTAGTTTGCATACAATTGACCTTATACCAGTTGTATTCCAAAATGATTGATAAAGCATTTTGCTAATTACAATGGTTAATGCCGATACAAAAGGCACAGATTGATTTTTTATCAATCGTTTTGGTTTGTAATCGGTATTATTTCCATAACCAGAATATCCTTTTTTTATCAATTCTTTGTTAAGACCTTAGGTTCTTTCAATCCTAGTAGATCAATTCGATAAAAAAGCACAAAAAAACGCCTCCATAAAAATGAAGGCGTTTCTTATATGGTGTAAAATGAATTATTTTACTGATTCCATGTACTCAATTAATTCACATACTTTAGCTGAGTAACCCATTTCGTTGTCGTACCATGATACAACTTTCACGAAAGTGTCAGTTAAAGCAATACCTGCTTTAGCATCGAATACAGAAGTTTGAGTTTCACCAATGAAGTCGTTAGAAACAACAGCATCTTCAGTGTAACCTAAAATACCTTTTAATTCTCCTTCAGAAGCTTCTTTCATTGCAGCGCAAATAGTTTCGTAAGAAGCACCTTTAGCTAAATTAACTGTTAAGTCAACTACTGATACATCAGGAGTTGGTACGCGGAAAGCCATACCAGTTAATTTACCGTTAAGCTCAGGAATTACTTTACCTACAGCTTTAGCAGCACCAGTAGAAGAAGGAATGATGTTTTGACCAGCACCACGTCCACCTCTCCAGTCTTTAGCTGAAGGACCGTCAACTGTTTTTTGAGTTGCAGTAGTTGCGTGTACAGTAGTCATCAAACCGTCAACAATACCGAAGTTATCGTTAAGTACTTTAGCAATAGGAGCTAAACAGTTTGTAGTACAAGAAGCGTTAGAAACAAAGTTCATGTCGCTAGAGTACAATTTGTTGTTAACACCCATAACAAACATAGGCGTGTCGTCCTTAGAAGGAGCAGACATTACAACTTTCTTAGCACCGGCATCAATGTGTCCTTGTGCAGATTCTTTAGTTAAGAATAAACCAGTTGATTCAACAACATAGTCAGCACCTACAGCACCCCAGTTAATGTCAGCAGGGTTTCTTTCGGCAGAAACACGGATCTCGTCACCGTTAACAATTAACTTACCGTCTTTTACCTCAACAGTACCGTCGAAACGACCGTGAGTTGAATCATACTTTAACATGTAAGCCATGTAATCTACATCAATCAAATCGTTGATAGCAACAACTTGAACTGTTCCTTTTGCTACAGCTTGACGGAAAACGAAGCGTCCGATACGGCCAAAGCCGTTAATCCCAATCTTGATTTTTGACATTTTATTGCTTTTTTAAGAATTGTTTTATAAGGTCTTCAAAAATGCGTCACAAAAGTAGCAATTCATAATTAAATCATCAAGAAATATGAGAATGATTTTATAAAAATCCGCATAAAATTACGATTAGAAAGAAAATCTGGTAAAAGTGTGATGTTTTGTTAAAAAAGGACATAAAAAAAGTAACATAAATTAAGATTTATACATCTTATTCATGTTACTTGTAATTTTTTTTTGGGTTGTTTCCTTATGCTCTTTCGGCAGTTTGTTCTGTTTCAACAGAGCTATATGCAGGGCAGTCTTCAGTACTTTTACAAGAACTCATTCCTAATGCAACAAAAAGTATAACAACGGCAACTAACGAAATCTTTTTCATCTTTTATATCTTTTACTTGTCTGTAAAAATAAGAGATTATTACTTATCTCCAAAATGTTTGTTTACTGTTTGAAACGGACAGTCGCTTAATTAGTTTCGTTTTCCTTTGGCTTCTTGGGTAATGACCGCTTTTTTTTCGTGAATAGATTGTTTTCTTCCATGAAAGAATAAGGGGTTTAATCTAATAAATAGAAAAAAGATTGATCTAAGAATTAAGCGAGGGTAATTAATACGGTATACTTCGGTTCAACGAATGAAAAAAAAAGTCCTGCTTCAGCAGGACTTGAAATATTTAATCTTCTGTAATTTCTCTTGCTGGCCAACGTATGGTTTCGTCATCAACAAATTCTGGTCCTATTTGAATAGTAGAAACCTTATCGCCTTCAATCCAAACATTAACATTTTCTTTTTCGAAGGTTAATTGTTCCATGTTTTCAAAACCTTCGTCATCCATCTTTTCACTATCATAGTCGCCCATTTCTAGATTTTCGAGAGCTTTAAGGAAGTCTTCTTTTAACATTCCTACCTTAATTGTACCATGTAGTACAAAAGCTTCGTTTTCGAAAGAAATTTCTACAAGTTTGAATTGTTCTTCGTTGTCGAAAGACATTGAAAGACCGAGATCGTCGTAATAAAGTACATTAGCTTCGCCTCCGTCGCCATAGTTTTGAATTTCTGTTTCATCAGGATCACCAATTAAACTTGATACTTCGTGTTCTTCCATTCCGAATTTAACGTTGCCGAATCCAATATGCGGCAAAATGGCTCTTGTTGTCATTTTAGATTTTAATTGTTTAAATTAATTAGGGAGTAAATATATGAAACCAACACAATAAAATAAAATGCTTTGATAAAAAAAACAGACCCTATTTAATAATAAGGTCTGTTTTGTAATTTGTTATTTTAAAGTGTTTTATATCTCGGTTAATTATTCCATACAGGAATTCTTCCTTCTGTATATGGTGCATCTAGCTGATCCATCATTTTACGAACGTCAATTATCTTTGTTTTAGCTAGTGTACTTAGCTGCTCCAGTACTGGAGGAAATTCTTCTTTAAGAATTTCGTAAGACATATTTGACGTGCCGGTAATATCAGATGTGCTATTGATTTGTGCCCAAATAACGCTGTTTAAACGATTGTAAATTGGCATATCAGCCGGAGGAATTTCTTCCCAACTAGCTTTTGCTTTAGCTCCTCTGAATTTGAACATGATTTCGTTAAGTTCATTTTCAAGAGATGATAAGGCTGGAAGTAACTCATCGTGTGCACCTGGCAATGTTAAGGCCGTTTGTTTCATGTCTCTTACTTCATCTAAAAGAGAAGATGTTAAGCGCATACTTCCACTAATTGCTTTTGAGAGCTGGCTAACTTCTTTTTGGAAAGCTACCATGGCTGCTCTATCCTTGGCCGGAAGAGTAGTGTTGTTTAGTGCTTTCACCTCAAACTCTTTGGCTGAAGCTAGTAGAGTACTTACCCCATCTTTTACCTGGTTGATTTCAACGGTGTATTTTCCTGGTAATGCAAAGATACCTCCTTCAGTCTTTTTGAATGGATCAAACTTCTTAGTTTTGATAATTTCTGGACTGTTGTATTGAAGATCCCATGTGAATCGTGTAATGTTTTTCGATGGTTTCTTCGTCATGGTACGAACGATACTTCCTTCGGCATCTTTAATGGTAATAAGTAGATAAGCCGGAACTTCTTTACTTTCGTCATCCAATTGTTTCAGACTAGTTTGAGGAATTCGCTCTCCATTCTTAAATAATTCCTTCTCCTTTTTTTGTCGAATTTGCTTCTTGGTTTGTGGTACTTCTTTTTGGTAAAAAGTAAAAGTTGCACCAAATACAGGGTTTTTGGCACCGTAATAGGTTGCACCTTGGCCATAAATTTTTCCTGTTTGCATATACAAGTCGGCTTCCTTAATTTCGAAAAGATGAGCCTCTTTTTTAGTTAACTCTTCACTTAATTCACGTAATGGCGAATAGTTGTCGAGTACATAAAATCCGCGACCAAAAGTAGCCATTGCTAAATCGCTTTCACGTTCTTGTATAGCTAAGTCGCGCACAGCTATTGTTGGAATTCCTGATTTTAACTGTACCCATGATTCACCTTCGTTAATCGAAAAGAAAACACCAAACTCTGTTCCAGCAAAAAGTAATTCTTTGCGTTTGAAATCTTGCTCAAGTGTATGAACCGTTCCATTCTCAGGTAGGTTCGATGAAATAGCGATCCACGATTTACCTTTATCGTTACTTTTAACAATGTATGGTTTAAAATCATCTCGTTTCATGTTATCGAAAGTGGCATACACAACGTTCTCATCAAAACGAGATGCATAAATATCGCTCACATAAGTGTATTCAGGAACACCCGGAAATGAAGCGATTTTGCGCCAAGTTTTTCCATCATCTTCAGTTACCTGAATCAGTCCGTCGTCGGTTCCTGCATATATCAATCCTTTTTTAACAGGCGATTCGTCCAGAGAAACAATTGTGTTAAATTGTGAAGTAGAAACATCTTTCACCACAGCATCAGAACTCCAGTATTTATCCATTACTGGCCAAGTATTGCGATCAATCTGTGTTGTTAAATCTTCTGAAATCACTTCCCATGTATTGCCTCGGTCTACACTTTTGAACACCTTATTGGCAGCCATGTATAAGGTTTTGTGATTGTGTTTGCTTAAAATAAGCGGGGCATTCCAGTTCCAACGATAAGTCAATTCACCCTTTTTTGGTTGTGGCTTAACGCTGATTTTTTCACCACTTTTTTTGTCATAACGAACAACGTTTCCATACTGCCACTCGCTGTATACAATGTCGGGGTTGGTTGGGTCAATGCGTGACCAAAATCCATCACCAAAAACGGTAACAATCCATTCTCCACTTGTTACACCAAAAGTACTGGTGTTTTGTACTGGGCCACCTTGAGTTGCATTGTCCTGTGTTCCCCCATAAATGTTATAGAATGGTTCAGCATTATCAACAGCTACACGATAAAATTGAGTGATTGGCAGGTTGCTCACTTGTCTCCAGTTGTCACCATCATCGTAGGTGATATAAACACCACCGTCGCCACCAATCATGAAATGCTTATTGTTGGTTGGATCTACCCAAAGTGCATGGTCATCTACGTGACGATCTTTTGTGCTTAATTTTGTCCAAGTTTTACCACCATCTTTGGTGACATGCGAAAACGTTTCAACTGAATAAACCTTATCAAATTCAACAGGATCACAGAATATTTCGTTATAGTATTGTCCACTGGAATGGTGGTCACTCATTTTTTTCCATGATTCACCGCGATCACTTGTCCGGAAAAAACCACCAGCCTTGTTGGCAGCTTCAATGATTAAATATAGTACATCAGGATTTTGAGGCGAGATAGCGATACCCATTCCACCAATATGCTCGGTAGGTAATCCGCTTTTAAGCTTACGCCAGTTCTTACCTGCGTCAGTTGATTTGTATACTGCTGATTCAGGTCCACCACCAATTTTAGTATGAACATGACGACGTCGTTGTTCGGTTGTGGCGTACAATATATCCGGATTGCGAGGGTCGCAAATAATATTGTTAACACCTGTGTGGATGCTTATATCAAGGGATTTCTCCCATGTCTTACCACCATCAATAGTTTTATATAAGCCACGTTCTCCACCTGATCCCCAGGCCGAACCTTCGGCAGCTACATAAACCACATCTGAGTTACGAGGATCGATCAAAATCATGCCTATTTGGCGCGATTCTTTCAGACCCATATTTGTCCATGATTTGCCACCGTCAACAGTTTTATACACACCATCGCCATAGCCTAATGCGCGTTGGTGATTGTTTTCTCCAGTGCCAGCCCATACCACATTTGAGTTGTTAGGATCCATGGCCAAACACCCAATTGAATAAGTGCCATACTTGTCAAATACAGGATCGAAGGTGATGCCATTATTGCTTGTTTTCCAGATGTTGCCACTGGCTACTGCTACATAAAATTCAGAGTGATTACATGGATTAACCGCAAAGTCGGCGATCCTACCTGAGGTAAATGCAGGTCCGATGTTTCGAAGTTTCAGCCCGGAAACTAAACCGCTGGTAATTAATGTGTCTTTTGCACTGTCTTTTTCTTTATTCTTTTTTTGAGCCATCAATCCAGATGGCAACATAAGAATGCCGGAGACCATAAATAGTATAGTCACCTTTTTGAGATTAAAATTTATCATTTTACGTATGATTTGGGTTGTTGATATTATATAATACTTGCAAAAGGTAAGAATTTTATTCCAAACAGTTTTCAGAAATGTAAGTGCGCTATGCTGTATGTATGCATAGCCGTTATTAATTGTTTATGGTAATTAGATAATGTATTTCAGATTTATAGTTAGGTAAGTTAGGGTTTGTGTTACTGTTTCAAATTATTATATTTGGGTAGAGATGACTTTGTGTAGATTGAAATTGCCAAACACAGATATGATTAATTACGTGCGATTTTTAATGTGTAGGATTGTGAAAAAGGGAGTGAGGATATGCGCAACTATTATTGTGCTTGCCTTAACGTTTGCCTTAAATCAATTGAATGCGCAAGATAAGAATTACTCGCCCAAGCAGTTTTCAATCGACAATGGTCTGTCTCAGAATACGGTACATACCATATTAAAGGATAAACGTGGTTTTATTTGGGTAGGTACACAAGATGGCGTTAATCGATATGATGGCGTGGGAGTAAGTGTTATTAAAGAAGGTTCTAATCGAGAAACTGATTTAATAAATGGGACTGTTACGAAAATGGTTGAAGATGTATCGCGCAATAAGTTATACATTAGTACCAATGGTGGAGGTTTAAGTGTTTTTGATTACAATACAGAAAAACTAAAGCATTTTACGTATTCGAATGATTCAGGCTCAATTATTTCTGATTATTTATTTGATATAGCTCTTGATAATAAAGGAATGCTTTGGGTTGCAGCCTCGCATGGTTTATGTCAGTTTAATCCGGATTCAGAGGTGTTTAAGAATTATGAATATCAGAAGGATAATGAATATTCGATACCCAATACAACAATAACTAGCCTTGTGATTAATTCGGCTAATGATATATGGTTAGGAACCTACGGTAGAGGTATTGTAAAGTTTGATCGCGCTAACGAACGTTTTTATTCCTTCTATAATACGCTGTTTGAGGAACAATCAGGGAACTCTAATATCATTTCGCGCATTGCCGAAGATTATAATGGTGATATATTGATTGCAAGCGACGATGGTTTGCATCGATTTTGCATGAAAGACTCGACTTATGAGTTTATTGGCTTTAGAAATACAATAGTAAAATCAATAGCAAAGGGCGTAGAAAACGACCTATGGATAGGTACATCGGGTAGTGGTATTCGTAATGTAAATTCGAAGGGAATTATTACTGAATACAATTTTGGCAGCGAAAGCTTTGTGCCTGATGATTTTATTATTGACCTTTTTGTTGATGATAGAAACCATATGTGGATAGGTACTAAGAGTAGTGGTTTGTTTCATGTTAACCTTGATGGAGAAAAGTTTCAGCATATAACAGAAGGTACGGATGATAATGGTATAGTTGGGCGCTCGGTTTATGCACTGGCAGAGGGTACTAATAATGAAATTTGGATTGGTACTAATGTGGGATTAACGTGTTGGAATAGTAGGCTTAATTCTTACAAAAGTGTTTTTATAAATGGTGAAGGTGTAGACTTCTCTGTTTGGGCTCTTTATTTCGAAAAGCCAAATTATTTATGGATAGGTACATCAACAGGTTTGTATAAGTATAATACGACAACTGCTTCGAAAGTACATTATACGTATTCTGAGCAAAATAAATCGGGTATTCCTGACAAAGAAATATATGCCATAGCTCGAGATAAACTGAATCGAATATGGATTGGTACAGCTATGGGTTTGGCTCGTTTGGATGATGATTCAGGTGTGTTTACACGATACTATTATGGTCCAAATGAAAATGATATTTGTAGTTCAGTCATTTGGGATGTTTTTAGTGATAGTCAAGGACGTTTTTGGATTTCAACTTATGGCGGTTTAAATGTTTATAATTTTAAATCAGATGACTTTACTTCGCTTTATCACTATAAAGACGATAGCACTTCTTTAAGTAGTAATTACATAAACTCCGTTCATGAGGATGAAAAAGGAAGAATATTGGTTAGTACTGGTAGTGGAGCTAATATGTTGGATGATACTTTAAACGTTGTTCTCAGAATTGATGCAAGTAATGGGCTTAATAATGCACATGTTTATCAAACGCTTGAACACGATAATAAGCTGTGGATTTCGACCAATAATGGTTTGTCATGCTTTAATATTGAATCGGAAGAAGTTGTAAATTATGATGTACATGATGGCATACAGAGTAATGAATTTAATAATGCTGGATTAAGGCTTAAAGATGGACGGTTTGCATTTGGAGGTATAAATGGAGTAACCATATTTGATCCTGAAAAGATTGAGCGATCTGATTTTGAGCCACCTCTATATTTTACAACTATGCAGTTGTACGATAACAGTATTACAATACAAGATACGGCAAGATGGCATGATGGTGTAATAAAAAAGACGATAATAAATACCGATCGAATAGAATTTGATTCTAATGAGCGCTTTTTCAGGTTGGACTTTGCTGCCCTAGACTACAGTAATCCGGTTCAGATAGATTATTATTATAGGATGTTGCCAAATTCAGAGAGCTGGATTCCCTTGGGAAAACAGAGGCACCTAACATTTATAAATTTGGCTCCTGATACCTATACGCTTGAAATTAGGTCAACCAATTCAGACAGGGTTTTGTGTAATAATACAAAATCTTTAACCATTGAAGTGCATCCTCCTTGGTGGCTGGAGCCATGGTTTATAGTACTTGTAAGCGTTATAGTTTTATTTGTTGTGGTTTATTTTATTCGATACCGCATTCGTAAACTTGGCGCGGCTAAACAAGAACTTGAGAAGTTGGTGATTAATCGAACCAGGGAGATTGAAATTCAACGAAACATTGCTAATAAGCATCGAGATGAAATTGCTTTTCAGAAATCTCAGCTTGAGGATTTTGCAAAGGATCTAGAGGAAAAAGTAATGGAGCGAACACAGGAATTGGAGAAATCGAAAGTCGCAGCTGAGGAATCTGATCGTTTGAAGACAGCATTCTTATCAAATATGAGTCATGAAATTAGAACACCAATGAATGCAATTATTGGTTTCTCAGAATTGTTGCTGGATGCTAATTTTGATGCAGAAGAGCGTATGGACTTTGCAAAGATGATTAAGTCCAACGGAGATGAGTTGCTAAATTTATTAAACGATATTATTGATATATCGATGATTGAATCAAGTCAGCTTAAAATATCGCTTAGTGATGTTGTGGTGGGTGATTTGATAGAGCAGGTTTACAGTAGTTTTCTGAAATCTAACGATCTTACAGGAAAGCATAAGCTTGAATTTAGACTTGAAAAACCAGCAATGAATCTAACTATTAACAGTGATGCTTTTAGGCTCAAACAGATTTTAAATAACCTGATTAGCAATGCTCTTAAGTTCACCAAAGAAGGACATGTTGAGCTCGGTTTCTTTACCAAAGATAAAAATGTTTATTTTTACGTTGAAGATACCGGGGTTGGTGTTGATAGAGCTTATCAGAAACAAATATTCGAGCGTTTCTTAAAGGTTAAAAATGATGTGACGAACCTTAACCGCGGCAATGGTCTTGGACTTACAATTACCAAAAATTTGGTTCAGCTACTTAATGGTTCAATCGAACTCTATTCCGAGGAAGGCAAAGGATCGCGATTTACCTTTAAATTACCTCTGTAGAATTTTATTCTACAGTTCTTTTTATAAATTGAGAAGAGTTTACTTCAGCAAACACAGTGCTAGCCTCTTTACATTCTGGAAACTTTTTCTTTTTTAATATTGTTATATTTGCGTGATATACTACTTGTTTGTGTCTATGAAACGAGCCATCAGAGTGGTTATCTCGCGCAGGAGCATGGCTAATCCCGATGGCTATCGGGAGACCATTAAAAACAAAAATATAAACAGATGAAACGAGCAATGAGAAAAGTTTTCTCACACAGGGGAATGACTATTGTGGCGAGTTCCATGTGGCCATTGAAAAATAAAATATAGACACATGAAAGTAACTGACATTATTAGATATCTGGTTTTAACTATTCTTATTATAGTTGCGACAAATCTGCCATGTGTAGCTAATGATGGTAATAATGTTTCGGATACGATTGGTTATACGAATGGTGCATCAAATAACTCAGAGCAAATCTCATTTTCGGAAGAAAGGGTAGCTTCAGAAAAAAATATTGATAAGGCAATGCTAGCTAATGATACGCTACAGTTGGCCGATGCTTATTTTAGGCTCGCTTCAAATCAACAGCTACAAGGCCAAAACCGTACTGCTTTTACAAATATGAGCATGGCTTTGAAGTTTTATACGGTGGCTAATTTTGAATTAGGTATTGCCAAATGTTTAGATAATATTGGGAGTATATATCGATACGGTGGAGCCTTCGAAAAGGCATTGGAATATCATTTGAAGGCGAAAGATATATTCATCGAACAAAAAGATACGACAGGTTTAATTCATTCAATTAATAATTTAGGAATTCTTTATCGTAATCTAAATGATTATCCCAAAGCGAGGGAGTTATATTTTAATGCTATTGAGCTTGGAGATAAAGTGCATTCAGATTTATTGGCAACCGTATACAACTCAGTTGGTTCATTTTTCTGGTATCAACAAAAAAATGATTCTGCGCTTATTTATTATCGAAAAGCGCTGAATTATGCGCCTGTTACTTTACAATTAAAAGAGAGGCACTGTGCTGTATTGAATAATATTGGAAATGTCTACCGTACATCTGGAAAATTAGATAGTGCTCTTTATTATTATGAACTTTCTTTGAAAGAGAGTTACAGATATGAACTTGCTAACTTAGCTGCAATCACCTTAAAAAATCAGGCAAAGACTTTTCTTTTAAAAGGCCAGTTAAATAAGGCCAATGCCAGTTTAAACGAAAGTATCAATTTGGCAGAGCAATCGAATTTAGTAAAGATATTGATGGAGGACTATCTGGTTCAATCTGAAATATATCGGAAAAAGGGAGATTACAAGAAAAGCCTTGAGAAACATGTTTTGTATTCTCAAATGAAGGATTCGGTACTTACGGTTGATCAATTAAATAGGATTGCACAATTGGAACTGGATTATACCTTACAGCAGGTTGAAAAAGACAAGCTGGTTTTAAAAAAGAACATTGCCGAACGGGATTTGGAAATAGCTCGCAACAAAAACTACCTATTTAGCTTTGTGTTTTTTACGGTTCTTTTAATACTTATTGCAGGCGTTATTTACTTTAGGTATTTGTCGAATATTAAGCTTAAGCGGAAATTGCAATTGCTTAATGAAGAGCTTGAGAGAGGCGTTAAACAGCGTACACAAAGTCTTGAAGAGGAGATTGAAGAGCATAAGCAAACGGAAGAAGAGTTGCTGAATTCAAAGCTGAAGGCAGAAGAGGCAGATCGACTCAAAACAGCCTTTCTATCAAATATGAGTCATGAAATTAGAACGCCAATGAATGCGATTGTTGGTTTTTCTGAATTGTTGTTAGAAGGGGATTTTAATGAGGAAGAAAGGACTGAGTTTGCCAATATGATTCAATCCAATGGTGATGATTTACTGCATTTATTAAATGATATCATTGATATTTCGATGATTGAATCAAGTCAACTAAAGATTGTTAAAAGTAGAATACTTGTTGGTGATATAATGGAGCAAATTCATAATAACTACCTTACTTCAGATTACTATAAAAATAAAGAAGATCTTGAGTTTATTCTTGAAGTGCCGTCTTATAATATTACCATTGTTAGCGATGAGTTTAGGCTTAGGCAAATATTAAATAACCTGGTTAGTAATGCACTAAAGTTTACAAGTAAAGGTTACGTTAAGTTAGGTTTTCAAGTGCAAGATAGATACATATTATTTTATGTGGAAGATACAGGCGTTGGTATCGATAAAGTCTATCAAAAACAAATATTTGAGCGTTTCCTAAAGGTAGGAAATGACGTTAGTAATCTTAACAGAGGGAATGGATTAGGCTTAACCATAACGAAGAACTTGGTACAATTACTTGAAGGTTCTATTGAGTTGCAATCGGAGGAAGGCCTAGGGTCGAAATTTACTTTTAAACTGCCATTATAGATCCTTTATTTTCCTTATAATTCTCCACTAATTAGCCTAAGGACAAGTTTTTTATTTTAACCCGGGTTATGCAGTAGGAGTCATGTAATGACGAACTATCTGCATTTAGCAAGGATTAACCCCGATCTAGAAAATCACCATTTTGGTTTTTCTCCAAAATGGATGAGTTACTTTATCGCTATGCATTTGGGCTTAAATTTTTATTTCAAATGCATAGATTGGGTTTAATTTATTAGAGCATGTTATTTAATTAAATATCACATTTGTCTTGCAATACTATAAATATAGTATTATAATTGTAGTAGTTTATGTGTTTTTATTATCGATATGGAAATTAAACAATTAACAAAGGCAGAAGAAGAAGTGATGCAAATATTGTGGCAACTAAATGAAGGCACCATAAAAGAGCTTCTTGACGGTTTTAGTGTTAAGGTGCCCGCTTATAATACGGTAGCCACGGTTTTAAAGGTGCTAAAGAAGAAAGGCATTGTTGATAATAAGTCAATGGGAAATACTTATGTGTATTATCCGCTTATTTCAAAAGAGCAATACTCATCGTATCAAATGAAGTATTTAATGACTAATTACTTTGGTGGAAGTTTTGCGCGTTTTGCCAATTTCTTTGCAAAAGATAATGACATGACCTTGGAGGATCTTGAGGCAATGTTGAAAGAGTCAGAATCAAAATAAATAAATTACCATGATGGAATCTTTACTTCTAATATCTCGATCGGCTCTTGTGTTGATTTTGTTTTATGCGGTGTATCAATTTTTTCTTCGGAATGATGCACACTATTCAATAAATAGGTGGTTTCTTCTTTTGGGACTGATAACAGCTATCATATTGCCACTTATTAAGATCAACTATGTGGTAATTGTTGAAAGCATAAATGAGCAAGCTGGTTTTATTCCTGTACAAGCACAATCCGTTGGAGCTTCTGCCCCACATATACCTGAAAAGCCTGATTTTAATTGGATATCTATTCTGCCATATATTTACCTAAGCATTTCATTCTTTCTTGGAGCCAGAGTTTTATTTAATCTTCTGAAATTAGTTAAGCTTGCATATAAATCTGTTAAAATTAAAAAGAACGGTGTAATTATATGTCTTAACCCTAAGGTGGATACACCATTTGCATTTGCCAATCGAATTTTTGTGAAAGATGAATCATATCTGTCGCGAGATAATGAGCAGATAATGGTACACGAGATGGTTCATTTAAAGCAGCGCCATTGGTTGGATGTAATGCTAAGCGAACTAATGCTTGTGATTTTATGGTTTAACCCATTTACTTGGGCTTACGCCCGATTAATTAAGCAGAATTTGGAATTTATTGCCGATAAAAAAGTCTTGGACGAAGGCTTTCGTAAGGATGAATATATTCAAACAATTATTAGTGAAACAATGGGAGCGGAAGTATCAGTGCTAGCCAATCACTTCCGGTTCTCCCAAAATAAACGAAGACTAAAAATGATGAAAAATGACAGAAAATCCAAATGGCGACTTCTAAAGTTGCTGATGGTGCTGCCTTTTATTGGCGGTTTATTGTGGGCTTTTAGTGAGCCTGTGTATGAATTAAAGTCAGGTGATAAGCCTGCAAGTGAAATTGTAGACCAAAGTAAGAAGGAAACTTTTATTGTGAAAGGAGAAGTCCTTTTACAAGAAGTGCAAGCCGTTTTGGATCCGAATACTGGTAAATCAATAGATAAGTTGGTAGGCTTTCCATTGCCAGGTACTAGTGTTGTTGTTAAAGGAACAACTAATGGTTGTGTCGCTGATATTAATGGGGAGTTTGAGTTGGAGGTCACTCCAGGAGATAAGTTGGTTTTTTCGTTTGTTGGAATGGAAACCAAAGAGGTAAATGTGAAGAAGGAGGAACTCATGATTGTTGTAATGAGAGAGTCGGCCTTTAAATTAGATGCTTCATTATATCGAAAGAAATACAAAGGTAAAATGACGCCTCCGCCACTACCTTCTCCAACTGGTGAAAAGAAAGGTGAATTACCTCCGCCTCCTCCACCACCACCAAGTGGTAAGGATGGCAAACCTGTATTTTATGTTGTTGAAAATATGCCTTCGTATCAAGGTGGTTTGGAAACCTATTTTGCAACTTTATATACTCGAATCGAGCAGGTAAAAGAAGATGCTGATTTAAGAGGAACGGTTGATGTTCAGTTTCAATTGAGTCACAAAGGTGAACTAAGTAATATTTTAGCACTTAATAGATCGAATGATAAAGAAGCAAAGTACGCAATACAGCTTGTTTCAGAACTTGATCAATGGAGCCCTGGTGTGCAACGTGGTAAGCCCGTTAGAACAACTTTGGTTGTGCCCGTTGAATTTGATTGATAATCATAAAAAAGAGGGTGTCCAAAAAGTATTTTTGTGAACAAGTAAACTTACAGTTTCTTATTTTACTTTCGTTTTACCCCTCCAAACCTCCCCTAAAGTGGAGGCTTAAGTCCCCTTCAGGGGATTTAGGGGTAGTAAAAAAGGATATTTGA
>JAFMVD010000020.1 GCA_025499625.1 Carboxylicivirga fragile | reverse complement strand
AGTCCCCTTCAGGGGATTTAGGGGTAACAAATATTGAAGTTAGTTACAAATTATAAGTTTCAAAGATTCTTTTTTGACTTTTGAGACAGCCTCATTGTTTTTTTTATGCAGTAACAGCTGTGTTATTTTGTATTAATGGCGGCCATTATTTTTTGTTCCAGCTCTTCGGCTAACTCAGGATTATCTTTGATGACTTCTTTAACAGCCTCACGTCCTTGGCCAAGTTTTGTTTCGCCATAGCTAAACCACGAACCGCTCTTCTTGACTATTTCCAGGTTAACTCCAAGGTCAAGAACCTCGCCAACCCTTGAGATACCTTCTCCGTAGCGAATTTCAAATTCTGCTTTTTTGAATGGAGGCGCAACTTTGTTTTTCACAACTTTCACGCGAGTTAAACTTCCAACTACATTTTCGCCATCTTTAATCTGCGTAACACGACGAATGTCTAAACGAACAGAAGCATAGAACTTAAGTGCGTTACCACCAGTTGTTGTTTCAGGATTACCGAACATCACTCCAATTTTTTCACGTAACTGGTTGATAAAGATACAAGTGGTGTTCGTTTTGTTGATGGTAGATGTCAGTTTACGAAGTGCTTGTGACATTAAGCGAGCTTGTAATCCCATTCTGGAATCACCCATATCTCCTTCAATCTCTGCTTTAGGTGTAAGTGCTGCTACCGAATCAATAACGATAATATCAATGGCAGAAGAGCTAATTAATTGATCAGCAATTTCTAAAGCTTGCTCACCATTATCTGGCTGGGAAATTAACAGGTTTTCCAAATCAACGCCTAGTTTCTCTGCATAGAAGCGATCGAAGGCATGCTCTGCATCAATAAATGCTGCAATTCCACCTTGTTTTTGAGCTTCAGCAATGGCATGGATAGCTAAGGTTGTTTTACCAGATGATTCAGGGCCGTATATTTCTATAACTCTACCGCGTGGAAGACCACCAACACCAAGTGCTAAGTTTAAAGCAATTGAACCTGTCGGGATAACCGGGATATCTTGAACTGAATTGTCATCCATTTTCATGATAGTACCCTTGCCATAGGTTTTGTCAATCTTGTCCATCGTTAACTGGAGCGCTTTCAGTTTTTCCTGATTTACTTTGTTGTCCTTTTTATCTTTTTCTGCCATTGTACTATATATTTTTCTGTTTCTTCATTTAGTCAAGGTGTACTTATGCAAGCTCACTAAGTATTTGATTGGTGTGGTCTTTAGTCTTTACTTTTTCAAATATTTTAATAATAACACCATTTTCATCAATAATAAAGGTTTTGCGAAGCACTCCCATGTAGGTTCTTCCGTACATTTTTTTCTCGCCCCAAGCATTGTATTGTTCCAGTATTATTTTTTCGGTGTCAGCAATGAGATTAAAACGCAGACTGTGTTTAGCAATGAATTTTTGATGGGATGCGATGCTGTCAGGGCTGACACCAATTACTACAAATCCTTGTTTCGTCAATTCATCATAGTTATCACTTAGATTGCACGATTCTGCTGTACATCCAGGTGTGTTATCCTTTGGGTAAAAGTATAGAATTACCTTTTGTCCCTTATAATCGCTTAGACTAATGTTTTTTTCGTCCTGATTCAGACCTTGAAAAACAGGAGCCTTATCACCTTCTTTTAATACTGACATATACTTTTTATTAATTGTTACAAATATATTTAAATAAACAACGATTAATGGAGGACATGGTTCAAAAGTTATTAACAGTCAATGTTTCAGTAGGCTTAGCTGTCTTGTTAGCGCTTGTGCACAATGCTTTTATCCTTTGTTGAGTAAAATGAATGGGTATAAAACGAATGAGTGTTTATATAAAAATTTGTGTTTAAGCTTTGGAGCTATTAAGTTTATGGTAAGTTGCTGTGCGTAGAAAGATATTAAATTGCCTATTGGCGGTGTATTTCGTTGCGAATGCTTAATTTTGGGCTGCCAATTCATAGATACGAAAAGATTAGGAAGATATGTTGATTAGAAAAGGATTCTTGGGTTTATTAATAATGTTGTTGTTTTCAATGTCCCTTGAGGCGCAAACAACTTATTCTTCGAAACAAGCACTTGAAATATTTCGCAGTAAAGATTACGTTGAAGCTGAAAAGGCGTATTCATATCTGCTAGGTAAATACGATAGAGAAGCTAAGTACAATTATTATTATGGCATTTGTTTATTGCAGCTTAATAGGAATATTTCAGAAGCCGTAAAGCGATTGAAGTATGCAGCAGTAAAAGGCGTCAGTCGCGATGCGTATTATTATTTGGGTAGAGCTTATCAATTGAGTTATTCGTTTGATGAGGCTATTGTTCAGTATACGCGTTTCTTGAAGTATGCAAGCACATCTGATATTCGAAATGAAAGGGCTGAGCTGTATAAATTGCAATGCGAAGTTGGTCGCCGATATTCAAGTAAGGTTTATCACTTGGATGTGTATGCAAGAGACACATTAGCAATCGCTGATCTTTTAGATTATTACCATCCTGTTGCCGATGTTGGTCAGGTGACTCGAAATAAGGATTTCTTTGAAGCTGGTGTTGATCCTGAGGGGATTTTATATCTGACAGAAAGAGGTGATGAGGTTTATTTTTCAATGAAAGATGAATTGTCTAAGAATGGTGACCTTTATAAAATGGAAAAATTGCTGGATGGATGGGGAGACAGTAAGGCCTTGTCTTCTATTAATTCCGATGCCGATGATATTCATCCGTTCTTGCAAATCGATGGTTCTACCTTGTTTTTTTCGTCAAATCGCGAAGGAGGTATTGGTGGTTACGATATTTATAAGACCGTTTACGATGCACAAAGTAAATCATTTTCTGAGCCTGTAAATATGGGCATTCCCTTTAATTCTCCAAAGGATGATTACCTGTTTGTAAGTGATGAGTTTAAATCCATTGCCTATTTTGCTTCTAATCGTGAAACTAATGATAGTTTAGTGATGGTATATGAACTGAAATGGGATGATTCTGTTGTTAAAAACCTCGTTTCAGATATGAATGAAGTCAAGGCCATTGCTGCTCTTGAGTTGTCAGAAGAAAGTGTAAAAAACACGGGTGCCAATGGAAAGGCTCGTTCGAAAAGTAAAGGAGGCAGCAAAAGAGGTACATTTTCGTACATGGTAGCTGATACCCTTGTGTATAGTGAGTTGTCGCATTTTAAAAGCGATGAGGCAAAAGCATTATTTGTGTCTGGGCAACAGTTAAGCCTGCAAAAAGATAGTCTCTCAATGTTAATGACCGGTAAGCGTGAGCGATATGCACGAACTAAATCAGAAACAGAGCGAGCCATGTTGGTGAACGATATTTTATCCCTTGAGAAACAAGTTTATGGATTGGACGGAAAAATTGAGCAAAGTTTTAATAATGCGCGAATTGTTGAAGTTACTCGGATAAAAGAATTGGTTCGTCAAGGTAGATATACAGCGCCAAGTCAGGTGAAGGTGAAGGATAAGTCAAGTTCGGCCTTGGCTGAAGTGTTGATACCTGAAGAATATACCTTTTATACCGATGAAGAGTTTAAACGCCGTTTAGATGAGTTGGAATTGATGTACGCAGCTTTATTTTCTGAAGATGAGATACAGAAACTTAAGCAAGCTGATTCACTTTATATTTGGGGTAATATTTTAACTTTAGAATCATCGCAGTTATTGGAAAATGCATCCAATCAACCATCGCAAGTGGTGCCTGTTGTTTCTTCGCCTTTCAAAAAACGTGATACGATTGAGGAAGAGCAAACGATTGCTGCCGGTATGATTGAGAAATCGAAGGAGTTGAAGTTAACTGCTCTTAAGGTATATCATAGTTCGCTTGATGAAAAGTACCGTATATATCGTTCAAAAATAACAGGAGTAAGCGCTAGTCAGCCAACTAAGGATTTCACATTTTTAGAGGTGCCGCAATCAGCTGCTAATGGTTATTTTCGTCAGGCCAAGGAAATGACCAATCCAATGTTGGGCTTCGATATTGAACGTTTCGAAAAAGCCGGGGCACTTAAGCGCTCAGGTGTGCAGGAGCAGGAAGGAGCTTTGTTTTCGTATGTTGACCTTTTAAGAGAGGGAAGTGTTTTATCTGATGCTAACGGAGAGTCGAAAGATGCGGGTAAAGCTCAGAAGACCTATCAAGAGCTTCATGGGAATACTAAAACTGAAGTAGCTGCTGTTGCACCGGTAATAGAAGTTGTTGAAAAAGAGTTGAAGAAGGATCAACATGAGTATCGTATTCAGATTGGTGTTTTCAGGAATGAGCCAAATGCTGATGCATTAAGTAAAATCCCAACCATAAGTAAAGTTCCTATTGCGGGAAAAGAGTTGACAAAATATTTTTCAGGAAGTTATCCAACTTATAGTGCGGCTGCCAAAGAATTGGCTAAAGTTAGGGAGGCTGGTTTTAATGGTGCTTTTGTTGTCGTTTTTAAAGAAGGAAAGCAGATCAACCTGACAAATGATTTAAAGAAATAATACGCACGATTGGCATGGGTTTGTGTTTTGCTATTTGATTTTATGTCGAGAATCTTAGTATTATTTTATTTGCGATTATCGGGAGTGAAACCCACTAATAGATTAGTTTTTCACAAAAAAAACAACTTAATTTAGAGAAACTTTAATAAAAATGGTTTCATTTAGTAAACGAAGCGAAGAGCATAATCAGGAAGACAGTGATAAGGAAAGACGTAAGCTGACCCTTCATAATGATGATGTAAATTCTTTTGACCATGTTATTGATGTGTTGTGTGAAATTTGTGAGCATGATGCAATTCAGGCTGAGCAATGCGCATTTCTTACACATTACAATGGAGAATGCCAGATAAAAATTGGTTCATTTGATGAATTATTGCCTATAAAAGCACAGCTTCTGGAGAAGAAGTTATCAGTAACCCTTGATTAAATAGTTATGTCAGTTTTGGTCATTGTTCTTATAGTATTACTCGGATTATTTTTAATAGCCTTGGAGTTTTTTGTGTTTCCTGGAGTTACGGTTGCCGGAATAGGTGGATTTCTATTTACAGCCGGAGGGGTATATTTAACCTACTCATCGTATGGTGCTACCTATGGCAATATGGCACTAGCTGCTACATTGTTATTTGGCGTAATTATGTTGGTGATGTCGTTTCGTTCAAAAACATGGAATCGCCTTATGCTGCATTCTAGTATTGATGGTAAGGTTGAAACGGTTGAGGAAGAAAATATTCATGTTGGAGATGCAGGTGTAACAGTTACTCGATTAAATCCTGTGGGAAAAGTAAATGTTAACAACGAATTGATTGAAGGAAGATGTCCTGGTCATTTTGTTGATGAAAATACAGAAGTTCTTGTTGAAAAAGTTCATAAAACATACGTTATTGTAAAACCTAAAAATTAATCTCTATGGCTGGTTTAGCCCCCATATTTTTGATAGCGGCAATTATAGTTGTCTCTTTTCTTTTTTTGTATTATGTACCTATTTTACTTTGGTTTTCAGCCTTAGTGTCAGGTGTGCGTATTTCATTATTGCAGTTGGTATTAATGCGTATTCGTAAGGTGCCTCCAGGTGTTATTGTCCGGGCATTGATTGAAGCCACAAAAGCTGGTTTAGCCGAAATTAAGCGTGATGAGTTAGAAGCGCATTATTTGGCAGGAGGTCACATCGAAAGTGTGGTGCATGCTCTTGTTTCGGCTGCTAAAGCAAATATTGATTTGAATTTTCAAACAGCTACAGCTATTGATTTAGCTGGTCGCGATGTGTTTGAGGCTGTTCAGATGTCGGTTAATCCCAAGGTGATTGACACGCCACCTGTAGCAGCTGTTGCCAAAGATGGTATTCAGTTAATTGCTAAAGCGCGTGTGACTGTTCGTGCAAGTATCAAACAATTAGTTGGTGGTGCTGGTGAAGAAACTGTATTAGCAAGAGTAGGAGAGGGTATTGTATCTTCTATTGGTTCGTCAATTTCGCATAAGGCAGTGCTTGAAAACCCTGATTCAATTTCTAAAGTAGTATTGGAGAAAGGCTTGGATGCTGGAACGGCTTTTGAGATTTTATCAATTGATATTGCTGATATTGATATAGGTAAAAACATTGGAGCAGGATTACAAATTGATCAGGCTGATGCTGACAAGAACATTGCTCAGGCGAAAGCTGAGGAACGTAGAGCGATGGCTGTAGCTGTTGAGCAAGAGATGAAGGCAAAAGCACAGGAAGCTCGTGCAAAAGTTATTGAAGCAGAAGCAGAGGTGCCAAAGGCATTGGCAGAAGCATTCCGTTCGGGAAATTTAGGTGTAATGGATTATCTGAAGTATAAAAATATTGAAGCAGATACCGCCATGCGCGATTCAATTTCGAAACCAGGAACAAAACCTCCAAAAAAAGATAGTTAAAAATTAAAAGCTCCGAAGGGAGCTTTTTTTTTGACTTTTAAACAGTTAAAAAGCTTGTCGAAAATTGAGTGAGAAAAAGTGTCTAATTTTTCAGAAAAGTGTTTGGAGTTATGATACTATTTCTTACTTTTGCAAACGCAATTGCAAAGGGGGTGTAGGATAGAGGAGCTTGATGCGATTGTTGCCCTTAAAAAGTTAAGGAAAAAAGGAGAGATGGGTGAGTGGCTGAAACCACCAGTTTGCTAAACTGACGTACGGGCAACCGTACCGGGGGTTCGAATCCCCCTCCCTCCGCATTTAAGTTGAAATTCATTATTCGGGGTGTAGCGCAGTCCGGTTAGCGCACCTGGTTTGGGACCAGGGGGTCCCAGGTTCGAATCCTGGTACCCCGACTATAGAAAGAGCTTTGTTTGACTTAGCTCTTTTTATTTGAAAAATGAATTGAAATTATGGATAGTATTATTCGGGGTGTAGCGCAGTCCGGTTAGCGCACCTGGTTTGGGACCAGGGGGTCCCAGGTTCGAATCCTGGTACCCCGACAAAAAAGCTCATAGATCGTAAGATTTATGAGCTTTTTTAGTTTTATGAAATGACAGTTTCAACTGTTGATTGGTATAATTAGTTCATCTTTTACGGTGTTCTGAAATCTTGCTTAACTAAAGCATGGTCTTTAGAAAATCTCTAATATAGATATGCTTTATTCCATCGTAGCCCTCACCAGCAAACTTATCCATCGAAACTACCATTTTAGAGTGGTTGTCAGAAATTTTTAGAAGGTTACCAAACTCTCTTTGAATAGTGTTTTCATTACTTAACAGATAGCTAACTTGTACATACATTTTTTCATTTTTTCTTTCGCAAATAAAATCAACCTCCTGTGCGTTCAATACCCCAATTTTTACCGAAAACCCACAAAACAATAGATGATTATAAACTATGTTCTCTAGGATTTTGCCAATATCATTAGCTTTATAGCCTATAATGGCATTACGAATTCCGATATTTTCAAAGAAATATTTTTCACCAATTTCAAAAATCCTTTTACCGATAATGTCATAGCGCCGGGCTGGTAGAATAATAAAAGCACTGGATAGGTATTTGATGTAATTCTGAATTTGTTGTGAGGAAATATTGACCTTTTGAGATTTTAAAAAGTCACTAATCTTTTTCGCAGAAAAGAGGCTGCCAACATTATCTGCCAGAAATATAACTAAACCTCAAGAAAATGAGTATTTCTTAAATTGTAACGGCTTACAACATCTCGATATATAATAGTGCTGTATATATTTTTGAGGTATTCAAATATGACATCGTCATTAAGAGGGAGATTTGTAATGTAGGGGAGCCCACCGTATTTCATATACATTCCTAAACTTTCGTCGGCATCATCAAGGGAATGAAATGTCAAAAATTCAGGATAGGATAAACTATAAATATTAAATTCTATATACCTGCCACTTAATGTGCTTGCTAATTCGCCAGAAAGCATTTTAGCATTACTACCTGTAATATAAATATCAAGGTTCTCATTTAAAGCTAGCGAACGTAAAGCTTTTTCAAAGTCTTCTATGTCTTGGATTTCATCAATAAATAAATAATTGCGTTCTGTTGATGATAAATGCTGAGTCACATAATCATTTAAATCATTTGCATTCTTGATGAAGTCAAATGCCAAATCTTCAAGATTAATAAATATGATATTGCTTTTGTCGTTCTGTTCAGATATAAGATTGATTAACTGGTAAAGGAGGTAAGATTTTCCAACGCGTCTTTGACCCGTTAATACTTTTATTAATGAGGTATTTATAAAAGGTTTAATTTTGGATGTATAGTTATCTCTTGGGATTATATGTTTAGGGATGTTCATTTTATAATATTTAATGTATATCAATAATATGTATTGAATAAGGAAAAACATTCAAATATACATGAAATATCTCTCTCTAAAATGATATGCTTCATGTATAACTTAAATAATTATTAATTGATGAAAAGTTTAGCTTATAAATTTATACACACCCAATTTGCTTTTTAATACCATCATATTAAAATGGTAGAAAATTAATTGTGACTTAATTTGTTGCATTTTAGATAAGAATGCGTAGTATTTAATTGAAAAATAATGATTTATGAAAGTAGGTGACCTAATTAAAAATGAAATTATAACAAGAAGCAAATAAGTGTTTTACGAGATCGGTCTATCGTCCTGGTACCCCAACACACAAAAGCTCATAAATCATTTGATTTATGAGCATTTTTAGTTTTATGGAATGACTACTTTAAGAACTAGTTTCCTCCTTTAGGTTTGTGTAATTATTGGTGAGTTTATAGTCGTAATCAGGATAGTCATAAATTGGAATGCGTTGTTCTGTTTCACCAATAGAGTAGCCCCAAATGCTTTCGTAATCCGATGTTTCCTCGCCTATGTCTTCCAACTGACGAAGATAGCCACTAAGCGATTTGGATTCTATAATAATCACTTTGTCCATTTGTTTCATCATCGGACTGTGCTTTCGCGTGTGATCCAATTCAAACTCCAATATTCGACGGCCATAGCGCGTTATTCCAATGGTTCGGAATGTAAGGCTTTTACCTACTCCTGGCAGATTAAGTACATTTCGGTCGGTTCCTAAAAATGGCAGACCACTTTCTTGCATTAACTGAGCCATTTCTTTTTCAATGGCTCCTGCATTGTTTGGAAACTCTTTTATAGTAGAATAATACTTTTCAGGAATTTTACCTATAACCTTTTCTTCCATTTGTTCCTGCACTGCTCTCTCGTTAGTGGCAAAGTTGAAACTATTCTCCATATAGCCTTTCACACTGAACGTATAATAGTTGATAATGCCAATTTCGTTTAAAACCTTGCGGAGCTTAGCAGCATGCCCTCGCCGTGAAGCAGCAGTTATGAATACATGCTGATTGGTAACCGTCCATCCGGCTGACATTAATAATTTTATGGCATTGCGAGCTTCAGGTGTTACCTCCATTGGCGATTCAAAATGTGTTTGCATAAAAAACTGCTGTACGCCTATTTTAGCAGCCTTCTTTTTAAAATCACCAAGTATTTTTACTAATTCGGGTGTAACGCGTTGAGGTAAATAGACTGGTAATCGACTTCCGAGCCTGATGCGGAGTATATGGGCGTGTTTTTCACCATCCGGTTTACTTTTGTTAGCTGCCACCTTATTAGCTGCCATTGTGTAAACCCGATCCAAAATTTTAGCCAACGATTTATCTGAACTCATTAGGGCATCGCCACCGGTGATTAAAATATCGCGCAACTGCGAATCCTTCTCAAAATAATCCAATAGGGTATCAAGTTTCTCATCCCAGCTTTCCTTAGGTTTTAATTTATCCAGGTTAAAGTTTAGATTACCCCGCTGAAAGTCATACATGCGTTGGCACGAAGCGCATAAGCCACCACATGCTCGCCCCATGGTATCAGGAATAAGGATGGCTACCTCAGGATAACGTCTGTGGATATTGTGATCGTTTGGCAAATACCAACCTGCAGCATTGGGTTCACCTGGTTTTACCTTATCCTCTTTTTCCCAGGCAACAATATTGCCGTATTCATCCACCAATTTCTGACTGTAAATAACATAGTAACGAATGGCTAAATCTGCTCCCACAGCAAAATACGGAACCCTTACGTGTAATAATGAAAGGTAATAAGGGTTCACGAAAAATGGAATGCCCTTAGCCTCTGCCTCATATAAAACTTTCATTGTATCGGGGTCGAGCGAGTTGTCCAGTAGTTCGTTTAATAAGTCTGGTGATTTGACGGCAAATTTTAAATGAAAGAGTTGATCTTCCCACCATTCCAGTGCTTTCAGGTATTTTTGCTCTTGAGATAAGCCTGCAGGAAAAGAAAATTTGCTATGCGTTATTTCACCTTTATCAATTTTCTGAATGATGATCTTAATAATGCGTTCCTTATTTTCTTCTCTCAATTTAATAATTCGAGGATCCAGCCCAGAGCACCATCTGTCCATCCATTCTTCAACCTGTTCCTTCGATGGGGTGTTTCTTTTGTATTCTCCACTGAATTGCCTGAAAAGCATTAGCATATCCTTAAAGAAAGAAGGTTTTGCGCCACCTGTTCCATGGGTTACAGCAAGCCAAATTAGGTGTATAGGATTACTTATGGCCAGTTCTCCTCTTAGGTTCGGATCTTCAAACTCTCGACCGGCATTATCGATGTAATCCAAAATTCGGATGGCTGCAAAATCTTTCCAGCTTAATTTCTCAAATGCCTCTCTTCCATGCTTTTCTCTTTTATAGAAATGGTAGGTATTCTTATTCTTCTTTATTTCTTCCAAAATCCAATTTCGAACGCCAACCAATACTTCGGTTTCATTTCGCGCATTTTGCATTATCTCTTCCAGAATTGGGTTTTCTCTCAGTAATTGCCTCAGTAGCATGTGTGATTTAACCGAAATTGCTATGTGATCGAGCTTGTGAGTTGATGCAGTCATAAAAGTTAATTAAAGGGGGTTTATCTAAAGATAAGGATTTTATGTCGAACTCGGGTTAGTGGTTCATTACTATTTGATGATGGGCTGCATAAGCTAAAAGAAAGCCGTTATTAAATGATAATGCCTTGTGCAATGAAGAAAACGTGTCATTACCAAACGTTAATACCGAGCTTGACGGAAAAGAGAGTTGTTATCATTTGGTAATGATGGTTTTTATAGTTGTGTTTACTTTTATATGAAGGGAAGGAGTTTCTATTTCAATGTCCCAATTGTTTCGAAACTTTCAACAATTGTTTCCTTTGTTTGTTACGAATTGTAACTCTATAAAAAGCTTGTATTACAAGGGTAAACCTACAAAATGAGTAGATAATACTTGAAAAATATTTGAAAATGAAAGATATTTACATTTTTCATCTAAGGAGTCGTTAAAAAACATTAGTATTACATTTTTAGACATAAACAGTACACATTTTTATTTTTAAGACAAATGGTTTTGGATTGCGAAAATGAAGAGTTATTAAAGAATAATTACGGAGAAGATGAGTTAAGGTATTTAAATCTTCTTGCCGAAAAATTCCCAACGGTACAGGCTGCATGTACCGAGATTATTAACCTTGAGTCCATATTAAACTTGCCAAAAGGTACCGAGCATTTCCTGACGGATATACATGGCGAATATGAAACCTTTAGTCACGTTTTGCGCAATGCTTCGGGCATGGTTCAGAAAAAGATTAATGCTGTTTATGAGCATGCATTGAGCGAAAAAACCAAGATGCAATTGGCCACTCTTATTTATTATCCCGAAGAAAAATTGGAGATAATAATTAGGGAAGAAAAAGATTTGGAAAATTGGTACGCTATTACCTTGCGTCGATTGATTCAAGTGGCACGCGTATCAGCCGATAAATATACCCGATCAAAAGTGAGAAAAGCTATGTCGGATGATTTTTCTTACGTGATTGATGAATTGTTAAACGAGCCTAACGCCAAAAAAGAGAAATATTTTGATCGCATTATAAAGTCTATCATAGATGTCGATCGTGCCAATCACTTCATTGTAGCAATTAGTAAATTTATTCAGCGATTATTAATTGATCGTCTGCATATCATTGGAGATATATATGATAGAGGGCCTTATGCAGATAAGGTGATGGATGCCATACAAGATCACCATTCGGTAGATGTGCAATGGGGTAATCATGATATTGTTTGGATGGCTGCGGCAACAGGAATCCGTGCAAGTATTGCGGCTGTTATTCGTTTAAGTGCGCGCTATAATAATTTAGATACCATTGAAGATGCTTATGGTATTAACTTATTGCCTTTGGCTACATTTGCTATGAAAGCCTACGCTGACGATCCGTGCGAACCATTTATTCCCAAAAATACGCCACCAGAGAATATTGGCTCAACGCATATTAACTTAACAAGTAAAATGCACAAGGCCATTATGATTATTGAGTTAAAGTTGGCCGAAGAGATAATACGTCGTAATCCTGAAATGGAAATGGACGACCGTTTGTTACTCGATAAAATTGATTACAAAAAAGGAACCATCACGCTTGAAGGCAAAGAATATGAATTAAATGATAAGAACTTCCCGACAGTAAACCCTAAAAAACCTGCTGAATTAACAAAGGAAGAAAAGGAGTTAGTTGATAAATTACGTTTCTCATTCATTAATAGTGAGAAGCTTCAGCGACACATAAAAACCTTATTCACTAAGGGAAGCACGTATCTTGCTTATAACTCTAATCTACTTTATCATGGTTGCATACCGCTTAAACCGGATGGAAGCTTTGAGGAAGTGACTTTATTTGGAAAGAAATACAAGGGTAAAGTACTCTGTGATCAATTTGATTTGATTTCTCGTCGTGCTTACTTTAATCGTGAGCACCGCGAAAACAATATCAAAGCAAGAGATTATATGTGGTATTTGTGGAGCGGACCCAATTCGCCACTGTTTGGTAAAAAGAAGATGGCAACGTTTGAGCGTTACTTTATCGATGATAAGACAACCCATAAAGAAGAAAGCAATACCTATTATAAGTTAAGGGACGATAAGGCAACGTGCTGCCGTATACTTGAAGAGTTTGGTCTTGATCCTGAAGTGTCGCACATTGTAAATGGGCATGTGCCTGTTAAAGTAACCAAAGGTGAAAGTCCTGTAAAAGCTGAAGGTAAGCTGTTTGTGATTGATGGTGGGATGTCAAAACCATACCAAAAGGTTACGGGTATTGCTGGCTATACCTTGATTTATGATTCGTACAGTTTAATATTAGCAGAACATAGACCGTTTGAATCAAAGCGTAAAGCCATTCAGGAAGAAGTAGATATTATTTCAACCAGAAGTATGATTGAGCATAGAACCAGACGAATTAGTGTAGGTGATACGGATATAGGAACTAACCTACGTGAGCAAATTAATAATTTACATCGTTTACTTGATGTTTACCGAAAAGGTATTGTGAAGGTAAAGAGGGTGTAGGATAAGGTGATTTTTTGAATGTATTGTAAATGCCTGAATAGTATAACTGTTTGGGCATTAGTTTTATTAACTAATTAGTGTCATATCTTCAGTGCGACCTCAATTTTGATATTAATAATCATATATTAAATGGTTATTATATTGGTTTTGTATTGATGAAAATTTTTTTTGTTAAAAATTCGTTTTAATTTTAAGCTATTATTTAACTTTTCAAAGTCTAAGTTATGAGGAAATTGTTTTTTATTATCACATTGTTATGTGGTACCTTGTTTTATTCTAATGCTCAAGAAGTTGGTTTGCGTTTTGGTGAAATAAGTGGTGGAAATGTTGCCATCGATGGTGTGTTTGCCTTGGGCGAATTTACCCGTATACATGCTGATGTGTCATTTGGGAATAAAGGAATGGGTGTTGATGCCTTATGGGATTTTCTTTATCGCCCCTTAGGTGAAGAGGCTTTTAATTGGTATGCAGGTGTTGGTGCTTATACGTTTGTTGCCAGTGATTTTAAACTTGGAGCTTTAGGAGAATTGGGTTTAGAGTATCGCTTTAGAGAAGTGCCGCTTGTGATTGGAGCCGATTGGCGTCCTTATCTGGAAATAATAGATAATACCAGCCTTGGTTTCGATAGTTTTGGATTAAATGTTAGGTGGGTGTTTTAAAGTTTTATGAAATTATAGTTATTGTAAAGGCCGTTTGGATAGTTAGTTCAAACGGCCTTTGTTTTTTTGTTCTCAAGAAAATAAACACGTTAATCAGTTTTTTTTTTACGCTAGTATAAGTTATTAGTCTGTTTATCCAATACTTGTTAGTTAGGGGTAACTCTGTAGAGGTAGTGCCGTAAAAACTGACATAGTTGTGACCAATACTTTGTATATACCAGCCTTATGAATATGAACATGCGTTTTTTAAAATTCTTTCTTTACGTTCTCTTATTAGCAAGTAGCAACATTTTTGCTCAAGAAGGGACTAAGCAGTTTATGCCTAACGAATCTGATCGACTTTGGTTAGAAATGTACAGAGGCAGCGACAAGCATTTTGCTACATATAGTGCCGATGACAAGGAGCGCTTATATATATACTTAAATGCGGGAGAAACCATGCACTTTGGTATGAAAATGGCAAACTCTGGAGGGGAATATCGAAGCTGGAAGGCGGATTATACATCATTTCGCATTAAAAATGAGACAGGTTCTGTTGTGTATTCTGAGCGGGCTTTTCCTAAGTCAGGTAATGGTTATATTTCGGCTTATAGTGCTGCTGTAAACGGACCCAACGGAGTTACATTAAATGGAACCGAAATAACAAATGGTTACAATGCGCAAACATATACTGCATTAACTTCTGGAAACCATTATATAGAATTTGAAACATGGGCATATTCGTATGGCACAGGAGGTAATTATGCTTACAATCGACGTTTTGCGGTAGAGTTTTTTGATGTAACCGTTACGGATGCGTCAAATAATGTTATAACTAATTCTGGTAATCCGAATATATCAGCTGGTCGACTTTGGTCGAGAGGGTGGGCATTTACAACCACAAGTTTTAATAATTATCCTGTAAAAACTAACTTTTATGTTTTTACCGCCGATGAGTTTGTGAATAAGGTACAGTACGAAATGAAGCCTTATTCATTCAACTTTGTGGCGAACTCCTATGGTGTATCACTCGATGTTAATGATAATGTTATTCAGAAGGCTCAAAGTGTGGATGGTGATGCAACTAACACAGATAATATTTCTGAATACCGAATATTTTTAAATGATCCGGACAGAGTGGTATGGCAGAATACAGCTTTGCCTCCGCCAACAGTACAAGTTTGGTTCGATGATGATTTGTTATTCGACTATGATTATGATCGTAATCCTCAGGAATTAAGCATTACGCCTTCAACTATTGTGTTGGAACGTAATATGGATGCATGTGCCTACGAAAGTATAACCATGTTTAAAATTGCATCTAATATCGATGGTTTTGCAACTATTTTGTTAGATCTGGATGGGAACGGTTATTCTACAAGTGGATCAGACCGGGCTCTTCAATTAGATCTGAAACAGGGCGAAAATTTCGTGTTATGGGATTTTAAAAATGATAATGGAGTGGAAGTTAACGACGGCGTCTATTCAGCTTCAGCTACTTTTTTAGGTAGAGGTCCTGCTCATTTTCCATTGTACGATGTGGAAAGCTTAAGTGGTATCTCAACATACTCAATACGTCCGTTTAATAAATTAGGGCCTACACTTTATTGGGACGATACCAATGTGGGCTTATGGGGTGATCAAGGTTCTGGAACCATGGCGGAAACTGCTCAGGATCAATTGGTAATTAATAATCACATTCCAAGAGTATGGACCTACAATGGAAATAATTATAATGGAAATAATACAACCTTCAACTCGTGGTTTAATGCCATTGATTTAGGTATGTCAACCATTAATTTTGAGGTAACTACAAGCACAACCAAGTGTGTTAATGGTGAAGCACCTGTTATAGGTAATGTGATTAAGGTTGGTGCCATTAATGAGGTGTTAACTTTTGCACTTAGTGATTTTTCCGATAAATATTACGATCCGAATGACCTGCCTTTGACCATGATTGAGGTGGTTAATATTCCTTCACAAGGAGAATTAAGAGTTAATGGATCCTTAGTGAGTGATGGACAAGAAATAACGGCTGCTGATATTCCTAATTTAACCTATACACCAGTTAATGATTTTGGTGGAACCATTCAGTTCGAGTTCAAAGCTTCCAACGTAGATAATTACTCGTTGCAATCAAACTACGTTAATTTGGTTAGTAATACGGCGCCAACCATTGGTGCCATTGGCGATGAGAATATATGTACTAATACAGGTTTAACGAATCACCCAATTACGGTGGGTGATGGGGCTGAAACGCCAGCCGAAGACTTAACCGTGATTGCCTATTCGCATGATCCGGCTTTTGTTGAAAATAATAATATTGAAGTAACGGGTACTGGAGCCACAAGGTATTTAAATATTACGCCAGTAAATGATCAATCAGGTTTTGCTATTATATATGTTTTGGTTGACGATGGATATTCGCAAACCATTGAAGAGTTTGCCATATATGTAGGTCCATCAGTAGTAATTAACGGTGATATGTCAGTTTGTATTAACGGCGATTTATTGCTGACTGCTGAAGAAATTGGTGCTTCAACTTATGAATGGAAAAAAGGAGAAACAACTTTAAGTACAAGTAATCAATTAGATATTCAAAATGTTAGTCTGGCTGATGCTGGGATTTACTCGTTAACTGTAACTACAGATGAGTGCTCTACAACAAAAGACTTTGTTGTATCCATTGCTCCATCTACAGATTTTACTGGTGATGTTGATGTTTGTGTGGGCGAAACCTTATCATTAAGTGCTGACGAAACAGTAGCTACATCATACGCTTGGTACAGAGGTTCAACACAAATAGGTTCTCAGAAGGTACTTGAAATACCTAATATGACTTTAGGTCATGATGACAGTAATTACACCTTGTATGTTGAGAAAGAAGGTTGTTCGCATACTTCACAGGCATTTTCAGTTTCAGTTGTTCAAATGCTGGATGCCAACTTAAGCATAACAGGAAGTAATGTTTTAGAGGGGAATGTTGGTACTATTACCATTACATCCGCAGAGCAAGATATTACTTATTCTGCGTTAGATGGCAATGGTGACGTAATTGATAGCGGTTCTAATGCTACAGCAGGAAACGACCTTGTATTAACAATACCGGTTTCATCCCTAACTGCTTCCTCTAATGTATTTACAATAACAGGTGATAATGGTAATTGCACTGTTAATATGAATAATACAGCTACCATTGGTGTTAATTTAATCCCTACAGTTTCTTCATTAACTGAAACAACTGCAGAAGATACTGACTTAGTGGGTAATTTATTGAGTGGTGCTTCGGATGATGATGGAGGTAATTTGAGTACTTCATTGGCTGGTGGAGGCGACCCAAGTAATGGTACTTTAGTTATTAATTCAGATGGCTCATTTACCTATACACCAAATGCTAACTTCAATGGCTCTGATAGCTTTTCGTTTGAGGTGTGTGATGATCAAACCCCACAAGCTTGTGTAACGGCTGATGTTAATATAACAGTAACTGCTACTAACGATCCGCCTAGAATTACTGTAACCAGTAGTAATGGCACAGAAGATAATAACTTAATTTTTGCGGCCAGTAATTTTACCGATGCTTTTACCGATGTGGAAAACGATGCATTATCACAAATTCGTATTGATGCGGTACCAAATGCTTCAACTGGTGAGTTGCAACTTTCAGGTGTGCCTATTTCAAATGGACAAGTAATAGATGCAGCAAACTTGGGTTCTATCACCTTTGTGCCAAGTGCAAATTGGAATGGAGCCACAGCTTTTTCATGGTCTGCGTCTGATGGTGAATTTTGGTCGGGTAGTGAATCCTTTTCACTTAATGTATCTGCCGCAGATGACGATCCTAATATTCAAAACCAAACAGCTTCGGTTAATGAAGACGCTATTGATGGTACGTCGATTATTAATATTAACGATGGGCTTACCGGAACCGATAACGACATAGATGGGGAGCCAATTAATTATTCGATTATCTCGGGTAATACAGGATCTGTATTTTCGATTCATCCAACATCTGGTTTAATTACAGTTAATAACAGTGCATCCATTGACTTTGAAACAACAGAGCAATATTCTTTGGTGATTCGAGCTATTGATTCTCAGTTATCATCTACCGATGCAACAATAACGATCAATGTAAATAATACCGATAGTGATGTTGTGCTAACCATTGCAGATGCAGCTTTAACTGAAGGAACAGGTGGTAATACAAATCTTGTGTTTACGATTAGTTCATCTTCAATTGTTGCTGGTGATGTAAGTGTTGATTTTGATATTACAGATGTTAGTACAAGCTATCCTGCAGATTATACCTTAAATTCTGGAACTGCAACCATAACAACGGGTAATAATACAACCACAATAGCTATATCTATTGTAGGTGATGTAATAGTTGAAAATATTGAAACCTTTAGAGTGGATTTAAGTGCGCCAACGGCAGGAACTGTTTCAGGGCATGCCATTGGTACGATTAACGATAATGATACGGCTAGCTTAAGTGTTGCAAATGCGTCAGCAAACGAAGGTGATGGTACCATTGATTTTGTAGTAACTCTAAATGGAACCGTGGCCAATGCTTTTGATGTTACTTATAACTTGACTAATGGAACAGGTATTGGAGGTCAGGATTTTAATGCCTCAAGTGGAACTATAAACTTTACTGGAGTTAATGGTCAAACACGTACAATTCAAATCCCATTAACAGATGATGCCATAGTTGAATTAAATGAAACCTTTACACTTGGTTTGTCAACTGCCAATACGGCCATTGATGCCAGCGATACCGCCGAAGGAACCATTTCAGATAATGATGGAGTGGCGGTATTAAGCATAGCAAATGCATCCTTTGATGAAAATGGATCGGGTACCTTCAGAATCACAGCCGATAAGGCAGTGCAAGGTGGTTATTCTGTAACTTATAATTTAGTTAACGGAACAGCAATAGGTGGAACCGACTTTACAGTTTCAGCTAATCGAACATTAAATTTTGCAGGTTCTGCTAATGAATACCAGGAGTTTACCATAAGTGGAATTGATGATGCAATTGTTGAGGGTAACGAAACATTTACTCTAAACATGACAGATTCACATGTGTCAGTACAAAGTACGGCTACTGCAACAGGAACTATAATTGATGATGATGCTGTTAATGTTACCATTGATGATGTAACGGTTACTGAAGGAGGAAGTGCTAATTTTACAATTACATTAAATAATGCTGTTGTAGGAGGTACCTCCATTACAGTTAATTTTAGTGATATATCTGCCACTGGTGGTAGCGATTATACCAATACGGCTCAAACAGTGGTGTTTGCAGGTACAGCAGGAGAAACAGAATCTATTTCGGTGCCAACTACCAATGATGATGTAGTTGAGGCATCAGAGACTTTTGAATTGAGCATGACAAGCAGTAATGCTTTGGTAGGAGCTGATGATAGAGCAATTGTTACCATTAATGACAACGATGGTTTGGCAATGGTGACTGTGGCAGACGTTAGCATTAATGAAAATCAGGATGCGGTATTTACCCTATCGCTTGATAAGCATATTCAAGGTGGGTTTACGGTTGATTATGCAACACAAAATGGAACTGCCAATTCGGGTAATGATTATACCACACAATCAGGCAATCTTGTGTTTTCAGGCAATAATTCTCAGACACATCAAGTAGTTGTTGCTGTTAGTGATGATGCCGTTGTTGAGGCAAGCGAGAACTTTATGCTTGACCTTAGTTGTGCCAATGCTTTGGTAAATGTAACACCGCAAGCAACTGCAAGCATTACGGATAATGATGGTACTGCTTTATTATCAATCTCGGATGTGAGCTTTGATGAAAATGGCTCAGGAACATTCCAGGTAAGTGTTGATAAAGCTGTTGAAGGAGGATTTGATGTTGACTATACTTTGGTGAGTAATCAAGCAATAGCAGGTACCGATTTTGTGGTGCCAGTCAACCGAACACTTTCTTTTGATGGTTCAGCAAACCAGACAATTAATTTCACAATAGCTGCAACGGATGATAATATTGTAGAGATTGATGAGGTTTTTGATGTCACATTATCTACAACACATGCCCTGGTTGACGCCAGTGCTACTGCTGTAGGAACAATACGCGATAACGATGCGGCTAATATTTCAGTAGCTGATTTAAGTGTAACCGAAGGTGAAACAGCATCATTTGAGTTGGTATTATCCAATAATGTGGCCAATGGAGTTGTGGTTGATTATCTACTTGAAGCAATTACTGCCACATCAGTAGATGATTATACCGTGGTGTCAGGACAACGAACTTTTACGGGTACACAGAATGAGCTTATCACTATTGATGTTAATACAATTGACGATGCCATAGTTGAACAAGCCGAATCATTCAGATTAAGCTTAAGTACTTCAAATGCATTGGTAACTATCGATAACGAAGCAGTTGCAACCATTAATGATAATGATGGAAATGCGAGCGTGACGGTCAACGCTATTACCATTGATGAGGCAAATAATGCCGTATTTACCTTAGTATTAAATACAGCTATTGAAGGAGGCTTTAGTGTTGATTATGCAACTGCTGATGGCAGTGCCGTAAGCGGATCAGACTATTTGGCTAATTCAGGTACGATTAATTTTAATGGCGACTTAAATGAAACACAAACTGTAAGTGTTACAGTAAATGATGATATTATTGTAGAAGAAAATGAAACGTTTGTTTTGGATATGTCAACGAGTAATTTGCGAGTTGATGTTCCAGCACAAGCAACTGCTACAATTAGCGATAATGATGGAGTGGCCACTTTAAGCATAAACAATGCTGTATTTGCTGAAGATGGAGCAGGAACGTATTCTGTTATCGTTGATAAGGCTGTTCAGGGTGGATTTGATGTTGACTTTAGTTTAGTTGATGGATCAGCCCTTGCAGGTGTTGATTATTCAGTACCAGCTAATCAAACCTTAAATTTTGATGGAAGTGCCAATCAAACAGTACAGTTTAGTATTGCTGCCATTGAAGATAATATAATTGAACCAACAGAGAACTTTACAATACAACTGAGCTCATTATCAACTCTGGTAAACACAGATGCTGAAGCAAGTGGTGAAATAACAGATAATGATGAAGCACAAATTACTGTTACGCCAGTTACTGTTAATGAAGGTGAAGATGTGGTGTATACATTGGTATTAACAAGAGAAGTTGTTGGCGGAGTAAATGTTGATTATTCATTATCTGCTGTACAAGCTACTTCTGATGTTGATTATCTGGATGATTCAGGCAGTGTTAGTTTTGCAGGAACAGAAGGGGAGATTAAACTGATTACTATTGCAACAGTAGATGACGCAATAGTAGAAGGACAAGAAGGATTTGAGTTGAACTTATCAACCGTTCATGCGCAAGTTAATCCAACTGCAAGTACACTTGCAAGTATTAACGATAATGATGGACAAGCTACAGTTACTATTAATACAGTGACGGTGAATGAAGGTGAGGATGCTATATTGACCTTATCATCAGATAAAGCAGTTCAAGGTGGTTTTGATATTTCTTACTCAACTGCAGATGCAACAGCTAATGCCGGCACCGACTATAATACGATAGTTAGCTCCATTCATTTTGATGGTACCCTTAGCGAAACAGAAACGATTACTTTATTTACCATTGATGATGCAGTAGTTGAGGCTGATGAAACTTTTAATGTACAAATATCTACAGCTAATCCTTTAATTGCCACAAGTGGAATTGGAGAAGTAACAATAAGTAATAACGATGGAGTGGCTACTTTAATTGTTGGCAATGCAACGGTTAGTGAAGGCGGAACGAATACTATCTCATTAAGTCTCGATAAAGAAGTGCAAGGTGATGTAGTGGTTAATTACACTTTTAATGATGTTACTACCGATGCCTCTACGGATTATGATGCTACGGGTGGTTCTGTTACTTTATCAGGAACAACTCCTCAAACATTTACAGTGACTGCCAACCATGATGCCTTGGTTGAAGGAAGTGAAACATTTACTGTAGCGTATACCACTTCTTCACCATTGGTTGTGAGTGATGCCGAATCAACAGTTACTATAATAGATGAAGATACGGCTAACCTATTGGTTGAAGATGTAGTTGCTACTGAGGGGAATGACATGGTATTTACAGTTACTTTATCTGAAGAGGTTGTTGGAGGATTAACGGTTGATTACACCATAGTGCCTGGTACTGCTTCTATTTCTGACTATTCAGATGTAACAGGTGGAACACTAACATTTGTTGGAACGGCAAATGAAACTCAGCAATTTACCATTTCAACATCCAACGATGGTATAGTTGAAGGAGTAGAAGATTTCACGGTTACTTTAACATCATCAAAAGCTTTAGTTGAAGATGATGATACCGCAACTGGAACTATTAATGACGCCAATGGTAGAGCAACAATAACTGTTGCTGACCTAGAGATTAACGAGAATGAGCAAGCTGTATTTACACTTACTTTAGATAAGTTGGTACAGGGTGGTGTTTCTGTTAATTATAGCACTTCAGATATTGAAGCGATTGCCGGATCGGATTACGATACTCAACTTGGAAGCATTGATTTTGATGGTTTAACGGTTAACGATTCAAAAACCATTACCATAGATGTTACCGATGATGCTATCGTGGAGACAAGTGAGGCGTTCGCCCTTAATCTGACGACGGCACATGCTTTACTTGATGTACCTGCAAGTGCTGAAGCAAGCATAGTTGATAACGATGGTTTAGTTGCACTTTCAGTTAGCGACGTTAGTCTTGCTGAGAATGGCCAGACTACTGTTACTGTTACATCAGATAAAGCAATTCAAGGCGGATTTGAGCTCGATTATATGCTCAATGATGGCACTGCTATTGGCGATACTGATTATGAAAATGTACCATCCACTATTTATTTTGCCGGAACAGTAAATGAAAGTCAAGAGTTTGTTCTACGTGGTATCGATGATGATATTGTAGAAGGTGATGAGAACTTTAGTGTTGAATTTAGTTCAAGCAATGCTTTGGTTGATGCCGATGCAACCATAACAGCTACAATTACCGACGACGATGTAACGACTGTCACTGTTGAAGATATAAGCATATCTGAAGATGAGAAGGCAATATTTACCTTAAGCTTGAGCAACGATGTGGTAGGTGGATTTGACATCGCTTATACTATTAGCGAAGGAACTGCCATTGCAGGAGATGATTATATTGATGCTTCGGGTACTGTTACATTCCTTGGAAATAAGGATGAGGTTCAATTAGTAGAAATTGATTTAGTTGATGATGCAGTTGTGGAATTATCTGAATCATTCACTCTTAATTTATCAACAACAAACACCAAAGTAACTCCTGATGCAGAAACCACTGCAAGCATTCAAGATAATGATGGAATGGCAACAGTAACAATCAATCAGGTAAGTGTTGCTGAAGGTGACGATGCTGTTCTAACAGTAACCCTCGATAAAGCTGTTCAAGGTGGATTTAGTGTTGAATACCTTACTGTTGATGGTGTAGCACTTGGAGGTTCAGATTATACAACCATTAGTGATGCTGTTGCTTTTGCAGGAATAGCTGGAGAAACACAGGAGATTAGAGTTTCAACAATAGATGATGCACTTGTTGAGTCAAGTGAACTGTTTGATGTGAATATCAGCACAGTTTCTACATTAGTAAATACAAATGGTACGGGTGAGATTAATATCACAGATAATGATGGTCTTGTTTCACTGATTGTGGAGAATGTATCGTTTAATGAGGTTGGACAGACAACAGTTGTAGTGACAGCCGATAAGGCTATTCAAGGTGGATTCGAAGTAGATTATGTAATTAATAATGGTACTGCCATTTCAGGTGTCGATTTTGATGCCCTACCTTCAACCTTATATTTTGTTGGAACCGAAAACGAGAGTCAAGAGTTTATTGTAAGCGGAATTGACGATGATATTGTAGAAGGCGATGAGCAATTTACTATAGATTTAAGTTCAAGTAACAGTTTGGTTGATGCCGACGCTTCAATAATAGCAACCATTACCGATGATGATGTAACCACTGTTTCGGTTAATAGTGTTATTGTATCGGAAGGTGACAAGGCAGTGTTTGCCCTTACCTTAAGCAATGATGTTATTGGAGGTTTTGAGCTCGATTATAACCTAAGTGCAGCTACTGCTATTGCTGGCGATGATTATGTTGATGCTTCGGGCATTGTTACTTTTATTGGTAATAGGAACGAAGTACAGTTAATCGAAATAGATATAGTTGATGATGAGGTCGTAGAGTTGCTGGAAACATTTACGCTTAACTTAAGTTCAACGAATACTAAGATTATTCCTGATGCCGAAACGATAGCAACCATCAATGATAACGATGGTATAGCTACTGTTACAATCGATCAGGTAAGCGTTGTTGAGGGAGAAGAAGCTGTTTTGACTTTATCATTGGATAAAGGTGTTCAGGATGGATTTACTATTGATTACCTTACTGTTGATGGTACTGCGCTTAGCGTAGGAGATTATACAAGCATAAGTGATGCCATTATATTTACAGGTATTGCTGGTGAAACCCAGGAAATAAGAGTTGCAACCATCGACGATGTACTTGTTGAGCCAACCGAATTATTAAATGTTAGCATTAGCACTTTGTCTACCCTTGTAAGCACTTCGGGAACAGGTGAAGTAAGCATTAGTGATAACGATGGAGTAGCTAAGCTGGTATTTGAGAATCAAACAGTGAATGAAGGTGAATCCTTAAACTTTACTTTGAGTTTGGATAAAGCTGTTCAGGGTGATGTTGAGATTACCTACAGCTTTGTTGATGGCAGTGCCATTGGTGGAAGTGATTATGACAATACGCCTTCTAGCATAACTTTAATTGGAACTGAAGCCAAAACAATAACAGTTGCTACCAATCCTGATGATTTAGTGGAAGGTTTTGAAGATTTCACAATTAACTTTGCAAGTACATCGAGTTTAGTTAATACCGATGATCAGGCAAGCATCACCATTAACGATGAAGATGCCACAAGTTTATTGATAGATGATGTGACAATTGATGAAGGCGGTAAAGCTACCTTTACAGTGAGTCTGTCAAAAGGCGTAACTGATGGATTTACTGTTGATTATAGTGTGAATGATGAAAGTGCTGTAGCTGGTGTTGATTATACGGCAGCAAGTGGTCAATTAACATTTACTGGAGCGACTAACGAAACCCATTCATTCGAAGTTCAAACACTCGAAGATGACTTGGTTGAAGGGGCAGAATATGCAAGTATACAATTATCGGCTTCAAATAGTGCTGTGGATGCCAGTAGAGAAGCTCACTTAAATATTACTGATAATGATTCACCGGGATGGATTGTGGAAGAGACTGATGCTATAACCATCACATCCGAAGCAGGTATATCCGATGTATTTACTGTTGTTCTGGAAGCTCAACCACAAAGTGATGTGGTAGTTGAGATAAGTGGACTAGATGAAACTGAAGGTTCACTCTCAGCAACATCATTAACATTCACAAGTGCTACTTGGGATGAAGTACAAACTGTAACGGTAACGGGTATTGATGATGATGAAGTGGATGGAAACATCACATATACCTTAAATGTAGCTGTGAACGATGCATTGTCAGATGTTAATTTCCATGGTTTATCAACGAATATTTCAGTGTCGAACAACGATAATGATGTATTCAATCCAGTTCCTGTTTTGGTTGATGATGAGGCTGAAACACTTGAGGATGAATCAATTGATATTGATGTATTAGCCAATGATTCGGGACTTGAAGATACACCGATTAACATTAATTTAGTGGCACAGCCAGCTAATGCATTTGTATCACTTAATGGAGATAAAACCTTTAGGGTAGCTCCAAATGCTAATTTCAATGGCGTAGTTACTTTTGATTATCAAGTATGCGATGTTGAAAATGATTGTGCGATTGCTACCGTAACTCTTACGGTTAATGCGGTTAATGACGCTCCAACTTTGAATAATGATAATATACCTGTTAGTGTTCAGCAAGGTGAAACAGTTCAAGGATCAAACTTGTTAGTGGCTGCTACTGATGTAGAAGGTGATGTGATAACAATCAATATTACACCAACAACGGCACCTTTACATGGTACTTTAACTATTAATGCCGATGGAACTTATGAATTCATTGCCGATGCCGACTATGTAGGTAACGACTTCTTTGAGTATAGCATTTGTGATAATGGCACACCACAAGCATGTGTAACTGGTAGAGTAAGTTTAACTATTACAGAAGCACCTGATACCAATGAAGCACCTATTGCTGTGGATGATGTGTTTGAAATGGGACGTAATGAGGTCTTGAGTGGTCAAAATCTACTAGATAACGATTCTGATCCAAATGGTGATATGCTAGTGATTAATGTACTTCCATTAGTGGCACCAGCCAATGGGCAAGTGCTTATTAATAGCGATGGAAGTTTTGAATATACACCAAATGCTGATTTCACAGGCGATGACTTTTTTACTTATCAGGTTTGTGATGATGCTGCTAATTCAAAATGTGCGGTGGCTAATGTTGATATATCCGTAAGTGTGAAGGATACTGATGGTGATACCTTGCCTGATGATATAGAAGGTGATGAAGATGTGGATGGTGATGGTGAACCGAACTACCTGGATTTAGATAGTGATGGTGACGGTATATCTGATAGAGAAGAAGGTTTAGGTGATTGTGATGAAGATGGTGTAGCTAACTTTATTGATGCTGATCAGTGTTACGATGATTTACCTTTATCCAAAGGCTTTTCGCCAAATAATGATGGCATCAATGACGAATACGTAATTCCTTGGTTGGATCAATATAAAAAGGTGAGCTTTGAAGTATTTAACCGCTGGGGTAATGTCATCTATAAAATGGATGTATATGATAATAGCTGGAACGGAACTGCCAACGTAGGAGGAACCATCGGCGAAGATTTACCAGTTGGAACATATTTCTACATCATTACTGTTGAAGAAATCAACCAACAATTTAACGGATACATTTACCTTAACCGATAGTCTAACCTGACCTAATAAGAATAGAATGAATACGATTAAAACTAAATATCAATCTGTACTTAAAGTGTTTTTAATGCTGGTATTGCTATCTCCGCTTAAGGTACTAGCTCAGCAAGAACCACTTTATACACAATACATGTTTAATGCCATGTCAGTCAATCCTGCAATCACAGGTGTTGACGAAACTTTAAACATGACCTTGTTATCACGCTTGCAATGGGCTGGTATGGATGGTGCTCCCGAAACTTATTCGTTTGCAGCACAAACGCCATTTACTAATCTCGATATGGGCATTGGTTTGTCCTTGGTAGCTGATAATGTTGGGCCTGTTAAGAATTACTATTTCAACTTTAACTATGCCTATCGTTTGCAAGTTACTAATACAATGAAATTATCATTTGGTATCAAGGCAGGTATCTACAATTACTATGTTGGTTTAGATGGTTTGTTGTTGGATGGCGCAAGTAATGACCCTTCTTTTCAAGGACAAATTGAAAGAAAGATGCAACCTAATGTTGGAGCTGGTGTGTATTTGTACGATGATAAATTCTATGCTGGTTTTTCCGTGCCTCGTATGATAGCGAATCGTTTAGATAATTCTGAGATGGAGTCGGGTGGAAATGTATTTGCACAGGTTTCGCAGCACTACTACATTATGGCTGGTTATACCTTCGATATTGATAAGCAATGGAAACTACGCCCTTCATTTATAAACAAAATGGTAAGTGGAGCACCACCTTCAACCGATCTGGCCGTTCAAGGCATTTATAAGGATACGTATTGGTTAGGTGCATCGTATCGTTTTGGTGATGCTGTCGCTATTCTGGCTAATATGAAAATCAATTCAGAGTTATTTATTGGTTATTCTTACGATTTTACGCTTTCGGAACTTAGCACTTTTAATAAAGGAAGTCACGAAATAGTAATAAGCTATAGTTATTCAGGATTGCTAGATAAGCTTGGAAGGACAAAGCCGATTAGATAAAATTATTAATTGAAATAATTAAGCGCCGTATTCATCTGAATGTGGCGCTTTTTTAATACAATAGTTTAGTAACCTTTCCTTCAAAACCCTTTGGCGTGCTTGTTAGCGGATTGTCTATTAAGACTAATTCGTCCAGATGTTTAGTTCTCAATTGGTCGAAAGGGAAATGAGAAAGTTCATTATTGTTGAGGTAGAGTTTTTTAATGGAGTTGGATGCCAGAAGCTGTTCTGACAATTCGACAATGTTATTTTCGCTAATATCAAGAAGCTCAAGTTTATTAAGTTCGGCCAGGCAGGTTGGAACTGATGTAAATTGATTATGTCCTAGATAAAGCTTTGTCAAAGAACCTAAGCTATTGAAGCCCGATGGCAGCTCTTTGATATCATTATTTCTAAGATCGAGGTATTGCAGTTTTGATAATTGCGCAATTTTGGGTGACACTTCATTGATGTTGTTTTCTCTAATATCGAGGTGTTCAAGGTGTTTTAGTTCGAAAATTTCATCAGGAATCTGACCATCAAATTGAGATTTAAACAAATTAAGTTGAATGACATTCCCAAGCTCATTAATACAATATCCTTTCAAAAACCAAGTGAGTTTCTTTTGTAACTTCAATGGTCGCCTTAGCTTGGTGTTAAGCAGTTCTATTATCTGTTTGTCACTCATTTATCAATTGTTTTGTATCCTAAATTATTGTCAAAATTAATTGTTCTCGACTACGTCTTTAATGATAGCGAATCTCTTTACATCATCGTAAAAGTTCCAATTATCAACTGAGCGATTATCTCTTTCTGTTCTAACGAGGTACAAATAATATTGAGTACGCAAGTACGCTTCTTGTTGTGTTTTTTGTCTTAATTGAAATAATTGATCGTCACTAAGAGAGCTTTTAATGCAGTCTGTATAATCAGAAATTCCACACAAGTAAAGGTGTTTGCTTTTGTACCAATCAGGATCGTATCGATTGATGTTAAATTCATGTTTATTAATTATACAATTTTTCAAAAGCTGTTCTATTTCTATTGACTGTATGTCATTTAATTTAATTGATTGATGAATGAAAGAAATTAGTTTTTTTGCTATTTGGCTTGTATTATCATTGTAACAATCCGCATAAAAGGAATAGCTGTTTTTTAAGAATGTAATTGCATTCTTAGTGTCCAATGGATATATTCCGTTGTAAATATTGTAATTTATCTCATTGTACGCTTTTTCTTGAGAAAATGCTTTAAAGCTATCAATAGAGCTAAATTCGGATTCTATTAATTCTTGAAAACTTAAGCCTATATTATTTACTCCTTTGTAGAACTTTATTTGATTGTTTTTTATTTGGCCATAGATATGATAGGTCCAATTCACAAATTTGTAATCGTTGTTAAAATTTAAGAAAAAGACACTATCAAGCTCTAGTGTGCTTTGCGGAATTAAATTATTAAAAGGAGAGTCAATATTTAAAGGTTTACAATGTTTTGTTCCAAATATGAGATCAATAGAGCGTATCTCAGAAGAATCTTTAGATATTAATAGGTAGTCAGAATAGGGGTTAATGAAGAATGCTGATCGAATCAAATCATTAAAATCAGCATTAGCTTTATAATCTATTATTGGTATAGTTTTATGCTCTTTATTTTTAACTGTGCCTTGTGCATTAATTGCAAAGTTAACAAGCATAATAGAACAGAGAAGTAACAATGACTTTGAGTTGAGGATTTTAATTTTGCGGTTAGGGTTCATGGTTATGATGTTTGATGAAATTAAAATCAAAAATAAAAAATGAAACCTTTTAAAGCTATACTTTAAAAGGTTTTTATTTTACATATCAGAAGAACGGAAATTACCTCCGCCTGTTAATTTTTTTACCTGTTCCCTTTGCCTTAGGAGCTCTTTTTGATGATCCGCCCTGCTGTTTCTTTCTATTGGCAAAGAATTCTTGCTTCTTACGTTGCTTTTCCTTTTCAGCATCTTTTCTCTGAGACGCATTCATTGGTTTGTCAGTCTGAATATAAGGTTGATCTCTAACAACGTCTATCTTCTTCTTGATTAATTTCTCAATGTCGCGTACGTACACATTTTCTTCTGGTTCGCATAAGGACAAAGCAACTCCTTCTTCACCTGCTCGTCCCGAGCGGCCAATACGATGTACGTATGTTTCAGGTATATTAGGAATATCGTAATTGATAACGTACTGCAATTTGTCAATATCAATACCACGCGCAGCAATATCAGTAGCTACTAAAACTCTAATTTGTGAAGCTTTAAATTGAGTCAAAGCTTTTTGGCGTTGATTCTGAGCTTTATCGCCATGGATAGCTGCAGCTTCAATCTTATGCTTTTTAAGATTACGTGCAATCTTATCTGCGCCATGTTTGGTTCGTGAAAACACCAAAACTTGCTTTATTTTCTGATCCTTCAAAATATGAATCAGTAAATCTTTCTTATCGTTTTTATTGGTGTAGTACAAGTATTGCTTTATGGTTTCAGCCGTTGTTGATTCAGGGCTGACTTCTACTCGTTTGGGATTATCCAATATCGTTCTTGATAACTGAACAATATTAGATGGCATTGTTGCTGAGAAAAACAGCGACTGGCGTTTGGTAGGAAGTATTTTAAGTAACTTCTTTATATCATGGATGAAACCCATGTCCAGCATACGGTCCGCTTCATCAAGAACGAAAATCTTGATTGCATCCAGGTTAATATGCTTTTGGCTGATGAGGTCGAGTAGGCGCCCTGGAGTCGCCACTAATATATGTACGCCTTGTTTTAGTTGATTTACTTGTTTGCCTTGTGGAACACCACCAAAAATAACAGCGTGCTTTACATCTGTATTTTTACTATAACCTTTGATGTTATCATCAATCTGAATGGCCAATTCTCTAGTTGGTGTAATTATTAAAGCCTTTATTTTTGGTCTTCCTCTTCCATTGGTAATTAATTTCTGAATTTTTTGAATAATTGGAATAGCAAAGGCAGCCGTTTTACCGGTTCCTGTTTGGGCTACGCCTAATAAATCATTTCCTTCAAGTATAAGTGGTATCGATTTTGCCTGAATAGGTGTTGGTTCCGTGTAGTTCTTAGCTTTTAAAGCTCTCAATATGGGTTCGAAAATACCCAGTTCTTCAAATATCATTTTCTGTCTTTTTATTTCGAGTACGAACAAAGTGTCCTCCGAAATGTATCAAAACGCAAAAGTACGCATAAAAAAACTAGTAATGCTACAATGCTACTTTCAACTTGAACGATTAATGAAGAGGCTTGATAGCTAGTAAAGCTAAACTATAACTTTTGATTCCAAATTATATTGATGGCTTGCCAATATTTTATGTGAAAATCCATGCTTTCCTCATCGATCCATTCGTATAGGTATTTCTGCTTACCCTTAGGAGTAAACTGGTATTTGTTATCACTTTTATACAAGCCAACTCTTTCGGGGTGAAACTGAACAGCAAATACATTGGGGTAATGAACGTGAAACATGGCTTCTATAATCTTTTTATCTTCCGAAGTGGCACTTACCTTAAACCCTTTCCCTAATGTTTCAACAGCCTGGTGGTGATAACTATTAACCATTGGAGCGGTATCTGATGTTATTTCTAGCAGATCAGGAAAGAAGAAATCGACAAATGAAATGCTGTGAAAATACGAACCACTTAACTTTCTTTTTAAATGAGGGTGAGTGTGTCGGTAGTAGTTTCGATGAATTTCGTTTTTTTCCAGATGCTTTAATCCTTTCTTTTCATCACTATTGTATATCTCATCTGGTATGTCTTGTATTAATGTTCCGCCAGTTGCAATATTCATAGTCTGCATACCCAAACAAATACCATTGATGAAATAATCAGGTTTTTGAGCAATAAGCGGCGTGTATTCATTGTTTTGATAGCCGCCAAGCAAATGATATAAAAAGGAAGCCTCAAAGTAATGGCGATAAGGATCGCTGACAATCGTTCTTGAATGCGCTTCTTCACCATAGATTGTTGGGGGGATATCAGGACCTCCAAAAAAAATGGCTCCATTGCTTTCTGTAAAAAGTTTCATAAAAGTCTGTGAGCAGGCGTTCTGGCAATACAGACTATCTTCATATAGTGTGTCAGCAATAGCAACTATTTTCATGTTAATGCTGCTCAAGGTATCAATTATACGATGCGATTGTGCGTAATCATATTTCTCATCCTTGTGATAAACACCAAACACTTCACTTGAACCAAGGTCGAGTAATTCTTTTTCGTGCAAGGTTACTATTACTTCAATCGTCGATTGGGTTGGATGCATTATTAATAAACGTTTGTCAATGTTGTTAACGGCAGTGTCGTTGGGTAATTGGGCGCTAACGGTAATTCCTAGAAATAAAAGAAAAATTGTAATATAATGCATGCTGTATTTATTTAGCACTAAAGGTATAAAATGATTAATTATATTCCATCCTGTTTAATCAGATTGATTAAATTTTAATGGTAATACAAAACAATGTGAGTAGAAATAGGTTATTATCTATTATAGAATTAAAACTAAATTAAAATCGAATAAATCTCGCTAACAAAATCATTTTACCCTATGAGCGTATTAGTTAAAAAAGATTCGAAAGTAATAATACAAGGATTCACCGGTGGTGAAGGTACATTTCATGCTACTCAAATGTTGGAATATGGAACCAATGTTGTTGGTGGTGTAACACCAGGTAAAGGTGGGTCAGAGCATCTTAAATTACCGGTTTTCAATTCTGTTGCAGATGCTGTTGCAAAAACTAACGCAGATGTTTCAGCCATTTTTGTCCCCCCTCCATTTGCAGCCGATGCCATTATGGAGGCAGCCGATGCTGGTATAAAAGTTATAGTATGTATCACGGAAGGTATCCCCACTTCTGACATGGTTAAGGTTAAGCAATATCTGGAAGGAAAAAAAGCGCGATTAATCGGCCCTAATTGTCCTGGCGTTATTTCTCCGGGAGAAGCCAAAGTTGGTATTATGCCTGGTTTTATTCACCAAAAGGGAAGTATTGGTGTGGTTAGTCGGTCGGGAACTTTAACCTACGAAGCGGTTGATCAATTGACCAAGCAAGGATTAGGTCAAAGTACTTGTATAGGTATTGGTGGCGACCCGATTATTGGAACAACTACGAAGGAAGCTGTTGAATTATTAATGAATGATCCGGAGACGGAAGGCATTATAATGATTGGTGAAATTGGCGGAAGTATGGAGACTGATGCTGCTCGTTGGATCAAAGAGAATGGCACGAAACCTGTTGTTGGTTTTATTGCAGGTCAAACGGCACCAAAAGGTCGCAGAATGGGACATGCGGGAGCTATTATTGGTGGTAAAGATGATACTGCTGAAGCAAAAATGGCGATTATGAGAGAATGTGGTTTGCATGTTGTTGAATCTCCAGCCGATTTGGGGTCAACAATGGTGGCTGCCCTGAAGAAATAGTTTAAAAGAAATAGATGAGAGAGCCGGGATTGTAATAAGTTCCGGCTTTTTTATATCAATTAAATAAAAAAATCATAGGTAAAATGCCGTTGTATAATCAAAGGGGCTTTAGAAATGAAATGTACTAAAGTCGCATTTTGATTAGCAAACGGTATTAGTTGCTTTTAAGTTCAAAATGTGATAGTTCTCCTTCAAGTTGCTGAGCGGAAGAATTAAGCTGCTCACTACTTTTTAATAATTTACTGGCAATGTTTTTATTCTTCTGCATATCATTGTTCAACTCCCTTAGGGTAGTAGATAATTGACGAATGCCATGGTATTGTTCGGTATTATTGGCTGATATTTGGTTAATGTACTGTGAGTTTTCTTCTAGTTTGGGAATAAGTTCTTCCATGTCATTCCCAGCCTTTTCAGACATCATCAGTGCCTTTCTCGACAATTTTTCAATACCTGCAGTAGCGGCTAAACTTTTATCGGCGAGTTTTTTTACCTCGCCAGCAACAACTGAAAAACCTCTGCCTGATTCGCCAGCTCTGGCAGCTTCAACGGCGGCATTTAATGAGAGAATATTTGTTTGTGTTGCAATATCCTGTATGATTGAAATGCGTTCTGCCACAGTACCCATTGCCTCTCTCATCTTCTGAGTGGCACGATTACTACTTTTTATGCTATCCAGGGCAGATTCGGATAAACTAATACTATGTTTGGCATCAGCCGTATTTTGCTCAATGTCATTTGTAATTTTTTCTATTACCGAGTTAACCTCTTTTGTTGAAGAATTCATTGACGAAGCAACTGTTGAAATCCCGTCAAAATCACTCCCAAGTTGATGCGAAGTGGCCTTTATATCGTTTGATTTTTCTCGCGCCACAGTTATTGTATTATTCAAATCATTGATCACCCTTTGCAGAGAATTGTTTAGAAGATCAAGTTCATTCTTCTCACTTTTGTGGCTTAAGTTACTTGTTAATTTACCTTGTGATATTTCAGACGTAAGGACTGTTGTTTGTGCAATGGGCTTGACTAATTTTGATGTTATTAGATAAATAGCTCCTGCCAGGATTATGAGGCATGATACGCCAATAACGAGTAGTTGTGTTGCGAAAATATCCGAACCAGAAGTTTCGTTAAATGAAGCATTGTGGAATAAGAGGGTAAGGCTTATAAAAACAATGAAAACAAGGCTTGAGGCAAATATTAAAAAAACGGAAAGTTTCTTCTTGAGACTTAACTTCATTTGGGCGAATAATATGATGTGTGCAATATTGAGCTAAATATATAAAAAACTCGATATTTCTATATAATACTTTGACCAATGGTTTGAAAGTATTGGTTTTTGTTGGTTTTTTGTCCACAATTGAATCTGGTCATTGAACGGGTTTGTTATGTTATTTGGAAAAAATATGGTAAAAACCTGATAAATGTTTTACTTTTGTTCATCAAATTGAAAATCAAAGCTCTGTTTGAACTTTGAAGGGAAATGGTCAAATAATAGAGTTTTATAATAATTATTGAAATGAAGTTACTAGAAGGAAAAACTGCCATTGTTACTGGTGCTGCTCGCGGTATTGGTAAGGCTATTGCTATTCGATATGCACAAGAAGGGTGTAATGTTGCATTTACTGATTTAGCTATTAATGATGCTGCTTTGGAAACTGAAAAAGAACTTGAAGCTTTGGGAGTGAAAGCTAAAGGTTACGCTTCTGATGCCAGTAATTTTGATGATACACAGAAAGTTGTTGCTGAAATAGCAAAGGATTTTGGACAGATTGATATATTGGTTAATAACGCTGGAATTACAAAAGATACCTTGTTGATGCGTATGACTGAAGATCAGTGGGATGCTGTTATTAACGTAAACCTTAAATCTGTTTTTAACTTTACAAAAGCAGTTCAGCCAACAATGTTACGTCAGCGTTCAGGTTCTATTATTAACATGAGCTCTGTTGTTGGAGTTAGTGGAAATGCTGGTCAGGCTAACTATTCTGCCTCAAAAGCTGGTATGATTGGTTTTACTAAATCAATTGCTAAAGAATTAGGTTCCAGAGGTATTCGTAGTAATGCGATTGCTCCTGGTTTTATCATTACAGAAATGACTGGTAAATTACCTGAAGACGTGAAGAAGGAATGGGAAAGTCAAATTCCTTTAAAACGGGGAGGTACACCGGAGGATGTAGCTAATATCTGTATTTTCTTAGGTTCTGATCTTTCAACATATGTAAGTGGACAAACTGTTCATGTTTGTGGTGGAATGAATATGTAAGAGTATTTAGGGGCTTTTCTGAAAAGTTCTTTAAAATATAGAATAAAAAGGGTGGTTTTTAATCACCCTTTTTTATTTTTATGCATTCGTGGTACTATTTTTGGTGCAAGAGGTCGATGTGAATGAATTGTGAAATTGGCAATTAATCATTTTTATTAACCTACAACCTACTTGAATTAATGAAGAAAATTGCAATTGTTATATGGTTTATTGTTGTCTTGGTTGGGTGTAAGTCCTATTCAGTATTAAATTACGATGTGCTTAAGCCTGCTAAAAATACCATACCCCCAGAAGTAAAATCCATTGTCTTAGTCGACAATAGTTATCCATTTGTTGATAGTAGTATCCACTTTCTTGAGGTAGATGGAGAAATAGAAATTCTTGATTCCATTTGGGTAGAGGCATTTGCAGATAGTGTTCTGTTGAGTTTAAAGGAGAGTTTACTTTCACAGAATTTTTTCGATACGGTTTTTATTGATACCACTAATTATAATGAGCTCTTATTGGGTAAACCATTAAAGAAATTAACCGCTTTTGAAGTAAATACGATTTGTGCCGAATTTGGCGCAGATGCAGTTTTAGCACTGGATGGGTATAAATATGGCTCAAAACTCGAGATTGTTGATTATGGTGATTCTCAGGGTGCATCATTGGATGTTAATGCAACTTGCTATTGGCGCTTTTATGATTATTATTCACAAACTATTTTGTTTGAAGACCTGCAACAAGATACAATTTATTGGTATGAGGAAGGATCTTCAGCTGTTCATGCCGCAAGTAAATTGCCTAGTATTAAGAATGCTATTAGTGAAATAGGTTTTTATATTGGAGATGCATATGTCAATCATTTGGTTCCTACCTGGGAAACGAGAGAACAACGGCTGTTTATCGCAGGTAATTCCTATTTTGTAAATGCTGCTGAGTGGTATGGTAAATCTAATTACAAAGAAGCTGAAAAGTTATGGGCTTATGTATTTGAGCATGGAAAAAACTTTGAAAAAGCCAGAGCTGCACATAATATTGCTATTTCTTTTGAACAGCAGAATGAAATTGCTTCTGCCTTGAAATGGGCCTTTAATAGTTATAATATATATCGGGAAATCAAATCACCAATATATGCTGAGGAAGTGGCAGAATCAAAAGATTACTACATTTATCTAGCACATCGTAAATCGGAAGTTGAGAAACTGGATCAACAAATTGGAGGAGGATTATGAAGTTTTTAATTGGGTTATTTTTGTGTAGCATTTTCGTTTCGTGTTCCTCGCAAAAATCAGACGAGCAGAATGAAACATTTATTCTCTTATCAAAGAATGGCTATCAATCAATTTCTGTAGTGGATATTCAAACAGGTAAAGTTATTGTGGCAGATAATCAAAATCAGAGATTAACACCAGCATCGTTAACAAAGCTTTTTACCAGTTCGAGCGCACTTGAAATATTGGGGGCAGAATTCTGTTTCAACACACATTTATACTTCAGTAAGCAAGATCAAGTATTATATGTGCAAGGCGCAGGAGATCCTACTTTGGGTTCCGCACGATTCGAAGAAACAGTGCCCGGTAATTTATTTAGAAAGCTCTCTAATGAATTAATAAGAAATGGAATTAAGTCAATTGATGGCGATATAATTATTGATTGTAGCAGATACAATGGGCTTGTTTATCCTTCAAAACGTATTTGGGAAGATATGGCCAACTATTATGGTGCTGTGCCCTCTGCTTTATCGTATAAGGAGAATACTTTTGCGATGACACTTCGTTCTTCAAATGTGGGAGAGAAATGTCAAATAGTGAATTTGGAGCCTAATCCGGGTGTTGAATTTCAATGTAACGTTTTTGGAGCAAATAATAAAAAAGACAGTGCTTATATATATGGCCATCCGAATATGGGAGAATGGTATGTGAGTGGTACCATCCCTGCTAATCGAAAAGCATTTAAGATAAAAGGAGTCTTGCCCAATCCCGCCTTTACCTTTGGTCAGGATCTAAAAACATATCTAAACGATAATGGAATTGATGTGATGGGGAGAGTTCGGGTTGTAAATAATAAAGTTTTGTCAGGAAATGAGGATATAATATATACGCACAATTCACCAGGCTTAAATAAAATTATAGGTGTTGTAAATCAGAATAGTAATAATTTATATGCCGATCACTTATTATTTGAGCTTGGACAATCATCAAAGTTGGCAAATTGGGACGAGGGTACACACCTGTTAAATTCATATTGGCAAGCGAGGTTGCCTGGGTTCAAAGCTCAATTTTACGATGGTAGTGGTTTGTCTCCATTTAACAAATTTTCGGCTAATGATATGGTCAGTTTATTGATATATATGGATAAATCAAACGCATCTGTAGATTTTAGAAAGTCACTATCCGTTTCTGGTGAAAAGGGAACATTAAAGCGATTTCTTAAAGAAGAGAAAGCAGGTTCGGTTATTGGAAAGAGTGGTTCCATGACTGGTGTTCTGGGGTATAGTGGTTATTTGCAAACAGATTCTGGTCGTGAGTTGGCATTTTGTGTATTGGTCAATAATTTTACTGAGCCTTTCTCTGAAATTAGAGCAAATATCGAATCGCTCCTGAGTGAGCTTATTCATGAAAATTAATTTCTGATTAAATTAACAAAATGATTGGAGCAAAATTGTTCTTACTTTTTCTTTATGTTTTATTGCCTGCATTGGCTATTTACCTTTGCGAAAAATACCAATTCCTAAACCGTATTGGTTCCGTTGTTCTATGTTATGTCTTTGGTTTGGTATTAGGGCCATTGGGAGCTTCCAGTTCTGAATTCCATAATCTGTTAGAAATTCTAATGTCGATATGTGTGCCCTTGGCCATCCCTCTTTTGCTGTTTTCTTCTAACGTTAAAGAGTGGCGTAAATTGGCGGTGCAACCCTTCTATTCTTTGCTGTTTGCCATGCTAGCAGTAATTATTTCTGTGGCTTTGGGTTATTTAATTTTTAATGGTAGATCAATAGAGGGGTTCGATAAAGTAGGGGGGATGTTGGTTGGGATATATAGTGGTGGCACGCCAAACCTTGCTTCATTAAAACTTATTTTAGATGTTGATGAAGATGTTTATTTGGCAATTCATTCGTACGATATGGCTATTGGGGCTGTTTATCTGTTTATTTTAATGAGTTTTGGTCAAAGGCTATTTCAATTGATTTTACCAAAATATACAAAATCAGATTTACCAGTTGAAGCGTCTGATTCAAACAGTAGTTTAATCTCCTTATTGAAAGGAAAAAGTACAAGGGGCAAGCTAATTACGGTTTTATTTGTTACAGTAGTGATGGTTGCAGTGGCTGGAGGAGTGATGTTGCTCATGCCTGAATCAGCACAAATGGTTGTTTTTATTTTTCTGATTACGGCCTTTGGAATTTTTGGGTCTTCCATGAAGACAATTCGAACAACTGAAGGATCCTTTGATATGGGCATGTACCTCATTCTTATCTTTAGTATTGTGGTGTCTTCAAAAGTTGAGATTAATAACTTTACCAATATTAATCCTTCTATATTTTATTATATCACCTTCGTTGTTTTTACAAGTTTAATATTACATGTTTTTTTAGCACGCTTAAGAAAAATTGATGTTGATACGGTTATTATTACATCAACAGCATTAATATGTAGCCCCCCGTTTGTACCAGTAGTAGCAGGATCTTTACGTAATCGAAACATCATTGTACCAGGACTTACGATCGGACTTATTGGCTACGCTGTTGGTAACTACTTAGGATACTTAATGTCATTATTGCTCACACTTCTTTAAAATAGATAATTGAGTGTAATGTACAGGCCAGAAGTACCATCTTGCCGATCAAGAGCAAAACCATAATCAGCTGATAATACGAAATTCTCGTTGAGCGCTGCCTTCAAGCCGAGGCCGTAACTCCAGTGGGGTTTTTCTTTGTCGTCGTTGAAGAACATCGCATATTCGTCGTCAGGTACTAATGATTTATCGATTTCATATTTTTGAGATATCCATCCCATATCAATAAAATAATTGCTTGCCAAATAGAAATCTTGCTTAAAAAGTTTGGAACGCCACATTTTCCATCTGGCCTCAAAATTAGCTAAAACACCACCGTCACCAACAACACGATTTCGATTAATACCTCGTAATGTTTTTGCACCACCAAAACCTTGTGATGTTGCAGATGTTAGAGCACTGGATGCAAAATGTGGTAATAGATAGAATGGAATATCTCCGGTAATTTTATGTTGCCACCCAATGCGATAAGCTAATATGAAACTCTTTTTGGGTGTAAAAGAAAAATATTGGCGATGAAATAAGTTTAAGCGCAAGTAGCTACTTGTTTGACTGGATAAAAATGAGGGCATGTAAGATAAAAAGGCTTCGGACCACATGCCTTGTGATGGATTGTTTAGTACGTTTCGTGTATCGTAAGAGAGCCCTCCTTTTAGGTAACTATGAATGCCACCCTCTGCTTCCTCTTTTGAAATGATGTTCCAATCCAAATACTTTTCGTACAAACCATCAATGTCTGGTAGTTTATCGTCTTTTTTATTTCGCTTATTAAGACGATCAATGTCAACGGATTTAATGTCAAATTTAAACATTACTAATCCGCCAATCCATTCAAAGGGCGAGTCTAATCCGCCTATTCGACCTTTGAAATTAGTTAGTATACGAAACATATCTCGATGGTGGCGATAAAAAACGCGTGATTTATAGTCATCCGATTTACTATCCTCCCAAGCTGAATTGTATTGAGCATCGTATCCATTAAAGCCATAAAAATCCATTGCTAAATCTCTAAACCAGGTTATATCTGCTGTGGTTCGGATGTTTTTGATGGCTGTTGGCGAATCGTAATAAAAGCGCAGTAGTGTTGATCCCGCAGTATACCTCGATGCTTCGGCGTAAAGTGAATGCTCATAGTCAGGATATCTGCTCCCATCACCATACCAGTACAAGTTTGTTAATGCTCCATACTGAAAACCTAAATCAGCATCGAATGAAATTGCCGGTAAAACTCCCAGTGTAAAACCTTCCTTCTGGTATGTGGAATCAGTTTGTCCTGTTATATAAGAGGTATTCAAAAGAACACAAAGGATGAAAATGGCTACTGGTAGATGATTTTTCATATTTGTAAAGTTAACTTGTTCTGTTTAAAAACAAAAGCCTCATTTGCACCTTGCTAATAAGGCTGTTAGAAGTATGTCAATTTATTTAATTGTTCGTTAGAGTCTTTTAGGTACGTGCTTATCAGTTGTTCGTGTTTCGTGTGCTAGATCTTTAAAAGGTCGGGGTTCAGTCTATAACAACATAAACTACTGCCTTCTGACTAAAACCGAACAAACTGTTGTAAGGTATTATTCTTTTTTTTCTCTTCGAGCGATTTAGTCATTTGACATGATTAGAATGATTACTTTTGTTTTAGAATTAAGAACAATGGTGAGAGTTTTAAAAACTGCTGTGGTACAGCAAGATATTATTTGGGAGAATGCGACTGAGAATTTAGGTCGTTTGGAAAAAATAATTGGTGATTTTAAGCAGGATTTGGATCTTTTGGTATTACCAGAAATGTTTCATTGTGGCTTTACTATGCAACCTACAAATGTGGTGCAAAAACCTGGAGGTGCAGTTGTAAGTTGGATGCATAAAATGGCAAAAATATTGAATGCCTGCGTGATGGGCAGTATTGTTGAACAGGTGGAACAACAATTTGTGAACCGCTTATATGTTATTGATCCAAATGGTGAAGAAAGTATTTACGATAAACGACATTTGTTTCGAATGGGTGGTGAGAATAAGGCTTATAAATCGGGTGACGAAAGGTTGATTGTAAATATAAATGGTTGGCGTATATGTCCATTAATATGTTACGATTTGCGATTTCCAGTTTGGAGTAGAAATCGAAATGATTATGATGTTTTAATTTATGTAGCAAATTGGCCATCAACTCGACGTGATGTATGGCGTTCTCTTCTCAAAGCGAGGGCGCTAGAGAATCAGTCGTATGTGATTGGTGCCAATCGTGTTGGAGAGGATGGTTCTAATAATTATGCAGGAGATTCTATGATGATTGATGCTAAAGGGAAGGTTTTAGTAGAGGCAAGCGAATTTGTTGAAGAAGTTATTTATAGCGAATTAAGTTACAATGACCTGCATCAGTTTAGAGAAAAATTTCCAGTATGGATGGATAGTGATGATTTTGAGATTAAGATTTGATTTTGTATTAATGTGTTCGAATTGAAATTTTAGAAAGATTATATGTGGGTTCTATTGTGTTTTAGTTTTAATCTTGTTAAATTGTATTAGCCGTGTAGTAGTGAGAACTAATTACGGTTGTAACTTGGTAATTAATACGACAAGTGTGATAGTGTTTAATTGGTAGATTTAAAACATTTAGTAATGAAGGTATATAAAGTATCTGTTTCGGATGATAAAGTGAAGTTTTTTAAGCAATTGTTAGATAATCTAAATATTGATTATTCTGTGGAAGCAATTAAGAAAGAAACAAAAGTGAATATTAAGAAAAGTGTTTCGAAACCAAAAGTTCAAGCTGTGAAGAAGGAGTTGCATTCATCGTACAAGCAAAAAAATACGCAGGAGGGGCAAAAAAGTATTCAGGAAGTATTAAAGAATTTGGAACAATTAAGGGGATAGTAGCTTGTTATGCTATTTACTTAGTTAAATTGTCCGAGTTTATGTAAATGAGTGTTAATATTGGTATGATAATTGTTTAAGTAATTACAGAATTTAATCACAGTTATTATCAATTATCACCCTAATTGTAATTTGAATACTATAATTTGGTGTTGGTTAATTGAAACTAACCACAAAATTAAAATACCATGAAGTCATTAGCAATCATTTTAAGCCTGTTTATAGCAAGTTCAAATTTGTTTAGTCAAGAACGGTTGTTGTCGGAGAATGAGCAGATTGAAACAACGGTTGATAAATTGCCACGTTTAAAAGGAGCGAGGGGGAGTTTTAATCAGTTTATTTCTAAAAAAATTACTTATCCTGAGAACGCTAAGCTAAGAGGTGTTGAGGGAGATGTTTGGGTAGCTTTCGTTGTTACCAAAGATGGAGAGTTAGCTAATGTAAAGGTTGATAAAAGTGTAGATCCTATATTGGATGAGGTTGTTTTGCGCTTTGTTCGAAAATGTAAAGAATGGAAACCCGGGGTTTTAAATAGGGAAAAGGTAAATACTCAAATGTTAGTGCCTGTCAAGTTTACGCTCTCAGATAATGAGCGAAGTTTAGCAGAACAATTAAAGCAATTTGACCATATGGACGTTCCTCCATTATTTGTAATTGATAATAAGCCAATTGTTGGTTTAACTCAAATTGAAGATTACAATGTACGGTCGATTCGTGTTATAAAAGGTGATAAGGCTGTGGCTTTGTATGGAGAGCAAGCAAAGAACGGTGTTGTTGTTATTACTTCAAAAAGAGGAACACCGCCAATTTATTAACTAGCGGTGTTTGTGCTATTTTATTTTTTGATATTCGTGCTTTCAAATATTTTGTCTGCCGATTTGGCTATGAATCCATTAAATAACGAGCCATTTTTCATTTTATATCTTCTGGCAAATTCGTAATAACAAGAAGGAATTTGATAGCTTCCTTCGTAAAATTCCACTTCAATCATATCTGCAAGTGTGCTTGATTGCTCAAGAAATTCCTGAGGTGTTCCTTTAATTTCGCCACCTGATGTGTTTAAAGGGAAGCCGTTTTGTTTCAGAAACGAATTGACTTTTTCAAGTGATTCAAAGTTATTTAGTGTATTGACTAATACGGTGAAGTGGTTAACTTTAAAACCGATAGCGTATAACCATGCTGCATATTCCGATTCTTCTAACAGACTTTCATAAATCTTATATTTGGGTTTCTCCCAGATGTTTCCTGCTGTAAGAATTTCTTCTCTATCAGGTATTTGGTTAAGATTCGACTTAACATGTTTGTTTAAAATATCTTGTGATTTTTGCGATAATAGCTGTGTCTCAAGTTGGCTAATAAATATCTTAGGTGCCGAAGGATCATCAGAATATTCGTAGTGTTTTGCTGTTAACTTTTTTTGTTCAAATCGATAATTAGCCGTTTCTTTGTAGCCTCTTTCAAGAAATGGCTTTGCCAATACATCTATATTTATTTCAGGATAATTAAATGTCCGAAAAGCAATGTGGTCGTTTATAATCGACTCATTTTCATTTTGAAATAAACGGTGTATTTTTTTAACTGATGGATTAATGTTTTGATAATCATTGAATAAGTGGTCGAGTAACTGCTTGTGTGTTGTCATATGTATGTAAATTTATTGTAAGCAAGCTTTAATTCATTATAAACTGTAAGTTATAAAAAATTATTAAAGAAAAGAGGGTGCAATTTATTGGGTTTTGAAATCGATAATTGATCAAATGCTTACAATCTGTAAGTGCTAATAAATCTTAAATAATTTGGCGCACTATTTTCTGTTTTTAAACATCTTAAATAGATGATAAAACGCACATGTAATCTGCAATTTTCAATGTAAATTTGCAGCAAATTGTTAAATACAAACTTTTTTAAAGACAAAAATGGAATTCATTGAACAGCTAAAGCTTAAAGCTAGTCAGAACAAGAAACGCATTGTTCTTCCTGAAGGGTTAGAAGAGAGAACCTTAAGAGCGGCAGATGCCATCTTAGGAGAAGATTTTGCGGAAATTGTACTTATCGGAAATGCCGATAAAGTGATGGAGTCAGCATCTAAATTTGGTTTAAACCATGTTAGTAAGGCAACTATTGTTGATCCTGATCAACATGATAAAATGGATGCGTATGCCGATATGATGGTTGAAATCCGTAAGAACAAGGGACTAACTAAAGCTGATGCTTTAAGTTTAATTAAGAATCCGTTGTATTTAGCAGTCATGATGATAAAGGCTGGAGATGCAGACGGTGAGGTTGCTGGCGCAGATAATGCAACTGGTGATGTGTTACGACCTGCATTTCAATATGTGAAGACAGCTCCTGGAATAAGTGTTGTTTCTGGTGCTTTCATTATGATTTTAAAAGACAAAGAGTTTGGTGAGAATGGTATGATGGTATTTGCTGATTGTGCTGTTCATCCAAATCCTACTGCTGAAGAATTGGCTGAAATAGCTGTTGCAACAGGTAGAACTACTCAGTCAATTGCTGGTATAGAACCAAAAATTGCCATGTTAAGCTTTTCAACTAAAGGGAGTGCTAAACACGAGATGGTTGATAAAGTAACGAAAGCTACAGAATTGGCCAAGCAATTGGCTCCTGATTTAAAGATTGAAGGAGAGTTGCAATCAGATGCTGCTATTATTCCTGCTATTGGCCAGAAAAAAGCGCCTGGAAGTGAGATTGCAGGACAAGCTAATGTTTTGGTTTTCCCAACCTTGGAAACTGGTAATATTACTTACAAATTGGTTCAGCGAATGGCACATGCCGAAGCTATAGGGCCTGTATTGCAAGGTATGGCAGCACCTATCAATGATTTATCAAGAGGTTGCTCGGTAAGCGATATTGTGAATTTAGTCGCGATTACTGCTAACCAAGCAGCAGGTACAGTATAAAGTTTATTAAAGAGCCAGTTTATCTGGCTCTTTATGATTTAGGTTAGATGATAATACTGGTTTTAAACAGCGGAAGCTCATCAATAAAGTTTCAGTTATTCGAAATGAATGACCAAGGGCAGCAATTGCTGTCGAAGGGAATTGTCGAAAGAATTGGAATTAAGGGTGGTGTTCTGAAGCAATGTATTGGGGGTGTTTCTCAGGTTGTTCTTGAGAAGGATATTCCTGATCACACCATTGGTATAAAACTGGTATTTGAAAATCTGACCAAAGGAGCTAATGCAGTTCTGAAAAATCTTTCTGAAATAAATGCAGTTGGGCATCGTGTTGTACATGGTGGCGAATTGTTTAAAGAAAGTGTGTTAGTTGATAATGCTGTGAAACAGCAAATAAAGGAATGTTCTGAGCTGGCTCCCTTGCATAACCCGGCAAATCTGAAGGGAATTATGTCTGTTGAAGCTTTGTTAGATTCAATTCCTCAGGTAGCAGTATTCGATACTTCGTTCCATCAAACAATGCCCACTAAGGCTTACCTCTATGGAATCCCATATAATTATTACGAGAAATATAAGATTCGACGATATGGGTTTCATGGTATAAGCCATAAGTATGTTGCTGAGCAAGCAGCTGAGATGTGTAATAAAGATTTTACTAATTCGAAAGTTGTGACTTGTCATTTGGGCAATGGTGCTTCGGTAACAGGCATAAAAAATGGCGCATCAGTTGATACATCTATGGGTTTTACACCTGTAACTGGTTTAATGATGGGTACGCGATGTGGCACGCTTGATCCAGGCATTCTTTTATATCTTGAAGAAAAAGAACACCTTAGTATTAAGGGGATTAACAATCTTCTTAATAAAGAAAGTGGGCTTCAAGGTGTCTCTGGTTTGTCATCCGATATGCGGGATATTGAGAAGGCGGCGGATGACGGTTTGTACAGAGCTAAATTGGCTTTCGATATGTACACCTATCGTATCCGAAAATGGATTGGATCATTTGTTGGAGTGATGAATGGGATTGATTTACTTGTTTTTACTGGAGGAATTGGTGAAAATTCGTTTAAAGTCAGAGAGGATGTTTGCAAGCAACTTTCGTTTTTTGGAATTACGATTGATGAGGAGAGGAATGTTGGGCTTTGTGGCCAAGGTGGCATTATTTCAGCATCAAATTCAAGCGTGGCGGTTGCGGTTGTCAACACAAATGAGGAACTTGTTATAGCTCAGGAAGTTTTTAAAATAGTAAATAACTAATTGGAATAACTAAAACGTATATAAATGGCTGAAATTCTTGTAGAACCCATTGAATCCTATGCATTAGGTCAAAAGAAAAGAGGTAAAACCTTATTTTCTAAAGTTGGCGTTGTTGGATGTGGAAAAGAGGGACAAAACATTGCTCGTATTGCTAGTTGGCATGGCATGGAAGTGATCTTCATTGAACTAAGTGAGGAAAAAATTGATCTTGCAATAAACAATATTGGCAAAGAGTTAGACATTCGCATCGAAAACTGGGGATTAACAGTTAGCGAAAAGCGTGCGATAATGAGTCGTATTAAAGGCTCAACAGATTTTAATGAGTTAGCTGATTGTGATTTTGTAATTGAGGCTATTCGTGCTGATAACAGTGGTGAACGTAGCATCGATGCTCGTAAAGAAGTTTTCCGTCAAGTAGAAAGTGTTGTTAGCAGCGAAGCAATTATTGCTACCAATGCTACAACGATTGTCATTACAGAATTAGCTTCTGAATTGAAAATTCGTGAGCGTTGTGTTAGCTTACACTTCTTTGTAACTTCTCCTGAGGCTCGTATTATCGAGGTTGTTAAAGGCTTGTATACTTCTGAAGAGGTTTATGAACGTGTATGTACATTTGTAAAATTGATTAATCGCGATGTTATACCAGTTGAGGAATCGGCAGGTATTGTTAGCGTACGTTTGTATGTTACTCTTTTAAACGAAGCTTGTGCTACTTTAATGGAGGGTGTTGCAACGCTCGAGAATATTGACAAAACAATGGAAGTTGGTTTAGGAATGCGCTTAGGGCCTTTCAAAGCTGCTGATGTAATTGGATTGGATAAAGTTGTTAAGTGGATGGAGAACCTACATGAAGAATTTGGAAATCAAAAATTTGCACCTTCTCCATTGGTTCGTCGTCTTGTACGTGCTAAGCGTTTAGGAGCACATGTAGGTGTTGGTTTTTACCGTTACGATCAAGAAGGAAATATTGTTGCTTCTGATGATACAGCCGGTAAATTTAAATCATAATCCATTACAATTTAATTAAGCTTTAAATAAGATGGAGCATGAGGTTTATATGTAAATTGAAGGTTTCATTCTTAAATATAAAAATAGAAAGATGAAACGAGCCATGAGAGAAAGTTTTCACACACGAAGATGACCAAATTGGCGAGTTCCATCCCGATAGCTATCGGGAGACAATTGAAAGCAAATTTATAGGCATATGAAAATATTAGTTCTGAACTGCGGTAGTTCATCTATTAAATATCAATTATTTACCATGGCGGGCTCTGACTGGGACGTGATGGCCGCTGGTGTTGTTGAGAAGATTGGTTTAAAAGGATCATTCTTGAAGCATCAAAAAGAAGGAAATGAAAAAGTATTACTTGAAGGTGAGATTTTAGATCATCAAGTAGGTATCGATTATATTTTAGGAGTGTTGGTTAGCGAACGTCATGGTTGTTTAACCAAACTTGAGGAAATTGACGCTGTTGGTCATCGTGTGGTGCATGGTGGTGAGGAGTTTAATTCAAGTGTATTCATTACCAACGAAGTGATTCGTAAAATGGAAGAGTGTATTGATTTAGCACCATTGCATAATCCTCCAAACTTAAAAGGTATTGAAGCTATCAGTCAGCTATTACCAAGCGTGCCTCAGTGTGGTGTGTTTGATACGGCTTTCCATCAGACTATGCCTAAGCAAGCATACATGTACGCAATTCCTCAATCTTTATATAAGAAATATGGTATTCGTCGTTATGGTTTCCATGGTACGAGTCACCGCTATGTTTCAAAGCGTGCTTGTGAGATATTAGGCGTTGATTATAAAACTCAAAAAATTGTATCATGTCACCTTGGAAATGGTGCTTCTGTAGCTGCCATTAAAAATGGTGAATCAGTTGATACATCAATGGGTTTTACACCGCTTGAAGGTTTGGTTATGGGTACGCGTGCCGGAGATTTAGATCTTGGCGCAGTGACTTATATTATGGATAAAGAGTTGATTGGTACACGTTCGGCAAGTACTTTGTTTAACAAACACAGCGGTATGCTTGGCTTAACAGGTATTTCATCCGATATGCGTGAGATTGAAGATGCAGCCAACAATGGTGATGCTGCGGCTCAGCTAGGTTTAGATATCTATGATTACCGAATCAGAAAATACATTGGTTCTTATGCAGCTGCAATGGGCGGTATTGATATCTTAATTTTCACTGGTGGTATTGGTGAAAATGCAGATGTAACTCGCGCAGGAGTTTGTAAAGATCTTGAGTTTATTGGGTTGGAGTTAGATCCTGAATTAAACAATGGATTAAGAGGCAAAGAGAAGGTGATCAGTAAAAAAGATGCCCGTGCAACTGTTATGGTAGTACCTACTAATGAAGAGTTGGTAATTGCTCTTGATACTAAAAATATTGTTGAGGAATTGGCTAACCGTTAAGACGATAATTACTAATTAGATTCAATAAATAATGTTTAAATCCCTTACAGATCTTCAGACCCTTATTCAAAAGAATAAGGTGAAGAAGAAATTAGTTCTTGCGGTTTCGCAAGACGCGCATTCGCTTGATGCTGTACATAGTGCTTTTCAAGCTGATATTATTGAGCCTATTTTAATTGGATCACGCCCTGATACGGAGACTATTATTGCCGAAAAAGGCTATGATTTCACTGGTGCAACATTTATTCATGAGTTGGATGATGTGAAGGCTGTTGAATTAGCTGTGCGTATGGTGCATGATAACAAGGCAGATATCTTGATGAAAGGTAAAGTAGCAACGCCAGTTTTACTTAAAGGTGTGCTAAACAAGGATTGGGGACTGCGTACTGGTAGTTTGCTTTCCCATTTTGCTTTATTCGAGGTTGAAACCTATCATAAGTTGATTGCTATTACGGATGTGGCAATGAATATTGCGCCTAACTTGAAGGATAAAATCGCCATTGTGAATAATTCAGTGGGGTACCTGAATAAAATGGGTATTGAAAAACCTAAGGTTGCAGTATTGGGTGCCATTGAGATGGTGAATGAAAGTATGCAAGCAACGCTTGATGCCGCATTACTATCAAAAATGAATCAGCGTGATCAGATTAAAAATTGCCTGATTGATGGGCCTTTGGCTTTTGATAATGCAATTAGTTTTGAAAGTGCTAAGCATAAAGGTATCAAGAGTGAAGTTGCTGGTGATACTGATTTGTTGTTAATGCCAGATATTGAAGTTGGAAACGTTTTGTATAAAACTTTGGTTTTCTTTGCAAAAGCAAAGGTTGCCTCGGTTATACTTGGTGCCACAGCTCCAATCGTATTAACTTCCCGAAGCGATTCGGAAGAGTCTAAATACAACAGTATTCTTTTAGCCGCAATGGCTTAATATATTACCATCCGCTTGCATTTGCGAGCGGATGTTTATGAAAATCCCAAAATTGAACAAGTAATGAATTGTAGTAAAATTCTAGTCATTAACCCTGGTTCTACTTCAACAAAGATTGCAGTTTATCAAGGTTGTGAGTCTGTTTTTCTTAAGACTTTGAGACATTCATCAGAGCAATTAGCTCAGTTTGAAAATATTTCAGCTCAATTTGAGTTTCGTAAAGAGACCATACTTAGCGAACTGATTCAAGCAGATATTGAAATCGATGATTTTGATGCTATTGTTGGTAGAGGTGGTTTGGTTAAGCCTATTGAGTCGGGTGTTTATGAGGTAAATGAGCCTTTGAAAGCCGATTTGCGAAAAGGAGTATTAGGAGAGCATGCCAGTAACTTAGGAGGTTTAATTGCTGATGATATTGCTAAAACTATTCCTAATGCACGCGCTTTTATTGCTGATCCTGTAGTGGTTGATGAGTTGGAAGATGTAGCTCGCGTTACCGGGCACCCTGACATGCCACGTCGTTCAGTATTTCATGCCTTAAATCAAAAAGCTGTAGCAAAGAATTATGCCAAAGCAATTGATCGTAAATATGAAGATATTAACGTCATTGTTGCTCACCTTGGTGGTGGTATCTCTGTTGGAGCTCACCGTAAGGGAAAAGTGATCGATGTAAATAATGCTTTGGATGGATATGGTCCATTTTCACCTGAGCGTGCAGGTACTTTGCCTACCGGTGCATTAATTGATATGTGTTTCAGCGGAAAACATACTTATGAAGAAATGCGTAAGTTAGTGAACGGTAAAGGTGGTATGGTTGCGCATTTAGGAACTAATCAGGCCCATGAAGTTGAAGCAAAAGCCGTAGCAGGAGATGAGCATAATATGTTAATCCTAACTGCAATGGCTTATCAGATAGCTAAAACGATTGGAGGATGTGCTACTGTCTTAAAAGGTGAAGTAGATGGTATTGTAATTACTGGAGGTATTGCTCATGATAAGACGGTAATTGCATACATTAAAGCCATGGTTGATTGGATTGCTCCAATGAAAGTATATCCTGGAGAGGATGAAATGAAAGCATTGGCAGATAATGCTTTGAGTGTTCTTTCTGGAGAAGTAACTTGTAAAGTGTATCAATAATAATTGATAATCGAAATAGTAAAGATTGCCATGGACTTTGTCTGTGGCAATTTTTTTATATCTTAATCCAAATATAATAAGGGTTATGGAGGGTATAAATGCATATTATTTAATAATTGGTGCTGCTATAGTGATTATAGTTTCTTATTTGTTTAATGTTATTGCGCGTAAAACTAATATTCCAAGTGTCATATTGTTAATTGTTTCTGGATATGCAGTTAAAGAATTAATCGGTTTTGAATTTAATGAAGCGGATTGGTTTTTGCCATTGGAGATATTAGGAATTGTTGGTTTAATACTAATAGTGCTAGAGGCGGCTTTAGATTTAGAGTTGAAGCGGAGTAAAGTTAAAATTATCTGGCAATCATCCTTGGTTGCCACCTTGTCTCTTTTTTTTAATACTTTTTTTCTAGCCTATGGTATTCAGTTTTTCATAGGTAATATGGATTGGCTAACAGCCGTAATTTATGCAATCCCATTAGCTATAACTAGCAGTGCTATCGTTATACCAAGTGTTGCCGGCCTTAATCGTGAAAAACGAGAGTTTCTTATTTACGAGAGTACCATATCAGATATTCTTGGAATTATGTTTTTCTACCTTTTGGTCGAAAACCTGGATACACAAGGTGCAACTATGGTTGGGCTTAATGTACTTTCTAATATTGGTGGTACCTTAGTGCTGAGTGTGTTGATTTCCTATGCCATGATTTTCTTGTTTCAGAAAATGCGCTCAGATGTTAAGCTCTTTTTATTTTTTGCCGTTTTAGTGCTCATCTATGGCATAGGTAAACTATTCCATCTGTCATCCCTTTTAATGATTTTAGTGTTTGGATTAATATTAGAGAATCGAACACTGTTTTTTAGTGGCAAATTAAAACGTTTTCTCGATGAGGCGAATGTAACAAAGGTGCTTGGTGAGTTTAAGCTTCTTACCCGAGAGAGTTCTTTTGTAGTTCGCACTTTCTTTTTCTTTGTATTAGGTATATCCATCACGCTTGCGGGTGTTTTTGTACCGTCCATACTAATGCTTACTACTTACTTTATAGTGGGCATGTATGGCTTTCGATGGTTAATTTTTAAGCTCATTTTTAAACGCGATTATTTTCCTCAGTTTTTTATAGCGCCTCGTGGATTAATATCTGTTTTGCTCTTTTTTGCCATTCCGAAGGAGTTTCGTATTAATGATTTTGAATTGGGAATTCTGTTATTATCCATAGTTGTAACCAGTTTAGTAATGGCATGGTCTTTGGTTCATGATAGCATGGGGAAACATGGTCGCATTAAACGTTATTTATTATTTCGTAGAATGGTACAGCGAGGTCAATCGATTTCTCGAAAAAGAGAATCAAATGCGAAGAAATGATTGTGGATTCCGAAACCTTTTAATGATATTATTGTAGAAAGTTGTATGCTTAAAAAGATTATAATACTTCCGTTATTTTTTATTGGTTTTTGGTCAAGTGCGCAAGTATCGCATGGTGGTTCTCCTGATTTTGTAAATGACAACTTACAATCAATTGAATTAAGTGCAGATCTTGAACCGATGGCCAAAGCAATGAGAGAAGATGAGCTGAATAAGGTAGGACCGCTAAAGTTTGCTCAAGCAATTTTTGTGGATTATACACCAAAGAATTCAGGTAGCTGGGAGATAGGGTTGGATGGAAAAATGGTTTGGCGATTGGCATTAAAATCCGCAGGTGCAAAAAGTCTGAATTTGATTTTTGATAAATTTAAACTATTAGAAGGTGCTAAGCTGTTTGTTTATAACAAGGAGGGGAGCCATATTCTAGGCTCTTTCACTGAAGAAAATAATAAACAATCAGGTTTATTTGCAATAGCACCAGTTATGGGTGATGAAATTATTGTTGAGCTGCAAAGTGAAAGTTATAATGCTTATGATCATGAATTGCAAATTAGCGCAGTAAATCACGATTATTTGGGGGTGTTTGATTATTTGAAACGCTTCAGTGATTTTAATGATTCAGGTGATTGTAATATTGATGTTAACTGTGATGATGGTTTGTCCGATGAAATAAAGCGATCGGTATGTAAAATGGTTGTACAGATTGGTCATGGTTCTTATTTATGCTCAGGTACTATGGTAAATAATACTGAGTATGATGGGAAAGCATATCTTGCAACAGCTGGTCATTGCATCGATGGAGATCAAACAGCACAAAACATTATATTTTACTTTAATTTTGAATCACCAAAGTGTGGTGTAGCACTGGCTGGTACCGATGCCCAAACCTTATCAGGAGCTGATGTGAGGGCTTATGTTGAGAATATGGATTTTGCCTTACTTGAAATGTCCAGCATGCCACCAGAAACATATCGACCTTATTGGGCAGGATGGGATAGGACTACTAACTTAAGTCAAAATGCCTTTTCTGTGCATCATCCAAGTGGAGATATTAAAAAAGTTTCTGTTACTAAAACTATTCCAATAGAAGAAGATTTTATATTTGGAGGAAAATTTATTGCTGATTGTCATTGGGAAGTGGCTGAGTGGGAGAGTGGTGTTACTGAGGGCGGATCGTCAGGCTCTGGTTTATTTACTCAGGAAGATAAACTAATTGGCTTTCTCTCTGGTGGAGAGGCTTATTGTGGTAATCCATACAACGATTATTACGCGCGCCTTAATAGAGCATGGGATAACCATCCGGAAGATACTAAGCAATTGGCCAAATGGCTCGATCCAGCTGGTACAGATGTAAATGACTTGGTTGGCTTCGATTTTTATGAAGGAAATATTCAACGCATTAGTTCTTTAACTGATGGTTTGGCACCAGATACCCTATACAGTAATAACTTTAAAGGCTCTTGGGGAGGGAATAACGAACGAAACTATTCGGCCTTTGCACATCAATTTACAGAATATAGTTCAGCAACGTTACATGGAGTTTACGTGTTGCCGGCAAAAAGTAAATATAATTCGGATGAAACCATCAATGTTAAAGTGTGGTCAAGTGATAATGATGAACCAACAACTATTTTGGCTGAGAAGAATAATATTACATTAAAGTCAATGTACTCAAGAGAAACGCTGATTGAGTTTGAAGATCCATTAACCATTAATGGTTCATTTTTTATTGGCATAGAGTTAAATAACCCTAGTTCAGTAGATACATTTTCTCTTTATAATGTGATTGAGTCGGGTGCTGCTTTGCCTTGCAATAAAGCATTTATCAAAGACAATGGAACATGGAAAGCCTTTAGTACTTTACATCCACAAGATGATTATGGGGCTTATTGGTTTGATTTCCTAGGTTCTGATATGAGTTTGTCAACCGAAGTATGTAGCACTGATGTTGAAAGCCCAGGTTTTACAGCAATTAGTCCAAATCCTGTTCGTAATGGTTACTTGAAGTATCAAACAAATATTGAGGATTTAAGATCGGTTGAAGTATATACTGTTAACGGGCAGCTTTTAATAAATTACACACGAGATGGCGAACAAAAAGGCGAATTAAAATTACCCGCTAATGCAGGTAGTGGCCTCTACATTGTTGTATTTAAGGGTGCTGTTGAGCAATCAACCGAGCGTATGTTGTTAATTAGGTAATATTTCTAAGATTTAACCTTTAAGTTGTCGAGACAGAAATACGAAGGTATCTGGTTTTCTTCAAGGTCATTAATTGATGAAGTCAATTTAAACCCAATGGAAACCACATTGCCTAAATCCTCAAGGTCAACTGTTGACCAGGATGAAATAATTTGTCTTTCGGCTATGGTTTCAAAACGATAATCGGCTAAATAATATTCAACTACTCCGGTAGTTGCTCCGCTTTCGTCGTATCCTGTAATGGTCAATAAAAAGAAATCTTTATCTTCCTTTTTCTCGAAGAATTGGTTCATGCTTATATAGGCAAGCGTTGTATTGTTAACTTCTATCGATTTAATAGCATGACTTTTTCCGTCGCTAAAACGAATGTGGTGATTTATACTCTCTGATTCTTTGAATACAGAAAATAGCTTTGAGTCATCGGCACCGGATGAATTGTAAACACTAAATTGATTTGATGCATCACCGGTTATTTTATCCGTATTATCACTTACGGCAAAACCACTCCAGGTTTCAATATTAGCATCGGGGTTGTGGTTACTGAACTCAATGTGATCAAATACAAAATACCCTCCATCAGCTTGATTATTATAGCCATCGTCGTTAAGATTCTCAAAATCATCGAAAGTTACAATGTCAAGATTGTGAACCGGAATTTCCATTTGATCCGATCCTGCCGAAGTCGTTACCGTAAAGGTATAATTGAAAGTAGCTAAAATTTGGTCTTCAAATACCAGGTCACGTTCTGTTTGAACAAGCTCTTCATCTAGTATCCATTCATAATTAGATCCTTCATCATAGGTGATTTTTGGAATAATTACTAATGTACTGTCCTTATCAATATCAAAACCACCCTCCGGCATATCCAAGTAAACCGTAGGCGCAGGAAGTTCCTTACTGTGGTCCTTACAGGCTGATAATGAAATCAATGAAAGTACAACTATATTTAAAAATAAGATCTTCATTTACAATAACTTTAAATAATGGTCCAGAAATCCTGGAATCTGTTCAGCTGCTAGTCGTTTGGCTTTGATTTGCTTGTTTTTATCAAGAATGTATATGACAGGTGTACTATAAATATCGTAGTTACTTCTAAAACCACTTTTATTATAGGGGTCGTATAAATGAATCCATTCCTCTAATGCATTGTCTTCTATAAATTTTTGCCAAGGTTCTTTTTCATGCTGTGTGTAGATTGCTATAATTTTAACCCCTTTATCGGCATATTTCTGCCACACTTCTTTATTTAATCTAGGGACCTCTTTTTCGCAATGGCCGCATTCGGGCTCCCAGAAGATGAGAATTGTAAATAAGGCATCTATTTCGCTTAAGCGAAAAACTTCTCCAGTAATTGATTCCATCTTAAAATCCGGGGCAATATTGCCAATTAAATTGGGTTTGAGTTTATCAACGCGCTCTTGTAGTTTGGCAATAAACTCCTCATTGGCCCAATCGGCTTTTCCACTGAGATAATATTTTTCACCAACATGAACCATTACACGATCCATTCCCATTACTTTGCTTTCGTTGGCCCAGTTGAATAGGAATTTAATAAGATAGTCTTGAACTTCATCACATCCTTCAGCTTTTTCTATCATCTGGTCTATCCCTTTGTTTATTGTGTCGGGTACAACAAGTGCCTGACTCAGATAACGTTCAATTTTATTAGCGAAATAAGGCGTGCGTAAAAAACGTTCATCCTGAAAGTCGATATTGTCGAAATAATGTGCTTTGTAATAATCAAATCGTTTCTGTTGTATTATAGAATCAGGGTTTGCAGTACCTTCGGGAGCATTCATTTCTGGCACTTCTACTTCTTGAAGACCTTGTAAGAATGATGCAAGAAATGTGTTTGGGTTGGCTTGAATGAGTTGAAGTGCTTTCTGTTGAACTTCATCACCCATGTCCCGAAGTTGTTGTTGTAGTTTCTCTTTATTACTAGTCTCTTCTTCAGCTTTTAATACATCTTGTATGCTTTTAGCTTCACGTTGTTTTGTTTGAATAAACTTTTGATATTCTAAAAAATTACTGCTTTCATTAGAGCCGTTGATTATAATGGAATGAGGTAGGTTGTTGGCGTCAATATTTATATTTAGCTTCTGCTCTTTACCAATTAAAACATCAAATAGTTTTTCGCTATTGAGATATATAACATAAATGCCTTGTTTTAAAGGGGCATTACCTTCAAAAGTAAAACCGCCTTCAGGATTGATATAGGCAGTATCTTGCACTAACATCTGTTTGTTAAAGTGGTAACCTAAGATGATAGATGTGTCATTGCTATTGCTTACTGATACATTAATATTATGGCCTTGTGCATTACTACTAAATGTAGCAATAAGTAGTATGAATAAGAGGGGTATGTATTTTATATTCATGATTGTAATTTCTGTTATTCTGATCAAAGTGTTGAATAATAACCTAATTTATAAAAATCGAACAGCCACAAATTTGGACTCTTTGAATGCATTGATTTTTCAATTGCTTTATTGGTTTTTCGATATGCAAATCTAATGATAGGCAATAAGCCTGCCAACTTGCTAAGTTCATAATACTTGATAATTTTTATTCTTTTTTTTACCAGCTTGTTGTTTTGCTTAACACTCATTATGAGTTTTAAGGTTTCTAGTCGGTTTCTGTTTTTTAATATGAATTCATCGTTACTCTCCAGACCAATATGTGTGACAGCATTATCAATGTGATTAATGCATATTCCTTTTTCTTCAAGCTCAATACCAAACATTGTATCCTCATGCCCCGATCGTTTAATGCTTGCGTTAAAGCTAACTTTATCAAATAGTTCTTTTTTAGCCAGAAAATTGTTGGACATAAAACTTTTGTTGGGAATAATTCGCCTTTGTTCAGCGTTAAAATCTTCCCTTTTTTTACCAACTTTCCATCTTAAGGATTTATCTGCCGACGGTAACTTTATGGGGTGCACACGTCCTCCATAAGTTATTAAAATGTCGCTTTTTAATAATGGTTGATATTTCTTAAGGTAGTTTTTTGGCAAAGCAGAATCACTATCTATAAAAAGTATATTAGAAAACTTAGCCCAAACCGCCATTTGATTTCGTGTGGCGGCGCATCCTATGTTTTCTGCTGCTTCATAATACCGAACTTCATTTATAGTTTTTAATTCTGCAAATAGATTCTTAAAACTTTGGTCAGAACCATCGTCATATACAATTATTTCAATGTTTAAATCTATAACCCTGGCTTGATTAATTAATTCAGTTATTAAAGGACGAAGGTCGTAGTTGTATACCGGAATGCAGATTGAAAGCATGTAATTAGATGGATTGAGTTTTTAATTTTAACCATTCTTTTACATCACCTTCAAGTTGCTGTTCTAGCAAATCTCTCACTTTTGAATGATAATCGTTTAACCAGATCTTCTCCTCATCAGTAAGTAGGTTTGTATCAACGGCATTTAAGTCAATAGGACAAAGTGTAAGTGTTTCGAAATTCATGAAATTACCGAATTCGCTTCTTAAGGCCTTATTGCAAAGAATAAGGTTTTCGATACGAATTCCATGTTTGCCCTCTCGATAAATCCCTGGTTCATTCGAAGTAATCATGCCCGCCTTCAACTCAACTCCATTGTCTTGTGGACGAATGCTTTGTGGGCCTTCATGCACATTCAAGAAGTGGCCAACACCATGTCCGGTGCCATGTCCATAATTTAAGCCTTGACTCCAAAGTGCCTGACGAGCTAAAATATCTAAATGAACACCACGTGTGCCTTGTGGGAAAGTTGCTTTGTCGAGGGCTATATGTCCTTTTAATACTAGCGTGAAATCTTTCTTTTCATCCGAACTTAATTCGCCAAGTGCTATTGTGCGAGTAATATCAGTTGTTCCTTCGAGGTATTGACCGCCTGAATCAATCAGATAAAATCCTTGAGGTTTAAGTTCTGCTGCCGAATCTTTTTCAACAGAATAGTGAACAATAGCGCCATTGCCGGCATAACCACTTATGGAATTAAACGAATCGCCTTGATAGTTTTCTTGTTGCTTTCTAAATGATTTCAGTTTCTTTGCTGCAGAATACTCATCAATATATTCTTTACCAATAGCGCTATCTAACCAGTGAAGGAACTGCACTACAGCCACCCCATCTTTAACCATTGCCTTACGAATGTTATCTATTTCCGTAGGATTTTTAATGGCTTTTAATTGGTTTATCAAACTCTCTTCTTCAATTTTTGCAGCTTGCGATGGGAGGTGACTGAAAACAGAACTGTTAACACGATTTGGATCTACAAGAATTATTGAATCTTGTAACATGTCTTTTATGAAGGCATAAAAATCGTTGTATAAGAATATTTTAATTCCCTCGCTAGTTAGCTGTTTACCTAAGGTAGAAGTTAATTTATGTGGATCAATAAACAGATTAATCTGATTTTCAGTTATGATCAGATAGGAATGGAAAACAGGGTTGAATGAGACATCAGTTCCTCTGAAATTTAAGAACCAGGCAATCTCGTCTAAAGCCGCAATCACATAATGTGTAGCGCCTTTTTCCTTCATCAACTTTCTTATGAATTGGATTTTCTCTTTTCGACTGACACCACAATATTTAGTTTCTAATTCAAAAATACCATCTTCCGGAATTGGAGGGCGTCCTTCCCAAACTTCATCTTCAAGTGAAAGTCTGCCATCCAGACGTATGTCAACTTTTTTTAGTGTTTTGGCCAATTCGCGATAAGCATTTACGGTTATCATTTTACCGTTAATGCCAACAACACTTCCTGAGTGTAATTCCACGCTTAGCCAATCTTTATAATCCGGCGTGTCAGCTTCCCCCATTTTAAATAAGGTGATCTCAGCTTCGTCCAGCTGTGTTTCGGCTTGAAGAAAATAGCGTGAATCAGTCCATAAACCAGCACCTTCCATTGTAACAACTAAAGTGCCTGCCGAGCCAGTAAAGCCCGAAAGCCAATCTCTAAACTTCCAGTGGTCTGCAATATATTCACTTAAATGTGGATCGCTGCTCGGAATAATATAGGCATCAACTCCTAGTGAGCCCATATAACTTCTTAACTTAAAAATATGGTCGGCTGCTGACATAGTTATTTGTTTTGAATGTTTAAATCGGAATGTTCGTTAAATAAGATAAACTCAGAAGTGACTATTTCGTCGCTGCCAATTTTTCCGGAAAATGATAATTTATCGTATTCTTTAATTAATCGTAGCAACGATGCATTGGGATGGGAAAAATTACCACTAGTAACTTCTCCATTTAAATGATAGCTTAAAGAGCCAGGTACTTTAATGCTTGTGTTGACATTTTGATTTGAAACCGTTAATTGCTTAATACTTTCTTTTAGGTCGATATTTAGCAAGCCATTATTTATCTCAAAATGGCCGTAGCTATTTAAATTTGTGCATTGAGCGATTAACTGCTTACCCTGTACTGTTGCACTGTCGCAATTGTTGAGTTGTATTCTGTCTGTAAATGATTTAATATCTGCTCTTGCGCTATTTTCTATTGTTAGCATCGAATATTCACTCTCAGCATCGAGTTGAATTAAGCTGTCTGCACTAAAAGTACAATTCGAAAAAGTGCCATTAACAGCGTTTGTTTTTTCAACCAAAGCTTCAATAAAATTCAATTTAAGTTCGTGCTGAATTAAATTATTTGATTGAAGCAAATGTAAACGGCCATATGATTGATCAAGAATGATTTGGCCAAGAATGTTTTGAATGATTATATCACCAAGTTTATTTTTAATTTTTAGGTTTAATCGACTTGGCAGTTTAATGTGGTATTCGATGTTGAATGGGTAATTTGAGAAAAACTCTTCATCAAATTGAGTGCGAAATATTAATTTTTCTCCTAGTTGGGCACGTTGAATAGAAATAAAATCAAGCACTTCTTCGGCTCCATTTGGTCCTGGTGAGTTAACATTGATCAGTGTATGTATTTCAATATTTTCTTTGTCCCAACCTTCAATTGTAATATTTCCGTGTTGATTTTTTAATTCCAGCAGCTTAATTCCATCCGCTTCAATCTCTATTTTTTCTTTGATGCCATAGCCATTTTCATTCTTTGAATATTCTTGCCCGCTTGCCCCAATGCATATAAAAAGAAAGGTTAATATGGAAATCAGTGAATTATGTGTTGTGTGTATCATGTTTCTTACCAGTTATAGCAGGCTAATTTAATCAAAAATAAAGGGGTTTTAAAATAATCCTTAAACGAGTTGAATGCAAAGAACACTGGCATGGTTTAATGTCGTAGAATAAGTCTCTAATTAACGGTTAATAACCATGTGCAGCTTTCCTTTTTTTTTACCTTTGCGGCTTCTTATAATTTTAATTTTTTAATGATGAAAAAGAATAATTTTTTTAGTGTGAATGTGATGTGTTTTAAGCAGTGGAAAGGCAACAACTATGCCATATTCAATAGTTTAAACCGAGTGCTGAAAATAGGAACTTTAATGGCGGCTTATTTTTGCTTGTTTGGTATGAAGCAAACTTTTGCACAAACGGATACTGCTTCGATAAATAAGAAAATAAATCTTGAGGAGGTCGAGGTTTCGGCTCGTCGTTCGCCAGCGGTTTACTCCGAGGTGGGACGCGTTCTACATGTTATTTCCAGAAAGGAGATTGAATCCCTGCCAGTGCATAGCGTTCAGGATTTGTTACGTTATGCTTTAAATGTAGATGTTCGCCAACGTGGCCCGCTAGGTATTCAGGCCGACGTGAGTATTCGAGGCGGCTCATTCGACCAGGTGATGATTCTGTTTAATGGCATTAATGTTACTGATCCGCAAACAGGTCACCTTAGTTTAAATCTACCCGTCAGCATGCAAAGCATTGAGCGTGTTGAAATATTGGAAGGACCTGGTGCTCGTGTATATGGGCCAGGAGCTTTTAGTGGAGCCATAAATTTTGTGACTGGCTCAAAAAAGAATGATAATCTTACCGTAAATGCCATGGCAGGCGAACATGGGCTCTACAATGTTGCTGCCAATTCTACCATTAACACTGGTATATTAAAAAGTTATGTAGCTGCTGATATTGCCTCAAGCGATGGCTATATCCATAATACTGACTTTAAAGGTCATAGTTTATTTTACCAAGGTCAATTAGATTTTGGACATGAGAAGCTTGATTTTCAGCTAGGACAAAGCAAAAAGGAATTCGGAGCCAATTCTTTTTATCCAGCAAGTTTTCCTAATCAATTCGAGACAAATAAAACAACATTTGCTTCTGTCGCTTTAACGGCAGGATCTATTGTTAAGGTTTCGCCTAAATTATACTGGAGAAGACATCAAGATCGTTATATGCTTAAAAAAGAGGACCCAAGCTTCTATGATAATCATCACTTAACTGATGTTTATGGAGCAAGTGTTAATGCTTCGATGCCTTGGTTTTTAGGAACTACCTCTTTGGGTGGAGAGATGCGTGGAGAAAATGTCTGGAGTAATAATTTGGGTAATTTAATGGCAAACCCAATTGATGTGCCAGGACATGATGCACAGTTCGACAAATCATATCACCGAAATAATGCCTCATCTTTCATTGAGCATGTTTACACTTATAATCGTTTTTCTGTTTCCGCAGGAGTATTAATGAATTGGAATTCATCATTAGGATTTAAAGTTGATTTTTTCCCAGGTATTGATGCCAGTTATTGGTTTAATGATAATGTTAAAGTTTTTGCTAGTGCTAATAAAGCTTTGAATTTACCTACTTTTACTGATTTGTTTTACGATGGTCCTATTGCAGAAGGGGATCCTGAGTTAAAGCCAGGTGAGGCATGGACATATGAAGGAGGCCTTAGGTTATCAAGGAGTTGGATAACTGGTCAAACTAGTATGTATCTCCGAAAAGCAGACAATGTAATTGATTGGGGTAAAGCTGGTGGTGAAGCAACATATACACCAAGAAACTTATCTGATATTAATACGTTTGGTTTTCAGGTTGATGGCCGTTTAGACTTTGATGCATTATTTGGCGATATTCTATTAAATTATTTTGAAGTAGGTTATTCATATCTTGATCAAGCTAATGGGGATGTGCCTGCGGATTATGAATCTGTCTATTTGCTTGATTATCTAAAGAATAAAGTGACACTTGGCCTAAATGTGAGTGTGTTTCAGAAGTTAAGTTTATCGGTAAAGACAATATATCAGGATAGGCAAGGTTCTTATGAATCATACCCATCAATGGATATTGTAGATTATAAGCCATTCTGGTTAACCGATCTTCGTTTGCAATGGAGTGAGAAGAAATACAAAGTATTTATTGATGCTAATAATTTATTTGATACGCATTATTATGATTTAGGAAATGTTCCACAACCTGGAAGATGGATGAAAGCTGGCGTTCAAGTTAGTTTAGATTGGTGAAAAAGTTGATTGTCTGAATAAAATAGTGGCCGGTTTCTATCTTTGGAAATCGGCCTTTTTTATGCCTTTATTATTTTCATTTCACACGCTTGACAATCAAAGGCGAGATGGTAACTGTCTTTCTCATTAAATAGTGTGAGAGGAAGTAAACCTTTGGCTTCCGGGTGTTCTTTTAAGCATTTGCCTTCCATGTATAGTATGCAATGCTTGGTACTCATTACTTCAATAGAAGAGTGAGGGGCTGATTTTTCATACCCCCAATCACTTAATGTAACGCCGTGTCGCTCGTAAAATTCTTTAGCCTTTTGATTTGTGATGTTTGCTTTAAAGTCCACTTTTTTTGTTGGAAAAGGAATGTTGTTAGGACTTATTGCTCTTTCTGTTCTTTTGTATAATCGAATGCGCTTTGAGATGTGTTGTTCGCATAATTCTCGTCTAAGATGATTGAGCTGCGACATTGGTACGAACCAAGTGTTGTCGAATTCGATACTAAGATTATTTACTTCAAAAGGTGTGTTGCCAAATTTTGATAATTGTTTCTCTATTTGAGTTAATGTTTTGTTTGCATCCTTCGCCAATTCTGCATCTGAAATATCTAGTGTGTTGGAACTGATAAGGCCATCAGAGTCACATAAGTTGAGAGTTAGCTCTTTGTTAGTTTCAACTAGCGAGAGGTCTATGTTAATTTTGCGTACCGTTTGGTTTTTATTTATTTCTTGCTGAAAACTAATGTCGTGATTCCTGTATAGTTCAAGACCTTTTGATAAACCATTCATTTGGTTTGGAACTATTTGTTTTCCATTAACTGTATTGATATTGAAACCAGATAATTGCTTTTTTTTATTTAAGAAGCAAAGCCCATCACCATTGTGAAGAGTTAAGTTTGTATCTATTTCGAAATGTTTATTTTCAATATGCGTTATGCGCCCTACCTTTTCTCCCAAAGCCTTAGGGGTGTGAATCGACCAAGGTTTATCACTTCTTTCATTTAAATAATAATGAGTAAACCCACGATTAAAGCTTTTTTGTGGTTCGGGACTGAATTTACTTATACTTCTGCCGCTTGAGGCTTTTACCAAGTCACTTCTTTTGTCAATAATTTGGTCTAGCTGCTGGCGGTAATGAGCTGTTATATTGGCAACATAGTCTTTATCTTTTAAGCGCCCTTCAATTTTAAACGATGTTATTCCGGCATCTATAATGTGTTCTAAATTTTTTGTTTGATTCAGGTCTTTTAATGATAAAAGGTGTTTGTCTTTATAAATAAGTTTGCCGTTTTTGTCTTTTAATGAATATTTTAATCGACAAGGTTGGGCGCATTCGCCACGGTTTGCGCTGCGCCCATTAATAGCTGCACTCATATAGCATTGGCCACTGTAGCAAACGCAAAGTGCACCATGTATGAAGTATTCTAATGGTACATTTGTTTTTGAGCTTATCTTATTTATTTGATTTAAACTTAATTCACGGGCAAGAACCACTTGATCAAACCCAACTTCTTCCAGAAATTTGACTTTTTCTACTGTTCGATTATCGGTTTGTGTACTTGCATGAATTGGAATGGGAGGTAGTTCCATTTCTAATAGACCCATATCCTGAATAATAATGGCATCGGCTCCGATCTGATACATTTGATGAATCAACTCCTGCGCCGTTTTCAATTCTTTATCGTACAGCACAGTATTAATGGCAATATATACTTTGCTATTAAAGAGATGAGCATGTTTGATTAGTTCTTCTATATCTTCAACGGAATTACCGGCTTGTTTTCTTGCGCCAAAACCTGGACCACCAATATATACAGCATCTGCACCATGATTAATGGCTGTAACGCCGCATTCGAGGTTTTTTGCTGGAGCTAATAATTCTATTTTTCGATTCATGTGTTTGTATTTTGTTCTTTGTTGCCACATGGAACTTGCCAAAATAAATCATGCACATGTGTGTGAAGCAATTCTCATGGCTCGTTTCATAAATGTGTCTAACAATGCTGGATAAATAACAAACGCTCATGTAATCTCACTAAAATTCGAATATTCATTATTAATTCATATTTTTGCTTGGCTTGCGTTTGTTTAAGCAATTGACAAAAATAAGCATATTATTTGACCCCATACACATGCAGCATTTTGATGTTATTATAGTTTTTGTGGTGATTGCTTTCATATTGATTTCCTTATACAAGGAATTGATGGGGGCGGCATTTACATTTTTTATAGCAGTAATGACATTGGGTGTGTTTGGAATCTTAACACCTTCGGAGATTCTGGCGGGATTTGCAAATGAACAGGTTGCGGTCATTATTATGTTATTACTCTTGGGGGATGCCATTCGGCAAACATCCGTTATTGAAATATTCTTTGCACGTATTTTTCCTGTTTCATCCACGTATAAGAGCTTTTTACTCCGAATGATGCTATGGGTTGGTGGTTTTTCAGCATTCTTGAATAATACACCTTTGGTTGCGGTTATGATGCCCTATGTACACCAGTGGAGTAAGCGTAATAATGTACCATCATCCAAATTATTAATTCCCTTATCGTATGCTGCTATTCTTGGCGGTTGTGTTACTTTAATTGGAACGTCTACCAACTTAATTGTAGGTGGTATGGTAAATGATCAGGACATCATTCCAGGTATGAGGCAATTGGAGATGTTTGATTTCTTTTGGGTGGGTTTCCCTATGTTAATTCTTGGATTCTTGTATTTGTATTTCTTTAGTTACAGGTTGTTGCCAAATCGGACTACGGTAATTGACGTTTTTAAGGAGTCGGAACGAACTTACCTTGTTGAAGCGGAAGTTAGGAACCAGTCGAGTTTAATTGGAAAGGTGCTTAAAGACGTTGATATTAAAGGTAAATATGGATTGCTGGTTGTGGAGATTTGTCGTGGAAAAGAGATCTTTCAAATTCGTGAAGGTAATTTTGTTTTGGAGGAGGGTGATTTATTGCGCTTTGCTGGCGATCATACTAATATTGCTCGACTTTTAGCCGATACCAGTGATCTGGTTGTGCCGTCGGTGGGGATGATGTCGAAGTTGAAACGATCACAAATTGTTGAAATAGTGATATCGCACAATAGCTCCTTGATATCTAAACAGGTAAAAGATATTTATTTTAGAGGTAATTATGATTCTGCATTACTCGCAGTTCATCGAAATGGAGAACGAATTAAAGGTGCTATAGATGATTTGAAATTAAAAGCGGGTGATGTACTGTTGTTGTTAGCTGGTGATAATTTTACTTCACACATTCAAAATCAGATCGACTTCTATGTGATATCTCGTGTGAAAGAATTGCGTAAACCGGAGCGATACAAGATTTGGGCCTTATTTGGAGGCACCTTGTTGGCTATTTTCTTAGCTGCTGTAAAATTGGTACCACTCTTCCTTGGTTTATTAATTGTTTTGGCAATGATCAATTTGCTGAAGGTAGTGTCGGCAAAGGATTTGCCTAAGAGTATTGATTATAATTTAGGTGTAATCATAGCTCTCTCTCTAGCATTGGGTACAGCCATGATGAAAACGGGAGTGGCGGATATGATTGCTAATTTTGTTATTTCTGTTTTTCTACCTTTTGGCAGGGTTTCCTTATTGATAGGAATATACCTTATTACCTCTGTATTGGCAGCTTACATTACAAACAAGGCTGCCGTCGCCATCTTATTTCCAATTTCTGTTACAGCCGCTAAAAATCTTGGATTCGATCCAATGCCTTTTGTATTAGTTGTTTCTTTTGCAGCAGCGGCCAATTTTATTACTCCCATTGGTTATCAAACCAATTTGATGGTATATGGGCCTGGAGGCTATAATTTTAAGGATTTCTTTAAAATTGGATTTCCACTAACCATCTTATATATGATTGTAACGGTTACTATTTTAAGTTTGATGTATTTCTAATAATGTCCTAGTTGCTTGGCTATCTTATTGATGTTGCTGTTTTTATTGGGATCTAATGGTTGATTGTTCGATTTAGCTGTTAGTAGTTCTTTGCGAAGCTCAATAAATAGTTTTGATACTTCTGAAATATTTTGCTGGCTTTTAATTAGCTTTTGTTCCATGTTTTTTATCGACTTGGTCTGATTTTCAAGTTCTTTCTCCAAGTCAACCTTTGCCAAACCCGTTTCGCTTAACTTCTTCTTCGAAGCCATAAGTTCTTCTTGTAGTTTACTGCTTCTGTCTTTAGCCATTTGTATAGAGTAATGCAGGCTTGCCGTATCTCTTTTCAATGCTGATATCATGCGTTGAGAATTTTTTAAATCCTCTTCAGCTAAATAGCCCGCTTTCTCTTTGGCTTTAAACTTGCCTAAGGTTTCGTTAAACTTAGTATTAAGAGCAATGCTCTCATCTTCGAGCTTTGTAACTTTAATCATCAAGTCTGCAATTTCATCGGAACGTAAAGAGTTGCTCTTTCCAAAATCGTTTTTCATTAGTTCGAAATCTGAAATTGCTTGGTTCAGATTGCCTTCCAGCTCTTTGTTCTCCTTGGTCTTGTCCGATAGATAGTCAGCCAACTGATTCTTTTCAATTAATAGAGCATCGTACTTCTTTTTTGAAACAATGCATGAGCTAAAAACAAGAGCTAGCGAAATCAGTAGGAAAATATTCTTAAGCATATCTGAATGATTTATAAAATGGTTTTATAATTTTATCAAAAATATAAATTAATAGTAACAATCTGATTAATAAAGGTGAAATATTTTCAATTGGGAACATTTAACTGTTTTTGTTCCCAGTTTTGTTATATTTGTTCCCATAGACTTATGAATAATGAGTAGCATAAAATTTAATTTAAAAGATACCCGTAAGCCAGAAAAATTAGATAGCCGTATTAGCTTAAAAATTAACCATTCTGGTGAACGTCTTCAGTTTGTTATCCCAAATCTAAGAATAACATTTGATAATTGGGACAAACAAAAGAATAGAAGTTACATAAAAAACTCAACCTTCAACAAAGTATTAGATGTTATTCAGATTGAATGTCAGAAGATTATTAACCGTACTCCTGAAATAGAAAGTTTAAAACACTTTAAAGGTGACATCAATATTATTCTTGAGAATATAGAAAATATTTATTTGGAATATTATCCAACACAAACGATTGTTGATAAATTAGGTGATGTTGTTGTTAAAGATATAACAAAGGCTAAAATATCATATGTTGAGAAAGACACCATTGAAGTGTTATTTGATAATCATTTGTATGACTATCGGAATAAACTTACCGATGTGCGATTGCTTAATATTAAAAGCTGTTTAGAAGCTTTAAAGAAATGTAATCTGAGTCGCATTGATATTCATAAATGGAATAACCATCATTTTGACGAGTTTGTTGAGTACTTTCTGGATAATGGGCGTCTAAATTCAACTATAAAGGAGAAAGTAAGGGTAGTTAAGAGTGTGATTCGTAAATTTGATTCTGATCATACTACGTTAAAATTTGATCCGCCAAATGTGATCAATCATAGAAATAATACTATTTTAACAGAAGCACAACTGGTAATTGTTGAAAATCTTACTTTGGAGGATGCGGGTTTGAAAAAGGTTAAGGATTTATTCTTGTTTGCTTGTTATACTGGTCAGAGGTTTAAAGATATTCAGTGTTTAAGCAAGTCTGAAATAAAAGATAACTTTTGGAGTGTAAATCAAGAAAAAACTGGAAATGACGTAAATGTGCCAATAATAAAGAAGGCTAGACTAATTCTTGAAAAGTATAATTATAACCTACCTAAAATTAGTATCGTTGGTTTTAATGCTAAGCTGAAAATAATTGGGAAGGAAGCCAATTTGGATGAACCCTATATAAAGAAAAGAAAGCAAGGTAATAAACGTAAAGAGGACAAAAGACCTTTATATAAATGGATGAGTAGTCATATCGCAAAAAGAATTTTTATTACTCATAGTTTAAATAAGGGTATTCCCATACATATAATTGCAGAGGTAGTAGGTAACGATTTGGTTAGTATGGAGCATTACATTCAGGTTACTAAGGATGTGATTGGGAGTCATTATTTTAAAGATAATACACATGAAAAAGAAAAAGGAAATAATAATTAGGATATATAATAAGGAAAATAATGAATTCATTTTGGAAGTTCCTCTAAAGAAGGGTGAAATTGATGCGGGAGAACTTCTTCGTGATGATGTTATTGATTATTTACTGAAGAATAATATAATTAAAGATGCGTTGCCTGATAATGTGCGTGTTGAAGTTGAAATGAGAAATTCGTAATCTTCTCATTGCAACTACTACCTCACTTCGTCCCCATATTAAGTACTATGACATAGTTAAATACCCATTAAAAGCGGTAGGATATGTAAAGGATGTTATAAAGCAAAGAGATGTAGGTAAGATTAATGGTGTATGGTGTGATGCAAATAAAAAGTTGTTTTATGAGTTTATTGATATGAAAAAAATATTGTAGCCACACCACCAACCCCAAATTAAACCCAACTCTATGACCCCAATAGAAATAATAACAAACCTAGCCAGACCCCGTCAATTTTATATTATCCACCACCCCCAAATTAAGCCAACCACGTTAAATGGCACAGAACTACGTTCACAATTTACACTTCAATATTCAGCAGTAAAGGTCAAAGAAGATGAAGAATATTCATTTGACATGGTATTATTGAGAGGTAAGAAGGTTTACATCAACAAGAGGGAAAATAAGACCATTTCACCATACATCTATGTCGTGGATGACAATATTAAGAAAATGATATTGGAAGCCTTAAAAACGTTCGAGAATGGCGAATATGAAAGGTTGGATGGTGAACCGGAAATGCTAGACCGATATGAGGACGATTTAGTTAGATGTACGGTGTTTGCTGAAGAGAAAGATGTAACTTCAATCTATGGGGAAGTGTTGGTATGACTTCAAAACCAATTAAATACAAAGGGTGATAACAGAATGTTATCACCCTTTTTAAATATCGAAAATGAGAAATTTGTAATGTTAATTATCCGTTATTGATGCTGCCAGCGATATCGACTCTCCGATGAAGCATTTCTTTTACACTGCGTCCCCTTTTGAGTGGTTGCCTGACATCGACCGCTATGAGTGGTTTTTGTTTCAATCTTTTTAACCGCACCCGATGCTTGCCCTTGGTGCACGTGACAATGTCCATTTGCATTGGTAGTCTTATTCTTGCACCTAACCCCAAGACATTGCTTACTTGTTGGTTCATTCGAACTCTCGGTTTTGTAGGTTGATTTATGGGAAGTAAACGTCCACAATGAAGCATCGGAACTAGCTTCCAGTTGATTTTCAATCGAATCCTCAAGACCTGAAAAGAAGTCAATACCAGTTATGGATTCCACATGATCTACCGTGACTACAAATTTTTGTAGAGGTTGACTACTCTTCTCATTTGGCAATACTAGGGCAATCATTTTCTCAGCACCTATGGGGTCAAATATGACTTTGTAATAGTATTCTGGTATTGCACTTTATTTGCTTCAATAGTGCCTTTATTTGTGCTTAAAATTGGTCTGGTGACTATTTACAGTCCTATTAAAACTCTACGTTTTGGGAGAAGGTCAATATGTAAACTTACCTTCTTCTTATTTTACAGAAGAAGTCAATTAGAGTATTCTATTAAACTGATTATTTTAATTGAAATTCATTACCTCCAGTGTGTTTTGAGTTCACCATCTCGGATAGGTGTATTGTTTAAATCAAAATTGTAACGACTACTGTAATAAGAACTACTCCATGATGTTGAACTATTATCTGGATTAAAATATATTACTCCAGTGAAGTAATCTGAACTATTCCAGTTACTCTTGTCACGCTGATGATAATTCTTAGTAAAAGTAAATGTTCCCTTCTCATTTAATGTAAATTTTTCTAACGTATCTTTAGGAATTCCATACCCATGATCATATAGCAATTCAAACTTATAGTTTAAATAATAATTGCCAACCGAATCAATTGTTATTTCTCCTTTGGGTATACTAAATCGATGCCCTTCTATCGGAAATTGAAAGCTATTATAATAATTGTCATGAAATGTAAGTTCGACCCAAAATAATCCCGTTTTGTAATGAAAATAAAAAGGTTTTGACTCATCTACAATTTCGACATCTTTATTACAAGATTCAAATATCAAAAATATGGCTATAGTATAGCTGATAATTTTCATATGATGAATAAATGTCAAATTTAAAGCTGCCTATACCAAATGTCAATAAAATTTAGGTAACTGGTTTCTAATTAAGAAGCGATGCATACCTGAATAGACAAAAACTATGCTTTCACATTTGTGTCCTGATGCATATTTGATAGTTTTGTTCATCACTCTACAATTAAGTCCGATTCATCATATTTTTCAATCATCCCCTTTAGTATATTATTGAAAGTTTCTGGTTGCTCCATCATTACAAAATGACCACAGTCTGACATAGTAACAACTTCAAAGCCTACCTTCTGAAGATTATCAATTTTTAATGGTTGGTAATCGGAATTAATTAATGTCATTGGTATATGCCTTTGTTTTAATTGATTGATAATTGGAGTGTAATCGTTACTAAATAAGTTCTCCATTGCCGATAATGCTACTTTTGGATCAGCTTGTGACATATCTTTAGCTATCCACTCAATTAATTCAGGATCAGATTCTGGCACGAACATTACCTGTTTTATCCATTGTGAGGAAGCAGTTACAAAATCATCTTTGAATGGCTGTAAAAAATTATCAAAGCTTTCACCTATCCATGGCATTGGAGTATCATTAAATCTGTCCACTAAAAACAGTTCAATATTATTCTCACCCCATTTATTAGCTGCTTCCAAGATAACATCTGAACCCATTGAGTGACCAGCTAAGTACGCTTTTTGAAAGTCCATTTTTTTAAGCACCGAGTTAATATCATCCCCATAAGCTGACATTGTCCAGTTATCTCTATTTAATCCAGATTTTCCGTGACCACCAAGATCAATAGTTACAACATGATATTCTTGTTTAAAGTAATCAACCTGTTTACTCCAGTATGATTTATCACATGACCATCCATGTATGAGTACGATTAATTCTTCACCTTGACCATATTCGGTGTAACAGATTTTTACACCATCTGATGATTTACAGTATTGGTCTTTACCTTCTTGGGTTTGGCAGGAAAATACAATTGCTAATACAGCGCTTAAAATGAATAAACCACATCGTTTCATGATATTTTGTTTAAGTTCTATAATATCTGGTATCAAGATGAAAGTTACGACATTGACGCTTTGAAATCAAGGGTGTTAATTCAAGAAGTGTGATGTGTTTTGAGCAAACCTTTTTACCTCCCCAATCCCCCTCTTAATACCTTCAATCCTTCCCCTAAGCTTTTCACGACTAGCTTTACGGTCGGTATCATTATTTATTAATCGGAATTCGATTTCATGAATTTGCTCGTTTAAGACATTAATTACGGGTGATAAATCGAATTCGCTGTAGATTGGTTCAATCATTACTTATCTATTTAATGGATTAACCTCCATGTTATTGACCTCATTCGCAACTATTGCCGTGATAATAATTGCTACAATAATAATCGTTCCTATAATTGAAATTGTCTTGTCTGCATCCTTGAGTGTTTTGGAATATTTATAAATCCCGGTTTTATTAATTTTTATAGATAATAGGTTGTCTGTTCGTTCAACAATTGTCATGTCATATGAATAAATCGTAAGGTTTTTCCATTGTGGCGTTAGCTTATCAATTTTAATTGCTTTGGCTGAATAATATGTTTCAAAGTCAATAATTTCATGAAGTTTATAGTAGTTTTTATTAAAGTAGAGATACACTTCTTTGGCATTACGCATACTATTTTCAGATTTTATAACTTCCTTATAACCTGAGCATCCATTGAGTAAGATAATAATGGCAAGTATTACTGATAATAAGTTCTTTGATATCATTATTTCTCAATTTCAATCCATTCTAGATAATGAACTCCCTCTGGACTCCTATTGAAAGAATCCATAATAAGTATCATAGGTAGATCGGATTTTTGAAATGAAGTACGGTATTTAACACTCCAATCTTGGTGGTGTTCTTTTGAGGTATTGAAATGAATGTTTCCAGAATGACCAGTTGGATTAGTGAAACTTCCCTCAATAAACTTAGAATCAAATGAATATTTACCTTCATCTTCGAATTTTTCAGAATATATTACTTCCATAAACTCAGCTTTGTCATACAGACCTAATGTAACTGAATACTGAAGAAAGTATCTTTCATCACTCTTTAACTCTAGTGTCCCTGAATATGACTTAACCCGGATTCTTGTCTTGGTATAAGCATTATAATAGGGCATATTGTTATAATAGCAGCCGACTTTATCTAATTTATATTCATTAATTAGTTTTACTTGAAATGGTTTTACTTCTTTAACAAGATCATCATCCAAACTGCAAAAGTTCATTGTAGTAAATACCCCCAACAGCATTAAGTTTCTTAGGAATAAAGTCTGCCGAATATGAGAGTTTAAAATCATAATAGGCTATAATTCAGATGTTAAAATGACATATAAAATGACAAAGTTACCTGTGATTTTTGGCTGTGTCAATAAAAAAACTAAGTATTATTTTCCGGTGAAATTTTGCTGATGTATGATAGCTATGAGATTGTATTGCTTATATTATATTTATCAATCATGCCCATTTAAATTAATACTCATACCACACCAGTCCATCAAACCCCTTAATGTTGAGTATGACTTTATCGCCATCAACTTGCAGCTTGCTGATGTCATACGATACCTCTTTGGTGAAGTATGCATCACATACCTCTTCGTTTTTCAGGGATAGCCGTAGATTTCTTATTGGAGGGTAGGTTTCGATCATAACATCTGAATCGATCAATTTCAAAACCCAAGTGCTTCCATCGCACCCGCTTGAGCCGAAATCAATTACCAGACAATCCCCTTTGATTTCGATGTTGTTGATTGTTAGGTGATGATCTGGAGCATTGAGGTATTCACTGGCACTTATTATAACTTTGTCTTCACAAGTTGTTAAAGGGGTGTCATCATCTTTTTTGCATGATGTTAGGTTTGTTAAGATTAGAACTGAAACAATTGTTTGGATCAATGTTTTCATAATTGTATTGATGCTTAAGTAAAGAGTTGTTAATCATTAGTGTAAGTGCTAAAGTTACGATATTAATGAAGAGAATTCAAGGTTGTCAAATTGAAATATTCCGATGTGAAGAGAGAAGTTTGTTGAGTGATAAAATAAGGGTTGAAACAGCTATTTATACACCAATATATATAGTTAATGATGTTGTAGATGAGTTATTGTGAATTACATGTCTTTATTTGGGTATTTATGATTGTAGTTAAAATAAGATGTTAACTCTATTTTTTTGCACCTCTCTGCAATAATGGCTCGTGACTGTAAATGCCTATAATTACGTTCGGTTAAGACTCAATTATTCTATAATATTATAGCGAACAGAAGAAAAATTTGGATTTTCTTCCTATTCAAAAAGTTAAATAGTGATAATGAAAGTTAAATAATGTCTACGTGTATTTAACCAATATGAATTTACCAAGTGTTCAATAGTCATGTTTTCAATTTGTTATGTTAACACTTTTTAATTTAAAAGTGTATTACTCTTAAAACAACTTTTTAATTTAAATACCTGTAGAGCAGTGTGTTAAAAAGTTTGTATTATTGCAATGTGAAATTTATTTAATGATTAAAATTTAAAGTTATGTGTAAAGTAGATTTAGAGGTTTGGATTGTAAACAAGAATTATGCAAGTCTTGAAGAGACACCTGAGAATGCCAATATTAATTTGACCTTAACAGATAAGGAAGGTAATACCGTGATTGATGATTTGGTATCGATGCAAGACTTTGAAAGAAGTTATTGTGATGAAGTTCCTGCAGGTAAATATCATTTGTCAATATCTTCTCAAGAACTTGATTATTATGAAATAGAAGAAGATATCGTTGTTGAAAATGATGCTAATGTGTTTGAATATGAGGTTATAGGCGAAGAAATGATTAGCCTGTAGGTCAGGGAGCAAGGCATCGATTACGACTAATGCCTGAATCATATTATACCTCTGACTGTGCTAAGTCATAGTGTAGACCCCTTTAAATAGGGAGTCCCTAATTTTAAAAATGTAATACTAGATTTTGAATGAATATAACTAATCCAGTTGTGGATCAGAATGGGATTCGTTTGCTTAAAAATTAATAAATAAAGTGTCAAATTATAAATATTAATATCATGAAAAAAACAAATGAGATAAAGGATTTGAGTCCAAATAAACTAATGAGTAGTGAGGATAGCCAACTGTTTATGACAATGTTGCTGGACAAGAGCAATAGTTTTAAGAAAGTTATTAGGTCACATTCAGAACTAGACGATCTACTTGGTGCACAAAAGTTATTAAAATTACTAAAAACTAAAGCAGACCATGATTTAACTCTTGGTTCGGCAGTGATGTTGGAGATTTGCATTGATGATGAAAATGATGTCTCAATATATGCCAACTACATATGCCATAAATTAACGAAGAGTACATTAATTGATATGAATGTTCTTGCTGAAGACCTCTTCCCTTGGGGATTTATTTCTGATGACCAAAAGAAAGAGATAATGTCGATGATTAAGAAATAATTTTAATTAAAATCTAAAACCAATGAAAGAGTTCATAACAACATTAATAAACAACGATTACACCATCAAGCACGATCCCCTAAATGAGGAGCATGATAATATTGACGAGATCAAAGCTGATATGCATGATTCCGGTATAGAACTATCAGAGCGATTAAGATATATTGAAATTAACGGTCATAGATGCAGTATCTTCTTGAGAGAGGAGTTAGATCAGCAGTTCAATGAGTTCCGGCTGTATATTGTCGAGAACAAACCCCTAGAGGTAATTGAGGAATGTTCCCAACAAATTAAATCAGCAAGAGAGCAGTTGGGATATTATCTTCAAAATGAGGTCAGGTGTTTCGATGATATTGGATTTACAGATATTGTTCGGGTGAAGATGGATTATTGTGATGAAACACTGGAGTTTCTTAAAGGGTACGGTAAACAGGTTATCGATAAGAAACCAAGGTTTAAAATACGTCCAGAAGCTAATAAGAGGAAACATGATATTCTGGCATACATCCATAAGGATTTCAAAAGAGAAGGTTATATTGATTGTAATCTACCGGATTTCAAGAAAGTATTCACTTCAGATAATCCTGCCCTAATTGTATGGTTTAAAACCTACGCTCACTTGAGTTACTTCATCAAAGAATTATCGAAGGAGTTTATTGAGGATAGCAGGAAACCATCAAAATATGAGGTTGCACTATTGTATTTCATTAACCACGAGACAAATAAGTTGTTTGAGGTTAATAGAAGACGATGTGATACTCTTCCCGGTAAAGTGGATAAGAAGTTTATTGACTTCACACTTAGCAACTCAGTTGGGCATTACCTGAACCTATAGTAGGTACTATCCGATAGACGTTAGATTACTCTAACATATTTTGAACATTAGGTTGATTGCAAGTGATTAGTAATCAATCATTCCCCTTAATGTAATAACCGACACTTTTACCGACAATAGCTTTTGTCGCCTGATATTGTCGTGCCATTTGGGGTAGGTTTGACACAAAATAAAGTATTGAAAATTAATTTTTTAAAGATGAAAAGTAATATTTCAGCTACAGTCGGCTCAAGGAGCAAGAGTAGCAATAAGGAAGAAACAAGTAATTTAAAAAGTAGTAAAATGAAACACAAGATTGAATGGACAGAGAAAACATGGAATCCTTCGGCTGGCTGTACTAAAGTAAGTTCAGGGTGCAAGAACTGCTACGCTGAAACAATGGCTACCCGTTTACAAGCAATGGGGGTAGAAGGATATGAGAATGGATTTGAGTTCAATACTGTTCCGTCACGTTTGAATGAACCTCTAAGGAGAAAAAAGCCGACAGTGTATTTTGTAAACTCTATGAGTGACACCTTTCACGAGGATATGCCTAGAGAGTATTTAGATGAAATTTTCAACGTTATTGAACAAACACCACAGCACACCTATCAGATTCTGACCAAGAGAGCCAATAGGATGTATGATTATTTATCACAACGAACAATACCAAGAAATGTATGGCTTGGTGTTACTGTAGATAATCGTAAAGAAGGGTTGCCACGGATTGATAAATTGAGAAACCTGCAAGCAAGTGTATTATTCTTATCTGTAGAGCCATTGCTTGAGGATTTAGGGGAAATAAACCTAGCAGGAATTCATTTGGCAATAGTTGGAGGAGAAAGTGGGCATAAAGCCAGACCCATGGAAAAAGATTGGGTATTAAACATCAAGCAACAATGCGAAACAGATGGTATTGCATTCTTCTTTAAGCAGTGGGGGACATGGGGAGAAGATGGAATAAAACGAAGTAAGAAGTTAAATGGTAAAGAACTAGACGGAAAAGTCTGGCAACAATATCCCGAAATTATTGAACAGCAATTTGCAGTGAAATAACTTGGAGTAGCAATGCCAGTGCCTAATCGATTAGGTGGCTGACAGCCGATTATATTGATTGTCAATTACCTGAATCGATAGAAGGTGCTTATCCGACAGACGTTAGATTACACTAACAGCATTTGAATCTTAGATTGATTACAAACGATTAGTAATCAATGACTCCCCTTAATGTATTTACGGGCACTAATAACGACAGTAGATATTGTCGCCTGATATTGTCGTGCCATTTGGGGGAGGTTAGTAACGAAATTATATGGATACCCGATGCCTTAGGAGGGAATTATTAACAATTTAATTTTTATAAAATGAAAAACAATTCAAAAACAGCTATTGTGGACTTAAGAAGTACTAGTAGCACATCAGAAGCTTCAAATTTCATGGAAGCATTAACATCTTCAATGTTAAAAACTAGAAAATTTGACTCCAACTCGCTTATCGCTCTCGCATCATTTATGAACGACAATGAGGATTTAGCAGGGTATATTAGTGGATTAGATGAGGATGAAAGCATGATTGTCAATAAATCATTTAGAACAGTATCCAATAGCCTTAATTTTAATTGTCATCTGCATAGATTGGTAATGATTGAACTAAAAGGAGTGTTTACATCCCAGCAACTTGCATACATTTTCCAAGCTTACAATGGGACATCGATTCAATATAATCAAGGTTGGTTCTCTAATTCTAAGGATAACTTATTGGATTCTATTGAATACGGTGATGGAGTCATGTGTTATTTAGGTGATCTAAGTGAATTTAGAACAAAAATTGCATCTATTGATCATTTTAAATTCGAAGTATTTGTGAATTTGATTTATGAATCATGGAGATCAAATAACATTAGTTTTAATGAGGTTTTAAGTGCCATAGCAAGTGATTGATGGGTTGCTAATGCTGATCTATAACGAGCATAGGATTTGAATATTTTTCTCTCACGATCCCCCTTTGATGGGGATTGCTACTCAAGGTGTACACCTTATAGTATTGCGCAATATTATTTTTCAACGTCTGGTCTGACCCTGACCAATTTAAAGTAGGGTGAAATTAATCTTGATGTTAAATCGGGATAGTTATTAATCATTAAAATATAATATCATGAAAAACGATAATTTAAAAAACTCAGAATCGACTGTTTCAAAAAATGAAACTAAAAAGAACTCAGCAACAATCGAAGTAAAAGCAGATTGGATATTGGATGTTTTCTCAGAATCCCAATATGCAGATGGTAATGGTAGTGTAAGTCTTTACACCTCTTGTGTTCGAGATGCACAATGGATGGAATTAGCATTGAGTACATTGAATGTAAAGTTTGAATATCAGGAGATGATAGATAAAAATGATGAATTCCTATTCGAGTACAATTTTCTACTTGGTGATATTGAGGATACCTGTCCTGCTCTGTATAAGAATCTAAATGAGTTGAACTCGAAGCTTCATAAATTCTTTAAAGCAATCTGAGTTCAATAAGTAATAGAAATATAATGTTTAAAATTAAAGTATCATGGAAAAAAATCGTGAAGAATTAAAGCTAAAGTTTAACAGCTATGTAGAGGAGTTTACTGATAAACAAATACGTGGTGAGTTGATTAACCTATGGGAAATTTATGAGTCCTATGGTAAGCCAGAAGGTAAATCACCATTAGAGTTTATGAGTACTTCCCAAAGTAAGGAAATTATTCAATTGGCATTGGTAGATAATGACATGCAAGAGAACAAGGTCATCCTCCGCAAGGGAGAGGTTGTTCTAGTCAACTTCAACCTAGCTTTGAGTTATTTAAAAGAAGTCGATACATATAATTCGTTTTTGTTTATCGATCTGCTTATGGGGGCAGGGTTCAATATGAATAAGATGATGAATATGCTTGGGGATGCCTAACAATAGTCTTACTTATTATTCTCCCCAATGTTGGCTTAGAGATCAAAAACTATCTAAGGGTAGACAAGGTGACAAGGTGACAAGCAGGTTTAAAACTTTCTAAATACAGTACAGTCGATATTAGGGGGTGCAAATACCTACTGTAAATGTATCTAATTTCAGTAAAATATAGGGTTCTAGCTTGTCGCTTGTCTACCCTAAACAAAAAATAATAAAAAAAATACCTCTGTTTGGTGTTCAAAACGCACAAGCTGAGTATTTATGAGTACGTGACGGTGTTAAGTATTATCAGTCAGGCGAAAAATAACTTTATAGTTAAAATCAAGAAGATCATGAGAAAAAGTAAAAAAAATGATCAGAATGTAAGGTTGAACCTTTACCTAGAAAAAGGTCTAAATGAAAAATTAAAGCAAACTGCTCAGGCAGAGTATCTGCCTGTGACAGTTTACGTCAAACAGCTAATTGCGAAAGCTGTACTAAAAAATAACTCTATGTATAATCCTTTAAACAATGAAAATTAATGAAGAAAACGACCAACTAACACCAATTCCTCCTGTAGATATAAATACTACAGAATCAGGGAAAAGTAATGATCTAGACCTGTCAATAATACCAGTAAACAGCAATAAGTGTCCATTTGGAAAGTGGAAGCAATATCAGTCGGAAATTGCACCATATAAGCAGTGGAAAGAACATTTTGACAATGGTGGATATGTTGGAATAATTACTGGAGAAGTATCCGGTCATTTAGAATGCATTGACATCGATGTAAAGAATGATCCTGATAAAGCAATATTTGCCGATTATCACAAGATAATTCCTGAAGACCTTGCATCCAAGTTGATAATTCAGAGAACCCCAAATGAAGGTTATCACTTCATCTACAGATGTACGGATGCCGTTATTGATGGTAATCTGAAATTAGCACACTCAGAGCAAGGCGAAGTAATACTAGAAACTCGTGGGGAAGGAGGTTACTTCTGCCATCACCTTAACGACTATTCAGTAAGACAAGGTAAAATGGATTTCATTCAAATGAATATTGATATTCCTGTTATAACACCTGAAGAGAGAGACACATTATTAACCCTAGCACGTAGTCTGGATCGTAATGCTATAGCTAAACAAAAAGAGGTTAAACCGCATGAATACAAAGAGCCAGCAATTGTAAAGTTCAATGAGGAATACAACATCATCGAACTGTTTAAAAAGCATGGATGGACTGTTTATGCCGAAGATGATCAAATGGTGAAGTTGACTAGACCCGGTTCAAGTGCTGCCTTCAGTGGGTACTATTATAAGGATTCAAAGGTTTATATGTGCTTTAGTGGTTCAGCAGGTTTTAAAGTCAAACAGCCGAATAATCATTTTCAAGTTCTTAAAGTTCTGGAAGGTAATGGTGACAATAGAAAAACTGAAAGTCTCTTGCCCCAATATGGTTTCGAAGTTAAGGGCAAAGTAAGAACCAATAGTATTAGTTCAGACGATATTGCTGCTTACCTGAATGAACAGGGAGTTCAATACGATGCGTTCCGTCAGGACATCATTAAAGATGGTAAGATCATTACGGAAATGACTTACAATACCCTGTTCATCGACTTGAAAAAGTACTTTGGGAAGGAAGTGCCAAGGACTCGATTTGAAGAGGTAATTAAGTCCAATTACATCAATCAGTTTCACCCGATCAAAGCTTTTATTGAAAAACACAAGGATCGTCATCCTCTCGGTACGTTTGAAAAGTGGATGGACTGCATTGAGTTGAAGAATAAAGACATTGATAAGGGCATCGTTCTTCATTTCTTCAAAAAGTGGTATGTAGGCATCATTGCTCAAGCACTCGGTGGAGAGTTCGCCAATGAATTCTTCTTGTGCCTTTTGAGTACGGAGCAAGGTATTGGTAAAACTACTTTGTTGAGAAAGTTCATATTGCCGGAAGAGTTACGAACCTATCAAACAGAACATCCTATTGCATTTGACGAGGATTTTAAGGTGTTAATGGGGCAGTCGTTACTAATCATTGATGATGAGATGGATGGACGCACATTTAATGCAGAAAAAACATTCAGGAATATCCTGAGTCAAAGTTCCTTCTCTACACGTAGGAAGTACGATAGAAGAATTTCAGTTATTGACCGTAACTGTTCATTTGCAGGTTCAGGGAATCAGGTTCATATTATTCGAGATAAAGGTAACCGTAGAATCATTCCCCTAGAGTTGGAGATGATCCACCAGAAGAAATTACCTCAATTGGATTACATCGACTTGTTCATGGAAGCATATCACTTGTACGCTAATGACTTTAAGTACTCATATGAACCAACAGATAGGGACTTGTTGGATCAAATAACAGAAGACCATATGCAGCAGAGCGATGTGGATATGGTATTGGATGATTATGTTGAGTATCCTATTAAAGGTGTTGAACCATATTATATATCAACATTGGATTTAGTGCTGATTCTAGGCAGGGAATTCCCTCAATTTGGAAAGAGGATCAATGTTCCATCATTGGGCAAGAAGATGGCTGAAAGAGGCTTTAAAACCAAAAGAAGGGGCAAGAAGCGAGTAACGTGTTATGCCATTAGTCCAACTAGTTCCCTGTTGGAACTGATTGAAAATATGAATATTAATAACAATGATAAAACAAATTAAAATGAAAAAAATCGATGATTTAAAAGAACTAATAAAAGAGAATATTTATGATTTCTATAAATACGACATGTTCATCACAATTGATGAGGATAATGATTATGAACTGAGAAGAGGACGGTATCAGGAGAGTCATGAAATTCTTTGTGGATCATGGCTGGTGTATGGTCATGCTGATAGTAAATATCAGGACAATCAGAAGGAAGAAATGCTTTCAGATTTTGAAATTGATAATATCGAAATTCCTGAAGAGGTCAATGATGATTACGATGATGTAGATGACAATGAAAAGTATTTGCTTGAGGAAGAGTTTTATCGTCAGGTTTATGAGCATCCCAACTTTATCAAGGCTGTTGAAGCTGAAGAAAACAGAGTTATCGATGAACTGGCTGAAGTTTTAATATTCAAGTTTGAAGAAAAGAAGGAAATGTTTGAGGAATAAGTTTTTACTCTGTCAATATGGGCAAGAAACCCTAAATAATTAAAAGCAGTTGGCTTTGAATGGAGTCAACTGCACTTAAAACATTAAAATTATGTGTAAAAAAATAGAGTTAACAGCAGATTTTATTCTAAACCAATACACTGTATTTGTTAATAACGCAGACGACAATAAATTCGAGTTGTATACCACATATGATGATTGTGGATGGATCGAAATGACACTTAGAGAGTGCGGTGTTCAATATGAATACAATGAGTATCATAACTATCCAAATGGGAATACGCTACCTAATGGGGAGATGCATGATATCTTACCTTATTATTCATTTAGTGGGGAGGAGATTAAAGAGCATGCACCAATCATGTATGATAGAATAATGAACCAAGACGATGATTGTGATTTTTTCACTAGACAACTCTTTTTTGGAAAACCAGATGAGTTAATAAAAGGAGTAGCTAATGAAAAATAATAACATAACCTCGGAGCAAGAAAAAGTAATTGATACCATTCACAATCTGGTATGGCATCGAATAACACATGAAGATCATTACCTTGAAGCTATTCCAGAGATTGATTCCAAGGGTTTTCGTGATTGGATTTATTCTGTAACCTATAAGTTCCATGAATATGATGATAGCTGGGTGGAAGCAGTAGTATATTTGAATGGTAAGCACTATGAGTATTGTAATACTCTGCAATTCTTGAATTCAATTTGGGTAAATGAGATTAAGGAGTCTGAAGTGAGGGATAAAATTGTTGAAATAGGAGGTTTTATAGACGATCATTTCGAAATATATGATTCCCATAAGCCATTACCTGAAGAAGGGGTGGCGAAGTTGAATGCATTATTAAATAAGAAGAAAGCAGCAGATGAACATGATTACGATGATTTGCCCTTCTGATAATAGAATTAAATGGTTCAGTCGATACTGAACCATTTTTTAATTAATTGAAGAGGTGATTTTAATCCGCATTAATTAATAATTAAATCAGTAATTACCATTATTTGGCATTGTATTTTCCCTTTTATTACTACGGCTATCTTGAATTAAATTATCCATCAGGAATTTACGAACAAAAGTTGATGGGGGTAAGTGCTCCAATTCAGCATGTAACTTAATTAAATCATATAATTCCCTTTGTATTCGAATATTCATTTTCTTCAGCATTAGTGTTTTATCCATTTTAATTAGTATTTATTTCGGTACAATTATTTACTGTCCACCATTGGGGGACGATGTTTAAAATAAATACTTGATTATTTTAAAAACGATTATCGTATTTGAATATTTGCCATAGTTCTTTACTGTATGACAATAAATGTAATATTGATTGGATCAAATTTATTTTAATGATATGATTCTATTTATGTTGACATTATAGTTTAATATTTATAATATTGGATAAAAGAATGTGAATATCTCTTATATAATATTAATCTTAAACTACGGGTAAATGAAGAGTCTAATTTTTGTGTTTTGTGTTATGATAGCTTTACCGTCTTTGTTACATGGACAGGGTAGAATAAACTACTACAATATAACAAAGGAAAATTATGATTTAATTGTTAGTGGAAAGTCAGGGTCAAATTACGAATTAGGTAGTGGACTAAATTTTAATGAAGCAAGTTCTCCTATTTCAACACCATTAAAAGCATTCCATATTGATCCCATAGAAGAAACTGGTAACAAACAAATTGATTTAAATTCCATTGTGAATTCAAGGTTTAGTTTTATTGAAACGAACACAACGGAAGAACTGTCGGAGATGCTACATGCATATTTTAAAGGTAGTTATGGGTTCACGAGTGCGAAAGCTTCGATGAAAAAGGCTAAGAAGATAAGTAAAAATTCAACTTCAGTTTTTATTCTCATTGAAAATACCAAAACTGGAAAATCCATTTCTGAAAAATCTCTTGAATGGAATGAAAAACCTCTTTCTGAAAGTAAATTAATATCAACTGATGAAGAAAGATTGAGACAGTTTATAGCTGATTATGGCTCTCATTATATTGCATCAATCGATTATGGCTTTAGAATAGCAATTCAGGGAAAAATTAAATCGACTAACAGTCAGGAAATCGAATCTTTTAAGTTAGCTGTTAAGTCTTCATTTGGTAATGGTTCAGCTAGTGGAGGAATTAGTGCTTCAAACTCAAAAATCCTAAAGTCATCAAAAGTAGAGTTAAGGTGTGAGATAACAGCAGGCGACATTAAACCTATACATTCTGGGATTATTGATGGTTTTGAAAATATTTATGCTTTTTTGAATAAACTTAAACAAGATGAAATAAAGATTTATTATGGACCAATTTCATGTAAGGTTAATTCATATTGGCATACCTTACTTGATTATCCAAAAACAAGAGAACTTTTTAAAACTCAAGCGGGTGATAAAGCAATTGCTCCGTACGGTGTCCCTAAGGGGACTGTTTTGGCATGGCAACCTCAGATGGGACTGCTAGAAGGACAATCAATTGAAGAGATCGTTCCAAATGGATGGGCAGTTTGTGATGGAAGTAATGGGACACCTAATCTTGTTGGGCGGTTTATTATGGGAACTGACACATATTCAGATACGGATGTAACAGGAGGAACAGAAAGTCATAAACATACAGGTACTACTATAAGAGCAGGTAATAGACAGAGGAAAGGATCGAGTGGAAGAGATGCATCTGATAGAAATCACGTTCATGATTTAAATATTAACAGTACAAAACACTTACCTCCTTATTATAAGTTAATATACATAATTAAGATATAGGGTATGAAATTTTTTAAATAATAACTTGCGATACTAATCGCAATATTTTATGATGTATCAAGTTTCTTTGAAAGAATTGATTTAACCACTCTATCTTGATAATGAAATGTGAGTGTTAGTGGTTGGTTGTCGTTTGGAAATTAGGTAAGTGTAATGAGTTGTTTTTTCTGTTAAAATATTAATCTATGCAATTTTGGAAGAACGTTTTTCAAAGAAGTCATTCAACCCCCTCAAATAATTGCCACACAGGTATGCAATAAATATCGGCAAGACGAAGGTATGTCAGAAAATGCACTGGCATGCCTCGTTCTGCTCTCTCGACCAGAGATCGACTAATCCCATATTCACGAGCAAAATCATCCCTCGAAAGCATTGTTTCATACCTGTATTCACGTAACAATCCCCCAATTTGTTCCATTCTCATCTGATTAAGACCATCACATGGGGTACGGTAGTATTTTCTTTTCTTCTCTGGCATTGGTGTTTTAATATAAATACTGCCTATGGAGGTTTAAGTAAATATCATATTTAAATTGACAATTATTTTGGTGGGTAGTAACTTGCAGAGAAAACAAATGTTTTTTCGAATCAAATCAATTCACCGTATTATTTCGATATTTATTATCGCTATCCATCTGGTGGGTTGCTCTGGTTACAGATGGACAACAGACTATGATCAAACAGTAGAGTTAAAAGGTGAGTACAAGGTTTTTATAAATCAAAAATATCAGGATCATTACTATCAACTGCATGACGCTCGTGTCTTAAATGATACCCTTATCGGTTTTATAAAACTTGAGGATGAAATTAATTCTGTGTCACGTAAATTGAATTCTTTTGTTATTACTTATGAACCTCAAATTAATATTAGTGGGATAGTTGATTTGTCGGAAATCTCAATACCATTTAATTCAATAATAAAAGTAAGAAAGTTCGAATACAGTAACAAGACCAAAAACTTAAGGACATTTGTTGCTGTGTTAATACCTGTTGCGTTGATCGTATTAATTGTGGTTGAGATAAATAATATGGAAATGAAGGTGTCACCAATGGATGGATGGGGATCATCTAATTAGCATCTTTCGATCTGTATGTTGAGATAACTAATCCATGTACTGATATTATGAACGTTTAAGTATTCATCATATTTAATTGACATTGCCTATAAGTTGGTAGTAACTTGCATAGAAAAACACATGTTCTTCCAAATAAAACCAATTCATCGCATTACTTCCGTTTTGATTATTCTTACCCACCTTGTTGGGTGCTCTGGTAATAGGTGGATTACTGACTATAATCAAGAAGTGGAATTAAAAGAGGAGTACAAGGTTTTTATAAATCAGAAATATCAAAAGTATCACTATGAATTGCACGATGCATATGTATTAAATGATACACTAATAGGTTTTATTAACCTTGAAAATAAACTAGAGTTTGTCTCACGTAAAGTGAATTCCTTCGTTGTTTATTATGAACCTCACTCTAATATTGGTGGAACAATTGACTTGTCAAAGGTCACCATCCCTTTTGATTCAATAATTAAAGTTAAAAAGTTTGAATACAGTCAAGAGGTTAAAACAATGAGAACAGTTGTTGCCGTGCTAATCCCTGTTGTGTTGATCGTATTGATTGTGGTTGAGTTAAATAATATGGATTTGGATGGTCGTTATGGTTAGTGATCCATCCATCCATCCATGTCAATATGCTCTCTCTCTTCTGTTTGTTTACCAGTTATATCTCACCCATTTTAATATGCGTATATGCGTACTGGAATAAATGATTAGTGTACCTTTTAATTGGTTTAACTATAGTTTATTAAGTGTTTTTATAGTACTAGGAAAGAAGTGGATGTTCTTGGAAGTCCTAATTACCATCATTTTAGGGGAGGAGTGTGCCCCCCATGAAGAGGTTTACAGGTAAAATAATAAATATTTGGGGAGGATTATAATATTTTATAAAATATCCTCTCCAAAGAAATCATCAATAGTTATATCCAAAGCCTTCAGCACCTGAAGTAAGGTGCTCATCCTAAAGTTTTCACCCCTTTCTAATTTTGATAGTGTTACTTTGTTAATGTCATGAGTCTTGGCAAAGGTCTCGTAATTTGGTTCACTGGCTCTACGAAACTGTCGAACACGTTTGCCAATCTCTACAAGCACTTGTTTTATTTCTTCAGGGTATTCCTCTTTTGGTTTTGTCATTGAGTTGTTATTAGTGTCGTTGTCTATAATTTGCAAAGTCAATTGAAAACATTCTTGATGTCAATGACATTATTAATAATAAGTCCTATAAATAAAACCATAACACCAATGTTGATTGTGAGAGAAATTACTTTCTTGACTGATATCTTGTCCTTACGACCCTTTATTAAATAAATTGAACCTACTACTCCAAGATATCCAGCAATTAGAAAAGGAACGCCTATAATAAACTCACCTTGCGGAATTGAATTCCATACCTTCAGGAATACACCTATATAGGTTATCACAAAAAGCAATAAGATTATCATTGCATATATAAAGGACTTTTCGGTGTTGGTTTTAACCTTATTCATTATTATACTGGATTATTTTAGAAATGTTGGCTGTATTGCAAAGATAAGCAAATGCATAAAAAGGTATGCAAATATTTTCACATACATACTATAGTGTGTATATTTGTATCGAATTACTAATTAAAGGGGATCAGTTATGTACATGCGAGAACTACACCACGATCAAAACAAGCAGATCAACATCTACCACAGTGAATTATTACTTAATAGGCATCGAGAAACAAACCTCTTTATAATTACCGAAGAAAAAGAAGATTTAAATCAAATTCGAAACTATGCAGTGGAGATGCCAAAGTTTATTCGTGATCGAGTTCACTTGACTCCAGAGATGAAAACTTTTTACTGGTATTGCTTGAATTAAGCACATCCAACCGTTTCCCTTTTTATCTTAATTAAAGGGGAAACAACTTCAGGGGAGTCGATCCCTTATTTTTTGGTTTAGTGAGTGTAAAATTAGTGTGTGATTAAAATGGCAACAAAAATGAAGATAAAATACAACCGAGTTTCAACGATTCAACAAAGTGGGGATCGTTTTTCTGTAGATAATGAAAAATACGATTTGGTGTTGATGGATAAGATTTCTGGTTCAGTTTCATTCAAGGATCGTCCTAGAGGGAAAGAAGTAGTGAAATTGGTTGAAGGTGATCAAGTGAAAGAATTAGTAGTTGAAGAATTTTCACGTCTAGGCAGAAACACCGGGGACGTTATTCAAACACTAGAATGGTTGGAAGAGCATCAAATAAATGTGGTCGTTAGAAATAACGGCTTGCAAAGTCGTCCTAACGGAAAAAGAAACCCGATCTGGAAAATGATATCCTCAGTGATGAGCAGTTTGTATGAAATGGAATTGGAGAACATTAAAGAACGTACTGCTATGGGGCGCATGGTTGGAGTTGCTAAATTTACACGGACGATTTTTTAGAGATATTAAGACCAAAATAATATCTTAGAAAAATGAGTACACAGAAAAAGTATTACAGTA
>JAFMVD010000001.1 GCA_025499625.1 Carboxylicivirga fragile | reverse complement strand
TACTGTAATACTTTTTCTGTGTACTCATTTTTCTAAGATATTATTTTGGTCTTAATATCTCTAAAAAATCGTCCGTGTAAATTTAGCAACTCCAGCATCACGATTCGCTTCTTTCTCTGACTTAGCTGCTGCAATCAGCTCTTTCTGTTCATCGGATAAGGATGCTCTGAATTCTTCACGATTTTCTTCACGGTGGGCTTTAATTGCCTCTTTTTGCTCATCTGTTAGTGTACTGCGTAAAGACTCCCGATTGGCCATCACACTTTCTTTATTGGCATGACGCATTGCTTTTTGGTCTTCAGAAAGCGATTGGCTAAATGCTTTTCGTTTTTCTTGTTTACTTAGTTCCTTATTTTTCAAAATAGCCAATTGTTCTTCGCTCAAGGTAGCTTTGAAAGCTTCATGATTGGCTTCTTTTTCAGCCTTATGCTCGGCTACCATTGTTTTTTGCTCTTCACTTAAAATAGGACCGTTACCTGCTTCCTGTGCATTGGAAAGAATAACAAATGACAATAAAAACAAGGTGCTAAATAATGATTTTAATAAATTTTTCATGATGTGTATTTTTTAGTAATGGATAAATAATGTTGTTTACTTCCATACCGAAGCAGATACTATTTACCCTACTAAAAAATGCATAAAACTTTATTTTGCTTGTGTAAGTATCTCAATAGTAGATGGATATTTTTCTTGTAAAATTACAGGAGGAACAGAGCTCTGACTTAATATTTGCTTTTAAAGAAAAGAAGCATGATTAACAATAAGCTTAATACAACTTTTACCTGCCAATAGGGAATGGCTATTGCTATTAGTGCGATTACAATAACTGTTTTTAGTTGTTTGTTGGAGCGCCTTTCAGCCTTTGATTTAAACTGAATGAGTTTAAGCGTTCGGTTCTCCATATCCAATAAAAACACACCATCATTTTCCACTACATAATCGTATTCTAATAATTGTCGGCGCGTATTACGGTTTGATGCATTGATAGCGGTATTACCACTTTTTACTTCAACAATGTACTTCTTTCCGTTTTTCTTAACGATGTAATCAGGTTGAATTTCGGCTGTTTGCAGTTCACCATTAACCTTGTATCGATGTTCGTAGGAGCTTTGATAATCAACTATCGTATATCCCTTACTTTTCAGGAATTTCTTTGCTTGTAACTCTAATTTATTACCGCGCTCAAAACGTTTCTTTACCTGGCGTAACTTATAATATTCCCTTAGTTTATATCTGCTAATTAGGAAGATTAGCACAGTGATAATAGCAGCCAACAAAAGAAACACCACATGATTTTGATTAGTATAATCAAAGCTTGATAGAATGTCGATTTTTAACATGTTATCAAAGGTAATAACACTGTCGCAAAAAAAATGAGATATGCTTATTGTTTCTATAGGTTGATTGGTAATCGCTATCATTTCGAATTCGCATTAATAATTTTGAAGTAATATTGCTGTGGATGACCACAAAAGCTACTTAATAGTTTAATGGTGACAATATGTGATAGATAGGTGTGATTGTGAGAGTGTAATGTTATGAGCTTTGCATTGCTTTTTAACCAGATTATAAAAAAAGTTCATTTTTTTTGTAACGCTTATTCAAATTTGGAATCCTTAGGGTAATAAGAATCATTAAACTTTAGAAAAATGAAAACGATTACCAAAATTACCCTAAGTTGTTTATTTATTTTAGCATCTGTACAATTATTCGCTCAAGAGCTGGATATCAAAGTTGAAATTATAGGAAAAGGAAGTCCCATTGTATTTCTCCCTGGTTATACTTGCCCGGGAGAGGTTTGGACTGATATTGTAACACCACTTGCAAATGAGCATGAATGTCATTTAATTACATACCCAGGCTTTAATGGTGTAGCCGCTCCTGATACAATGTGGTATCAAACAGTGACTGATCTTCTCGAAAAATACATAAGTAACAATTTTGAAGAGAAACCAATTATTATAGGCCATAGTGTGGGAGGTTTGTTTGCTATGCAGCTAGCAATTAATAACAGTGATATTTGCTCAAGGCTCATTTTGGTGGATGCATTATCAGCTATGGCAGCGGTTATGATGCCTGGTGTACCACTTGAGAACATTAGTTCAGATTCGCCTTATAGTAAGAGCATATTAGCCATGAATGACGAACAATTTAGTGGGATGGCTATACAAATGGCTTCATTTATGACTAAAAATGAGGAAAAGAAAACGCTTATTGCAGATTGGATGCAAGAGGCCGATCGTAAGACTTATGTTCATGGATATACCGATATTTTAAAGGTGGATATCAGAAAAGAACTTTCAAAAATAACGGTACCTGCTCTTGTTTTAGCTGCTGTGCCAATGAGTATGGAACAAACACAACAGATAATGGAAGATCAATACGCGGAATTATCGGATAAAACGATGGCTTATGTCGAAAATTCAGGTCATTTTATTATGTTTGATCAAGAAGAATGGCTTATATCCCAAGTTAAATCATTTTTAAAGTAAGCATGCCTGGTCAATTAGAATTTGAAAAGATATATAGCGAATTTTATCCAAAGGTTTTCCGTTTGTGTGCTGCGCATGCTTCGGGCAGAGATGAATGGGCTAAGGATGCAGCTCAAGAAGTGTTTATATGTGTTTGGAACAAGTTTGATACCCTAAAAGATCCGAAAGCAATTTCAGCCTGGATTTATAGGATAGCCTTTAATACCTGTATGAAACGCTTAAAGGATAAACGTAAGCAAGCAATACCAGCAGATACTTTGCCGGAGATAAGCTATTCACCGGAAGAATCGAAAGACGCACAAGAAATGCTTGCTAAAGTTTACAGAGCCTTGGATTATATGAAGCTTGAGGAGAAAAACCTGATGTTATTACTTCTTGAGGGCATAGAGAACGAGGAGGTGGCTGAAATCCTTGGCTTGTCGAGGGCTAACCTACGAGTACGGATACATCGAACAAGAGACAAACTAAAAAAACTACTAGAAAATGAACGAGTTTAACGATATACAAAATCTCTGGCAGCAACAGCAAAAAAGTCCCGCTTCTAGCGTAGAGGAAATAATTAATAAAGCGCTCGAACAGAAAAAGAAATCGTCGCGAAAGCAAATGGCTACTATTCTGGTGTTAGTTACACTTACTGCTATAATTGCTGGTTTATGGATTGTTACACCTTTGGGCAATATGGTAAGTACAGGTTTGGCCATTATGTTTTCTTCAATTTTTGTACGTGTTACCGTGGAAGCTTATAGTTACAATCGATTAAAAAACATAGATATAGATGAGCTTAGCGAAGTTTACCGAAACAAGATCAAGTCGTTTTATAAGTTTCGAAAAAACCAGGTCTCTGTTGTAACAATTGTTTCAGTTGTATCTTACATCGCTGGTTTTGTTATTATGCTGCCTACATTTAAAGCGACCTTACCTCATTGGTTTTATATTTACATTATTGTGTTTTTGATAGTGGCCATTCCAGTTGCAACATATTTGTTGGTAAAACAAGCAAGTAATGAGATAAAGGATATTAAGGGAATTATTGATGAAATTTAGTTTCATCCATTAATTTTTACCCTTGTAGTAAAACCAATCAAATAAAGCGCTGTTTTTCGATTGCATACCATTACTGCTTGCATAAACACCTATGCCTGGTCCGTTAAATTGTGCATTGCCTTGATCATCGGCAATCACAAGCATACTTTGCTTTGATCCGATTGGGTTTAATGAATGTTCAGATCTTCCATAGCTAAATTGTACTTCAAGATCGTTTGCTTCAACATGAAGGTATACTTCTTTATTTTTATAGGGTATGCGCGCTATCTCTGACTGTTTACCTTTGAAGGATTTAATGAGGATAAGGGAATTTTTACTTTTTATTAGTTGATAATAATTTTCGTTGGTTCGATAAATTGTTAAGCCTGCTATTTCATTGCTCTTATTGGTATCGAAACTCATTTTGGTATTCGCTTCAAATTTGTGATGTTTGATACGCTTAAGAAGTAACGATGAATTAACGAGACTATCCATAACTTGCTTTCGTAAGTTCAGCTTTAGATTTCCGTCTTTTAAGCTATAAAATGAATCTTTTGTTGTACGAATGGTGCACCATTCCATATCTAATTGATCGTTATTAAATTGATCTTTATCCGATTCCTTTCTTATTGGTGTCCATGGTAAGTTAGGTCTGTCTTGCTCCAAAAGAACTTTACCTTGGCCTGGATTAAAAATTGGCGTATGGCCTTCAAACTCGACTTTGGCAAGAAATGTCTCTCTGGCAAGTGTTGTTACCTGATCAATACGTCGTTTCCCCAACATTACGCACCACCATTCACCTTTTTGTGTTTCAATCAGATCGCCATGTCCTATTGCATGTAGAGGGTAATCTTCTCCCAAGTGACGATGGCTTAATACCGGATTGATATAATCGCTAATGTAGGGTCCGTTGATCGAATCGGAATGATGAACGGACAGGGCATGGTACATTCCGGTACCACCTTCTGACACCAATAATAAATACTTACCATTAATTTTATAAAGGTGAGGACCTTCAGTATATGAAGCATTGTTAGCATGACCATAGGTCAAATAGTGACGTTCACCAACCAGCTTATTCTGTTCTAAATCTAATTCTTGATTATACACTACTTTTTGTGTTGGCCAATCTTCTTTCTCAACATCTGTCATGCCTGTATAATAACACTTTTCATCATCATCCCAAAAAAGAGACGGATCAATTCCAGGTGCATCAGGTAACCAAATGGGATCGGACCATGGACCAGCAGGATTAGTCGCTGTAATATAAAAGTTCATTTTGCAAGCTACACAGGTATTAATGATGTAAAACTTACCATCGTGATGACGAATTGTAGGTGCAAACAGACCTAACTTATCTGGTAGCCCGTCAAAACTTACCATGTCAGGACGATCAATAGCATTGGCGATTAATTTCCAATTAACTAAATCCTTACTGTGATAGATTGGTAGACCCGGATACCAAACAAACGAAGAGTTGACCAAGTAATAGTCATCATTCACCCTACATATTGAAGGATCTGGATGATATCCCGATAATATTGGATTATTAAATTTTGATGGAACTGATTGTCCAAAAACATTGAAAGTTATTGTAAGCCCGATAATGAATAATATGAACGAATTTAAATGCATATTGATAAGGATTGAATAAAAGAAGTCCGTCTTTAATTCTATAAAAATACAATAATAAGCTTAAAATCAATACATATCTATGAGTGTGGGATTCTTCATAAAACGATAAGTGAATACACCAAAAGGTTTCTGCAATAAATTTGTTTCTATAATTATTTAAACTTTAATTTTTACAAGATCATTATTAGTCCTACTTTCGGTTTAGAAAAACTAAAATTACATTTCTATGAAAGTTACACTAATGATTGCTGTATGTCTTTCTCTATTCGCTACGTCATGCCAGTTTAAACAAGGAGCGGAGGGAAGTTCAGATTTAGGTGACACCATTCAAACAGCTAGTGGTTTAAAGTATTTATATTTGAAAAAGGGGGATGGGCCTAAGGTTGTATCCGGAGCTAAGGTTGGTACTTTGTTAAGCCTAAAAGTTGGCGATTCAGTTGTGTGGAATAGCTTTGAGGAGCCTGATTCACTTTTTTCCTTTACAGCTGATTCAACACGCCTAATTAAAGGCTTCACCGAAGTAGTTTCTTATTTGCGACAAGGCGATGAGATTATTGCAGTTTTACCTGATTCATTGGCCTATGGTGCAAAAGGTGCAGGAGATGTTATTCCGCCTTATGCTACTTTGGTATATGATCAATTTAAAGTGGTGAAGGTTGAGTTGCCAAGTACCACGAACAGCGAGCATTCGGACGAGAACAATTAGACTACAAAAACATTTAAATGGAAAATCTCACAAAAATCAATAACCCTTTCATCGCAGCAAAAGGAGATGAATACCATTGTTTTGGCTGTTCTCCAGATAATAAGGCAGGTTTATTAATGGAGTTTTATACCGACGGTAGTAAGGTTTATGCAGAGTGGACTCCAACTAAAACCTTTGAAGGCTATCATAATGTGGTTCATGGCGGTATTCAATCAACCATAATGGATGAAATTGCCAGTTGGACAGTTTATGCTTTATTGGATACGGCTGGCGTAACTCAAAAGATGACTGTGGATTATCATAAATCCTTATTCTTAAGTCATGGTGATGTTAGAATCGAGTCGGAGGTGAAAGTAAATGATGGAAAGACGGCTACTATGTACGTGGAAGTTAAAAACTCCAAAGGTGAGCTGTGTTCGAGTGCCGAAGTAGTTTATTTTTTATTTCCTCCTGCTGTGGCTCGCCGTAAATTCAATTATCCGGGTAAGGAGGCTTTTTTAAAAACTCTTTAGAATGATAAAATGAACAGAAAGAAAAAGCACCATTTATCAGAACAAGATGGTGCTTTTTAAATCTTATTATGCTAATTTTTTGAACGAAATTACTGCACACGTTTTAAATCAATAGTCATAGTAACTACCTTTTTCCCCATTTCAGGAAAACTATCATCTAAATTACTGGTTTCAACATGCTTTAATATCATATCAGTTTCATTTAGTAATAATACCTCAAAAATCGATTCATATTCTTTTCCTGAATCTAAGGTAAGTGTTCGATTATTAACGTCTAATACATACCTTCCGTCATACGGCGCTATGAGCTGCATTGAGGCATTATAAGTATCGTCTTCTCTTAATATTAAATTTAATGGAAAATCCATAGTTCCCAATAGAATTTCAAGTGCGTCTTCGGCTTCTTCTTTGGTAAGTCCACCATAAGTCGTATAGAAATCAATAATATTCATTCCATTTACATGCGTTTGAATGTCAATATCAACTTTCTTCCACTCGCCTACAATTGAGGCTGTAATAGGATTTGCTTCATCATTCTTTTCGCAGCTGGTCAATGTAAATAATAAAAGGCCGATTGTAAAAAATAGTAAACTGAATTTTTGATTCTTCATAATTTAATTAAAATAAGGTTTGATATCGTATATAATTAGTACCTATTAATATAATGTTGTAAAATAAACATAGTACTCTAAATTTTGCAATGTTTTAGTAAATAAAACTTTGAGGATCGCTAAATGTCAGTAAATTCAGTCTAATAGTATCTATTCTTATGATAAAAATAATGCGTAAAAATAAAAGTAGAGCATTCTTGATATTAATAAGGACTGGATTTGGCGTATAAATGAGATAATTATTGTAGCCTTACTCAACAAATAAAGCAAACCACTGTTTCTATTGTATAGGGAATAAACACAAATTTTTAGAATGAAAATAGTAAGTTACAACGTAAAGAACTTTAGACAGATAGAATATATGAAGATGCTTCCCGAGGAGGTGAAGCATGAAATAGAAATTGTTTCGAGGGTACTTCCATTTAAAGCCAATAATTATGTAATTGATTATTTAATTGATTGGGCCAATTATGAAACTGACCCATGTTATATACTAACTTTTCCGAATAAGCATATGCTTAAGCAGGAAGATTATAATGAGATTAAAGAAGCGGTTGAAACGGGTTTGCCTGAAAATGAGATAACAAAAATAGCGAATAAGATTCGTTTGAGTTTGAATCCTCATCCTGCACAGCAAGAGTCTAATATTCCTTCGCTTAATGGTGAACCCTTACCAGGCGTACAACACAAATATCGCGACATAGCTTTGTTTTTTCCAACACAGGGACAAACATGTCATGCCAATTGTACTTTTTGTTTTAGGTGGCCACAATTTGTGAAAGATCTTGACTTGCAGTTTTCGATGAAAGAAATTGATCGTGTATGCGATTATTTCAAGCAACATGAGCACCTGCACGAGTTGCTATTTACTGGTGGCGATCCAATGATTATGAGTCCGCGTACAATAAGTAAGTACATCGATAAAATATTTGAGGCTGATATTCCGAACTTAAAAACCATTCGTTTTGGTACCAAATCATTAACATGGTGGCCTTTTGTGTTTTTACCAGAGTATAATGACGAAGCACAGGAGATGTTGGATCTCTTCAAGCGAATTGTTGACGGAGGTTTACACTTGTCAATAATGGCACATTTCAACCATTATCAGGAAATGGAGACGGATGCTGTACGACAAGCGGTGAAAAATATACGAGCAACAGGGGCGGAGATACGAACGCAATCACCATTGCTCAACAACATTAATGCATCGGCCGATATTTGGGCTGAGATGTGGGACAAGCAGGTAAGTATGGGCATGATACCATATTACATGTTTATCGAACGAGAGACAGGGCCATATCAATACTTTCAGGTGCCATTGGCAAAAGCCTATGATATTTATACAAAAGCTATTCGTAAGACCTCTAGTTTAGCTAAAACGGTTACAGCGCCATCTATGTCGGCAGCTATGGGAAAAGCGCAAATACTAGGTGTTCAGGAAAATCCCTTAAACGGTGAAAAATATTTCAACATACAATACATTCGTCATCGCGATTACAAACAATCGTATAAACCATTTTTGATGCATTACGATGAAGAAGCCACCTGGATTGATCAGTTAAAACCGGTTGAAAAGGTGGAGTTGGTGAATGGATAAATATACGAAATGAACTTGTCAAATATTCTACCCCTAAGTCCCCCTAAGTCCCCTTAAGGGGACTTAGGGGTAGGATATCAATAAACTTCTTCCAAATATTGATTATTGATTTTTAGGGCTTTAAAACTATTATTGCCACCCTCGGCTAATATTTGTTTTAAAGTATGACGAACAGATTTTGCTAATTTATCCTTGCTTCCGCAAACGTATATGATAGCGCCCGCTTTAAGCCAGTTTTGTAATTCTTCGCCTTCTTTTTTTAATACATCACTAACGTAAAATTTTTCTGCCTGATCGCGTGAGAAAGCAGTGCTCAGCTTAGTCAGAGTACCTGACTCAATAAAGCTATTTAAATCATTCTGATACAAGAAATCACTGGCTTTATTTCGTTCTCCAAAAATTAGCCAGTTTTTCCCGGTTTGAGTTTGACGAGTTTGCAAGAAACTACGAAATGGTGCAATACCTGTTCCGGCACCAATCATTATTATTGGTTTAGTACCATCTTCAGGTAAGCGAAATTTATCGATGGTCTCAAGGGCAATGGGTACCTTATCGCCCACATCAAGGCGGTGCCAAAGAAACGAAGAACACACCCCATTGCGCACTCGGCCCTTATCCTCATTTTCGATAATTTTAACCGTAATATCTACAGTATCGTTATTTTTACTTCTGCTGGATGCAGCCGAATAGAGACGTTGAGCCAATTTACGTAGTATCGATAAAAATTGAAGTTCTGAAATATCACCTTTAAAATCGCGAACCAAGTCGAGCACATCATTGGTTTCGGCATATTTGTCGAGCTTTGCGTTATCCGCAACTAACTCGTTTAATGTATTGTTATTAATAATATCGGCATATTTTTGAATAACAATAGGGGTGAGGAGCGTTAACTCATAATCGTTAATAAGCACCTCTTTTAATAGGCGAGTATTATCTTTTTGTTTTACGGCAAAGGCTCTGTCGAAACCCAGTTCATTCAACAACTCATCAACAAATAATCTGGAGTTGGCGCCAAATACACCAATGGCATCGCCCGGTTCGTAATCAATATTACTATTCTTTAAGGAAAGACTTAGGTGCAGCACTTTTTTAGTGGAGTCAGCTCCTGTTAGCATTCTTTTCTCCAACAACTCGGCCTTGTAGGCGTTCTCTGTTCCATCCTCAAGGTCCAATTCAAAAATAAACTTATCTGAAGGTCGTTGACTCGCTTTTAAATCTATCTGAAAAATATCGATAGCCTTTTTTACCCATTGTTTTGCAGCATCTTCAAAATCAATATCACACTTGCCAAGCTCTAATTTACGTTGGCCACCCAATTCTTCTAATCGTTTATCAATATCCACACCTGTTTGACAGTAATAACGGTAACTGCTATCGCCCAAACCTAATACAGAATAGTTACATTTTAGTTTATCCTTGCTTTGATGCACATACTCGTAAAAACTCTCGGCCTGAACAGGAGGTTCACCTTCGCCATGCGTACTAACGCATACGAGTAAATTATTTATTTTACCCAACTCATTGTAATCAATGGTTGGCATATCAATAAAGACAGTGTTTAAACCAAGTGTAAGGGCATATCTATTGGCTAAATCGGCAACAGCTTTGGCATTACCAGTTCTACTACCGTAAACAATATGCAGGGTATTCTTATAATCAATCATTTTTAATCACTTTTATCAATCTGAATATTCGTTATACTATAAGGTATAAAACGATAAAATGTTGATGCCAAAAGTGATTTTTATTGGTAATAATCTTTTATGCGCTGAATTCATTGCCAATCAAGTTGCAAGCTAAGTATCTTTAATTCACCATAGCAATCAGAGAAATTGTTTTAAACAGTGATAAGATAGCCCCCACGAATTGAAATAATTATCACAAATGGTTCCGCTATGCGAAACTAGGAACTAATGTGGCGATAGTGTTAAGTTGTCATAGGTCAACTTATTATATGGATGCATGTCTAGCACTCTTGACGAGGCTCTTGTAAAAAAAAATAGCTTAAAAATCCAATAGGTCTTTTGCTAGCAGTTGCTTTTTAATACGATTGTGGCTTTGCCAAAAGTTGTTTTCCAATTGTTCCATAAGCTGGTCAAACTCTGGATCATCTTTGATATTATCTACCAATGGATCCATCGGAATAAAGAGTATTATCCAGTATTGAAAATTTTCTTCTTTACTAAATAGTCGAAGGTGTTCAAAGGCTTTGTCAGGCTTGTTTAGGTATGAGTAATATAAAGCCAGGTTTAGATGTGTATAAGTTGATTCATCTGTCTCCAGGTAGCTTTTAAATTGAGACATAAATTGATTGGCTTCATCATTAAAACCCATTTTTTCATATACCAGGCCGATTTCAGCTGTTTTATGTACGTATACATCCAACTGTAAAGCCTCTTTAATAGCTATAAATTGCTTGAAGTAGGAGTAGGATTCTTCCCAATCGCGCATGTAATAGCAAGCATTGCCAATTTCTTGCATAATGTCAAAACGGCTGGGATCTTTTTCCAGAGCCTCAATTAAAAGTTCTTTGGTTTGTTTCAAATCTTTGTGCTTGGCGTAAAGTATATAAGCCCTTACATATTCGGAGAATAAATTATTGGGATTATTAGCCAAGGATTTATTGATGGCCCGAATGGCTTCATCGGTGAAGCCTGTTTGAATGAGGGCATTGCTCAAATGAAGATAGGTATAACTTGCCGTACTGGAGTCATTGGATGCAATATCTAAGCTAACGCCCTTAAGAGCATATTCCAGGTAAAGTTCAGTGTTTGGTATATGAGTTCCATATAAATCAGATAAGGTGTTGATAACTAATGCTGAATTCGGATTGTATTCCAGAGCTTTTTCCAGATATGTAACAGCCTGGCCGTATTCGTTATTATCAATGTAATAGAGTGCTTTGGCGGTTAAGCCTTGAGCTAATTTGGGGTTATGCAATAGTGCTTTATCGGCATAATAATTAAGCGAATCCGAAAAGACGGTTCCTGCCTCAAACAGATCAACGTAATAATAAGCCAATGCCAATGCTGCGTGGGCACGTGCAAATTCAGAATCAAGTTCAATGGCTTTATGAAGGTAGGGAATACCAGCATAAAGTCCCTCTTTGCTTTCTTCGTTCAGTAAATCTATACCTTGCAGAAATAGCTCATAAGCTTCAATGTTATCTGTTGGTAGCTGCGAAATACGCTCCTCTTCCTCGGGGCTGATGTGAACTTGTATTTGATTAGCAACTTGTTTGGCTACTTCTGTTTGAATATCAAAAATATCATTGATCTGTCGGTTGTATTGCTCACTCCAAATATGATCGTCAGCTCTGGCTTCAATTAACTGAACACTTAAGCGAATATTATCACCAATTTTTTGACCGCTGCCTTCAATAAAATAACTCACATTAAGCTCTTCAGCTATTTCCGGAATACTGAGCTTACTGTTGCGATATTTCTCAACCGAAGTGCGACTAATTACCTTTAAACCTTCCAATTGTTGAAGGTTATCAAGTATCGACTCCATCAAGCCATTAACGATATAAACGTTAGTTGAATCATTACTGTCGTTTTTAAACGGCAGTACAGCTATTGATTTTTTAGTTTCATTTTTCTGTTCTGAAAAAGGTGAATAAACGAGTATCCAAATGATTAATGGGACTAGAAAAGCGGCACTGAAAATGATTACCTTTTTATATGCTTTTGACTTTCGTTCATATTGTATGTCCTTTTCAACTCTCGCCTTATTATTCATTTCACCTGGCGGATAACCATAATGCTCGCGAAAACACTTAATAAAATAGGACGCGCTACTAAAACCAACCCGATAAGAAACCTCTGAGACAGTATAAGCATCTTGTCTTAGTAATTTTGATGCCTCATCCAACCTTATTTTACGTATATAAATACTCACCGAATCGCCTGTGTACTTTTGAATTTTACGAAGCAAATTTGATCTACTCATTCCGGCAGCATAAGCCAATTCAGCTACGCCAAATTTATCATTCGATATGTTTTGTAGAATGAGTGCTTTAATCTGGTTTAAAAACTCGTTTTCCATCAGGCTTAGGTAAAAAAAGATTGTTAATACTGGTGTTTGAAGATACAATATTTGCATTTAAAATCGGGAGTGCTTGTTTTTATTTTGATGATCATTTTGATAAGGTATTAGTCGCATTTGCGTCATAGTTGATAGACCTGCGTCATAGTTTTTACAGTCGCTGCAAGTTTTATGTTCTTTGCTTTATGCTTGATTGGTAGTGCATCAGCATTACACCCACCTTTACATTGTTGAAAATATATCATGAACCTGTTCTGTAAATACATATTTATTGAACACAAATTAAAAGCAATGAAAACTCAAAAAATGAAGACTAAAATCTCTTTCACCATTATTTTTACTTTAGTTATGGTGTTGTTAAATGCTAGTTGTAAAAACACAAGTGGTGATTCGCAAAAAGGAAACACAAACATTCAAAAACCAAAGGTTGATATACATGCCGCTGCCTTTATGGGGGATGTTAATTCAATGAAACAACACATTAAAGTGGGGAGTGATTTAAATGTGAAAGATCAATATGGTTCAACGCCTTTATCCATTGCAATTACTTTTAATAGAACGGATGTTGCCAATGTCTTGATAAATGGTGGCGCTGATTTGAGCATAAAAAGTGCCGATGGATCAACAGCTTTGCATACCGCCGCATTTTTTGGCAGAAAAGAGATTGTGAGTAGTCTAATAAATAAAGGAGCCAATAAGCAGGCAACTAATAATTACGGAGCTACACCGTACCAAAGTGTAGCTGGGCCATTTTCGGATGTGAAGCCGATTTATGAACAACTTAATAAGGATCTTGGTTCTTTAGGTTTAAGGTTGGATTACGACCGTCTGGAAAAGGTGCGACCGATAATAGCTGATATGTTGAAGTAGATTGAGTTAATTTTTAAATAACAAACTGAACTTTAGTTTTATGAACTCAACAGAAAGAAGATACGACATAGATTGGCTTAGAGTAATAGCCATCGCTTTGTTATTGATTTATCATGTGGCCATAGTATTTCAGCCCTGGGGCACGCTTGTTGGCTTTATTACTAGCAGTGAATCAATGGAAAGTATATGGATTCCAATGGCTATGCTAAATGTATGGCGTATCCCCATATTGTTTTTCGTTTCCGGTATGGGCGTATGTTTTGCTATGAAAAAGAGAACCTGGAAGCAGTTAATTGCCGAGCGAAGTTGGCGTATTCTCTTACCGCTTGTTTTTGGCATGCTGGCAATCGTTCCGATTCATATTATGCTTACACAAATGTATTACAGTCAGGATATATCCTATTTTGCACACCGGGCACATTTATGGTTTTTGGCCAATATATTTGCCTATGTACTAATACTATTGCCCATATTTTATTATTTAAAGCATAAGCAAAATGGTAAACTAAGGCAGAAATTAAATCAGCTTTTTAGTTCACCTTTCACAGTAATAATAGTGATGTCGCCTTTTGTTGTGGAAGCTGAAATTATGGCTCCCGAACATTTTGAAATGTACTCAATGACCTGGCATGGTTTTTTTCTAGGTTTACTGGCATTTCTTTTTGGTTACTTGTTTATTTATAGTGGTGATGGATTCTGGCGAATGGTAAGTAAATGGCGATGGTTATTTTTTGTTATGGCATTTAGTTTATACCTGACGCGTTTGGTTGTTTATGAGTTGATGGGAGCGCCCGATTACTTATTGTCAATTGAGTCAAATCTTTGGGTATTTAGCGTATTTGGGTTTGGATATAAGTATTTGAATCGCCCAGGTAAAACATTACAATACCTCAGTCAGGCTGCTTATCCAATATACATTATTCATATGGTATTTTTATACCTGGGATGTGTGTGGATACTACCTATGGACTTCCCTGTTTCAGCTAAATTACTTTTAGTTACACTCATTACCTTTATTGGCAGTTATGCCTTTTATGAATTGGTAATAAGAAGAGTAGGAGTGGTGGGTGTGTTATTTGGACTGAAGAGGAAATAATATAGATTTAATGGCATTGGACTGGTGGTATATTCCCGAGCTTAATGCCATGTTTAAACATCAAATTTTCATTCGACAACTATCGAACGAATTTTAACGATCAGTTTTCAAACGATCCTATCTACGTTTCATAAAATTTAGGCTTCAAAACAGGCTAATTTCGAATTGTCAGATTTTATTAAAGCATAATACCAGGATATGTTATTGAATCTGCCTTGAGTCTTCATTTAACCATAATCGTAGCATAATCGGCCTTTGATCGGGTGTTCTTCGGGTATTGTTCGGCTCTATAGGATCGAAGCCCACCCGAAGCAAGTACGAACAAGCCTCGAAGATGTATCGAATCTGTATCAATTGATGTTCGAAGGACAGCTAATAGAACTTAGAACTATACCGAAGTAAATTGTTAAATAGCGATTGTAATGCACGTAATATTTACATAAAAGACTCAGCTAGATCTTTCCATTTCACAACTATCATTTTTTAGATTCCAAGATTTCCGTTTACTTTAGGCTGAAATTAAACCATGGCTAAGCCAAGAGATAGTTACGAATGGATTTTATAAATGATAAGATAATCATTAGTGAATTGCGTAAGAGCAATAAGGACGTATATCGCTCCTTATTTCATCAATACTACCCATTGCTAGCTAAGTTTGCCCAGCGTTATGTGTATGATGCGGAGGCTTGTGAAGATTTAATTCAGGATGTATTTGCCACGCTTTGGGAGAAAAGAGAAGCGCTGGAAATTAAGTCAATCAAAGCCTACTTATACACAGCCATTAAGAATAAATGCCTTGGTTACTTACGCCATTTTGATGTAAGAGACAAGCATGAGGTTTTCCTGATTGAAGCCTATATGGAAAGTGCAGGAGAATTGGAGATTAATGAAGAATTAACCAATCGTATTAAAAAATGTCTGGCTGATTTGCCCGAAAAGATGCGTGATATCTTTGAACGAAAATATGTGATTGGACATACGGCAAATGATATTGCCGAAGACTTGGATATCAGTATTAATACGGTTAATACGCAGCTTAAGCGCGCTAAAAATAAAATTCGTACTGAACTCTTGCAGTATGGTATTAAGGTTCTGTTTCTTTTTCCTCTATAATGCTTCAAAGGATGGATCTTGCTTGGGCACTATAGTTTAAAAAGTGAATCAGGTTCATTTAGGTTTGTACGTTATCAAGAAAATTACTTTTAGACAGTAAAAAAAGAAATTGAAACCACGAATTGTTCCGCATAGCAGAACTAGAAAAAAGCGAAGCTTAACTCCTAACGCTCTTGCGCGATTGTATCGCGTTAATTGCTGCTATAAATGGAGCGGCTCTTTATTGGTAATCACAAAAAAAGAGCCGCTCCTTAAACTTCCATTTTAGAACTTGATTCTATTCATTCTTTTCTTCTAAAATTATTTTTTACGATCTTTTTTAAAGTATTGTCACCAATAATAAAAAAAGGAACGTCATTAATGTGAAGAAGAAATAAAAAGAATGGCAAAAATTAATATAGAATACATCGTATTATGGCGCTGCCTCCATGGTATTGCTAGCCAAGAAGAGCTTCAAGAATTGGAGCTTTGGTTAGTGGCCGACGAGTCTCATCGTTTATTGTATCAACACCTTGAACGAAACAAAGAGGCTGATATAGAGGTGTCAGAAGAAAGAATACTAAGACAATGGGAACGTTTACAGACCAGATTAGAGCCTAAATCAACAATTAAGCTTAAGCGCCTATTTCAATATGCAGCGGCAATTATATTGCCACTTGCCATAGGTTTGTCGGTTTTATTATTTACCAATACTGACACAGAAATAACTAAACAAGCTCATGTTATTCAACCCGGAAGTACAAAAGCGCATTTGCAATTGGCCGATGGAAGTTTCGTATCGCTTGATGCTGAAAGTAAACAGTTCATTAAAAATACCAAGGGTGAAATAATTGGGAGCGATTCATTGGATGTACTGGTTTACGACAATTTAGAAGAGGCAAGTGAAGTTGAATACAATACCATTGTGGTACCTCGCGGCGGTGAGTACAACCTGATACTAGCCGATGGAACCAGGGTTTGGCTAAATGCTGAAACAAAATTAAGCTATCCGGTAGCTTTTGTTGGTGGGGAACGAAAAGTTAAACTGGTAGGAGAAGCGCTTTTTGACGTAACAAGAGATGAAACACGAGCCTTTATTGTAACAACTAATAACTCTGCTATAAAAGTATATGGTACACAGTTTAATGTAATGAGTTACGAGGATGAAAAGGTGGAACAAACCACCTTGGTTGAAGGAAGTATTGCTGTACTTTATAATAACGAAGAGGTAATGGTACAGCCAGGACAACAAGCTATTCTAACACAAGGACAAGTCGACTTGCAAATTAAAGAAGTAGACACCGATTTATACACAGCCTGGAAAGATGGTATTTTCCGCTTTGAGAACATGCCTCTGGAAGAGGTGGCCAATAAATTATCGCGCTGGTACGATGTTGATTTCTTCTTTTCGAACAATGAAGTGAAGGGTCGAAAAATATCAGGCGCCATGAAAAGAGAAACAGACTTTAAATTATTTATGGGACTTATTGAAAAATCAGCCGAGTCGGAAATAACGATTAACGACAATACGGTATTGGTGAAAGCAAAATATTAAAAAAAATCGAAGGATGTAGCAGCATCCTCCGATTCGAGTTCAATTCAAACCGGAAAAGTGTAGCAGCACCTCCGGAAAGTATTAACGTCTAAATACAAATCTATGAAATTTACACGAATGTGTCGTGGAAGTAATCTACAAATTCTATCACGACGAACACTATTAATTATGAAAATAAGTGTTGTCTTTTTATTTGCAGTGCTCATTAATATGTCGGCTGTCACTTTGGCTCAAAAGGTAACTTTTGAACAGACAGAGATGACTTACAAGGAGTTATTTAAGGAAATTGAAATCCAAACAGGCTTAATTACCATCTACAGTAATCGTCAGATTGACATGGATGAGCTCGTTGTATTGGAAAATAATGAATTAGAATTATCTGATATTTATTTTTCTGTACTTAATGACAAAGGTCTGGATTTTGAAGTAATTGATGAATATATCGTTGTAAAGAAAGCGGCAAAGAAGCCAATTGTAGTAGTTCAACAACCCGAAGAAAAGAAGATTCTTATCAAAGGAACTGTGGTTGACGAAAAAGGCGAGCCCTTGCCCTTTGCTGCCGTCTGCTTTAAAGGCACTACTAGTGGTTGTGTTTCTGCTGTTGATGGCACTTATGAGTTGGAAGCGCCTGATGAAGAAGGATTAGTGCTAGAGATTTCGAGTTTAGGTTTTGTGACGCAAGAAATACCTGTAGAGGGCAGAACTATTATTAATATTGTACTTATTCCGGATATGATGGGTTTGGATGAAGTTGTTGTAACTGGTTATCAAACTATTTCTAAGGAAAGAGCTACTGGTTCGTTTTCTATGCTTAATAGTGATAATGTAGCCAATAGCCCCAATGAAACCATTGGTGGGAACCTTGAATCATTGGTAGCGGGTGTTCAGACAACTCTTGATGCTGACGGTAATACTCAGTTTACCATCCGTGGACAGAGTTCCTTAACAGCAGATGGTCAACCGCTTATTGTGGTGGATGGTTTTGCCATCGATGGCGGTCTAGAATCGATTAACCGTAATGATGTAGAAAAAATTACTGTATTGAAAGATGCTGCTGCAGCTTCAATTTGGGGTGCTCGTGCAGCCAATGGGGTTATTGTTATCACTTCTAAAAAAGGAAGTGGTAAAAAAGGCATGCAAGTAAGTGTTGAAGCATACGCTAAATTTAGCGATGAAGTGGATTTGAACTATGCCAATCCAATTGCCAGTTCGCAGTCGCAAATAGAATATGAACAGATGCTTTGGAATCAAGGATGGGGAAAACGCATTATTAACCTTGAAGATATTAATCAATCGTTTACAAAGGCAGGTTATTTATTTGAAAAGCAATGGGAAGACCACCTGGCTAATGGAGGTATCGGGCAACCTGTGTACACAATAGATACGCCGGATTTCCAAAAACTCATGAATCAATCGTATCAGGAACAGGTGAAGGAACACATGTTGCGTAAGTCTTTCTCACAGAATTATAATGTAGCCTTGCGTGGACAGGGAGAAAGAAACCGTTATTCTTTGTCGGTAATGTTTAATGACAATAAACATGTGATAGAATCAGATAGCGATAATAACGTTCTGATTAACTTTCGTAATGTTATGCAAGTGAAAGATTGGTTGGAGTTCGATTTTGCAATAATGGAGCAAATCAGAAATGATAAAAGTAGTGGCGTTGGTTTGCGTGATATTCAAGCTATGTCACCATACGAAACATTACTAGATGAGAACGGAAATTATAATCATGTGGAGTACAATAGGGGATACAATTCCAAAGTAATGAATGACCTTCACTCGTACACATCTGGGTGGGCCTATGATGACATGACCTACAATCCGCTTCAGAATATGCGAACGCAAAAGTTTGAAACTAAAACTTTAAGTACTCGAATTAATGCGGGCTTAAATTTTAAAATAGCAGAGGGAATAAAATATACTGTGGGTTTCCAATACCAGAATGCATCCTACAAAACAAAAAACAGATATACCGAAGGTTCCTATTACACTCGCGATCAGGTAAATTTATTTACACTAACGGATTATCAGACCATTTTCGATAGGTTGCCCTATGCCATTAATCCTGAAACAGACTACCAGTTACCTATGGGTGAAATCGTTTATCTAGGTAATACAAATGTGGTTTCATATTTGTTAAGAAATCAGTTAAGTATTGTCAAGAATTATGGTGACCATGCATTTAATTTCATTGCTGGTACTGAAACAAATAGAAATGACACGGAAACAAGCCGTGAGTGGTTATTCGGTTATAATCATAAGAATTACATGAGCTCCGTTCCTGATAAAATGAATAACCTGCAACGTGCCTATTATAGGAATTCAACTGGTAATATCATTACAGGAGGAGATCATATATATGAGCCAGCCTTAACTGGAAGAGCAGGTAGGTATTTTTCATTGTATTCGAATCTAGGATACACGTATAAGGATAAATATACCGTTAGTGCAAGTGTTAGAACAGATGCCTCGAACTTAGTGGTTGATGAAGCTAAATACCGCTATTCGCCATTTTGGTCAGTGGGTGGAAGCTGGCAACTATCAAAAGAGGCTTTCATGGAAAGTCAGGAATGGCTTAACCGATTGACCTTACGTTCGACTTATGGTGTTAATGGTAATAGTAATCAGTTCTCTTCCATGGTGCCAACTATATCGTATAAATCAGGTTCAAGCCCATATTCTGGAGCGGGTTATGATTATGCTAGTCTAACTGACCTTGGAAATTCATCCTTACGATGGGAGCGTGTAAGTCAATTAAATGTTGCTTTAGATTTTGCGTTGTTCAATAATAAGCTCTTTGGTTCAGTTGAGTACTATGACAAAAATAGTGAAGACTTAATAGCTGAGGTTTCAGTGCCTTCTACTGATGGTACAACGCTACAGGCCTTTAATGTGGCCGATATGGAAAACAATGGTTTTGAATTGAATCTGAATGCTAATATTAATATTGCTAATACCGTACTATGGAAACCAATTCTTAATTATGCTTATAACAACAGTATGGTTAATAAGGTTAAAGAAGCATATATTCCATACAATTTTTTGTCAGGCAAATCATTTGTTGAAGGATATGAATACTTACCTACCTGGGCCATTAAGTATAATGGCCTTAATGAGGACGGGGTTGCAACCATAAGAGCTAAAAACGGGGAAGTTTATGATGCGACAGTAAACCTGACGAATACAGGCATTACAGCAACTGACTTAGCTTGGTTTCAGGGAACACGCATAGCTCCTCATGTAAGCTCTTTAACCAATGAATTTTTTTATAAAGGTTTTAGTTTACTGGCCACGATTACCGGCAAATTTGGTCATCATATGTTGGTCGATGGTTTCAGTTATAGTAACCGCTTGGAAACAATGAATTATCATAAAAACCTGGATGAACTAATAATTGGTAATGAAGAGGCCACTGGTGAATTTCCATTACCTGAACAGAGAATTGATGCCTATGGTCAGTATAGTACCAATGCCAGATATCTGGAGTCGAGAGTGGCTGATGCTTCTTATATTCGATTCAAAGAAGTGATGTTATCGTATACCATACCACATAGAATCACCTCGCAGTTTGGATGCTCTAATTTCAGGGTTTATACACATATCAATAATGTGGGTATGCTGTGGACAGCTAATGAATTAGGTATTGACCCGGATTACCCAATGGGAAGTTCCTACTTCAGACCAGAGACTACTTATACAATTGGTTTAAGTCTAACATTTTAATAAGAAACAATTATGAAAAAGATATTTTCAATATTACTTATATCAGCATTTGTTTTTGCTTCGTGTGAGGATTTTCTGGATGAACCACCTAGCAAGGCCAGTCAGCAAGAAATATTAACGACAAAAGATATTGATCTACTGCTTAATAATACGGATTATGATGCCACAATAATTCAAGATGTGCGTTGTGATTATCTGTCTGATGATTTTAATTACCATTTAAATGTGTATGATGCGCTTGGCGGATGGATAAGCTATGCGCAAGTTCAGGATTTTGCCTGGCAAGATAAATTGTCTTCAGTTGAAGATAGAAATTGGAACGACGCATTTAACAGTATTTGGCAAAGTAATTTTATTATTGCAAATGTGCACGATTTGGAAGGTTCCCTTGAAGATAAAGATAACCTGAAGGCTGAAGCTCATTTGATAAAAGCCAATAAGTATTTAGCACTTTCTATCAAATATTGTTTGTATCCAAATGCTTCAAACGCTGGAGAGATGGGATTACCCATTAAAAATTCCACAGCCTTTGGGGAGCAAACTGTAAGAGCTTCTTTAGCAGAAACATTTCAACAAATAGAAGCTGACCTTAGCGAAGGTTTAAAGATTGAGACAGAAAAAGTTAACACTATTCGCGAGAGTCAAGCATCGGCCGCTGCATTGGCAGCTAGGTATTATTTATACATGCATGATTTTGTGAATGCCAAAAAGTATGCTGCTGACGCCTTGTCAATGCATTCAGAAATGGTGAATATGGAGACCGAGGTGCAAATTATTCCGGTTGGTGAATACGAAGTGCCTTCAACTTCATTCCTACGTTCATATGCGCCTGCTTTTTACGAAGGATGGAAAAGCCAATATAAAATTTTCCATCATGGTGATTGGGCTTATGTTCCCAGCAAGGATCTTTTGGCAGCTTATGAGCCGGAAGATATGCGCTTGTATTTTTATACTCAGGATTATTTAGGTGGCTGGTTTGGTATGACTGAAAATAATGAGCTTTATAAAAAATTTGGGGGTAACGTAATGACCGGAACAGATGCTGCTGAAATGTACTTGATTTTGGCCGAGTGTGAAGCGCGTGATGGCAACTATGCTGCCTGTATGGAGCATGTTGAAATGGTTCGAATAAATCGTTTTAGAGCGGCAGAATATTCTGAACTTGCAACACCCACTACCATTAAGGAAGCCGTGCAATTGGTGGCGGATGAAAGAAGACGCGAATTACCTTTTACTTCTTCGCGTTGGTCGGACTTGAAGCGTTTAAATGCCGAAGGTTTAATAGACCCGATTACGCTTACTCGTACTTTCTATGAATTGGGTGAAACTTCAGTTGATTATTCTTCTATTGTTAATTATACCTTGGAACCTAATAGTCGCAAGTATGCACGGCCATTGCCACAAGAGGTTATTAAATTAACAGAAGGATCGGTTAAGCAAAATACATACTAAGAATTATTCCACTCCGGATATTTTATTGGTCTGGGGTGGAATTGTTTTCCAACACTATTTATTCATCTCAATTAATCTTCTCAACATTGAGAGGCTTAGTTTATTATATCTTTTAAAATGAAGCAATTATTATTTCTCACTATTCTCCTCACCGCCATATCGTGTCAGTTTCAAGATACGGGAGTATTTACCATAAATGGAACAGGCCTTGAGAAATTTAATGGAGACAGTATTAAAATATACATGCCTGATACAACATCTGGCAGAGGGCATTTTACTGAACAAGCCCTTATAAGTAATGGGGCATTCACTATTAATGGCGATGTAGAGAATCCACGTCTGGTGTATCTTTCAATTTACGACAAAGAAGGCATTTATAAAGGTTGGAAATTTGAGATGATTTTAGAGGACAGTACGATTGATATAGCCTTTGCTGATAAAAAAGAAGATGCGGTGCTACAAGGTGGCTTATATCACACCATCATAATTGATGATGTTAAGTCTAATCCTGAATTAAAAGCGGCCAAGGCAGAGTTAATGAGCTACATGACAATGCTTCAATCAGAAGGAGATGAAAATCCAAGTGATGCAGAAATGCAAAACTATAAAGAGTTGGCAAATAAGTATCAGCAACTGGAAAAAGATACTTATCAGGCTATTTATTCAAAGCACAGCGATCCGGTAGCGCGTTTGTTTGCGTATAAAAAAATGCGCAGCTATGATAATTGGGAAAATGATTTGGCGCAGCTAGAGAAAGAAACAGGTGCTATAGATGAGTTACTTTTATTGAAACACACCATTGTATCGGCAGAGAAAGCAAAGGCCAATAAAGTAGAAATAACAGTAGGGGACCAGGTGAAGGATTTTACGGCCAAAGATTTAAACGATAAAGAATTTCACCTAAAAGAAGTTTTAGCGCAGAACAAGTTTGTATTGGTTGAATTTTGGGCATCGTGGTGTGGTCCTTGTCGTGCAGAGATTCCGCATATGAAAGAAGCGCATAAACATTTTCATGACAAAGGCTTTGAAATTGTTGCTTTTACCCTCGATCACAATCGTAAATCGTGGCAGAAAGCTAGTACGGAAGAAGCTATTCCATGGGTGAATGTTAGCGACTTAAAAGCTTATAAAAGCCCGGTAGTGCAAATGTATGGTGTTAAAGGTGTACCTGCGAATTATTTGGTTGATAGCAGCGGGAAAATAATTGCCATGCATTTAAGGGGTGCGGCATTGGATAAGAAACTAAAAGAACTACTTGATTAAATCTAAGATTATGAATAAAGCATTAATTATAGCCCTGTTGTGTTTAGGTATTGTGAACTCAATGGCACAAAACAAAACAGTTCAACTTAAGGGTGAATTAAGAAACTTTCAATCGGAGGTGAGTCTGTCAAAGGGAACACCAGAAGCACAATTGTTGAAAGAGAATATTCAATTTAAAACTGATGAGCAAAATAAATTTGAGCTCAATTTTGAATTAGATGAGCCGGCCTACTTTAATTTGGGTAGAAATACCCTTTATCTTTCTCCTGGTGACAACTTGGAATTATCGTTGGACATGGATGCTCCTTTGGATGCTGTTTTTAGTGGTACTGGTGCCGAAGCTTGTGATTATTTAAAAGAGCGTCCGTTCCCCAAAGCGGGTTCTTACTTATACGGAACTGATATTATGGAAGGCGATCCTTCGGCCATTGAATTGGGTAAGCGTGTTGCAAAGCATATTAAAAACAAACAGGAAAAACTAGATGCCTTAAATAATGTGAGTGCTCAGTTTAAAAAAATGGAACATGGTCGCATTCTTTTTGATGGAGCTAATACTTTAATGTCCTTCGGTTATCGAGACGCTTATGCCAAAAAAGTACCTCAGGAAGAGATGGCTCAATATGCCGATAGTATTACAAATCTATTTCAAAGTGATATAACCAGCTACCTGGCTGGTGGTCATGATAAAGATTATTTAAATATTGGTGCCTACCTAAGTGTTAGTAGTGCTTGTATAAAACAACTTGGAGAAGATAAAATGGATGCCGAGATACTGGATTTCTTGAAAGTACAGGAGCTTATTTATCTGCTTAATCGCAAAGGGCCTATAGCGGATGTGCTTAGTCAAAAAAATGAGCAAGAGCCACAGTTGAGAACAGACAAGTATAAAGGCATCCTCAACCAAGCCTTTGGAAAATACAATAAGCTGATCCCTGGTCAGAAAGCTCAGAACTTTGAAATGACATCAATAGATGGTAAAGTGATTACTTTAGATGATCTAAAAGGTAAAATATTAGTTATTGATGTATGGGCCACTTGGTGTGGACCTTGTAAGGCTGAGTCACCTCATTTCGAAGCCTTGGCCGATAAATACCAAAGTGATAAGATGGAATTTATCTCACTTAGCATTGATTCATCAGAGAAACCATGGAAGAAGTACCTGGCCGAACATGCTAAAACATCAACGCAATACATAACACCACGTCCACGCTTGAAGGCATACGAATTAATGACCGTACCTCGCTTTATGATTATTAGTGATGATGGTCTTATTATCGATGCTTTTGCACCAGTGCCATCCGACAAAGCCTTTGAGGCAATGATTCAAAAGCTAATACAGTAGTATAAATAAGAATATTAAATAAGTAGTATCATGTGTGACTAACTTCTACTATTTATTAAGCCCTTGCTTCAGCAAGGGCTTTCATACTAATTAATATGGCGAGCTATTATTTAGAATTAAAAAAGGACATATTAGGCGAACGTAGCATACACGTTCTGGGTTGTGATCAATTAACGAGTATTGAGAAAGAACTTTTGTTAGGTGATTTTACATCATCTGAAGGTGCATACAAATATGCCCAGTGGCATTTTCCTCATTGGAATATTCAGGTTTGTAAAACTTGCCAATCCCATGAAAATAGGATGCAAATAGCAGGATGAGCATGAAAAGATACATGTCTAAGTGATGGGCTTGTATATCAGGGGAGTTTTTTAGATTGGCCTCATTCTTCGGAATGGGGCTTTTTAAAGTCAAGAGATGTTAGTCAGTAGTCCGTAGTGGTTAGTTGATAAGCATAAGTTTTTGGGAATGGAATTAGCAAAGATTGATTATGGATTAGTGATTAAAGATGAATTGATTTGAAGATATGTTCGTTTACCTTTATGTTTGCTGAGTCGCTCTCCGTTCGGCAAAGTTTGCAACTTAGTCGAACTACCCTGATAAGAGTTAAGTTTATTGTGAACAATGTATGACATAATTGGTTATGTTACTGATCTTTGCCATTGTTTCTCATTTAAAACACTTATCATGAAAATTGTATTGATACTTATTACACTCTTAACTAGCTCAATTTCTCTGTCTCAAACTACCAAAAAGGTGCTCATTTTAATAAAAGAAGAGTCTTCACAGCTAGAATTTATGTTGGAAAATGAAGCACTTAAGATGAGTAAGATGCTTAAGGAATCAGGTTTTGAAGTACATACTGCAACAGTCTCAGGAGACAGACTTCATGAAGGTGCTGTTTCACTGACTCCCGATCTCAAGCTAAGTAGTGTAAAGATTGATGAATACGATGGATTTATAATTCCATGTATGATAGTAGATAATACAACAGAGGAGATTGTTTCTTTTGTAAAAATCGCTGTTGAAAGCAATAAACCAATTGCAGCTCAAGTTGCTTCGGTATATTTACTTGCTGAAGCCGGTGCACTCAGAGGCAAAAAATACGCTTTGTATTCTGACCAAAGCGCAAAAAGTGCTTTTGCGGGGAGTGTTTATGCAGGAAATGGACTAGTAAAAGATGGAAACATAATAACTTCAGGAGGATGCCCATGGGCAGAATATAAAAAAAGAGGGAAAGACCAAACTACTGAAATAACTCTGGCTTTTATCGATATGGTAAAGGCAAACTAATTAACTCGGGCTAATAAATTTTTCAGACCTACAGCCTGGATTGTCATTGTTTATAAGCGCTTGGGGTATTGCCCATGCAGGTGCTGATGTGTAATCAGTGCCTCTACTATAAAAGCACAAGTAGAAAATTCAAACAGCAATATCAGGCCTCATTATTCGGAGTGGGGCTTTTTTTACACCCAATTGTCTTGAGTAGCACAACCCAAAAACTTTGGGCTATACTATCCAGATTAATTGTACTTATGCTTCCATGGTGTTTGGGCTTATAAGCCCTAGGTATGTAGACCTAATACCCCAAGTTGCTTGGGCAAAAAAAGAGCCTGACGTTTGGTCAGAATCTTTGTGAGAACACCCTATGCCGGGACTAAATCTTGGAGTAACCTTCCTTTTTTAAGTGTTTTACCCTTATGAAGAATAACTCTTAATTCGACCTGAAATGTCCGCCGTTAAGCGTAGCCACTAAATAATGTAAATCGTTCGGCGTATGCCTCTGGCTACGTCACCTTTAACAAGGCCTCCAGCCTGTATAAAAATATAAGCCTTGTCATTCTGTATTATCAGAATTGTAAGGCTTTTCACTTATAAATTAATCTTCAAAGGCCGGCGCAGATTTGTAATCAGAGCCTTCTTATTAAAAGCACGAATTACACTTTCATATCCAAACCCACGAGAACTTCCATATTTTACACGAATACCCCTCAAAATTGTACGAGAAGCAAATAAAATCATAAGAGAACAGCCCAATAGTGCACGAGAATTCAAAAAAAAAGCACGAGGGATATCACACCTTGCACGAGAATGTTCATATTTTATCCGAGGGAATAAAAAAATCCCGCGAGAGCTGGTCAAAACTTCCGCGGGAAAGTAAAATCAAGGGGTTCGATAGGGGTAAGAAAGTAGCTTGAAATACTAAAATGCTCCGATGCCTTGGTGATATTGGCTTCGGAACTAATAAAATCATAGTAGAATGTTATTTAATAGGTATATGCAATGCTTAATACACGGCTAATGTAGGCTTAATATTAAGGCAAAGTACGGGTAGTATATTTAAGTAAAACTTCGTGCTATGAAAAGGAAAGGAATAAGAACATTGGTAGTTATTTTATGTTTGAGCTGTTTGGGTGCCTGCTCATCAGATTCAGACAAAATAACAGACAAGGAATTGCTAAATGAAGCTTTGGCAAAAGGATCGTGGCAAGTTGCATTTCAGCATTCGCTAAGCAAACGTGAACTTGAGCATCCGCAGATAAAGTTAACATTTTCGGAACTTGGGAAGGTACAGGCCAATCATGAGAGTCAATTATCAGACAATGTGGTAGAAGGTGAAGGAGCCTATAGCTTAGTATACGACAAGGTAGAACTTAAAAGTGGTAATTGGGAAGCAGATGACGAATCTGATGAGGTGCATTTTGGTTCGGATAAGGATGATGATGAGCTTTTTCTCTCACTTGCCTTTGGTACAAAGGAGCTATTGCTTTTTAATCACCGATGGAAAGTAAAGCGTTTTACATCAACTTTGGTGGAGTTGAGAGCTAACGATCTATCATTACGCTTGAGTAAAAGTGATGATTAGTTTAAACTTGTTATTGGCAGCTTGTTGTATTACCAAATCAATATATTTTTGTTAATATCAGTTAGTACATAAAATGTTGATGATGAAGCGTGTTAAAAAAAGGCCGACTACATTCATTAGCTAGCCTTTTTTGAGCTTAATATCTTGCTTAAAGTTTACAATTGGTATCATTAGATACTAAGGCGAAAGTCAAAAAGGTCATTGTTGAGAAGCCGCAGAACACTTTTCATCCTTAAGCAATGAAAAACCAGCCTTATCGAAGATGGCTTTGTCTTGTTGGATATTGGTGCCAATGGTGGTTAAATAATCGCCAACTAATGCAGCACTTACACCCGATTTAAGCGCTTTATCCTGAATGTGCGAAATCAAATTTCGACCTCCTGCCAAACGAATATTAGCCATGGGATTAATGAAACGGAATAGGGCAAAAGTCGTTAATACTTCTTCATCGCTTAATGGAGAATAATTTGACATACCAGTACCTTCAACCGGCATTAATATGTTGATTGGTATCGATACCACTTTCAAATCTCGTAAGGTCAAGGCCATTTCAATGCGTTGTTTCATTGTTTCGCCCATACCAATGATACCACCTGAGCATACACCCATACCCAATTCTTGGGCAAAGCGTATGGTTCGGTATTTTTCCTCAATAGTATGTGAGGTAACCACCGATTTAAAGTAGGAAGGAGCTGTTTCTATATTACAATGGTAGTGTTCAACACCCGATGCTTTTAACTTTTCGAGTTGCGAACGATTAAGCAATCCCATTGAGGCGCAAAGGTGAATGTCTGTATTTTTCTGAATGTTCCTATACACACCACATAGTTCGTCTAGGTTTCTGTTGGAGATGGAGCGCCCACTGGTGACTAAGGAAAAACGATACACGCCCTGATCGGCATTCTCTCTAGCTTGCTTTTCCGCTAATTTTAAATCGACTAATTCATACTCTTCCACATCGGTATTGTGAAACATCGATTGCGAACACCATTTACAATCCTGGGTGCATTTTCCCGACTTGGCATTCAGTATGGAGCACATTTCCATTTCGTTTCCTTTGAAATGCTTACGAATTGTATTGGCGGCTTCGTAAAGTTTTTCCTTGTCTTCTGTTTTAAGTAACTGCAGGGCTTCTGTCTCACCTATTTGTCCCCCGCTTAAAACTTTATCTAATAATATATCCACCATAATTTTTCTAAAAAAAAACCGCTATCAAGGCATAATCCTCAATAACGGCAGTTTGTATGTCGTTTTAATTAATTCAGGTAAGTATTCTACTATGTCAATAGTTACAGGTTGTAATACTAATAAATCTTCCTTTGAAAGCATGATGTCATCGTCTTCCTCATCTTCCAGTATTTGATGAATAATAGAATCAATAATGACTACCAGCTGCCCAATACTTTGTGAAACACTTGTTGAAAGGGCACTAATATGAACCACACGGCCAAGTGAGTTAAAAATGGCATAGCCTTTTCTGCTCCATTGTTTAAAACAGAAATGCATAGTCCTGGTATTTTCGTTCACAGCAATCACAATTACAAATGTAGATATAATAATTGAAGTTGAATGCTGTTAATAATTTAAGAAAAGAACTTTGTACCTCAGTGTCTCTGTGTTTTATTTTTTCGCTGAACTATTGAAATAAAAAATGCTTTTCTGTTTTACTACTGACATACTGTTGTCACTTGCTACCTTTTTCTTTGCTGAAAATTAATTTAAACTTAATCGATATGGAAACAAAAATTATTGAAAAGACATTGGTAGCAGCACACAGTTTTAAAACAACATTAGAAAAAATTGGTGAAGCAGTAGGAGTTGTGCCTGAGCAAATTTATAATGAATTACAGAAGCAAGGACTGGAGCCTGTTGGACCACAAATATGGAACTACATAGGCTGTGATGGCAAAATGGAAACAGAATTTCAGTTGAATGTTTGTGTGCCAGTTGCTAAAAAAGGAACTGATACCGAGTTTGTGAAGTTTGTTGAGCTGGAAGAATATAACTGTGTAAGCCATACCTTTACTGGTGCCTGGAGTGAATTTGCACAAGTGTATGATGACTTGCTTGGTAAAATGAGCAAAGAAGGTTATGAACTAAAATGGACCAATCGCGAGGTGTATCACCATTGCGATTTTGAGGATCAGAGTAAGTGTGTGACCGAGATTCAAATTGAAGTGGCGTCATAATTATTCAAGGAACGGTTCTCTGTTTGCAATAGGTGAATAAAGAACCGTTCCCTATCTAATCTATTCTTCATTGGCATTAGGACATAATTCATAAATACTGTAGTTTAGAGTAAATATCAATCCAAAATCAATAAACTATTATAGGTGAATAGAATTGATCGTTTAAGTGCCATTCTTATTCAATTACAAAGTAAGAAGATTGTTAAGGCTCAGGAAATAGCAGATAGGTTTGAAATTAGCTTACGCACTGTATATCGCGATATACGTGCTTTGGAGGAAGCAGGTATACCCATAGGAGCAGAAGCGGGTATAGGTTATTTTCTCAATTCCGAATTTCATTTACCACCCGTTATGTTTACACGCGAAGAAGCAAGTGCTTTTTTATTGGCCGATAAATTGGTGGCTAAACTGTCGGATCAGAAGGTAAGTAAGGCTTTTGAAGGTGCTTTATTTAAGGTGAAATCTGTATTAAAAGAGAGCGAACAGGAGCATCTTGAAAATTTGCATGCCAAAGTAAGTGTTTTTAGTACTGATACCTGGGGGCAAAAAAACGACAATCTATTCTTGCTGGATATTCAGAGTGCTTTGGCCAATCAACAGGTACTTGAAATTGACTACACGGCCAAGTACAATAAGCAACAAAGTAAACGTTTAGTTGAACCCATTAGTCTTTGCAATTATGACAAAAAGTGGCATTTAATTGCCTATTGCCGATTACGTAACGACTACCGCGATTTCAGATTAGATCGAATTAATAGCTTAAGTATTTTAAACGAACAATTCGACGAGAAGCAACATTTATCTTTGGAAGAGTATTTTGAACAGATGAGTCAGGATAATAATTTACATACCATAAAACTTAAAGTACATCAGGATATCGTTGGAATTATTTCTGCTTCAAAATATTGGTTTGGTTTAGTGAAGGAAACCAAGGGAGATACCTGGCACGAAATGACCTTCTCGAATAATAACCTTGAATTGTTTGCCAAATGGGTCATATCCATGATTGATAAGGTACAAATAGTTATGCCTGTTGAATTAAAAACAATAATTCGCAATGATCTAACTCGTCTTCAACAACATTATAAATAAGCACATTAATAGTATTTATGTCAGCCAAGGTTTAAAAACAAACACAAAGACACTGAAGCACAGAGATATTTATTTTTTACTTTGTTTTAATGTTTTAAATCCGTAACTATTTTCCTCTGGAAACTCTTTGCAATATAAAATTGTTATTTGACGATTATTAGTACTACTAGTCGTGTAATTCAATTCCAAGATGCATACGAAATAAACTCTGTGCCTTTGCGACTCTGTGTTCATATTGTTTTTAACCAACGATTCGCATTATATAGTACCGAGGGCTAAGTGCCTGTTTCTTGATTACAAATGGATTTTTGAACAAAGCAAACTCTTGATTTGTACTTATTATAAACTTTTAAAGATGAAGAAATTTAATATCGCTTATTTAGTAAGTACTGGAATAATAACTGCATTCATGCTAATGTCAACAGGTATGTACTTTTTTAATCATGCCGAAGTGAGCAAGGTATTTACTACTTTAGGATACCCAACTTATATTATTTATCCACTAGCTATCGCAAAATTATTGGGTTTGATTGCCATCTGGACCAATAAGTCAAAGTCACTAAAAGAATGGGCCTATGCTGGGTTTTTCTTTGACTTCATACTGGCCTTCTTTGCCCATTATATGATTAATGATGGAGAGCAATTTCCTGCACTGGTAGCACTATTGTTATTAGCTATATCATATTTTACCTGGAAGAAACTTAAATAACTATTAGAGTATTTGAAATTTAGGGATCCGATCTTTAATAGCAAATCTGTTATAAAGATCGGATCCCTAATGTTTTACTTTGTATACTGATCAATAATTAATGTAATAGCTCGCTGACAGGCCGGGCAAAAATGATCGTGTCGGGTGAACATGATGCAGTTAGCTGCGCTGCGATATAGACCCTTAGATTTATATTGTGCACCTTCAAAAGCACCAACTTTACCACTGTATTTCATGTTAGCTAGTAATTCATCATCCCAGCTTCGTTTCTTGATAAAGAAATCTTCCATTACCTTCTCATCAACTTTGGCTTTACGCATTTCTACTCGTTTTTTCTGAGTAGCTATGCTGTGTTCATCGTACTTTTCCTTTTCCCAAGGTGTTGGAATAGGTGTATCAGGTGTAACAATATCTTTCCATTTAATCGTTTCTGCATCGGCATTGGCCGTAACATTCAATTCCCATGGTTCCAAATGTTTTCCATCCATTTCATAAACCGAAGCCGATGTGTAATATTCGTCGGCTAAATCGGCAAAGTGGTGTCCAAATTCATGTACGAATAAATACTCCTGAAAAGCATTATCAACTGCAGCAGTGATGTATAAATTATAAATACCGCCTCCACCATAAATGGAGTCGTTCATTAAAATGGCAGTAAACTCATAAGGAACAGCAGCCGATGCATCACGAATGGTTTTGTTATCGTAACCTAAGGCATAACGCTCCGAGTTGAAGGCTCCGTAGGTAACCGATAATGCCGAACGTGTATGAATATCCTGATGGGGGTGATTAACACCGGAATGAGGGGCTGGGGTTTCAACGGCACGTATCGAGAATTTGTTTTTATGTGTTGCAAATGGCTCCGTTGATAACAATACTTCAGCAAAACGCTGTGCATCTTTTTTGAACTTAGCCATGTCTTCTTTGGCATAGCCTTCGCCTAATACAACAATGTCAACCTGTTTTTCAGGTGCACCATTAACAACTACATCAAAACTATTATAGTGATTTTCGACTGGTGCAACAAAGGCACGATGATGTTTGGGATCTACCTCATAATTCCAAATTAGATCAAATCCGTTTGTAATATTCCGTTTATAAAGGCTTACGTTTACTTTGTTCTTAGGCCATGGAAAGCGCAATGATTCGTGAAAACTTCCCCAATTCTTCTTTGCATCGGGTGTGGTTTCCCATTCGCCATAGATGCTTGAAAAACCTCTTGAATAAATGACTTCTTCTGTTTTTATATCTTTCACTTCGAAGAAATACTTTCCCAAACGCAGTTCATCTATTAATATGGTTTTGCTACCTGCCCATATGCCATCATTTACCATTTGATCAAAGGCAATATGTTCCTCATCGGCATTGCCTACATGATTAAAATCAAGACGCATGGTGGCATCTGTGAAATATTGGTCATATTGACCAAAACTTATGGTACAAGTTAGTAGTAAGGTGAGTGTAAATAAATATGCTTTTTTCATAATATGGATATTTGTTGAAAATAAGGAATGCAAGATAATTAATTCAAAAGCAATGAATAATGCTGTATGTCATGTGAACTCAAAGTTTTATACCATTTATTCTTTAAAGTGAGCTTTTTCGAAGCTTTGAAATTACAATCGGTATTACTCCATTACAAACTTAAGTCCACCTGTAATAATGCCAGCCTTTAGGCCTGTGCTACGTTGATAATTCACATATTTTAGGTCGATGCTTTTTAATCCGAAGCGCGATATTCGAAAATCTGTAAACATGTCGGTATAGCTTAGTCCAAATCCAAACTGATTGGCATCGTATTTTGAGACATCAAAATCTGAGGTGTAAAATTGAGCACTTGAGTGATGTCCCTTGTATGGAGCAAAATAATCAGCAGCACTTTGCACATAATAACGATAGGAAGGATAAAGCGTCCATCGATTGGCTATTTTAATGGGTGCTTCCAAACTGGCTGTGTGCGATGCTATTCCCCAGTCATCGGTATAATAACGATAAAAGGTTCGTAAAATAAATACCTCATTTATATAATAATTTAAACGTGCACCAATGGCTAATTTCGTTCTACTATCAGGAAGTTTTTCCACATCATTGGCCAAATGTATGTTGTTGATGTAGGAGGGAGCCACATCCTTGAAATACACTCGGTGAAATGGTGTTGACAATAAGCCTTGCTGTTGAATCACATCTATTGATAGTAAGGCCTGAAGTCGGGGAGATAATATTTGTGATAAATTAAGCCCAAAGGCATAAGAGTTTCGCTTTCTCTCATTCAATCCATTAAATACCGGCGCATAATCAGGGTTGCCTGTAATGGTATTTTCTTTAAAGAAATCATCATCTAAACCCTTGCCACCAACATCAAAAGGCCTTAATTCACGAGGATATATAAGAGTCCAGGTATCAAGATAAATATTGGTATGTACACTCAATTCTGTGTTTTTCTCATGCATTAGTTTTGTAAAACTACCTCCAAAACCAAAGGAAAAATAATCGTACTCGCTGGAAACACTCATGTTAGCCGACCATACCGTGTTTCTATTATCAGAACTATGACTGTAAGTACCTACAATATTGGTCCAAATATCGGCATGAGAGGCGCCGCTTCCTGTAACAAAGGGATCGATATTAGCAGTTGAAGCAGAGGTATAGTCAGAGATGCCAGCGTCGATGGTAAGAACATCATCATCATTCAGAGGAATTGCAATTATTATGGCTGCGGTCAGATCTTCCAATTCTTCGGTTCCAATTCCACCAGTAACAGCACCGTTGTTGCCATCCTGAGCATAGTAACTTCCCAGTAGATCAATCTCAGTTGATTCCAATACCCTTTTTTTATAAGCCTTTGTTGTATCTGTTGCCATCTCTTGCGCAAGTACAGAAAAGGGTAGGAGAAGACCTAAAATAAGAATGAATCTATGCATTATATTTTCTATTAGTTACAACCACAACCGCCACCTGTTTTGCCTCCATTAGCTCCGGATGAACCTTCGCGATAGGCGTGAATATTTGATATGTTGCGATCGGCTTTTTTATCACTCAAGGCCATATCAGGATCACTGAGCCTTACTTTTTGGTAACCCTTTACTGCAACACAAGAGCTCAATAAAAACAGTATACCCAATGCAAAGATTATTTTTCTACTCATAACTTGAAATATCTATGTTATCTGAAGTATGTACTTTTCCTAGTTCATCAATAATGATACATTCCACCTTTTTAAGTTGATTAATTCTATTAATGCCTACTTCAATGCCCATTACAAATATTGAAGTAGCCAGGGCATCAGCTAATTCGGCCTGGGGAGCAAATACGGTGACACTAATTATACCTTGAGAAGGATAACCTGTACGAGGATCAATAATATGTGAATAACGCTTGCCATTAAACTGAACAAATTTCTCATATGAGCCAGATGTTACCACAGCGCCGTTAACAACAGGTATTAAGGCAAAGGCTTTTGCTTTGTTTAAAGGATTGGTAATAGCCACCTTCCAATCTTGACCATTTTTTTGTTTGCCCCAAGTACATAAATCACCTGAGGCATTAATAATACCAGCTGTTACACCTTCATCTATTAATTTCTTTTTGGCCATGTCGGCCGCATACCCTTTGCCTATGCCACCAAAACCAATTTTCATACCTTTCTTCTTTAAGAAAATTGTATTGTTTTCCTTGTTGATAAGCATGTCCTGATAAGCAATTTTTTGAATGGCAGCGTCTATGTCCTTCTGAGATGGCAGACGAGTCATGCTTCCATCGAAATACCAGATTTTATCCATCGATGCAAACGTTATATCAAAAGCTCCATCTGTCAATCGTGAAAGTGTGATACATCGTTCAATTAAATCCATAAGTTCCTTTGAAACAGGCACAGGTTTGATACCGGCATTTTCATTGATGAGGGAGGTCTCAGAATTGGAATCCCATGAAGATATCAACGATTCAATGCGCGAAATTTCGTTTATAGCAATATCAATATATTTTGATGCCTGCACTGAATCATTAGCAATAAGGGTTATATCAAAACGACTTCCCATCAATAAAAGCGTACGTTTGTAAGTCTCTTTTGCAAAAAGTGAGTTGGAGCAAATAAAGATAAAAAGAAGTAGCAGGATGTTTCGCAAAACTTATTGGATAAAGGAAGTTAATAATTGAATGTAGTCTTCTGTACTTAGTTTTTTATAAGCCGTTGAACCAAGCACTTTGCCATCGTCATTTAATACAAGTACCAAGGGGAAATAACCTTGCGTATTGTATTGTTCAGCTAATTGCTCATTATGAGTTATCTGTTCCTTACTCAAAGCATTTTTCTTCTTTCTCGGGAAATCCGCTTTTAGTAATACTAAATTTTCTGTTGCAAAAATTTTGAATTCTTCGCTTTCCCACACATCCCTTTCCAGCTTCATGCATGGGGCGCACCAATCGGAACCCTGAAATACAAGTAAAATATGTTTGTTTTCCTGCTTTGCAAGCTCTTTCACTTTGTCAATCTGGTGATGCCATTCCTGAGCACCAAGTGCAAAAGTACCTGATAAGAACAGTAGGCTTATTAAGAATTTATACATATCAATGTTTTAGAGATACAACAGCTTAGCTTGTATTGTTGTTTTAGGCTACTTTCATAAAAGTAACACTTCTTTTACTCAAAAAACAAAGGGATCAGAAATAATTACATTCTATTGTTTAAAGCAATATTTATACCTACGTTTGTGTCAACAAAAGAACAAAATGAAGAATATTGTATCCATTATTATTTCTATTATTATTGACATTAGTTAATGTCGACAGGGAACTAATTGGATAAAAAAATATAACAAAGCCTTCCCACACAAACGGGAAGGCTTTTTTTATTATGGAGATTATGAAGACAACATTAAATATCATTATTAGCATTATTATCATTATTCCGAATACGGGATGAGAAAATTGCTAATGTTTTAAAAAAGGCCTTTCTCATTCAATGAGAAAGGCCTTTTTAGTTATGGATAAGTAATCAATTTTATAATAAGATTAAAACCTAAGCAAATGGAAAACCAATTCAGAATTGAAGTATTAGCAGAAGAAGGATTAGGCTTAGTTGCCAAAATACTCTTGTATTTTGAAAGGAAACAGATATGTGTTAAACATATGACCTTGGATGATGCAACAGGCTTACAAGAGTGTAGATTTAACTTTCAGGTTATGTCGGATGAAAAGGAGGTTAAATCAACCAGCTTGTTTATCTCAAAGCAAGTTGGAATTATCGATGTTTCTTTCAATAATTTAAACCTTGCTATTAACGCTGGATAGTAATAATTCGGCTTGAACAATAGTCGAATATTTGTGTCGAATATTCGCATCAGGGCTGAGTTTTTTAAGTTTTGTTATATATTTGGATTTCATAAGTACGTAGAGGGTGATAACAGATCAGAATATTGTACATAGTTTATCCACGAACAAAAAGGTTGGTTTTCAAACCTTATTTGACCGTTATTATCGGCCAATGTGTATTTATGGAGCCAAATATATTCATTCGGTCGATGTTGTTGAGGATATTGTTCAGGATCTCTTTGTTAAAATATGGGATCGTGATGATTATAAGGTGCTTGAAAATTTAAGAGCTTACCTTTTTACGGCTGTAAAAAACGCTTGTCTTTCGTATATCAGAAAAAATAAACCGGAACATTTAGAGGACTTGGATTTCTCCTGGGAAAAGGATTTATATATTCAGGTTGACGATGATGAAGAGGTTAAAAACAAGATTGAATTGGTTCAAGCGGCGATTGATAGACTCCCACCTGCATGCGCTGATGTGTTTAATTTAGTTGTGCTTTCAGGCCTCAAATATCAGGAAGCAGCAGACGAATTAGATATATCAATAAACACAGTCAAGTCCCAATTAAAACGTGCTCATCGACTTCTTGATGAACACCTGCATTTGGTGATATTATTACTTTGTTGACTCTTTTCTTCTTTTTCTTATAAAAATATTAGTACTTAAAATACTTAAGTCGAATGCATTAGTATTCTTGTGTGAAAAAACATTAAAAAAAGTTTAAAATAGAGACACCCTTTTTAAGAGGTCCTGAGTTATGCCTTGTGAAGAAGCATAATAATGGAAAATTTAGAGCAATACATAATAAAAGAGCTGAATGGCACTCTAAGCAACACAGAGCATCAGGAGCTTAAGAATTGGTTAGATGATTCGGAGCAAAACAAAGCGAATTATATGCACTACAAATCCTTATATCTCAAAACAAAAGAGATTAGTGTATATAAATCGATAAAAAAGGATGTTGCCTGGCATCGAATTAATAATACTATCAGTTCTAAAAAGCTTAGTATTCAACCTTGGTTTGCTTATGCATCGGCTACAGTTGCCGCTGCAGCGGTAATAGCATTTGTAATACTATTTATTTTTAATACAAAAGATGACCAAGCAACAGAATTGGCTAACTTGACAGTACAACCTGGTGCCTCAAAGGCAATACTTGAAACGGGAAGTGGAGAGTATTTAGTTTTGGATGGTGATAATAAAACAATGATTCAGAGTTCTACCGGAAAGATCATTGGAACTGATAGTTTGGATGTATTAAGTTATCACAACAATATTGGTTTAGATAAGATTGAGTTCAATACCATAAAGGTACCACGTGGTGGTGAATATCAACTGGTGCTTTCCGATGGTACCAAGGTATGGTTGAACTCAGAATCAGAATTAAGATTCCCAGTTGCTTTTACTGGAGATATACGTCAAGTGGACCTGATAGGAGAGGGATTATTTGATGTAAAACAGAATAAAACGAAACCCTTTATTGTAAAAACGGAATATTCCAAAGTTAAGGTGTATGGTACTCAATTTAACGTAATGAGCTACCCTGATGATATGCTTCAGGAAACAACCTTAGTAGAAGGTAGTGTTTCTGTAATACGAAACGGTAAGGAAACCATTATTCAACCCGGACAGCAAGCACGCTTGGATAAAAAGTCTAATCAAATGTTTGTCAACGAGGTGGATGTTGAGTTATATACTGCTTGGAAAGACGGCATTTTCAGATTTGAAGAAATGACCTTGGATGATATGGCCAATAAACTATCGCGCTGGTACGATGTGGAATTTTTCTTTGCCAACAAAGAAGTAAGAACAAAACGTTTTACAGGTGGAGTGCGCAGATCGACTGATTTTAAATTCTTTATGCGCATGATTGAAGAAACAACAAAAGTAGAAGTGGAAATGAATGGAAAAACGATACTAGTTAAAGGAATGTACTAAAAAAAAATCGGAGGATGTTCCCGCATCCTCCGACTACTAAGTTCGACCGGAGTAACACGCAACAGTTATCCGGTAATTAATAAACTCAAGATTTACAAATTTATGGAAAATTTACGACAAAGCCGTGGTTCCTGTTTTTTTAAACAACCGCCGCGAAAAATGATGTTAGTTATGAGAATAAGCTTCATCTTATTGTTTGGTGTATTATTTCAAGTAGCGGCAACTAGCCTGGCTCAGAAAGTAAACATCAAAACTTCAGAAACTACCTACAAAAATTTATTTCAAGAGGTAGAACGTCAAACCGGTATTATAACCATCTTAAGTAACGATGAGATGGATATGAATGCTACTATTGAAGTACCAGCTGGCACAAATGAATTACAAGACTTGTATCAATTCATTTGTAAGGATGCCAATATGGAATTTAAAGTGGTAGATGACTATGTGGTTATTAAACCATCGAAAAACATAGTTAAAGTAGCAAGTGAAGAACTTACTCAGCAGGAAAAGGTTATTAAAGGTGTAATTACTGATAGCAGTGGATTACCGCTACCAGGGGTAAATGTTTTCATCGAAGGAACAACAACAGGTACCATTACTGATGTAAATGGTAACTATGAATTAAATGTGCCCTCAGATGCAACTAAGCTTGTTTTTTCATTCATTGGTTTTCAAATGCAAACCATTGCTATCGATGGGCGTGACGTACTGAATGTTACTTTAACCGAGGATGTACAGAACCTTGAAACAGTAATGGTTGTAGCCTATGGTACTGCTAAGAAAGAAACTTTTACGGGTAGTGCCGAGGTTGTAGGTTCAGAACAACTGGCTAATACCACATCTACCGACATCTCAACAGCACTTCAAGGTCGAGTTGCTGGTGTTCAGGTATCTTCATTTAGTGGAGCCGCTGGTTCTTCAGCTGCAATTAGAATTCGAGGTGTTGGATCTGCAAATGCTTCAGCTGCACCTTTGTATGTGGTGGATGGAGTACCTAATGCGCCAATTCCAGCCATTAGTGATATTGAAACTTCTACTGTATTGAAGGATGCCGCTGCCGCTGCACTTTATGGGTCTCGTGCAGCCAATGGAGTTATTGTAATTACTACAAAAAAAGGTAAAGGAAAAGCAAAGATTAATCTCAGCTACAAGCGAACCATGGGGTGGAAATCAAGTGACAATCAGGATTTGATGAACGCTGATCAATATTCGTCAAAAGTTTGGGAAGGTTTAAGAAACAAGGCCAAGTATATGTCAGGCCCGAACGATATTACAGGCACACCGGAGCAATATGCTCATGATAATTTGTTGAGTACTATGCTTTACAATCCTTATTATGAAATGGAAGGTGGTAAACGTATTCAGAGTATGCAACCGTTTGATGATAATGGAAAATTACGATCTGGTGTAAACCAATTGTATTCAACGGATTGGGTGGATGAAGCCTATAGAACCTCGAATATTGATGATTTACACCTAAGCTTCGGAAAAGGTGGTGACGATTATAATTTATACGGATCCTTAACTTTCTTTAATCAAGAAGGTATTCAGATTGGTAACGATTATACCCGTATTGATTATAACCTTAATATGAATACTTCTATCAACAAATATGTTGAAATAGGTATTAATACAAATGGTCGTTATCAAAAGTATACCCCGGTTAGAAGCATGTTTAGAGCGTATATTAATGCTCCTACGGTACCTGTCTATAAGCGATATGGAATAACTGGAGAAGAAGTTGTTGATGGTACTCAATATGGCGATTTTGTATTGGATAAAAATGGTAATAAATTATATCATTGGGATACTAAATCATCATCTAGTGAAAGCAATTTGAAGGCTGAAAGAGAAACTTATGTTGAAGAAACGGATAATACAAATCTTCTCATTTCTCCTTACCTTACAATTAAACCTATTGAAGAGTTAACACTAACAGCAAAGGGATCGGCAAAATTTTTCCGCCAAAACGAAAATTATTTTTACAATCCTGTTAACGGTTCTGGAGTTTTGGAAGACGGTAGGAATGTCAGAGAAAGCAATAACCAACGTACATTATTTGGTTTCTTACAAGCTACCTTTGAAAAGAAGTTTGGTAATCACGATATTAAAGCCATGGCTGTTTATGAAGCTGAAGAATGGGTTCGTCGTGATTTAAATGCTACGGCTTTGGAATTTCCAATGTGGCAAATTGCCCAGAACTTAGATGATGGTAAAATAAAAGAGGATATGAAATCCCGCCAATTCGAAAATGCCAGAGTTTCAGCCTTAGGTCAATTGGAATATGGCTTATTGGATAAGTACTATGTAAGTGGTAGTTTCAGACGTGATGGTTCAAGTCGCTTTGGGCCCAACAATCGTTATGGTAATTTCTGGTCTGTGGGTGCTACTTGGCGTTTGAGCGAAGAACAATTCATGTCAAGCGTTGATTGGATTAATTCATTGAAATTAAGAGGTAGTTATGGTGTGAGTGGTAATGACGCAATTGGTAATTATGCCTGGCAGTCAACATACACTCTAGATGGTAAATATAATAATACTGCTGGTGCAGAATTAGATCAGGTTGAAAATCTTAATTTAGGTTGGGAAGGTAATATCAATTCCAACATAGCTGTTGAGTTTAAAATGTTAAACCGTTTTTGGGGAACCGTCGAATTATATAACCGAACCAGTGATCGTTTATTAATGTGGAGACAGTTACCATATACTACTGGTCTTACTTCTCGTATGGAAAATGTGGGTAAGATATCTAACAAAGGTATCGAGCTTATGTTGGGAGCGCAAGTTATTGGTAGAAGCGATTTCTCATGGGAGACATCTGTTACTCTGACAAGCAATAAAAACAACATTGAAGAATGGTACGGAAACAACTATAATGGGCAAGCCTATTATGATACCGGAGGTTCAATGTTTAATTACAGAATGCGTAAATGGGCAGGTGTAGATCCTACTACTGGTAGTCCGCTTTGGTATCAGAAAATTGAAGATGAAAATGGTAACTGGAATGGAAAAACAACCGTTACTAACGATTGGAATAAAGCCAGTGAATTTGATGCTAAAAATGATTTAGATGGAGCCGATGCCGAACCTACCTTCTACGGTTCATGGGTTAATGACTTAACCTATAAAAACTTTGATTTCTCGATGTTATTTTATTTCAACGTAGGCTCTTATGCTTATAACGACATGATGGGAGTGTTAAGTAACGATGGAGCACAGCCCGGTTGGAATATGCATGTTGACAATATGAATTCTTGGAATACTCCAGGACAGCAATCAGAAGTGCCAATGTACAATGTTGGTGATCCAACTCTTGCTTGGTGGCGATCAAGTAGATTCTTGGAGCGCGCAGACTATTTAAAGTTGAAAAATCTAGTTATCGGTTATACTTTACCTAAACGTATTTCAGAATCCATCGGTTTATCTAATGTACGCTTTTACGGTATGGGTGAAAACCTATTTACCTGGACGAAATTTAAGGGCTATGATCCGGAATTAAATCTAGATAATCAGACTACATGGTCGGATATCCCACCAGTTACATCTGTGACATTAGGCGTAAATGTAACCTTCTAAATATTGAATTATGAAAAAGATATTATATTTTTTATCGATTATATCACTATTTGCATGTTCTGATGATTTCTTGGAAAGAAATCCGGAAAGTGTATTGTCCAGAGATAATATCCTGGCAACCAAGCCATCTTGTGAGGCTGCTCTACACTCTATTTATGTAAAAACTATGTTTAATAGAGTGAATTACTATAATGTTTCGATGCAAGAAGCACGTGCAGATATTTTGAATTACAGACGCGATGGTTATTCGGAGTTTAATTTGATTTTTGATTACAATCAAGGTTTAGCGGATAATAGTGCGTCCAGGAATTCATGGATTGCATGTTATGGTATTATTGATGCTTGTAATTTAATTATCAATAATGAATTAACAGGTCTTAACGATCCCTTAGATCCGAATTCGGAGGCAGCTAAGGTTGAAAAAGCAGATTATGAGGCGCAAGCCAGGGTTGCAAGGGCAGCAACCTATTTAGACTTATTAAGTTACTATTCTCGACCGGTACATGAAACGAATAGAGATACGGAGCATAGCGGTGTACCGTTGGTTTTGGTTAATGATTATGACCTACGTCCTGCCAGAGCAACAACAATGGAAGTATATCGTCAAATATATGAGGATTTAATGTTCGCAGCTGAGAATTTGATTATAGAGCATGATGTTATAGAGCAGGAAATGGTTAGTTTGACTTTTTCTAAAGCCTACGCTCATGGTTTATTAGCTCGTTTTTACATGAATTTAGCGGGACCAGTTGGCTCTTCCAATACCTACCAGTTATCTGAAACTGTATCTATAACGGCAGCAGAAGCTTTGAATAAGGCGATTGAATCATGTGATTTTGTATTGGCCTTGGTTCAACCAGTAGATAATTTTATTGATTTAGAGTACGGAATTTCTCGAAAGTTGGATGAGACCATATTAATGAGCATCACATTGGATGATGATATGGGGCATAATGTTCACGCTAAACATTGGGATATTAATAATGATGATGCTGGTGACATATTACGTGTGAGCGAAGATGTAATTAATGAGTTTAGTATTGCGGATAAAAGACTAGACTATTTTTATCATCCTGAAGCATGGAAAGCAAATGGTGTAGAAGGTGATGATCTGGCTACCCGATTGGCAAAATCTACCCTTGATGATGAGGGTAATGAAATGATTGGAGCGGCGATGTATGGTAAATTTGCCTCAAAGGACTTTAATGTTAATTTGCGCGATTTCTTTTATAATCCGGCAGATGTTGAAATTAAGTACAAGAGCGGTTTCGGTGATTTTAATATAATGCGAGCCTCTGAGATTGCCTTAATCAAAGCTGAAGCGTGTGCACGTACGAATCAACCATCTTTAGCTTTTGATGCTTACGCGTTGGTTAAGCAACGTTACTTTGATGATGCCTTACCTGAAGGGGTTACTTTAGAAGAGATAATGCTTGAAAAACGTTTAGAATTTATTGGAGAAGGTGTTAGAATGCTTGACCTATTAAGGCTTGGACAAAACTTTAGCAGATACGAATCAAGCAATTCAGTAGTAAAGAACATTGATTTCAATAATACGCGATTGATTTTGCCTTTACCTGATACTGATGTTAAAAACAATACTAACCTACAGCAAAATCCAGGATATGATAACTAAAAGAAATTTCTTTAAATATATTTTCTTGATATCATTTGCCTCTTTAATGGTATCATGCGAAATGGAGCTACCCGAAGATGAGATGATAACTCTTGCCGATGTGGAAGTAAGCACAGAAGCTAATGCTACTAATCAGATTATTGGTGAATTTGATAAATTACAGTATTACACGGTTAAATTTGAATCAACAATTTCTTTGCCTGCAGATGTGAGATATAAGGCAGAAATTAGTAACTCTAATTTGCCTGAAGGTTCTATTGTAGAGATTAATGGTGATGTACTACTTAATAAAGGCAATGATAGTCAGGATTATGAGTTGTTATTAATCGATTGTAGCAAAATACCATTTGGTACGGTTACTTATACTTTTGATCTCACTTTAACCGAAATAGATAAAGCAATCAACAATACTTTCATTAATTGCAAACTAGAACGTCTTAGTCCTGATCCAATATTTAATTTCTTCACAGGAGGTTTCTGGGGATGGATGGATGCGACTAGTAGTTGGGCTAAGTTGAACCCAATGACTAATGGTGATTTAACATGGCAAGGTTTTGATTTTTATTGGTATAGTGCTACTGATGATTGGCCTGTACAAAGGTTCTGGACTGGTATTTGGTTACGACCGGATAATAAATTAACCTTAGATCCAAAAGCTGCAAAGATTGCATATAAAGTAATTGATGGCGTTAATTATATCAACTTCCTTGAGGAAGATGAAATTATTAACGAGAAAAGTTTCGAGTGGTTTGAATCAAATGGTGATGCTTATGCTATTCCGATTGTACATGAAGAGCAATTTGGTAAATCAGGCTATATAGCTACTCGTATCAAATTTTATGGCGTTGATGTAAATGCATGGACCTATGTAAGCATTTCTGATGATGGATTGGTCATGAATATTTATGAACATTGTATGGAAACACAAGGGCTTTCTATAAAAGCTGGTCAAGTAGAGTAAATAATATAAATTGAGAGGCTAAAACTTTAGCCTCTCAATTTAATTCATCAAATCCACAACTTAGTTATCAAGAATTATGAAGGGGGAACTTCTGATAATATTATTATTTGTTATTTCACTGGGTACTAGGGCTCAAAATATTGATCCACGTATAGTTTGCAGTTGCAACGATGTACATGTTGTACCTAAGAGTGAACGATTAAAATTAAAATCGACTCAGAGTACTTATCACATACCTGTTGTTTTTCATGTGTTTGATCCCAGTGATCCACAATCGAAATTTACATTGCAAGATGCGCAGTATGCCATTGACTTGCTAAATGGAAACTTTTCTGGTCAGCATCGTAACGTTGATAATGTACAAGGCACATTTAAACCCATTATAGCTCAATGTAACTACAAATTTCATTTAGCTAAAAAAGATAAATATGGCGATGCCTTTAATGGCATTACCTATAATAAAAAAGACTGGAAAGGTGATAATCCGGGCTCGAACAGTACATTGAAGTCCTATCAGAATTTTAATACCGGTAGTAACATTGGTGGTACACAACGATATCTTCAAATTTGGTTGACTTATAATGTCAACGGAGATGATATGGGTAGTGGCTGGTCCTATCTACCAAGTTACGATCAAGGCGGTAAATGGGCTGGTATAGTATATAATTATAAAATGATTAATCACTCCTATACTCCAAACAATGATATTTTGACACATGAAGTTGGCCATTATTTGGGCTTGTCACATGTTTTTGGTGCCTCATATACAAGTTGTGGAGATGACGGTATAGAAGATACACCAATAACAAAATGCGAAGCATGGGAATGTTCAAAGGGTGATATTTGTAGCGATGGATTGGTAAATACTGAGAATTTTATGTCTTACTCAGGCTGTACAGCCATGTTTACAAATGATCAAGGAGAATTGATGACATATTGGATGGAACACGACTATCGAAGTAATCTTTGGTCAGAGGATAATTTAATTTTTACAGGCATATATGATGATACTGTAACAGGGTTGCAAGAGGAAATCGAAAATAAATTAAAAGTATATCCTAATCCATCACATGGCATAATTAACATTGAAGGGTTAGATACATTTAAGGCTGAATTATTCGATATCACTGGAAATAAAGTGGCCGAAACTAATAATACATCACTTACATATGCCGTATCAGGTATATATTTTTTGAGAATTATATCGCAAGGACATGTAATAAGCAAGAAGGTGTACATTAAATAATACTAAGGTATTACACCAATAGAAACGTGAAATTAATAAAGGCTTAGTAAGCCATTACCATAAATAACAACCACAAATCCTACCCCTAGGTACTATCCCGGTCTGATTGAGTCTTCCGGGGTAGTTTTTATTGAGTTTTAAATTAGTAATACGACGACTAATTTGAGTGTGTTAAAAGTGTAGATAAACGTATCTACACTTTTTTTACGTTTATCCGTTTCAATACTATTCACATACTTCCAAACTGTTTCTTCTCTTTGCCATTGTACCATAAAGTCTTATTCAGGGCAATTAAAGCATAATGGGTGTTAGTTAAGATTTTATCGTGCCATAAAGTATTAACTGAGTTAAATAAAGTATTAGCTGAGTGAAATAAATCCTTCACTGACTCAGATAAAATGTCAACTGACTTAGATAAACTCTTGACTGAATTGTATAAGGTTTCAACTGCAAGAAATAAACCAGCATCTGAATCGGATAAGGTAGTAAGTGACTTGTGTAAGGTATTCACTTTTTGAATTTTTTAAACAAAACACAAGTCCTGAATAAGGGCATCAGTAATAAGGGAATGATAATTGTCAGAATAGATTTATTATTATTTTTACCTTTGTATTGCAAATAAGCTCAACAGAGTTTAAATAATCAGCATTATTAAACGTCGTAATATGGTATCATTCAATTATACATCCTTCTTTGAAGCTCAAAATAAGTTAAGTGATTTAACTTTTAAAAAGTGTAGAAAGTACGAATTTGGTGATGTGGTATATGCCCAGGATTCAACTATGAAGCATGCTTATTACGTAAAGAGTGGTTTGCTCAAAATATTTCGTAGCGGAAAAAAAGGAGATCAACAGATCGTTCGTTTAGTGAAAGCCGGGAGTTTAATAGGTTTTCATTCACTTTTGTCAGATGAGCCGGAAGTGACTGGTTGTGAAAGCCTAACTGAAAGTGAAGTGTGTGTTATTCCGGGTGATGCTTTAATTAAAGCCATGAAAGAAGATAAAGCCTTATCCGAAATGGTGATGAAACAAACCATGGAAGAGTTAAAGCAAACATGTAATTCATTAATTGAAATCTCTCAAAAAACGGTACGTGGACGTTTGGCTAATTTATTCTTAAAATTACAAGAGCTATTTCAAACCAAAGATGATGAGCCTATTCCATTGGTTATTTCGCGTGTGGATATGGCCAGATGGATTGGAACTTCAAAAGAGTCTGTTAGTCGCTTGATCACCGAATTTAAAGAAGATGGTGTACTTGCCTTTAATAGAAGGGAGATAAGCATTGTAAGTAAGGAAAAGTTACAGAAGATTGTGATGATTTCGTAGAATGCTTAAAAATTCGGCAGAGTTGAGGGTATTTATAGATCAATAGATATATCTGAGGAATAAGCTGTTTAATATCGTTTGCAAGACTGAGTCTTGATTAATTTAACTATCTTATTTTGCCCAAGCATAGTAGCTTGGGTTAAAATAAATATGACTTTCAGTCATAGAAAACATTCTACTTTGATAATTAAAGGGGAGATAAAAAAAGAATAGATTCATACTAATGATACCTATTTATTACAAATCCGATAGCTATCGGATTTGGTTTATTTGTATCACAACGAATGCATCTTAATGCCACTTAGAAAGACCTTACCAATAAAAAAAATGCCGTTAAAGAATAATCTTTAACGGCATTTATATTTTAGAACTAAAGTAGCTTAACGCTTTTTCTTGTTGCCACCTTGCTTTTGTTGCTTCTGCATATCTTCCAATCGTTTCTGAAAGTTAGATTTTTTAGAAGGTTTCTTTTGATTAGCCTTAAGTTTAGCTAATAATGCTTTTTCATCAACAAAACGACGAATTAACAAAGTTTGACCAATGGTAATAAGCGTTGAGATAAAATAGTAATAACTTAAACCTGAAGCATAGTTATTAAAGAATACCAAGAACATTACTGGCATCATGTACATCATACCTTTCATACCAGGCATTTGCTGACTGCTTTGAGTCATTTCCTGGTTAATTTTAGTATACACGATATTTGTAATCGACATTAGTAGACAGAATAAACTAATATGATTTCCAAAATAATCACTCACATAAGGTATGTACTTATCCCATTCATAAATTGAATCGTAGCTCGATAAATCAGTTGCCCATAGGAAACTTTCGCCACGTAGCTCAATGGATGCAGGGAAAAACTGGAACATGGCAAACAGAATCGGCATTTGCAGTAACATTGGTAAACAGCCACCCATTGGGTTTACACCTGCTTTGCGATACAATGCCATGGTTGCCTGTTGGCGTTCCATTGATTTTTCTTTCGGTATCTTGTTATTGATCTCTTCAATCTGAGGTTTCAAAACCTTCATTTTAGCCGTTGAAATATACGACTTGTAGGTTAGTGGAAAGAGAAGCATCTTGATTAGAATCGTTAATACAAGAATGATTAATCCGTAATTGCTAATGAAACGCTCGAAGAAATGGAATACTTCAATAACACCAAGGTTGATAACTCTAAGAGGTCCCCATCCTAAATACACTAATTTACGAAGGTTAAGCTCTTCCTCATAAGGTTTAAGCGCCTTAAAATCGTTTGGTCCAAAGTAAAAGTTGAAATCTAAATTGTCGTTACCAGTATATGGTACAGCTACTTTAGCAGCAGCACTCATAATCAATCTGTCATTCTGATCTTCCGGAACATCTAAACTAACCTGACCGCTTAAGAATTGATCTTTCGAAATAAATACAGACGAAAAGAACTGATCTTTAAAAGCCACCCATTTTAATTTGGTTCTTAACTCTTCAGAATCAGAGCTGGTAGCTGTAATGTCATCCACATCATCTTCACCAAATAGATAGTATACACCTGCACGTTGACGCTCAAATTTAACGCCCTTTTCTTGCGCCATTACATCCATTGTCCAATCCATCTCTAGAGCTCCTGAGTTGGTGGCAATAATGTTTTGAAGATTAGAAGTTGATATATTAAAGTCAAGCATGTAGCCATTTTCTGGTAGGGTATAGCTAAATAGCATCTTACCTTCTTCAGCATTAACAATAAAGTCAACTTTATCAGTGCTTGAACTTATCTTTTCAAAATAAAGGTCATTCGTATGAAAAACGCGACTATTATGAACGAAGTTGAAACCAAATTTATTTTGGTCGCCATCGCTTAGTATAACCGGCTGTCCATCGTGTGTTTGGTAGTCCTTTAATTCAACCGAATAAATACGTGCACCCTTTGATGTTAGTTTAATTTTAACAACATCATTTTCAAGAGTAATGAACTCTTCAGAACCTTCGGCAGCAGATGCAAATAATCCGTATCGGCTATTTAATTCAGCCTCTATTTGAGCCGAATCAACTGGAGCAGCCTCTTCAACTTCTTTTTGCGCTTGTTGAGCCTGCAATTCACGCGCTTGTTGTTCAGCTTTTATCTTTACTAATTCAACTTGCTCGATGGAATCGCGTAAACGCTGTTGTTCTGCAATTTGTTCTTCCGATGGTTTGTTGTACCACCAGGCAAAACCAAGTATTGCAGTTATAAGAATAATTCCGGTTATCGAATTTTTATCCATTGTATGTTTATTTTTTATTCACTTATAGCAGCTTTAATAAAAGCTAAGAATATAGGATGTGGTTTAAGAACAGTACTGCTGTATTCAGGGTGGAATTGAACACCAACAAACCATTTATGTTTTGGAATTTCCATGATTTCAACCAAACCAGTTTCAGGATTGCATCCAGCAGCCTTCATACCAGCTTTTTCATAGGTCTCAAGGAAATCATTATTAAATTCATAACGATGGCGGTGACGTTCGTGTACCAATTCAGAATTGTATGCCGAAAACGAATTACTTCCTTCCTTAAGTTTACATTCGTAGGCTCCCAATCGCATTGTACCACCTTTATCGGTAACATTCTTCTGATCTTCCATTAAATCAATCACAGCATTAACGGTCTTGTGATTCATTTCTCTGGAGTTAGCATCTGGTAATTGCATTACATTACGTGCATATTCAATAACCGCACATTGCATACCTAAGCAAATACCTAAAAATGGCACATTGTTTTCACGCGCATATTTAACCGCTTCTAATTTACCTTCAATGCCTCGATGCCCAAATCCAGGTGCAACCAATATGGCATCTAGCCCCTTTAGTTTGTCGGCAACCGTATCAGGATTTAAAGTTTCAGAATGAATCAGCTCTATTTTGGCTTTACGATCATTATAGGTGGAGGCATGAATTAAGGCTTCGATAATTGACTTGTAAGCATCTGCTAATTCAACGTATTTTCCAACCAAGCCAATTTTTACAATCTTATTAGCCTTGTTTAGCTTATTTAAGAAACCCTTCCAGTCTTTAAGCGCAGGTTTTTCTTCAACTGGTAATTCAAGTTTTTTAAGAATAATTTCGTCCAATCCTTCTTCCTGCATTTTAACAGGTACTTCGTAAATGGTTTTTACATCTATCGATTGAATAACTGCTTTGCTATCCACATTACAGAATAAGGCCACTTTCTTGCGTATATCCTGATCTAAGTGATGTTCGGTACGAAGTACAAGTACATCTGGCTGAACACCTATTTCTAATAGTTGCTTAACCGAGTGTTGTGTCGGTTTCGTCTTTAATTCACCCGAAGCATTAAGGAATGGTACCAGTGTTAAGTGAATAACTGCAGCACGGTGTCCTAATTCCCACTTTAACTGACGAACAGCCTCTATATAAGGTAAGGATTCAATATCACCAACTGTTCCACCAATTTCGGTAATCACAAAATCGTATTTGTGCTTAGTACCTAGTAATTTAATGTTACGTTTAATTTCATCAGTAATATGAGGAATAATCTGAACAGTCTTTCCTAAATAATCTCCCTTTCGTTCCTTATTAATTACATTCTGGTAAATACGACCAGTGGTAACATTATTGGCTTGTGAGGTAGGCACATTAAGGAATCGTTCGTAATGACCTAAATCTAAATCCGTTTCGGCACCATCCTCAGTTACATAACATTCACCATGTTCGTATGGATTTAAGGTTCCAGGATCAACATTTAAATAGGGGTCTAACTTTTGAATTGTTACGCTATATCCACGTGCTTGTAACAATTTAGCCAATGAGGCTGAAATAATTCCTTTTCCTAATGAGGAGGCCACACCTCCGGTGACAAATACATATCTTGTTTCCGGCACAACAGTATTTTTAATAGTTATTTCAACAACTCTGACGAGTCAAATTTAAAAACCACAAAGGTAGAAAAATACCATTAATAATTAGGACTATAATTTATTAATGGTTCAAAAAAAAGGTCGGCGATAAGCCGACCTAAGTAATTATTTTTTATTCATGTCTTCCAACATGTCTAACTTCTTGTTAAGCAGTTTGATATTTTTCTTTCCGGTTTCAATCTTGTGCGTGAAATCACGAACCAAAGCTTCTGATTTTTTTGATTTGGCAAAGAAACCAATGTTATTTTCCCAAAGTGTAATATCGCTCTCAAGTTGTTTTAGCTTCGAAATGATCTTATTTCGTTCCTGAGTTAAACGATCTCCAGAGTAATCAGCTGTTTTGTAATTTTCAATCTTATTACGGAATTTCTCAACATTTTTATCGTATTCGTTCAATTTAAGGTTGTCGAAATACTGATTGATTAAAGCCCTGAATGCCTGGTTTACTCTATCTTTTTCCTTAATAGGTACATGACCAATTTCTGACCAGCGATGTTGAAACCCTTGAAGTGCCTTGAAGTTATCTTCAGAATTCTCATGCGGTTTAAACTCACCCAATTCCTTAACCAAAGCTTCCTTCAGTTCAAGGTTTTTATCCTGAATCTCGTCTTTATCGCTAAAGAAACTTGATTTATGCTCAAAAAAAGCATCACAAGCAGTTCTGAAACGTTTCCAAACAACATCTGATTGTTTACGTGGTACAGGGCCAATTTCTTTCCAGCGCTTCTGAATTTTTATGTACTCGTCAGTTGTTCGTTTCCAATCGGTACTTTCTTTCATTGCTTCAGCCTGAATACATAACTCAGTTTTCAACTGCAGGTTGGTTGCTTGTTCCGATTTATATGATTTAAAGAACTCACGTTTTTTATTAAAGAAGGTATCACAAGCCGTGCGGAAACGTTCGTAAATGCGATTGTTGTCTTTTTTAGGAGCAAAACCAATGGTTTTCCATATGGTTTGCAATTCTATAAGCTCTTTGCTTTTTGCTTCCCATTCTTTTGGCGAATGTAAATCAACTGCTGAAAGTGTTTCGGCTTTTTCACACAATTCCGATTTCGCATCAAGATTCTTCTGTAGTTGATCTTTAAGGTTTTCGAAATAGGCCTGATGGCGTTTATTAATTAAAGATGTCGCTTCCTTAAAACGTTGCCATAACTCTTCTTTGTGATCACGAGGTACAGGGCCAATTTCGCGCCATTGCTCATGAAATTTCTGAAGCGTTTTAAAAGCTTTAACAATGGTTGGCTCTAATAATAGCTTCTCAGCTTTTTCGCACAAACCAATTTTAGCTTCATGATTACGCTTCAAATCAAGATCTCGTAATTCTTTATTTATCTTTATGTAATTGTAGAAATTCTCAATGTGATAGTTGTAAGTTTCCCACAAGTCATGCACTTTGTTTTGTGGGATAGAGCCAATATTGCGCCATTGTTGTTGCAATTCTCTGAAGTGCTGGAATGTATCGTTTAATGATTCCTGACGATTTATCAATTCCTTAATGGCTTCTATAACCTCTAGTTTAGCCTTATAGTTGCTAGCTTTTTCGTCCTCAATACGACGGTTAAATTCTGCTTTGCGCTCCTTAAATTGTTGCAGAAACTTTTTAAAGTCAATTTCTTGAGTGTCAACAGGCGCTTTAAAGTCTTCCTCTTTCTCACCTGATTCAATAAACTTTCGTTTAAGGTCTTCAAGTTCGGCACTGTGTTTTTTGTAAAAAGCAGACTTAATAGCTTCTACTTCATCTCTTAGTTTTTCAACCGGGTAGCTTTGAAGAACTTCCTTTAAACGATCAACCAGTTCATTTTTATGAAGCATGATGTGATCAACAGGTTCAATTACATGTTCCTCTTTTTCACCAGATTCTTCCTCAGAATCAGATTCAACCTCGTTGGTTACTTTTACTTCTTCTTGTTCTGATTTTTCGTCGGGTTTAACTTCCTCAACTGGTTCTGCTATCTTTTCTTCTTGAACAGATTCAGTCTCTTTTTCAGGGTCCGCAGTAGTTGCTTCTTGCGGTGTTGTTTCTTCATTTGTCGTATTTTCAGAATTTGTTTCTGAATTCAAACCATCATTTTCTTCTAACGGTTTGTTTAGATCTTGTGCTTCCATAAGCTTATGAGTTCATTTTCTGTGCCAGGCGAGTAATTTGCTTAGCATCAATTTATCCTACGAATATATTGTTTATCGGGCAATAGGCAAATTTTTTGCTTGAAAAAGAAAGCCATTAGTGAATTGCTATTAGCTGATGGCTGGCAGCTAGCAGCTTTTAGCTATCTTTGCAAAAAAGTTGATCAATGCGTATAGATATTTTAACCTTGTTTCCTGAGATGTTTGATGGGCCATTAACGCAATCCATAATGAAGCGTGCTATGGATAAGGGATTGGTAGAAATGAAGTTTCATGACATTCGTGATTATACCTTAGATAAGCATAAAAAAGTTGATGACTATGCTTTTGGTGGTGGAGCTGGCATGGTAATGACAATTCAACCTATCGCAGACCTTATAGATAAGTTAAAGTCGGAGCACACCTATGATCAAATAATATACATGACACCAGATGGTCAGCGATTTGATCAGCGCATTGCAAATACGCTTTCATTGGCTCAGAACATTATTATTATTTGTGGTCATTATAAGGGTATCGATCAACGTATTCGCGACATGTATGTTACTCAAGAAATATCCATAGGCGATTTTGTATTAACTGGTGGAGAGCTTGCTGCCGCAGTAGTTTCCGATGCGATCATTCGTTTGATTCCAGGTGTTATGTCGGATGAAACATCCGCTTTAACTGATAGCTTTCAGGATGGACTTTTATCGCCTCCGGTTTATACGCGTCCAGCGGATTACAAGGGTAGAAAAGTGCCTGAAGTGCTTCTAAGTGGTAATCAGGCTAAAATTGATCAATGGCGTGAAGAGCAAGCGTACGATCGAACTAAGCAGTTAAGGCCTGACTTGTTGGACGAATAGTGAGAGTTAGTTTTTTACTTTCTTGAATCAATTTGTGAGGGGTGTTGGTAGGTGTTGAAAATCGCATAAACTATAACCGCTTTATTTTCAACTTCAAATACAATAATAAACGGGAAGCGTTTAATGGGGCAATATCTCAGTTGTTTTTTTCTTTCCCGAAAAATTAGTGGTTTTCGTTTAAGAATGTCCAAGTATCTTTCTATTTCGCTCACAAAAATTTCACCTAGATTTTTTTGTTTATTTTCATACCAATCATAAGCGTCAATAATATCATTTTTTGCCTCTTCCTTAAAATAGATAGTATAACTCATATTCGGTTGTGAATCTCATCTTTTATGTTGGGCCAAGTATATGATTTTGATGTGCCGTTTTTGTGTCTCTCTATTCTATTTGTAAGTTCAGTTTCCTGCTCTTCCGTCAATATAATATTCTCTTCAATTAACAACTTTACTTTTTCGAACATCTCATCAATATCCTTATCCAAAAGTCTACCAAGATGATTATGTATATAATCTCTTTTTTCTATTGTATTCATAGTGCTGTTTTTTACAAACTTAATGATTTCTGCTCAATTTGGTAATCATATTGGACAGTAACATTATTGTTAGACTTATACACTTACTGTGGGTATAAACATCAAGTCTTTTAAATCGTGAGTTAAGTAATTTATCTTATCTATTACAAAGCGATTTGTAGGTGCAAAATTTACATTTTTCAATGTCTTCGCATGGTTCAAAACTAATGGTGTCATCATAAATTTCGTTGACTAAGGCATCTAATCCACTTTTAAACTCTTCCTTAACTGCCTGTAGAAATATTGGAGTAAGATTTCTCTTTTCCTTTAGATATAACTTCGTGTCATAATCTGATTTAAATACATCACGAACCCATATTACTGAAGGTTGCAATTGCTTTGTCTCATTACTTGTTTCGTCCAATATAAGAGAATACAATAGAGTTTGGAAAATAGCCTTGTTTTTCTTGTGTTTGTCCGTATTAAACAAGTCAGCAATATCATCAACACTAGGCGCACCTGATCCTGTTTTATAATCCATTACTTTTATAATGCCATCTTTTTCTTCAAGTCGGTCGATGATGCCACCTAAGTTTATTTCCCTTCCATTTGATGTAGTAAATAGCCAATTCACACTTTTTTCCAAATCAATAATTGTAAATGGTGTATTCTTCTTTTCAATTTTCAGAAATTGAATAAGGTAGCGTTTAATCACCTCAAATACCATCACATTTTTACCGTGAATCTCAGTAAATGATTTACGACCTTTTTCGTAATCCATAATATGAGTATTGAAGCCTTCCTTAATTAATGCATCCAGAATAGCAATGTTTTTTAACCAGTGGTCGATGTTTTCTGATGTTACTTCTTTGTTTTTATGATTTTCGTATAGCTTTTCAACTACATCATGAAAAATAAGACCAAAAATTCGCGCATCTGCTTCCTCTGTAATTACATCCGGCTCTTTTATGTTGGCAATTTTCTGATAGTAAAAACGCAACGGACATTCAATATATACGGATAGGGCACTTGGTGATAGAATTTTATCACCTTTATTAGTAAATTTTTCGAGCTGCTCTAAGACTTGCACATTTTTATCAGCCTTAACAAGCGGTGCACTCATTAAGGATACTTTTCCTGTTGTTGTTTTTTGTTTTATGCTGGCATTAAATTCATATTTTAGTTGGTATAAGTAGCGGCTCATCTCGCTTGATTTCATTCCTTGAGCACCCGTGGAGTATAGTAATTCAACTTTCTTGGCACGATGAATAAGACGGAAGAAATAATAAGAGAATATGGCATCCTGAAATTCGATGGTTGGCAATTCAAAGCCTGCACGCAAGGTGGCAGGAATGAAAGTGTTTGGTGGCGATGTGCGCGGAAATACACCTTCATTTAAATCTAGAATAATTAGCTTATCAAAATCAAGTGCGCGTGTTTCAAGAATACCCATTACCTGTAAACCAGCTAAGGGTTCGCCTCTGAACGGTACTGTCTGGTAATCGGCCAACTTCTTAAAGAGTTTAACCCATGTTTTAGAATCCAGATCGGCTTGTTGATTTTGCTCTAACAAATCTTGCAAACGAACGATGCTTTTATGAATAGCAAAAATAAATTCTTGTTCTATAATTTTTTCTTCCGATTGTTTTAATAATTCATAAACCTTAGAAAGAATCTCAATTAGATAGGATGCCAATTCGTTACCACCTTCAACTTTTTTAAAGATGAGTTTAAAAAGCGAGTTGATTTGTAACTCAGTTGACTTAATGAAGATGTAATTTCTACTCACCAATTTTTTGTGGAGAACAAGACAGTCCACTTCGGCAAGCATTGAAATATATTGATGCTGCAATAATGGTAAAACATGTCGATGATACAACCACACTTCATTTGCACTTCCTAAGCGCACTTGCTGTTGCAGATTTAGTAAGGCTTCGATTAATCCGTACGCCGGTGTGTTATTTAAAGGATAACCCATGGTTACGTTTACCCTGTCTACATTGGTTGGTATGCCATGAAGCGCTGGCATCAAAAGTGTTTCGTCGGCTAGAATAACGGCCGATTTCATGTCACTTATGTATTCCTTTTCAAGAAACTGATGAACAGATTTTAATTGTTCGGTCGGATTAGCAACGGCTGTAATGGTTATTTCAGGTGCTTCTTTCGACATTGGCATATTAAAATCTTTGGGATGAGGAAAGCGAAATAAATTCTCCTCAATAAAAAAGCCAGGACCATGTCGTTTTACCTTATTATCATCACTCTCTGAATTAATCATCCAGCTTGAATAATCCCAAAAGAAAGAAGCGATGTCTCTTTTCTTAAGATAGTTCATTAGTTTAATCTCCGCAGGAGTCAAAGCATTTAAACCTACAAAAATGATTTTATCCCACTCGAAATAGATGTGCTTCTCATCTTTAATCAACTCAGCTATTTGTCGATATACCATGCCTTCGTAGGCAATGCCTTGAGATTTTAAGCGCTTCTGAAAGGCTAAATACACCTCTGGAATTTGTTTCCAGGTTTCCAGAAAATAGTTTTGATGCTCTGAACGTTTTTGGGTATCAAATGTCGACCAAAAAGATTGAATGGCTTCTCTTTGCTTGTCGCTTAAATGGCTGTAATCATCGTCTAATTCTTTAAGCGAAAGGAGGTTTGAAAATAATTGATCTGCTTCAACTAAATATTTATCAATATCATCAAAATCATTTAAAAACATCTCTCCCCAGGGCAAGAACTCTTCAAAGCTAACATCCTTTTGAGTAATCTCTTTATAAACCTGATGTAAGTTAAAAAGTAGTGTAATGTTATCTGCAACTACTAAATTGCTCAGGTTTGAAAACAAGTCGTTGATTGTAATGGTGTTGGGCGACCAAATCGGGGATTGAATATATTGACGCAAATGGTTTGTGAAAAAAATACCAGCTCTTTGACTAGGAAAAACAAAACAAAACTTCGACAATTCTGTTTTAGAATTTTGAAAATAGTACGATGCAATGGCGTTTAGAAAACCTGACGTCATGTTTTTATAAATTAAAATTTGAAACGTTGAAATTAATCAAATGCTGTGAAATTAGCGATAAATTAAGAGAGCAAGGTGTAAATTGTTTTTAACTTTGCTTAAACAAGCCAAGCTATTCAAGGCATTTAATTTTTGGAGAGAAATATAATTATATGGATAAATTCTCATTCGTTGGTAACAGCAACATAGAAGCCATTGATAAACTCTATCAACAATATAAAGATAATCCGGAGTCGGTTGACGAAAGTTATCACGATTTTTTTAAGGGTTTTGATTTTGCAATAGCAAATTATCAGCAACCCAGTGGGTCGGGATATGTAGACAAGGAATTTGATGTTATTAATCTAATTCATGCATATAGGCAGCGTGGGCATTTATTTACGCAAACCAACCCCGTAAGATCACGTCGTAAGTATTACCCAACACTCGATCTTGAAAATTTCAGATTGAGCGATAAGGATTTAAATACTGTTTTTCAGGCAGGGAATGAGTTAGGTTTGGGACCTGCTCCTTTGAAAGATATTTTAGCTCATCTTCAGCAGACTTATTGCCAGTCAGTTGCTGTTGAGTACCTGTATATTCGCCACCCTGAAGTTGTAAGTTGGTTACGCACACGAATGGAAGGCGATAGAAATACGCCAAAGTTCGCACCAGAAAAGAAACGTCAAATATTTCGTCAGTTAAATATGGCGGTCGGATTTGAGACCTTTATTCATAAAAAGTTTGTTGGCCAAAAAAGATTTTCATTGGAAGGATCCGAGGCACTCATCCCGGGTTTAAGTGCTCTTATTAATAAAGGTTCTGAGTTAGGGGCAGAGGAGGTGCTCATTGGAATGTCGCATCGAGGTCGCCTTAATGTTTTGACAAATATTCTTAACAAGCCTTATAAAAATATCTTCAAAGAGTTTGTTGGTGACGAATACGAAGATGGCATTTCTTTGGGTGATGTTAAATACCACTTGGGATATGGCAATGATATTGTTACTGATAATGGCAAGAAGGTTCGTGTTAATTTAGCGCCTAATCCTTCCCATCTTGAAACAGTTGCACCTATTATTGAAGGCATATCTCGTTCGAAAATTGATCATAAATACGGTAAGGATTTTGACAAAGTAGTACCTGTTGTTATTCATGGTGATGCGGCTATTGCTGGGCAAGGAGTTGCCTACGAGGTTGTTCAGATGGCGCAATTGCGTGGTTATAAAACCGGAGGAACCATTCATTTGGTAATAAATAATCAAGTTGGTTTTACAACTAACTATCTGGAAGGCCGTTCATCAACATACTGTACCGATGTTGGTAAAGTAACACGATCTCCTGTATTTCATGTTAATGGCGATGACGTTGAGGCCTTGGTTTATGCCATTGAACTAGCCATGGAATTCCGTCAGCGATTCAATTCGGATGTGTTTATCGACATACTATCGTATCGTAAATATGGGCATAACGAAGGTGATGAACCACGTTTCACACAGCCTACATTGTATAAAACAATAGCACGTCATCCTAATCCTCGCGACATTTACAGTAATAAATTATTGGAAGAGAATGTTGTATCAAAGGATGATGCGCGTAAAGAAGCCGATGATTTTAATCAACGCTTGGAAGATGATTTAAGTGCATCAAAGAAAATTGAAAAGGTATTTATTCAACGCTTCTTAAATGAAGATTGGAGCGATTATACTTATTCAACGAATAAAGATTTTATAAAATCACCTGTTACATCTATTAAAAAGGAGGAACTCCTATCGCTTCTGGAACGCATTAACTATTTACCTGAAGACAAAGCTTTTTTTAAGAAATTACATAAGATTGTCGGCGATAGAAAGGCAATGGTTGAAAACGATAAGTTGGATTGGGCACTGGGTGAGCAACTGGCTTATGCATCTTTGGTTAAAGAAGGCCATCCTGTGCGTTTAAGTGGTCAGGATGCAGAAAGAGGTACTTTTGCTCATCGCCATGCGGCAATGACCATTGAAGATTCAGATAAGCGCTATCGTCCGCTTCAACATATCTCACCAGATCAAGCACCTTTTAAAGTATTTAACTCTCTATTATCGGAATATGGGGTAATGGGTTTTGAATATGGTTATGCACTTGCTAAACCTGATGGATTAACTATTTGGGAAGCACAATTTGGTGATTTCTATAATGTGGCACAGGTAATTATCGACCAGTATATATCTTCGGCAGAAGAGAAATGGGGTTTAATGAATGGCCTTGTGTTGTTGCTACCTCATGGCTTCGAAGGTCAAGGTCCAGAGCACTCAAGTGCGCGTATGGAGCGTTTCTTGTCTTTATCAGCTCGAAACAACATGCAAATTGTTAACTGTACCACACCAGCCAATTTCTTTCATGTAATGCGCCGTCAATTGAAGCGTAACTTTAGAGTGCCATTGGTGGTGTTTACACCTAAAAGCTTGTTGCGTCATCCTAAGTGTGTATCTTCTTTAAGCGAGTTTGAAAAGGATGGTTTTAAAGAATTGATCGACGATACGAATGTGGATGTTGATAAGGTAACACGGGTTGTATTTTCAACTGGTAAGATTTACTACGATTTATTGGCTCGTAAGGAAGAATTAAATGCCACTGATGTTGCTCTAGTGCGACTGGAACAATTACATCCTTTCCCAACGGAGCAAGTTGATGCGGTATTGAAGAAATACAAAAATGCATTATTGCGTTTGTGGGTACAGGAAGAACCTGAAAATATGGGCGCTTGGCCTTATATTCGTAGCAATATGCCTAATGCAGATATTCAACCAATAGCTCGTTTGGCGAGTGGAAGTCCCGCTACAGGATTAAATGGATTGCATGTAATTGGGCAAAATGAAATTGTTGGCAAAGTGTTTAAAGAATGTCATTGCGAAAGGAAGCTGAAATATTGTGGATTACAGTGTGTTAGCGGTAAGTCGCGAACGGAAATTCTAAAACAACATAAATATTTTGAAGAGCCGCCAAGGTTTTCGATTTAATAATTAGTCAGTCGTTAATTGTCAGTAGTCAATAGTTGTACCTTCGGTCTTCTAACTTTCGACTCCAGACTAAAAAAGAAACAAATGATAGTTGAAATAAAAGTTCCAACACCAGGAGAATCAATTAGTGAAGTTGAATTGGCTTCCTGGATTGTATCAGATGGTGATATTGTTGAAAAAGATCAGGAATTAGCCGAAATAGAATCGGATAAGGCAACGCTTTCGCTATTGGCAACCGAAGCTGGTAAAGTTAAACTGTTGGTAGAGGCCGGTGAAACGGTTGCGGTAGATTCCGTAGCGTGCTCTGTTGATACAGATTTTGCCGGAGAAGCCAAGTCAAAGACTGCTCCTGCTAAAGAAGAAACTAAAGCTGAATCAAAAAAGGAAATTGAGACGCCGAAGGAAGCAATAAAAACTAAAGAAACACTGGAGCATTCAAATGCAAAAGTTTCACCATTAGCTCAGAAGTTAATGGATGAAGCAGGCATGAATGCTGATGATATAATTAATGGTTTGAAGCGAATTTCGACCAAAGAGGTTGAGTTAGTGAAAGGTTTACCTGCTGAATCGACTGTGTCAAATTCACCTTCTTCTACTTTTGTTGATGCTGTGGCTGGCAGGGAAGTTGAACGTCAGAAAATGACAACCTTACGTAAGAAATTAAGTCAACGCTTGGTTTCGGTTAAAAACGAAACGGCTATGCTAACAACTTTTAACGAAGTTGATATGTCGGCAGTTATGGCATTACGTAAAAAATACCAAAGTAAATTTATCGATACGCATGGTGTAAAATTGGGTTTCATGTCATTTTTCATTAAAGCTGCCTCATTAGCTTTAAAACATCACCCAATGGTAAATGCCATGATTGATCAGGAAGAAATTGTAATGCCTGAATACCATGATGTTTCGGTTGCTGTTCAAACACCAAAAGGATTAATGGTGCCGGTGATTCGTAATGTTGAAACACAAGGCTTGCACGATTTAGAATTGTCATTAAAAGGTTTAGCCGAGAAAGCGCGTAAGGGTAAACTTGGTATTGAAGAAATGACTGGTGGTACTTTTACGGTTACTAATGGGGGAGTATTTGGATCGATGTTGAGTACACCAATAATTAATCCGCCACAATCGGCTATAATGGGTATGCACAATATAGTTGAGCGTCCGGTTGCTGTGAATGGTAAAGTGGAGATACGTCCAATAATGTATCTGGCCTTATCTTACGATCATCGAATTATCGATGGTAAAGATTCCGTTGGTTTCTTAGTGAAAGTGAAAGAAATGATAGAAGATCCTGCCAAATTATTGCAAGGAGGATTTAATCCTGAAGAACTGGTTCTAGGATTATAGATATAAAATTAGGCACAAAAAAAGAGCTCAAGTAATTGAGCTCTTTTATGTTATATGTTATTTTATCAATTATCTAATCCTATCCATCGATTTAATTAAAGCTTCGTCCTTACCAATAGCTCTTATGGCAAGAAAAGTAATAATTAAAGCCACTATAGGAAAAAACATTGGAAGCTGATAAGATATTTCAGCCGATAGTTCTTTTGCCATTTGTGATCCCAAGAAGTATATCATCCCTGTTGTGCCAATTAGAAATCCCATATTTAATCCACATAGGCGAATTTGAATCATGCGTTTCTTAAATAGGAAGATACTTATAAATGAAACCAGAGTTGCTACACAAACAAGAATTGCCAAAGCAAGTGTAGGTGTAGTTAATTCCGTACCATTATCAAGTCCTCGATATAATAAGGTAAAAGTATTCTCATCGTTGCTTAAACTAGCTAATGGAAGAAAAAATAGGCTCCCTGTAAGAAGTGTGCAAATTAAAAGGTATACAGATTGAATTCGTTGTATCATTTCTTTTTTATTTTTCAATTTCTAGCTGCAAATTTAATTAAATCGTTTTTAAAGATGCAAGCTCATGCATATGTTTAGTGTAGAATTGATGTTTTATTTAAAATGTCTTACAAAGTGTTTATTAAGAGAGATTTATTTTTTAATTCTTAAATCTTAGATCATTTAGCAAAGGTTATATCAAAAAAAAATCATTAATTTGGATGAAAATAAACACACATGCGAACAATAGAAGCTTCAGAATTAATTATAAATCCTGACGGAAGTGTCTTCCATTTACACTTAAAGCCAGGTGAAATATCAAATAACATTATTCTTGTTGGTGATCCAGGTAGAGTTGAGATAGTTTCCTCATTTTTTGACTCCATCGAATTAACACGTAGTAATCGAGAATTTGTGTCATGTACTGGAATGTATAAGGGGCAGCGAATGACTGTTATTGCTACCGGAATAGGAACCGATAACATTGACATTGTAGTTAATGAGCTAGATGCTCTGGTTAATATTGATTTCGAAACAAGGCAGGTTAAAACTGAATTAACAAGTCTTAATTTTGTGAGAATCGGCACCTCTGGTTCGTTGCAAAAAGAATTACCAGTTGATACCTGGTTATTAAGTGAAAAAGCAATTGGATTTGATGGTTTATTAAATTTCTACGCTAACCGTGATGCTGTTTGTGACCTGGATTTTGAGTCCAACTTTAAAAAAGCTTTAGACTGGAACCCTCAGCTAACTGCGCCTTATGTGGTTAATGCGTCCACTAGTTTGTTAAATAAATTAGATGGTGAAAAAGTTACTAAAGGTGTTACCATATCAGCTCCTGGGTTTTACGGCCCTCAAGGACGTATATTACGTTTAGATTTGGCTGATTCGGATATTAATAATAAAATAAATCAATTCAGACAGGCTGATTTAAGGGTTACAAACTACGAGATGGAGTGTTCTGCTATCTATGGGCTTAGTGCTCTTTTGGGGCATAATGCAGCAACCGTTTGTGTTATTATAGCAAACCGATTAGCTGGAACTGCAAGTAAAGATTACAAGCCGGTAATGAAAGCATTAATTCCATACGTACTTGAAAGCTTAAGCAAATAGTTGATGAACAAAGAAAAGATAAAAGCCTTAATTACTTTATTGGACGATCCCAATGAAGAAATTTATTCTTCGGTAGAAAATGAGCTACTGAAAGAAAGGGTGGATATCGTGCCTGAATTGGAGGATGCCTGGGAAAACTCTTTAAACGGTTTATTTCAAGAAAGGGTTGAGGCAATAATTCATAACATTCAACTTAACGATATAAAGCTTGAACTTCGTAAATGGTTAAATACGGATTCGCGTGATTTATTGCATGGTGCTTTTTTAGTATGTAAATACCAATATCCTGAATTGTCAATTGATAGTTTAAAAGCTCAACTAGCTGACTTACGAAAGGATATTTGGTTGGAACTAAATGAGCACCTTACTTCCTTGGAGAAAATTAGGATTGTCAACCATGTGTTGTTCGATACACATAAGTATTCGCGCAATACCAATCGTTTTTTAGCGCCTGAAAATAATTTCATTAGCGAAGTATTATCAACGCGAAAGGGCAATCCAATTTCTTTGTCAATCATTTACTCTATTCTTTGTAAAGAGCTTGGTTTACCCGTGTTTGGAGTAAATTTACCCAAGAACTTTATTCTTGCATTTATGGATGATAGTGCCGTAAAAGAAGAAGGCGAGATAAAAGATGTTACCTCCGTTTTGTTTTATGTCAATCCCATAAATAAGGGTGCTGTTTTGGGACGTAAGGAAATTGAGTACTTTGTGAAACAGCAGAAACTGAAATTAAAAGAAGATTACTTCTTACCTTGTGATAATGCAATTATCGTACGTCGTCTTTTTAATAATTTGAGTTATGCCTTTGATAATCGTGGCGATGAAGTTAAGAAGAATGAAATCAAACAGTTGTTAGAACTGTTTGAATAATTATAAAATGATACCTAATTAATAATACAGGATACTAATGAATAAATTATCTCATTTAAAACCATCAGTTGTATGGTCGTATTTCGAGGATATTTGCCAGGTTCCCCGTCCTTCTAAGAAGGAAGAGAAAATTATAAAATTTCTTCTTGATTTTGCTGCCGAACACAAGCTGGAAGCAAAAAAGGATCACATTGGTAATGTTTTAATTAAGAAGCCGGCCACAGCAGGTAAGGAGAATGTTAGAGCTGTTATTTTGCAATCGCACATCGATATGGTTTGCGAGAAGAATAATGAGACTCAGCATGATTTTGACAATGATGCAATTGTACCACGCATTGATGGTGAATGGGTGAAGGCTGAAGGTACAACTCTAGGTGCTGATGATGGCATTGGTGTTGCAGCGCAAATGGCTGTTTTAACTGCTACTGACATTGCTCATGGACCAATTGAGTGTTTGTTTACCGTTGATGAAGAGACGGGATTAACTGGTGCGTTTGAACTTAAAGAAGGATTTTTTGATTCGCGAACATTGCTTAATCTGGATTCGGAGGACGAAGGTGAATTATTTATTGGTTGTGCTGGTGGTATCGATACACTTGCTAAGTTTCCGTTGGAATATGAAAGTACACCATCAACAGGCTTTGCTTTTAAAGTTAAGGTCACAGGTTTAAGTGGTGGGCATTCGGGCGACGAGATTGACAAGGGGCTTGGCAATGCCAATAAAATATTGAACCGTTATTTATGGGAAATGGCGCGCGATTGTGAAATGCGTTTAGCTAGCATTGATGGTGGAAACCTTCGTAATGCAATAGCGCGTGAAGCATCTGCCGTATGTGTCGTGCCTTCTAAGTATAAGGAGCAATCTCGCATCGCGTTAAACGTGCTGTTTCACGATGTACAGATGGAGCTTAAGGTCACCGAGCCGGGCTTGAGAATGAAGTTGGAATCGCTTGAATTACCTTCGAAAATACTGAGTGAGGACTTACAAAAGCGATTACTGAATGCACTATATGCTTGTCCGCATGGTGTTATTGAAATGAGTCGCGACATACCAGGTTTGGTGGAAACTTCAACCAACTTAGCAGCTATTAAAATTAAGGATGATCATATTTTAATTACAACTAGTCAGCGTAGCTCTGTAGAAAGTGCGCGTGACGATATTGCCAATATGGTACGATCCGTATTTGAGTTGGCTGGAGCTGAGGTAGAGCACGGCGATGGTTACCCTGGATGGACACCTAATACCGATTCAGAGATATTAAAAGTCACACGTGATTCATATATTGAACTATTTGGAAAAGAGCCCGAAGTGCGTGCCATTCATGCTGGCTTAGAATGTGGCTTGTTCTTAGAAAAATATCCTGGCATGGATATGATATCATTTGGTCCAACAATAAAAGGAGCCCATTCTCCTGACGAACGTATAAAGATTGATACTGTTGAAATGTTTTGGAATCATTTAGTTGATGTTCTAAATCGTATCGATAGTTAAAATAGTATAAATATTTTTGGAAAGGCTGTTTCAGAATTAACTTTGAAACGGCCTTTTATTATTTTAAGCATTTAATGTTCATACATGATATTTGATCCTTTTAAAGTAGATTTACCCATTACCGAGGTAATTGACGAAGTTAAAGAGCACCTCAGTTCAACGAATACTTTAATTGTCAATGCACCTCCCGGAGCCGGAAAGAGTACCTTGCTGCCACTGGCCTTGCTTGAGGATGCAAGACAAAAGGGGCAAAAAATAATCATGTTAGAACCAAGAAGACTTGCCGCAAAGACAATAGCGATGCGCATGTCGGAGTTACTTGGCGAAAAGGTAGGGCAGACCGTAGGTTATCGTATTCGTTTTGATAATGTTATTGGACCTGATACAATAATTGAGGTAGTGACTGAAGGAATCCTCACTCGAATGCTTCAATCGGATGGCGCCTTGGAAGGTGTTGGAATGGTGATTTTTGATGAATTCCATGAGCGTAGTATTTTTGCGGATGTGGCATTGGCGCTTTGCCGCGAATCGCAAGAAGTATTAAGGCCAGATTTGCAAATTGTTATAATGTCGGCAACTTTGGACATGCCTCAACTAACAGTTTTGTTAAATTGTCCAACAGTTGTGAGTAAAGGTCGACAGTATCCGGTTGAAATTAAATATGTAGGTGAGAATGATGTTAGGGCTATAGCTGAATTAACATCTGGAATTGTTGTGAATGCATTGAAAGAGCAGGAGGGAGATATCCTGGTGTTTTTGCCAGGCGAAGGAGAAATTCGAAGTTGCGAAACCTTATTAAGAAATAAGCGACTTGGTGTACAAATCCATCCTTTATATGGTCAGCTAAATGGAGCCAAACAATATGCAGCCATTATGCCTGATAAAAATGGCAGAAGAAAAATAGTATTGGCTACATCTATAGCAGAAACAAGTTTAACCATTGAAGGCGTAACAACCGTTGTTGATAGCGGCTTTGGAAGAACTATGCGTTTTGATCCGAATACTGGTCTATCGCGCCTTGAAACAATTGAAGTTACCCAAGATGCAGCTAATCAGCGAGCAGGTAGAGCAGGGCGTTTAGGGCCGGGTGTGTGTTACCGAATGTGGAATAAAGCAACACATAATCGAAAGCAAGAACATCGCTTTCCAGAAATATTAGATGCTGATTTAACATCCTTGGTTTTGGATATGGCACAATGGGGAGTTAAGGATATTGAATCTCTTTGTTGGCTTACAACCCCACCAAAGGGACATGTAAAACAGGCTTATGCTTTATTAAATAGTTTGCATGCTGTTGAAGGTGCAAATATAAGTAATCATGGTCGCGAATTGCATAAGTTACCCTGCCATCCACGATTGGCACATATGTTAATAGAGGCTAAAAAGGATGGATTAAGTGCACTGGCTTCCGATTTAGCGGCAATACTTGAAGAAAGAGACCCTTTGGGAAAAGAATCAGGCATTGATATTAACCTGCGCATCGAAGCATTAAGACGATATAGAAAAGGTGATTTAAAAAGTAAACCTTTAGCTCGGATTGAGAAAATAGCAAGACAATACAGGCAAATTGCGGGCACAGAGGTTGAAAATACCGAAGTTGATCCCTTTGAGACGGGCTTATTATTGGTGCATGCCTACCCTGAACGCATTGCCCATGCTAAACCAGGAAACAATGCCCAATTTAAATTGGCAAATGGAAGTATTGCTGCTGCAGGCCATACAGATGACTTGGCACATGAAGCATGGTTGGCAATTGCTCATGTCAATGCTCGTGAGGGTGTAGGTAGAATATTTCTGGCGTCACCATTGAATCCTCAAGATTTGGCTCCAATGGTCAAAACTATTGATAATGTTAAATGGGATACCAAAAAAGGAGGTTTTTCTGCTAGCACCGAACTAAGAATTGGCAGTATCATTCTGCAAAGTAAACCACTGAATAACTTCGATGAACAACTTAAGGTTGAGGCTATTTGCAAGGCCATTGAAAAAGAAGGTGAGCATTTGTTGGATTTTAATAAAGATGTGGTTCAATTTCAAAATCGAGTTTTATCCATACGTAAATGGGATAAAAACAATGCGTGGCCCGATGTTTCAACTTCTTCACTTTTAAATACGACAAGAGAGTGGTTAGCTCCTTATTTAAGTTCGGTTAAGAAAACCGATGATCTGAAAAAAATTGATTTACTTGAAGTACTATTACATGCACTTCCTTACCAACTTCAAACCTTATTGAATAAGTTAGCGCCAGAACGTATTAAAGTGCCGAGTGGATCAAATATTAAACTCAAATATTCTTCTGATGGTACGGTGCCAATTCTTCCTGTGAGGTTACAAGAAGTGTTTAGCATGAATGAAACGCCTAGCGTTAATAATGGTAATCAAAAGGTATTAATGCATTTACTTTCGCCGGGTTTTAAACTGGTGCAGATTACCGGTGATTTAAAAAGCTTTTGGGAAGATGCTTATTTCGAAGTTCGTAAGGAGCTAAGAGCCCGGTATCCTAAACACTTTTGGCCTGAAAATCCTTTGGATTCAAAGGCTGTGTACGGGGTAAAAAAGAAATAAACGGGATTAAATACATTAGTGATAAAGGATATATCAAGTGGTGTTGAGTAAGTCTTCTAAGTTTATACTTTTTCTCAGTATTTATATTTATTCTTGCAGCTCACCTAATAATGGCGATAATTGGTATTATTTGTAAAATTCCGTAAGCATTTTATCCTATAATTTGCTTTCTTTGCAGATCGAATATAAAAGTATAAGTCGTCTCAATTATGATCAAATTAAATACCGAGCAGGCTCTTTCTATTGAGGATGTATATCAAATTTTATTTAAGGGGAAGGATGTTCAGATTGATACCAACAGTAAACAACAAGTTGAAGATAGTTATCAGTTTTTAAAAGAATTTGCCAAGAACAAGGTAATTTACGGTATTAATACGGGCTTAGGTCCTATGGCTCAGTATCGTATTGGTGACGATAAATTGGTTGATCTTCAGTATAACTTAATCAGAAGTCACTCAGCAGGCGCGGGACAAAAAATACCGGACATTTACGTTAAAGCTTCAATGCTCGTTCGTATGCGTGCCATCATGCAAGGCTATTCAGGAGTACACCCATCGTGCATCGAATTATTAGAGAAATTGATAAATTCTAATATTTATCCATTTTTACCGGAACATGGTGGTGTTGGCGCTAGTGGAGATCTTGTTCAATTAGCTCATTTAGCCTTGGTTTTAATTGGAGAAGGACATGTTACTTACAAAGATGAGTTTCGCAAAACAAAGGATGTATTTACTGAGTTAAATATTAAACCCATTGAAGTAAAACTTCGAGAAGGCTTATCATTAATTAACGGAACATCTGTGATGACAGGAGTTGGTTTAGTTAATGTGATTAAGTCAAAGCAATTGCTTAACTGGTCCTTGATAGCATCGGTAATGCTCAACGAAATTGTGTCTTCCTTTGATGATCATTTTTCTGCTGTACTGAATTCGGTAAAAAAACATGATGGACAGGACTATATTGCTGGTACTATGCGCTGTATTCTTAAGGATAGTAAGCTTATAGAACGTCGTGAAGATCATTTTTTCTCGGGGAATGCTGACGAAAGAATTTTTAAAAGAAAAGTACAGGAGTATTACTCACTTAGGTGTGTGCCACAAATATTAGGGCCTATCTTCGAGACGGTTGAGTCAGCTACAAAAGTGGTAATCAATGAAGCTAATTCGGTTAGCGATAACCCAATTGTTGATGTTGAAAATAAAAATGTTTATCACGGAGGTAACTTCCATGGCGACTATGTTTCCTTGGAAATGGATAAACTTAAATTGGCGGTCACAAGAATATCAATGTTGGCCGAGCGCCAAACAGCATTCTTATTCAATAGTAAGATAAATGAAATCTTACCTCCTTTTGTGAATTTAGGTACTTTAGGCTTAAACCTGGGCATGCAAGGTGTTCAGTTTACTGCCACATCAACGGCTGCCGAAAATCAGACCTTATCAAATTCGATGTATGTGCATAGTATTACTACCAATAACGATAATCAGGATATCGTTAGCATGGGAACTAATTCAGCAATGCTAACAAAACGAGTTATTGATAATGCATTTCAGGTACAGGCTATTGAAATGATAGCTTTATTACAGGCTATTGATTATTTAAAAGTAAGTGATAAGTTGTCTGCGTTCACAAAAAAGATATATCACGAATTACGAGAGATTGTGCCTGTATTTGTGGAAGATACACCGAAATATGAAGAAATTGCTGTAATGGTAAATCATTTGTTTGACAGCTATATTGAGTTACCATCTGAATTAAAGGCAAACTAATGTTCACAGATTTAAATTAATATTCTGATGAAGAATGCATTAGTTACAGGAGGATCTAGAGGTATTGGAAAAGCAATTTCCTTGGCCTTGGCACAACAAGGGTGTTACGTGTTGATTAATTATAGATCGAACCATGCAGAGGCTGAAAAAGTACTTGACGAAATTAAAGAGAACGGGGGAAGTGCTGAACTTCTGCCTTTTGATGTTTCAAGTTCAAGTCAAGTGAATGAAATACTTGGTGGCTGGATGCAAAAGAATGAAAAATACATCGATATATTGGTTAATAATGCAGGTATTACTGCTGATAACCTAATGGTTTTCATGTCGGATGACGAATGGAATAAAGTAATTAATACGAACCAAAACAGCTTCTTTTATGTTACTCGTGAAGTACTGGAAGGAATGGTTGTTAGTAAATTTGGTCGCATCATAAATGTTGTATCATTATCAGGGCAGAAAGGTCATCCGGGGCAGGTGAATTATTCGGCTTCAAAAGGTGCTATTATGGCTGCTACTAAATCCTTGTCTATGGAGGTTGGTAAAAAGAAAATTACTGTAAATTGCGTAGCGCCGGGGTTTATAAAAACAGATATGACCGAGCAAATTGATGAGAAAAGCTGGAAAAAGATGATTCCTTTAAATCGCTTTGGAGAAGCCAAAGAGGTAGCCAGTGTTGTCAGCTTCTTGGCATCCGATGGAGCTTCTTATATTACTGGTGAAACGATTGCTGTTAATGGTGGAATGTATAGTTAAATAATTATGAATAGAAGAGTAGTTATTTCGGGTGTTGGTATCTATTCGGTACTTGGAAAAAACATAGAAGAGGTGTCAAAGTCATTGTACAATGGTACTTCTGGAATCGGAATTGATAGCAAACGAAAAGAGTTAGGTTTTCGTTCAATGCTAACAGGAATTATTGAACGCCCTAATCTGAAAAAATTATTAAACAGGAGACAACGTATTGGTTTACCTGAGCAAGGTGAATACGCATTCATGGCCACCGCTGAAGCATTTGAGAATGCTAAGATAGATATGGACTTCCTTGAGAAAAATGAAGTTGGCATATTGTATGGAAACGATAGCTCATCAATACCTGTAATTGAATCCATTGACAGAGTTCGTGAAACAAAAGATACTACCTTGTTGGGCTCTGGTTCAATTTTTCAGAGCATGAATTCGACCATTTCAATGAATCTGTCGGTTATTTATAAACTGCGAGGGATTAACTTTACCGTTAGTGGAGCTTGTGCCAGTAGTTCACATGCTGTTGGGATGGCTTATTTCTTAATCAAGCATGGCTATCAAAACATTGTTCTTTGCGGAGGCGGTCAGGAGGTTAACCCCGAGTCAATGGGCAGTTTCGATGGTTTATCTGCTTTTTCAGTGCGCCACGATCAACCAAACGAAGCATCGCGCCCATTTGATAAGGATCGTGATGGACTAATACCTAGTGGCGGTGGTGCATCACTGGTTGTTGAAAGTCTTGAATCTGCAATAGCACGTGGGGCGGATATTGTAGCTGAAATAAAAGGATATGGTTTTTCTTCCAATGGAGATCATATTTCGGTTCCTAACCAAGAGGGGCCAACCATTTCTTTGGAAAGATGCTTGAAGGATGCAAATATGGCAGCTAAGCAAATTGATTATGTGAATGCTCATGCGACTTCAACCCCAGTTGGTGACACGATGGAAGCCAGGGCCTTAAATGCAGTTTTTGGAGATAGTAAAGCACCGATTAGCTCAACAAAATCAATGACTGGTCATGAAATGTGGATGGGTGGAGCCAGCGAGCTCATTTATTCCTCAATTATGATGGATAAATCATTTATAGCACCAAATATTAATTTAGTAACTCCCGATGAAGATTCGGAGAGACTAAACCTCATTGCTAAAACAACTGAAAAAGAATTGAATACAGTATTATCTAACTCCTTTGGGTTTGGAGGTACTAATTCTTCAATAATATTATCAAAATATAGTAAATAGTAGAAGTATGGAGAGGAGTGAAATTAAAAATATAGTTGTTGAATTTTTAATTGATGAGTTTGAAATTGAGCAAGATGTAATTGCTGATGATGCTCATCTTATTGATGATCTGGGTTTGGAAAGCTTAGATTTTGTTGATATTGTTGTTATCATCGAGAAAGAGTTTGGCTTTAAAGTTAAACGTGAAGAAATGAAGGATATCAGAGTATTAAATGATCTATACGATTATATCGAAAAAAACATGTAATGAGTAAGTGGACAGGCAAGTCGAAAGGTAGTCCATTAGGATATCGCATCTTCATAGCTGTTTTGAAGATAGATATCAGACTTGCTTATTTCTTGCTTTATCCCGTTACTCTTTTTTACCTGATTGTTTCCAATAAGAAAAGCATTTCTTATTTCTATAGCAAAAGGCTAGGCTATGGGAGTTACAAAACCATTAGTAGCATATACCGGAATTATTTATTTCTGGGGAAAGTATTAATTGATAAAATAGCCATATTATCCGGACAGAAAGAGCAGTATACCTTTGAGTTTGAAGGCGAGGAATTTTTACATGCCTTGGTAGAGAATAAACAAGGTGGCTTGCTACTTGGAGCACATATGGGTAACTGGGAAGTGGCTGGAGAATTGCTTGAAAGAGTGGATTCTGTCATTAATATTTTAATGGTTGATGTTGAAAATCAGAATTTAAAAGAGGTTTTAAACGAGGCTATTAGTGAAAAGAAAGTGAACATTATCCCCATCAAGGACGATATGTCGCATCTATTTGCTGTTATTGAAGCATTTAAGAATAAGGAACTGGTTGCAATGCATGGAGACCGTTTTGTAGAGGATGCACCATATATTGAACTTGTTTTTATTGGAGCCAAAGCAAAATTCCCAATTGGGCCAATGTTATTAGCAAGTAAATATTCGGTTCCGGTGAGCTTTGTTTTCACCTTGAAGGAAAGCAATACGCATTACCATTTTTATGCAACAGAAGGTAAGGTGTATCCTAGTTTTCGTAAGCCAGATCTAAAAAAAGAGGCCAATAAACAGATGCTTAACGAGTACGTTCAACATCTTGAAACGATGGTCAAAAAATATCCATTACAATGGTTTAATTACCATCGGTTTTGGACTAATGAAATGAAAGAATAATATGTCAGTATCGTACGGAGAAGATAAAAAATCAGCCTTACAGGCTAAGTTTGATGCTCAAAAAATAGCTTTTGCACCTATTATGTTTCAAGCCTCCCTGGCTTTGCGTAACCTCGGTATTCTTGAACTGATTAAGAAACATCGTAAAGGAATTAGCATTAAAGCCATTGCTGAAGAATTAAACTTATCGGTTTATGGTGTTAAGGTTTTACTTGAGGCCGGACTTAGTTTGGAGCTGGTGATTGTTAATGAAGATAAATATAAGCTGACAAAAACAGGTTGGTACATTTTATGCGACGAGCTTACCCGTGTTAACATGGATTTTACGCAAGATGTTAATTACGAAGGCATGTTTTCACTTGAGGATTCAATTAAAGAAGGGAAACCCACAGGATTGAAGGTATTTGGTGATTGGCCAACGGTATATGAAGGCTTGGCTCATTTGCCTGAAAAAGCAAAAGAAAGCTGGTTTGCATTTGATCATTATTATTCTGATTACGCTTTCCCAGAGGTGCTACCTTTGGTTTTTAAAAACAAGCCTCGTAGAATTCTGGATGTAGGTGGTAACACGGGAAAGTTTTCTATTCAATGTGCAAAGCACAATCCTGATGTTAAAGTCACCATTTTGGATTTACCAGGGCAGCTAAATGTGGCATATGAAAACATTGAAAGTAATGGTTTTTCAGATCGAATTGATGGTCATCCTTTAAACCTGCTTGATCATGATAATGCTTTCCCTCAAGGAGCTGATATTGTTTGGATGAGCCAATTTCTTGATTGCTTTTCGCAAGAGGATATTTTGCAGCTATTAATACGATCGGCAAATGCAATTAATGAGCAGGGGCGTGTATATATTCTTGAAACCTATTGGGACGATCAGGAATTTGAAGCTTCTACTTATAGTTTACATGCAACTTCATTGTATTTTACTAACATTGCGAATGGTTGTAGCCAAATGTACCACACTGAGGATATGTTGGCCTTAATTGAAAAAGCTGGGCTAGAAGTTGAGGAGAGAGTAAGTAATATTGGCGTAAGTCATACTTTATTGATTTGTAAGAAAACGTAAAAGTCCATGAACTGGTCCATTGAAGAATTAATACCACAACGTTCACCATTTGTATTTGTCGATCGCGTCATTGATTTTACAGATATAAGTGTTCAGTCAGAGTATGTCGTTAAAAAGAATAATCCTTTGGTTGAAAATGGGTGTATGGCTGAGAGTGGTTTAATTGAAAACATGGCTCAAACGGCAGCGGCTCTTGAAGGTTGCAATGCTAAAAAGAACAATAAAGCAGTTAAAATAGGCTTTATTGGATCTGTAAAGAATCTTGAAATTAATAAACAAGTTGTTGTTGGTGATGTTTTGCTGACCAATGTTGAAATTGTTAATACAGCCTTGGGCGTTAATATTGCAGAAGGACATGTAAGTTGTAATGGAGAAGCTGTTGCAAAATGTGTATTGAATATATTTTTAAAGGAGGACTAGTTTAGTATGAGAATAACATTAGCTATCGTTTTTTGCTTGATAAGTAGTATTGGGTTTTCGCAAGAAAATGAGTTTTCAGAACTTACCCTAAAGGGTAATAATGTTTTTATTGAAGCACCTGATGAGGCTTCCGTCACACATGCAACTAATGCTCTAGAGTTTTGGGGCTATTGGACAATTGTAAAGGATAAGACTAAAGCTAACTTTATATTAAAATTCACCTACAAGAATCAGGCGTTTGGTGATAAAAAAGGTTATGCGACATTTCTAAGCATTGATAACAAGGAGTTAAAAAAAACGAAGACTGTAAATACAGGCATGTCAATGGATTTTAATACAAAACGAGCCGTCATAACTAAATTGGTTTCGAAGCGAATTCAACCCATGTTTGAGACTGAATAAGTAAGATTTGAAATAGTGAAGAAGCTAATTAATACAACAAATATAAAAGTGCGTTTCAGCGAAGTTGATGCTATGCAAATTGTGTGGCACGGTAACTACGTGAAGTTTCTTGAGGATGGGCGTGAGGCATTTGGCCAACAATATGGTTTAGGATACTACGATGTTTACGATAAAGGTTATTTAACCCCAATTGTTAAAGTTGATATCGATTATAAGAATCAAGTGCATTACGGTGATGAATTGGAAGTAAAAACAATTTTTAAAAGCGTTGATGCTGCCAAAATATATTTTGAATATGAGATAAGCCGCAAGACAGATCAGAAAATTGTTGCCAAAGCAATGAGCATTCAGGTTTTCTTGAATAAGGAAGGCGAGTTGCAGATTACCAATCCTCCATTTTACATTGAATGGAAAAATGAACAGGGCTTATAATATGGTGTATATTGCTGCGCATAACATTATTTCGCCTTTGGGCTGGACATCGGAAGAAAACTTTCAGCAAGTTGTTTCAGATAAATCTGGTATAAAATTGTGCTCTAATAGAAACATTTCTGATTCTGATTTTCAAGCAAGTCTAATCGATGAGGGTGTGCTAAAACAGAAACTTGCCGAACATTCTGGACTTGAGAACTATACTAAACTTGAGCAATTATCAATTCTTTCCATTAAATCAATTATTAAATCTGTTGATGTTAAAAGTAAAAGAACTGGTTTTATTTTTAGTACAACAAAGGGAAATATTGATCAATTACATAAGCATACGAATCCAAGCGATGTGCTTTTAGCTTCGTGTGCTCAGAAGATCGCTGATTATTTTGGTTTTACTTCCAAGGCTCAAGTGGTATCTAATGCGTGCATATCGGGTTTAGCGGCTTTTATTGTAGCCAAGCGATACATAGATGCTGGTTTATACGAGAATGTGGTGATATTGGGAGCTGATGTATTATCCAAGTTTATAGTTTCAGGCTTTCAATCTTTTCAATCGTTAAGTGCAGAACCATGTAAACCATTTGATACAAACCGGAATGGATTGACCTTAGGTGAAGGTGTTGCAAGCCTTGTTTTATCTCGGGCTACTAACGAAACTTCTTCTCAAACGATAGAACTTGTTAACGGAGCTATCAGGAATGATGCGAACCACATTTCCGGACCATCTCGAACTGGAGAAGGTTTGTTTCGTGCAATTCAAGCAACATTAAAGGATTTTAAAAGCATTGATGCAATTTGCGCACATGGCACAGCTACTCCCTTTAATGATGATATGGAATCACAAGCTATTTATAGGTCAGGTTTAGCGACTGTTCCTGTTTTTGGTTTAAAGGGCTACTTTGGTCACACCTTGGGTGCTGCCGGCATAATTGAGTCAATCATTTCTATTTTAGCCATGCAAAAGAATATTGTAATCGGGACGAAAGGATTGCTTGAACAAGGAGTTGTTTCGGATATTAACGTAGTAAAAGAGAACGAGACCAAGGAGATAACAGAGTTTTTGAAATTGATGTCAGGATTTGGTGGTTGTAATGCTGCTATTTACTTTAAGAAACATGGATAATATTCAAGTTATAAAGGAAGTTACCATAGAGCAAGGAAAGGTTAAGATAAACGGTCTTGATTTTTTTCACGACGAAAGTCTTGAAATAGGCCCATTCCTAAAATGCTTGTATAAGAAACTGGATTTGAAGTATAGCAAATACTATAAAATGGATTATTTGTGTAAGCTTGGTTTTTTAGCTTCTGAAGTATTATTGAATGGTGAGAATGATATCCTTACAGATAGTGATGATGTTGCGATTGTTTTGGCCAATACTTCGTCTTCCTTACATACCGATGTTAAATACCAATCATCAATAAGTGAAATACCTAGTCCGTCAGTATTTGTATATACATTACCCAATATTGTAATTGGCGAAATAAGCATTAGAAATAAATTTTATGGAGAACATATGTTCTTTGTTCAATCAACATATAATAAAACAGAATTATTGGACTATACCGCAACTCTTTTTGCTTCTGGCTCGTGTAAGCAGGCTATTGTTGGATGGCTTGAAGTAGATATGGAAGGTGCGTATTGTGCTAATTTGATGTTGTGTCAAAAAAATAATTAGAAAATGAGTGAATTAAAAGAAAATCTAAAAAAGCAATTAATCGAACAGTTGAACCTAGAAGATTTTGAAATTTCAGATATTGCTGATAGCGATGCTTTATTTGGAGATGATGGTCTTGCACTTGATTCAATTGATGCTTTAGAGATCATTGTGCTACTTGAAAAAGAGTATGGCATTAAGCTGGATGATCCGAAAAAAGGTAAAGATATCATGACATCGGTTCAAACACTATCCGATTTTATTGAAAGCAAACGCTAATTAAGAATGAGTGATACTATTGTTGTAACTGGTATTGGTGTTATTTGCTCCATTGGAACAAATGCACAGGAGTGTTTTACATCCCTTGTGAATGAACAGTCGGGTATTGATTCGATTCAATACCTTGAAACCGTTCATAAAGATAAGTTCAAGTTGGGTGAGGTAAAACGCAGTAATGCCGAACTTGCAACAATGTTGGATTTACCTGTAAGTAATGTTCATAAATACAGTCGAACAGCCCTATTGGCTATGGTATCAGCTAATGAAGCTTTTAAAATGGCTGTATCGGTAAATGGAGAAAAAACAACGGGTATCGTTTCGTCCACCACAGTTGGTGGTATGGACGTTACTGAAAAACGATTTCTTAAAGAGACTGGTGACAATTCTTACCTGCAAACTCATCCTTGTGGTGATTCGAGTAAAGAAATTGCAAAATATCTGAATTCGACAGATTATTACACGACTCTAAATACAGCTTGTTCTTCCGGAACCAATGCTCTAATTCACGGGGTTCGCTTATTGAATCACGGAATTGTGGATCGTGTTGTGGTTGGTGGCGTTGATGCTTTAACCAAATTCACTTTAAATGGCTTTAATTCATTAATGATATTGGATGAAGACTATTGTAAGCCCTTTGATGCCGATAGAAAAGGTTTGAATTTAGCTGAAGGAGGTGGCTATTTAGTATTAGAGAGAAAGAATGAAGTTGAAAAATACTTATGCCAATTAAGAGGTTTTGCCAATGCCAATGACGCCTATCATCAAACAGCATCGTCGCCAAATGGGGATGGGGCCTTTAAGTCCATGTCAGAGGCTTTAAAGATGAGCGGAATTAAGGCAAGTTCAATTGATTACATTAATGTGCACGGTACAGGTACGCAGAATAATGATTTGTCTGAAGGCGTTGCTTTAAATCGACTTTTTGGAGAAGGAAAAGTACCTTCGTTCTCATCCACCAAATCATATACTGGTCATACTTTGGCTGGAGCAGCTGGCATCGAAGCCGTATTCTCGGTTTTATCCATTATTAATGATGTTATTTACCCTAACTTGAACTTTTCAAGACCAATTGAAGAACTCAAGTTGGTACCCAATACTAAGTTGATTAAAAACGGTGGCGTTAAAAATGTGATGTCAAATTCGTTTGGTTTTGGTGGTAATAATTCAACAGTCATTTTTTCAAAATAATATGGCATTATATATTAAATCATCAGACTGCATTAGTGCACAGGCTACATTCGGAAGTTATCTGCCGGAGGAATTGATTAATACCGATGCCTCATTTTATAATTGCATAAAACCCGAGTATAAGAAATATATTAGTCCAAAGTTATTGCGGCGAATGAGTCCCATTATACGGAATGGTGTTAGCTGTAGTTTATCAGCATTGCAGAATGCTGAAATTGACAATCCTGATGCCATAATAGTTGGTACTGCTTTGGGTTGTATTAAAGATACCACTAGTTTTTTAACACAGCTGATCGAAGATAATGAGGCTTTGCCAAATCCTACTCACTTTATTCAATCAACCCATAATACAATAGCTGGCCAATTGGCATTATTGCTCAAATGCAGCAATTATAATTTTACCTTTTCGCAAATGCATAATTCTTTTGAATGTGCATTGCTGGATGCACAATTACTTTTGTTAGATAATGAAGCTAAAAATGTTTTAGTTGGAGGTGTTGATGAACTAACTGAAACTAGTTACGAACTAATTAAGGACTTGGAATGCTATAAAGATGCTAAATTGGGTGAGGGTGGTGCTTTCTTTGTATTAAGCTCCGATGAAAGTGAAGTTGTATTTAAGGGCGTGAGCATTATTAATTCAAGTCAGTGTGACTTTAACGATGAACTTCAGAAATATGGTTTGTCAATTGATGACATTGATCTTGTTGTTGCAGGCGATAAGTTTGAAGATGATCCTTCTTATTCTGATTTTCATAAAACCTTTGCCGAAAAGCCATACCTTTGGTACAAACCGTTTGTTGGAGAGTTCGGAACGGTTTCATCCATTGCTTTATATTTGGGGGTTAAAGCGATAGAAGATCAAAGTATACCTGCGTGTTGGACAAAAAACAAGGCTAAAATAGAAGCATGCAATAATGTATTAATTTACAACAATGTAGGTGGTGAGCAAAGTTTAATGTTGCTTTCAATAAATTAAATATGCGTTTTAATAGACTCATTGTTATATATATTATCTCAATAATACTTGTCTTTGTAATGGGGCAGGAGAGTGATTCTATATTATTTCTGGTGGGTTTAATTACTGCATTATTTATTACCATCACAATTATTGGCGTATCTGTATTAAAATACAATTTATTCATAAAGTCTGTATGCAACTTATCTGGCAATAACAATGAAATAGCCATAACTTTCGACGACGGTCCTTGCCCTGATAGAACCCCGCAAATATTAGACTTATTGGCTCGTTATGATGCAAAAGCTACCTTTTTTTGTATTGGGAATAAAATAGCCGAAAACAAAGCTGTGTTAAGCAGAATGCATAATGAAGGTCATAGTATAGGTAATCATAGCTATGAACATTCTAATAGTTTTCCGATATGGAGTACTAAAAAAATGCAAGTCTCAATTATAGCTACAGATAAAGAATTGAATAAAATAGGCATACAAGAAAGTAATCTTTTTCGTCCACCATTTGGTGTAAGTAATAACCTGATTGCGAAGGCAATTAAAACTTGCGGCAAACAATGTATTGGATGGAGTATCAGAACAAAAGATACAGTCAAATCACCGGAACAAGTCTTGAGGACAGTTAAAAGAAAACTTAAACCAGGATCAATCATATTGTTACACGATACAAATAAACATGTTTGTGACGAATTGGAGCAGATATTGCTGTATTGTAAAAAGCAAAAACTAAAACCTATTGCTTTATGAAACAGAAAACAAGATTAGGTAATTTAAACCTTAAATATATTTTAATTGCAAGCTTGTGCCTATGTCTTAGTTCAGTTAAAGGACAGGAAAGTAAGTCAATTTCATTGGAGCAATTACAGTCAGAAATGCTAGTTAAAACAGGCGATATTGTATCGGTTAGTTGCGATTTTGAGCAGAATAAACATTTACAATATTTGGATGCTGTGGTTACTTCAACGGGCAAATTAATATTCGATAAAAAGAATAGATTGCGGTGGGAGTATGTCGATCCATTTGAATACCTAATTGTTATAAACAATGGAATCTTTAGTATTAAAACAGATGGCCGCGTTAGTGAATACGATATAGAGTCCAATAAAATGTTTTCTCAAATTAGTGAATTGATTGTAAGTTCGGTTAATGGAACAATCTTTACCGATCCATCATTTAATGTTAGTGCTGAGCAGAATGAAAAAGAATATACAGTGCTTATGCAACCTAAAGATGAGGAGCTTAAAAAAGTGTTGAGTGAGATAAAGTTGCAGATTGATAAAACAAACTTCTCGGTTAACAAAGTTATTATGTACGAGAAAGAGGATAATTATACGGAGATTAACTTTTTAAATAAGAAATTTAATGCGCAATTGGCTGCTGATACTTTTGCTTGCGAGTAGCATATGCTTGTCTACATACGTGTGCTCCCAAAACGCGACTGATAAATACAAGCAGCTACACATTCAGCCGCCATTAATGGCCGATGCAGCTTCTGCTTTGTATAAGGTAAATATCGAAGTATTTGGTAATTTCTTTTCAGGCTTGTTATTAATTAAAGCTGAAAAAGAAGGTAAAGGGCATCATATTGTATTATTAAGTGAGGTGGGATTAACCATTTGTGAGTATTTTACCAATGGTGAACTGATGGAATTAAAAAATGCAAGTAGTTTGTTTCAGAGCAAATCAGCTCAAAAACTTTTAGCCCAGGATTTTTCACTTTTGCTACACACTTTACCTCTATTAAAACAAAAGAAGGCGAATGTTTATAAAAGTCGTTCTGGTTATAAATACACAACATACGATGACAAAAAAATAAGTAATATAAAAAAGTGCCGCTTAATTAATGGTATTCGCGTGAATTTTAATAATTACCAGAATGGGATTCCAAAGCAAATCGAGTTCAAGCATAGTGGTATTCGTTTTAAAATGAATCTAAAATTATTGAAATAAAGGAATCATGCTAACTAATAATTTTTTCTCATATACCATCCAGAACCAAAGTGAATCGGAAATTGAAGCGCTTTTAAAGCTTAACGAAAAAAGTGATATTTATAAGGGACATTTTCCTGAAATGCCAATAACACCAGGAGTTTGTCAGGTTCAAATGGTGAGTGAAATTATTAAAGAATGCATAGACACGGAATACACTTTAAAATCGGCACGTGATATTAAGTTTCTTAAGCTAATTAATCCCCAAGAAATACTATCATTGCATTTGAAAATAACTTTAAAACAGAACGATGAGAACGAATTGTCTATCAATGCTCTGTTTAGTCAGGATGGAAATAAATATCTAAAAATGAGAGCGCTTTATTCCAGGAAATAAAGCATTGGAACAAGATGATGATGGCGATAGCAGAGGAATTTAATAAGCTTAAGTGTTGTGTAATAATACCGACTTATAATAATGAACAAACATTGTTAGAAGTTATAAATGATGTAAAAAAATACACAGCTAATGTTATTGTTGTAAACGACGGTAGTACAGATTCAACAACGGCTATTATTTCAAATATAGAATGGGTTGAGATAGTTAATTATGAACCCAATAGGGGTAAGGGCTATGCTATTCGTTCCGGGTTTAAACATGCCCTCTCATTGGGGTATGAATATGCCATTACCATTGATTCTGATGGTCAGCATTATGCCAAAGATCTACCCACATTTATAAATGCTATTAATGATAATCCTAACAGCTTGTTGATTGGTAGCAGGCATATGGAAGGGAAGGAACAATCGAAGTCAAGCGGATTCGCCAATAAATTTTCCAATTTTTGGTTTGCTGTTGAAACCGGTATTAAACTTCCAGATACACAATCGGGTTATCGCCTGTATCCAATAAAAGCGCTAGAAAAAAAGAAATGGTTTTGTTCAAAATATGAATTTGAAATTGAAGTAATCGTTAGGGCAGCATGGAAAGGCATTAAAGTCAGTTGTATACCAATTGATGTGTATTATCCGAGTAAAGAAGAGCGAATCTCACATTTTCGTCCTTTTCTTGATTTCTTCCGCATTAGTGTACTGAATTCCATATTGGTTACACTTGCCTTCTTAATTCATCGTCCACGTATGATACTGCGTGAATTTAAAGGCAAAAGTTTTAAAGAAATAATCCGAACACAAATAATTGATGGGAATGAAACGAAACATAAAATAGCTGCTGCAATCGGCTTCGGTGTATTTATGGGGATTTTTCCAGTTTGGGGCTACCAATTATTAATTGGTTTTTTAATAGCACACTGGTTAAAACTTAATAAGGCAATTTTTTTTGTAGCTGCCAATATTAGCCTTCCTCCAATGATTCCGATAATCTTATATTTAAGCTATGTGATGGGTAGTTTCTTAATGGGAGCTGGTTCGTTTGAGGTCGATACCGCACTCGACATCTCATCTATAACAACTAATATTAAGCAATACCTTTTAGGTGCCATTGGTTTGTCTATTGTTGCCGGAGGATTATTTTATGGACTTAGCTACCTCATTTTGTCGTTCACCAAACTTAAATAATTGAATGCATCAATTTTTTATATACATACACACGGTTTTTAGTTCGGCAGGTAGACGCATGTTAGTGCCACTTGTTGTGCTTATACTAGCGCTTGTGTTTTTTATTAAAAATATAAATTTAGAAGAAGATGTTTCATCGCTTATTCCAATGGATGAGCGAATTACTGAGATGAGTGAGACTTTTTCTAATTCTAAGTTTGCTGATCAGATCATATTTAATGTCTCATTAAAAGATAGTAGCCTACTCGGTGAAAACAAGCTTATACAAGTGCTTGATAAGCTTGCTAAACACCTTCTGAAAGACACTGTTCGCATTAAAGCTGTACGTAGCATTGTTGCTGAAAATGCATTTATTGATGTATACGATTATTTTTATCGCAATCTACCATATTATCTGAGCGATGAGGATTATGCCTATTTGGATACCATCATTCATGAACCCTACCTTGAAAGTTTAATGCTTAAGAATTATAAAAGCATAATTGCTCCAACAGGATTTGGAACAGCACGTTATATTCTAAAAGATCCACTCAGTATTGTGCCTCGATTTCTGGAACGATTAAAGACATTTCAACTCGATCAGAATTTTACACTCCATAAGTCCCACATTTTCACAAAGGATAAAAAACATGCTTTATGCTTTGTCGATCCGGTCTTCTCATCGAAGAATACAAAGGAAAATAGAGTACTTATTGAGCAAATAGATAATTACCTGGCTGCTCAAATACCCGAAGATGTATTTGTTGAATATTATGGAGGAACAGCTGTTGCGGTGGCTAATGCTAACCGCGTTCAAAAGGATATTTTCTTAACAGTGGCTGTAGCTTTAGTTTTGCTCTTACTGTTATTCGTATTTGTTTTTCGAAATATAAAAGTCCTCTTTTATTTATTTACCCCCGTAGTACTAGGAGTTGGCCTTGCATTGAGCATTATGTCTGTAAGTTATGACTCTCTGTCAGCTATATCTTTGGGGGTGGGAGCCATTTTAATTGGGATATCCATCGATTTTTCATTGCATTACTTTTCGCATGTTCGGTATGGACATTCGGTCAGGGAGATATTAAAAGATATTTCCGATCCAATTATAATGAGTAGTCTAACAACGGCTAGTGCATTTTATTGTTTAAGTGTAGTTAATTCAAAGGCTTTAAATCAACTTGGGTATTTCGCTGGGCTTAGCGTTATGGCTTCATCTTTATTTGTCTTGTTTTGTCTTCCATTGTTCTTTGGTAAGCAAAAGGCAAAAAAACAAGTTGAAACAAATGGTATTTTTGATAAAATTGCAGCCATTAATTTTCACCAAAATAAATATTGGCTTGTTGGCGTATTCGTATTATCGATACTTTTCTTTTTTACTGGTAAATCAATAACATTTGATGCCGACATTGCTAACCTTAATTATCTACCCAAACATCTCGCTGAGGCTGAAAAGAACCTAAAAGCTATAAGTACCGAAACAGCAAGTGCCATATATGTAGTTACCGAAGGCACCGACTTAAATAATGCCTTGGAAACCTTAGAGAAGCACCAGGCACTTTTTAATGAACTAGAAAGTTCTGATGTTATTGGCTCCTTAAGCAGTGTAAGTACTTTATTGATTTCAGAGAATAAACAAAGAGAACAATTGAACCGTTGGAATCAATTTTGGAAAGAAAAAAATCTGGATAAAACAATTTCAGCTTTCACGGAAGCGGGCAAGAACAATCATTTCAAAGCAAGCACATTCAATGCTTTCTATGCTAAATTGCGAGAAGATTACGCAAGTATTTCAGTGGACGATCAAAAGTTTATAAAAGAGTTATTTCTGAGCAACTTAATAAATGAGAAAGCTGATAAAACGTCTTTGGTTTCTGTATGCAAGGTAGATCAAGCTCAAAAGAAACAGTTCTTTGCCATACTTGGCCCTGTGTCTGACCTTCTGATACTTGATAAGCAATTCTTTACCAATCGATTTTTCGAAGTGCTTAAGGATGATTTTACGAAATTAATCAACTACTCGATGATAGTTGTTTTTCTAATCATTTTACTTTTCTGGGGACGTATTGAGTTAGCGCTTATTACATTTGTTCCCATAGTATTAAGTTGGCAATGGACCATTGGTTTAATGGGGCTCTTTGATATTCAGTTCAATATCTTCAATATCATTATTTGCACCTTTATTTTTGGACTGGGAATTGATTATTCAATTTTTCTTACCCAAGGTTTAATTAATAAGCATAAATATGGTACAAAAAGCATACTGCCCTATAAAGTATCTATACTATTAAGTGTTTCAACAACCTTGATAGGAGTTGGTGTGCTTATATTTGCGCAACATCCTGCCTTAAAATCAATAGCCATAGTTACTGTACTAGGAATACTATCTGTCATCCTCATATCATTTACGATTTTACCATTTATTTTTAACTTACTGGTTTCAAATGGTGGAAAAAAACGCATTTTTCCAATAGTTGCTCTCGATGTATTAATATCCATTATTTCATTTCTTATTTTTCTAGCTGGTGTAATAGGGGTTTCGCTTCTCGTTTTTATTTTTAAAGTCACTCCCTTTTTTAAACAGAAGAAAAAACGTTGTATCCACTACATTATGTATTTAATATGTAATCTGGTAGTGGGGCTGAACTTTTTATTTAAAAAAGAATACATCGACAAACAAAAGTTCGATTTAACTAAACCAGCTGTAATTATTTGTAATCATCAATCACATCTTGATATTGCTTTAATTCTTTTGATGAGCCCTAAAATTATTGTGTTGACAAATGAATGGGTGTGGAAGAATCCATTCTATGGGTACATTATTCGCTACATCGACTTTTATCCTATTTATACGGGTATTGAACACGGCTATGAAAAAATCAAAGCTAAAGTAGATAAAGGTTATTCTGTATTGGTGTTTCCGGAAGGTACGCGTACCAAAAATGGGAAGATTAATCGTTTTCACCAGGGAGCATTTAGCCTAGCTGACTATCTGGGCTTAGACATACTGCCGATTTTGTTGCATGGTGCTTACGAATGCATGCCGAAAACTGAATTCTTTTTAAGAGCAGGTCACATAACGCTTAAGTTCTTCGACCGAATAAAGGTTGATGAGATAAACCTTGAAAAAGGAATAACATATCGGCCACAAGCAAAAAAAGTGACTGCGTTTTATAGAGAACAGTTTGGGGTTCTTAAAGATCAAAAACAAAATGTTGACTTTTACGCTCGCCGATTAATTAATCAATATGTGTATAAAGGTCCCATACTTGAATGGTACCTTAGAGTTAAGATTAGCTTGGAAAAGAATTATAGGTTTTATGATCAAATAATTCCTAAAGATGGAAAGATAATAGATGTTGGTTGTGGTTATGGTTTTTTGTGTAACATGTTGTCATATACCACCAATAATCGTGAGATTGTAGGATGGGATTACGACGAAGATAAAATAGGTGTTGCTAAAGAAGTGGCAAGTGAAAACAAGCAGCTGCACTTTAATAAAAAAGATGTGGTTACCGATGTGTTTGAACCTGCTGATGTGTTTATTTTTAATGATGTACTACATTATTTTTCCAGGGAAAAACAACTAAAGGTACTTGGCAAAGCGTATGAGCAACTGTCAGATTTGGGAATGCTTGTAATTCGAGATGCCGATACAGATTTAAAGAATAGAACTAAAGTGACCAAGTTAACCGAGTTCTTCTCCATTAAGTTATTTAAATTTAATAAGATGGATTATGAGGTAGATTTTGTATCATCCAAAATAATTATGGAATTTGCCCAAAAGAATAATCTACACTTTAATAAGGTTGATAATGCCAAATATACCTCCAACGTAACATATATTCTTTCCAAGTCACCTAAAAACAATGTTCATGTTTGATGTAGTGATTATAGGAGGTGGTTTGTCAGGCTTGCAATGCGCTTACCTTTTAAGTAAAGAAGGACTGAAGGTGTGTGTGCTTGAGAAAAACGATCGAATAGGTGGTATGATGCAATCATTTGTTCGCGACGGAGTAGTTTTTAATACAGGATTAAATTACACCGAGAGCTTAGGCGATGGAGAGGTCTTAGACAGGTATTTTAATTTATTCGGACTAAAGGGGCAACTAACATTAAAACAGCTTGATTTAAATCAATCCGAACTACTGACTATTAATAATAAGGAATATCAAATTCCACAAGGCCATGAGCGTTACTCGGAAACTTTAAAATCCTATTTCCCAAAGGAAGTAAATGGGATAGATGAATACATGAAGGGTATAGAAAAGGTCTGTGAATCATTTCCTTTGTACAGTTTAAAATCAGAGATAAGGAATTTTTCAGCAGAAAGTCCTTATACAGAACAATCGGCCTCCGGATTTATCAATGGTTTAACTTCCAATGCCGAGCTTCGAGCAGTTTTGGCAGGTATCAATATTTTGTATGCAGGTAAAGCTGGTTCAACCGCCTTGTATACACATGCCTTAATAAACTATTCTTTTATTAAAAGTTCATGGAGAATAAAGGAAGGTGGAAGCGGTATGGCAAACGTTATGGCCAATGCGATAAAGGCAAATGGTGGTATAATTAAACGCAATTCTGAAGTTAGTGAGATTGATGTAAAAGATGGTGCTGTACAAAACGTAAAGCTCAAAAATGGAGAAATTATTCATGGGCGAAAGTTTATTTCAAGTATGCACCCCAAAACATTTATGTCGATAATTGATGATGGTGCGTTCAAAAAAGTATATAGAAATCGAATATTATCTCAGGAAGATTCCATCGGAATGTTTTCGGTATATGTGGTTTTAAAAAAGAACAAGATAAAATACCAAAATTACAACCATCACTACTTTAAAAGCAATGAAGTTTGGACAACAGAACTTGACAAATGGCCTCAGAATGTATTGATGTATACACCTTTAAATCACCAGAGCAATGAATATGCCAATGGTTTCTGTATTATTGCTTACATGAAATATTCAGACGTAGAAAAATGGGCCAATAGTACCATTGAAAACAGAGGTGAGGAATATGAGGCATTTAAAAATGAAAAGGCTTTGAAATTAATTGATTTAGCTTCTGAGAAAATACCAGAATTAAAATCAAATATCAAGTCGTTTTATACATCAACACCATTAAGCTATCGCGATTATACCGCAAGCTATAATGGCTCGGCTTATGGTGTGGTAAAAGATTACAAAAATCCATTGTATTCAATTATTACTCCGCAAACGCGCTTGAAAAATTTATATTTTACTGGCCAAAACTTAAATATGCATGGTATTCTTGGTGTATCGATTTCATCATTCTTAACCTGCGCACAATTTTTAGGCGATAATTATTTATACCAAAAACTTATTAAGCATTGAGTTAATGGAAACACAAAGCAAATATGATATTGTGATTGTTGGAAGTGGCTTGGGTGGACTTGCTTGTGGAAGTATATTAAGTCAAAGAGGTTATAGCGTTTGTGTACTTGAACAACACCATCAAATAGGTGGGTGTTTGCAGGATTTTAAACGGAAAGGAAAACTGTTTGATACTGGTATGCATTACATTGGTAGCTACGATGATGGTCAGATATTAAATACATTATTTCGATATTTTGCCATTTACAAGGATGTGGATGCCGAAAAGCTGGATTTGCATGCGTTTGATGTTTTAAATGTTAATAATAAGGAGTTTTCTATACCTCAGGGAATTAAACAGTTCAAAGAGAAACTAATTGAATCTTTTCCAAATGAGAAAGATGGCATTAAGACCTATATCAACAAACTGAAAGAAATATTTAGTTCGGTTGATATTATTAATCTGCGAGACGTTAATGTATTTGAATTGGCCGGTAAAAAGGGCTTAGATGAAAATGTATTTGAATTTGTTTCGAGTATTACTTCAGATATAGATTTACAAAATATATTGTGCTATACTAACTCATTGTATGCAGGTAAAAAGAAATCGGCTTCTCTATTTATACATGCAGTCATTTCTATTTTTTATTTGCAAAGTGCCTATAAGTTGAAACATGGGGGAGGACAAATAGCAAATGCTTTCAAAAAAGTAATTGAAAACAATGGAGGAAGGGTTCTTACACAGGCAAAAGTTGAGGGTTTAATCTGTGATAAAGATAGAATAGAAGAAGTTAAGGTTAAAGGCCAAAATTCAATTCAAGCCAAAATTGTTATTTCTAACATTGATCCATTAACTACAATGGAAATGACAACGGGGGGTAATTTTCGAAAGGTATACCTTAGTCGTTTGAAAAGACAAGAACAAACCATTTCCTGTTTTAGTCTTTATGTTGTATTTAAAGAAAAATCCGTCAAGTACATTAACTCCAATCTTTATTATTACAACGATAAAGACGTTTGGGGTATAGATAACTATAGCGAACAAACATGGCCGCAGGGCTTTATGCTTTATATGAAGGAAAGTAAGGAGCACAAGGGATATGCCGAAAGTATGATAGTATTATCGCCAATGGAATATAATGAAATGGCTCCTTGGTTTGATACTGAAATTGAAAAGCGAGGTGATGATTACAAAAAAATGAAAGCTCAAAAGAGCGATCAGTTGATTAACTTGATTGAAAAGAAGTTTCCAAGCATAAGAAAGGATATAGCAAACACTTATTCTTCCACGCCATTAAGTTATCGCGATTATACGGGTGTTCGTGAAGGTGCAATGTATGGCGTATCGGTTGATAATCGTAACCCTTTTGAGTCGCAGATTCAGCCACGTACAAGGGTGAAAAATTTATTTCTAACGGGCCAAAATATAAACATGCATGGAATATTAGGCGTTTCAATAGGAGCAATTCTTACATGTGGCGAGATAGAAGGAATTAATAACATTATGGCAGATTTACGCAAGCACAAGCAAACAACATAAGTATGAAATGGATTAAATACATATTCATAGCCTTATTGGTGGTTATTGGAATTACTTATATTTCCATTCGATCAATGATTCTTTCTCCACCTAATGTGGATTATTCGCTGCTTAATAATTACAAAGTAGTGCAACAAGATAGTAATCTTTGGGTATGCGACGATGATTGGCTTCATAAAAACAAGGGAGGTTTATATGAATTATATATATCTGGCGCTCCTTTTGAAATGGGGGTTAAAAACGGTTTATTAACCAAAGAACTGGCACAAGAGCAAGAGCTTCATTTTGTAAATTTTATAAAAACATTAATTCCATCTGAAACTACCCTTAATTATCTGAGGTATTTTATTACCATTTTTAATAAGGATCTGGATGATTTCATCCCATTGGAATACAGACAGGAAATTTATGGTATTTCATTATCAGCCTCGGATGATTTTGATTTTATCGGCGATAAATATCATCGTATGTTAAACTATCATGCGGCACATGATATAGGACATACAATCCAAAATATGAATCTGGTTAATTGTACAGCCTTTAGTGTTCAAAATGAGTATACGAAAGATAGCAGTTTATTCGTTGGTCGTAATTTGGATTTTTCAGCAGGCGATGACTTTGCCAGAAAGAAAATTGTTGTTTTCTGTAAGCCTGATTCCGGATATAAATTTGCCTACATAGCATGGGGCGGAATGATTGGAGTACTTTCCGGTATGAATGAACATGGCTTATCTATTAGTCTGAATTCTGCTAAGTCAGGTATTCCTATGTCGGCTAAATCGCCTGTGTCATTAGTCTCGAGAGCCGTTTTACAGAATGCCAAGAACATCGAAGAGGCCTATGAAATTATTGCCGATCACGAAACCTTTGTTTCCGAATCCTTCTTTGTCAGCTCAGCTTTTGATAATAGAGCTGTAGTAATTGAGAAATCGTTAGATGAGACCGATGTCTATGATTCAGAGTCCTCCAAATTGGTTTTAACCAATCATTTTCAAAGCAAGAAACTTGCAGATAGTAAGCTAAATATAGAAGCTAAAAATGAAGGTTGCTCAGTATATCGCTTAAATCGAACACATGAATTAATAGATCAAAGCAGTAATATCGATCATGAAAAAATGGTTGCCATTTTACGTGATAAAAAGGGCTTAAATAATTCAGATATTGGTTTAAGTAACGAAATGGCAGTTAACCAGCTTATATGCCATCACTCGCTTGTATTTAAACCAAGTGAAAGATTGATGTGGGTATCGCAATTTCCATATCAAGAAAATGATTTTGTTGCGTATGATTTAAATGTTTTGTTCTCAGATACTTTTAATGTGTCAAGGCCCGATTTTATAATAGATAGCCTAAGCGTTAAGTCCTCCAACTTTTACCGTAAGGGTGGTGTTGAGTCCATTTGGGAATACCGTCAACAGTTAGATTCTATAAAAGAACATATGGGGGATGATAATATCGTAGAATTATCGGAGAGTTCGATAACTGATATTTTAATTAAAAACCCTAACTATTATTACGCTTATTACATTATTGCACAACATTATAAAGAATTGAAGGCTTTTAATAAGGCTCGCCAATATTTTAATAAGGCACTAGAATGTGAGTTTCCTCGTCAAGTTGATCGTCGGCAGGTTATAGATGCACTTAAGGAAATGGAAGAGTTGAATTAATGTTTAAATGACTAAAATGCTAATACCAAAAATAGAAACCCAAGCACAAGCAGATATAAAGCTTTATCAGGAAGGAAAACTGAAAGGCTTGCTAAACTATTTACAAGAAAATTCTATTTTTTATCAACGATTCTTCAAAACACATAAGGTAGATATTAGCAAGATAAATACTTTGGATGATTTGGTTCATATTCCTACCACATCGAAGGATGATCTGCAAAAGCACAATATGGATTTTTTATGTGTTAAACCTAAAAAAGTAATCGATTATTTAACTACATCTGGTACAAGTGGAGAGCCAGTTGTGTTTGCGGAAACAGAAAAAGATTTACAGCGCTTAGCTTATAATGAGTACATTTCATTTGCTTGTGCAACGGCAAGGGCTGATGATATTTTCCAGTTGATGGTTACCTTAGATCGCCGATTTATGGCCGGAATGGCCTACTACGAAGGCATCAGGAAACTGGGTGGTGCCATCGTTAGAGTGGGTCCCGGAAATCCAGGTTTGCAATTTGACACCATTGAACGCATAAAGCCCACTGCTTTGGTTACTGTTCCGTCTTTTTTACTAAAGTTGGTTGAGTATGCCGAGAAAAATAATATCGACTACAAGAATAGCTCAATCACAAAAGCTATTTGCATAGGCGAGAGTATTCGCAACGAAGATTTTTCTTTAAATAAATTAGGACAGCGCATTAAAGATAAATGGGACATTCAGTTATTCTCAACCTATGCATCAACAGAAATGGGAACAGCCTTTACCGATTGTCAGTTTGGTAAGGGTGGACATCATCATCCTGAAATGATAATTGTGGAATTTTTGGATGAAAATGAAAAGCCGGTAAAACCGGGCACTCCAGGAGAGGTAACAATTACCACATTAGGAGTTGAAGGAATGCCATTGCTTCGTTTTAAAACTGGTGATATTTGTAATCACCATACTGAAAAATGCGAATGTGGACGAACAACAACCAGATTAGGTCCTGTAATTGGACGTAAAAATCAGATGATAAAATATAAGGGTACAACACTTTATCCTCCTGCCTTATACGATGTGTTAAATGATATTGAAGGGGTGGAAAATTACATTGTTTTAGTGGATAAAAACACGATTGGAACGGATGACATACAGATCAGAATAGGGGCGAATAATATAAGTGAGAAGCTTGAGAAATTGATAAAGGATAGCTTCAGAACAAAATTAAGAGTTGCACCTTCCGTGGCATTTTATGCTCCGTCAGAAATTTCTAAGATGCAATTTCCCGATATGAGCAGGAAGCCAGTAACATTTGTGGATAACAGGGTATAGTATGATTGATTTAGATCGAAAGTTGGTCGAGATGCGACCGTATAATGATATAGAGGTGCAGGAGGCAATGATAAGACTTCTGAAACACAAAGAGTTTGAGCAGATACTTAAATATGTTTTTCCCAATCAGGATATTGATATTTCGTTGGAACAAATGCGAAATGTTAAATCAACCAATGATTTTCAAAGGATATTTAGCAGTAGTGCTGTTGAGGAAATTCTGAATAAAACGGCTTCATGTTTTTCATTTTCCGGTCTGGAGAATCTAAGAAATGATTCTTCTTATTTATTTATATCGAACCATCGCGATATTGTTATGGATAGTGCAATTCTCCAGAATGTACTATTAACAAATGGGCATCGAACAACTCAAATTACTTTTGGTAGTAATTTAATGAGTAATCAGTTTATTATCGACATCGGAAAAATTAACAAGATGTTCACTTTTTATCGTGGAGGATCTCGAAATGACATTTACTACAACGCTTTAGCTCATTCATTATATATTAAAAAGGTTCTCACCGAAGAAGATCAATCAATTTGGATAGCCCAGAGGGATGGGCGAACAAAAAATGGGAATGATAAAACGCAGCTCTCTCTTTTAAAGATGTTAACGATCAAACAAAAAGATCCAATTAAAGCAATCAAACAGTTTAATATTGTCCCTGTGAGTATCTCTTATGAGCTTGAACCTTGCGATATACTTAAAGTTAATGAAAGTATCATTTCTGAAAAAGGCTCGTATGCTAAAAAGAAAGATGAAGATTTTAATAGTGTATTAACTGGTATAACAGGAAAGAAAGGCAAGATACATCTGGCTTTTGGTGAGCCAATCAACTCTTTTATTGATGCCAATGCGGATACATTAACTGCTTGTAATATTCATGAGAATGTGTGTAAGGAAATGGATCGACAAATCTATTTGAATTATAAATTGAATCCCATCAATTATGTATGTTATGACATCATTTCATATATAGATTCGGGCTTGAATGTAACTTATAATGAAACGGATATTAAGGAAACAAGAGCTTTAATCGATAGAAAGGCCAATGAATTATCGGCTATTAATAAGAATATGGCTAAACAAAAGTTATACGAAATGTATGCAGCACCAGTAAGAAATTATCTTAATCAGAAGTAATTCCAATTAAATATTTATGCGCTTGAATATATAATAAAATAGGCAAGCTAATAAAGCTTGCCTATTTCTATTTAAATTAAGTATTTATTACTTTTTCTTTTTCGATAATTCAACAATTTCTGTTTCAATCTTTTTCTCATCAGCATTGTAATCTACTTTAATAATATCTCCTTCCGAAACAGATGCCTGAATGATAACCTCCGCCATTTCATCTTCGAGATACTTCTGTATGGCTCTTTTCAGTGGTCTTGCTCCATACTGAATATCATAACCTTTAGATGCAATAAAGTCTTTAGCTTCATCAGTTAATTCAAGTTTATAGCCAAGTCCCTCAACTCGCTTATAAAGACCTTTTAATTCGATATCAATGATTTTGTGAATATCATCTTTTTCAAGATTATTGAAAATAACAACATCATCAATTCTATTAATGAATTCAGGTGCAAAAGCTTTCTTTAGCGCTTTCTCAATAACCCCTTTTGCATGTTCCTGATCAGAAGCACTACTAGAAGGTGTAAAGCCTACGCCACGACCGAAATCTTTTAATTCGCGTGAACCAATATTCGAAGTCATGATAATAATCGTGTTCTTGAAATCCACTTTTCGTCCCAAACTATCGGTTAATCTTCCTTCATCAAGTACCTGAAGAAGTAAATTAAACACATCGGGGTGAGCTTTTTCAATTTCATCTAAAAGCACCACTGCATAAGGGCGACGGCGTACCTTTTCTGTCAATTGACCACCCTCTTCGTACCCAACATATCCCGGAGGAGCTCCAACCAAACGCGACACCGAGAATTTCTCCATGTATTCACTCATATCAATACGAATAAGCGCGTCAGTTGTATCAAATAAATATTGTGCAAGCACTTTAGCCAAGTGTGTTTTACCAACACCGGTAGGGCCTAAAAATACAAATGAACCAATTGGACGGTTAGGATCTTTCAATCCGGCTCGGTTACGTTGAATTGCTTTAACAATTTTCACAATGGCATCGTCTTGTCCTATAACTTTACCATTTAATTCTTTTCCCATTTTTAATAAGCGGAAGCCTTCAGCCTGTGCAACTCGTTGAACAGGTATACCAGTCATCATTGCAACTACTTCCGAAACTTTTTCAGCATCAACTGTTTCGCGATGTTGTTGAAGTTCTTCTTCCCACTTAGTCTTAGCTTCATCAAGGCTATCAAGAAGATTCTTCTCTTTATCACGGAAACTAGCCGCTAATTCAAAGTTTTGAGCTTTAACAGCTTTTATTTTATTCTCCTTAATCTCATCAATTTCACCTTCAATCTTAACAATTGTTTCGGGAACAACGATATTTGAGATATGTACACGCGAACCAGCTTCATCAAGCGCATCAATTGCTTTATCGGGTAAATGGCGATCAGAAATATAACGCTCTGTTAGTTTGACACAGGCTTCTATAGCATCACCATCGTAATTCACATTGTGATGATCTTCGTATTTAGCTTTAATGTTATTCAGAATCTCAACCGTTTCATCGATAGAGGTAGGTTCCACCATTATTTTTTGGAAACGACGTTCCAAGGCACCATCTTTCTCAATATGTTGGCGGTACTCATCCAAAGTAGTAGCTCCAATACATTGAATTTCGCCACGCGCAAGCGCAGGTTTCAACATATTTGCAGCATCTAAAGAGCCAGTAGCCCCACCAGCTCCAACAATGGTGTGTATTTCATCGATAAATAAAATAATACTAGGGTTACGACTTAGCTCATTTAAAATGGCTTTCATTCGCTCCTCAAATTGCCCTCTGTATTTTGTTCCCGCTACAATTGAAGCTAAATCTAAAGTTACAACTCGTTTATCGAATAAAACTCTTGATACGTTTTTCTCATTAATACGCAAAGCTAATCCTTCTGCTATGGCCGATTTACCTACACCAGGCTCACCAATCAATATCGGATTATTCTTTTTACGACGACTTAATATTTGAGCTAAACGTTCAATTTCTTTCTCACGTCCAACAATTGGATCCAAACGTCCTTCTTCAGCGGCCTTAGTGATATCAATTCCAAAGTTATCAAGCACAGGTGTATCCGAACTTGATTTGGAACTAGATTTGGAACCTTCACCCGAACTACTCGAACCTGAGAATGAGCTTTCCTGATCGTCATCCTCTGGATAATCAGCTTTAGCTATTGGTTGCTGTGCCTCAAGCAGGCTTTTAACGTTTTGGTAATGAATATTTTCTTCTGCCATAATTTCCCATATTACGCTGCTCTTTTCTTTTAGAAGAGCAATTAATAAATGTCCCGTATCAATACGTTCACTCTTTAGTAATTTAGCCTCCAGATGTACTAACTTAAGCACTCTTTCGGTAGACTTTAACAAAGGAAGATTCTCGTTTCGTATTGGTTCGTCACCCTTGAGGTATTTTTCAATGGCTTTTTTAATACGAGGAATATCAGCTTCCAAGTTTTGTAATATACCCATTGCCGTACCTTCTCCTTCACGCAATATCCCCAGCATTAAATGCTCAGGTGATATAAAGTGATTGCCTAAACGTTCCGCCTCTTCTTTACTATACGATATAACGTCTTTAATACGTGGTGAAAAATTTAAATCCATATAATTAGTTGATGAATTTTCGTTTTTTTTAACTAACAAGTCAAATATACATGTTGTTTACAAACATGAAAATAATGAATCTCATTTAATAGTCAAAATTAGCATATTTATATGGATGCTCCTATAGCAATTAATTGTTAATAAATTGGTGTCTTTTTCGCTTTCTCATGTTAGCTAATTTACTTAAATTAGGGCGTTCAAAAAATGGCCTTCAAAAAGCCATTTTTTATTGTAATAGCATATCAAAATAAAATCATAAATGACTGAAGGAGAAAAGATAATAAGAATCAACATTGAAGAGGAGATGAAATCTGCCTACATCGATTACTCGATGTCAGTGATTGTTTCGCGCGCTTTGCCCGACGTGAGAGATGGTATGAAACCCGTTCATCGCAGGGTTTTGTATGGAATGAGCGAATTAGGACTTGCGGCCAATAAAGGTTATAAAAAGTCCGCAAGAATTGTGGGAGAGGTACTTGGTAAGTTTCACCCGCATGGCGATTCATCTGTTTATTTTGCAATGGTACGTATGGCACAGGAATGGTCGTTGCGTTACCCTTTAGTTGATGGACAAGGTAACTTTGGTTCGGTTGATGGCGATAGCCCTGCCGCCATGCGTTATACTGAGGCTCGTTTAAATAAACTAGCCGAAGAAATGTTGATCGATATAGATAAGAATACGGTTGACTTTCAACTCAACTTTGATGATACTATAAAGGAACCAACCGTGTTACCAACACGTATTCCTAACTTATTAGTGAATGGTGCTTCTGGTATTGCTGTGGGTATGGCTACTAATATGCCTCCTCATAACTTAAAAGATACCATCGATGCTACCATAGCCTATATCGAAAATAATGACATTGAAATTGAAGATTTAATTTCAATCGTTAAAGCTCCTGATTTCCCAACAGGAGGTACAATATATGGTTATCAAGGTGTAAAAGATGCTTTTAATACTGGTAAGGGACGTATTGTTATACGTGCTAAATCTGATATTGAAACAGAAAGTAACGGTCGCGAAAAGATCGTTATTACCGAGATACCATACATGGTTAATAAGGCTGAGCTTATTATTAAGATAGCTGACCTTGTTAATGAAAAGAAGTTAGATGGTATTTCAAATATCAATGACGAATCGGATCGTAATGGTATGCGTATCGTTATTGACTTGAAAAGAGATGCAATTGCAAACGTTGTTCTAAATCATTTATTTAAATACTCGGCTTTACAAACGTCTTTTGGAGTTAATAATATCGCCTTAGTTAAGGGACGTCCTCAATTATTGAACCTCAAACAGATGCTTGAGTGTTTTGTAGAGCATCGTCACGATGTGGTTGTTCGCCGTACGCAATACGAATTAGATCAAGCTGAAAAACGTGCCCATATTCTTGAGGGATTAATTATCGCAAGTGATAATATTGATGAAGTAATCAAGATTATTCGTGCTGCACAAACTCCTGATGAAGCTCGCGAGAATTTGATTAATCGATTTGAATTAACTGATATTCAAGCGCGTGCAATTGTTGAGATGCGCCTGCGTCAATTAACAGGACTAGAGCAAGATAAACTAAGAGCTGAGTACGATGAATTGATGAAAGAGATTGCTCATTTGAAAGAGATTCTAGCTAATGTTGAGTTACGCATGAACATCATCAAGGATGAGTTAATTGAAGTACAAGCTAAATATGGCGATGATCGCCGAACTGATATTGTATATAGTTCTGAAGAATTCAACCCTGAAGATTTCTACGCAGATGATGAAATGATTATTACAATTTCGCATTTGGGTTACATGAAACGTACGCCACTAGCTGAGTTTAAAACACAGCATAGAGGAGGAGTTGGTTCAAAAGGTTCTACAACTCGTGAAGAGGATTTTATTGAATATATCTATCCAGCATCGATGCACAATACGATGTTGTTCTTCACTAAAAAAGGTAAGTGTTTCTGGTTAAAAGTATACGAAATACCTGAAGGAACGAAGAACAGTAAGGGTAGGGCTATCCAAAATTTACTTAATATCGATCCTGATGATCAAGTAAAAGCGTTTATCCGAGTTAAGAAATTGAACGATGAGGATTACGTGAATGAGAACTATATCATCATGGGTACTAAGAAGGGTATCGTTAAGAAATCACTTCTTAAGGATTATTCTCGCCCTCGTGTTAATGGAGTTAATGCCATAACAATTAAAGAAAATGATGAGTTGTTGCAAGCTCGTTTAACCAATGGTCAGACAGAAATTTTGATGGCCTCACGTTCTGGTCGTGCTATTCGTTTTAACGAATCTCAGGTTAGATGTATAGGTCGAACAGGTGCCGGGGTACGAGGAATAACGCTGGCTTCAGAGCATGATGAAGTTGTTGGCATGATTTCTGTGAAGGATATAGAGTCAGAAGATGTTTTAGTTGTTTCTGAAAAAGGTTTTGGTAAACGATCAAAAACGGAAGACTACAGAGTTACCAACCGCGGTGGTAAGGGTGTAAAAACCATGAAAATTACTGACAAAACAGGGGAACTTATTACGATTAAGAACGTAACAGATGACAATGATCTGATGATTATCAATCGTTCAGGTATTGCCATTCGCCTATCTGTTAGTGATATGAGGGTTACAGGAAGAGCAACTCAAGGAGTACGTTTAATCAACTTGTCGAAAAAACAAGATGAGATAGCGTCGGTTGCTAAAGTTACATCTGAAGTAGAATTAGAAGAAGAACAACTTACTGAAGGAGCTGAAATTCCTGAAAACGATGTTGATACTGATAATTCAACTGAAACAACAAATGAATAAATTTTAAAGTTAAATTACCATACAGAATAAATCTAAAACTTTTAGTAATGAAAAGAGTCGCGCTATTTGCAATTTTAATGTTAACTGTTTCCGCAGTATTTGCCCAAAAAGGTAAAGTTTCTGCTGCATCTGGTTACTTAGATACAAATGATTTTGAGGCTGCACAGAAAGCGATTGATGTCGCATTGGAACATGAAAAGTCAATTAATTGGCCTAAAACTTACATTGTTGCAGCAAAAGTATATACCGAATTATACAAAAATGGTAAAGATGCTGACGGCATTAAGAAAGCCGTTGATTTTTACAAAAAAGCCATTGAGCTAGATCAAAAAGGTGATCATAAAGGAAAAGGTATTGGCAAATATGAGAAGGAAATCAAATTACAATTAACTTTCTTTAAGCCTGATCTTACTAATTCTGGTATCGAAGGGTTTAATACAGAAGATTTTAATCAAGCATTATTCGCATTTGAAAATGTTCTGTACATTAATTCTTTACCTGTAATGGCAGAAGAAGGTGCAGCTGTTGATACTTCTATTATTTATAACTGTGCTTTAGCAGCCTACAATGCGAAGAATTGGGAAAAAGCTGAAGAGTATTTTAACAAAGCCATAGATTATAAATATGGTGGAGGAGATGCTATATTACTGTTAGATCAAGTATTTGATGAAACTGGTGATTCTGTTAAATTGGCTCAAAACCTACAACGTGGTTTTGAATTATTTCCTGAAGATAGTCGTATTTTAACAAGTCTAATTCAGTTTTATTTAGATAGCAAACAAAACGATGCGGCACTTGATTACTTAAATACGGCTATTGAAAAAGATCCTAGCAATCCATCATTCTATTATGCCCGTGGTGTCTTATTCGAGAGTATTGATAAAGAAGAGGCAATCAGTAATTATGAGAAATGTCTTGAAATAGATGACAACTTTTTTAATTCATTGTATAATATTGGCGTAATTTATTTCAACAAAGGCGTAGAACAACAAGGTATTGCCAATGATAAAACGACTACAAAAGAATACAATGCAGCAATTGAAGTAGCAAACGGCTATTGGGAACAAGCTTTACCATATTTGGAAAAAGCACATTTAGTTCAGCCTGAATCGCAAAGTGTTGGTGAAAAGGTTGCAGTATTAGAAACTTTAAAAGGATTGTATTATCGATTTGAAAATATGGATAAGTACAATGAGGTTAAAGCTAAAATTGAAGCTTTAGGTTCTAACTAAGAATATTAAGAATAAATAGCCAGAATTAGTCTGGCTATTTATTTATACTTAAAAATAACATAATATCAAATATAGGACAAGCATATGGGGATCGTTTATTACCAATGGAATTTAAAAACCTGTAAACCCTCAAGAAATTCAGGCATAACGAAAATAGATAATCATTGCTAAGAATTATATAGTAAGCTCAAACGTTTCCGGAAACAAACTAAAAACTTAAATAACCTTGATTTGTAATCCTAATATCAGCTAATATATAACAAAACCTGAAATTGATAGAAATTTTAACGAGGTATTCTTAAGTTGTAGTAAAGATCAAAAATAATAAGTAAAAGAAACTGCCTTAATTATGATAATAATGATCGAACTTAATACGCACTCATTATTATAAGAACCAGTTTAAATTTAAGAATACAAGATTATTTCAATTAGACTAAGCTTATCTATCTTAGAAATAATTACATAATCCTGAGTTATATTATATTCTGATAATAATAAGAAATTGAAATGATTGCTTTTTTAGAGCCTAGAGAATCATTAATATATCACCTGAGGACGCTTTCTGTTAGATGCCCATGAATTATCTAACTCAAAAAGATTATACTCAGGCCAATCAGTAACTTTACGTAAACCACGTTCCATTACTTTACTTATGTCGTTGGCTAATGCGGGTCCTTTCCAACTTCCTGTATTTACCAATACCACATATGATATTCCATCGTTTTTACGAACCATTAAAGCTGATGTTCCAGCCAGCGTACCAGTGCGATACCAGGCATCTTTCTTAATTCTTCGCCATCCTAACGGACTATAACCCAAACGAATTGGTGTCGACATCGTTTCAATTGACTCTTCATCAAGAACATCGGGATAAGATTCAAAACCGTCAATTGACAACAATAATTTCATTAGATCTGTTGATGATGCAATCCAACCACCAGCAGCACCCAAGGTGTGCATATCATTTCCTCCATAAGTACGAAGTACCTGTTCGCCCGTGCCGGTATAATCATCTACATAAAAAGTTTGTTCAGGCTCGTAATATTTAACCTCCGATTCAACCCTTTCATTTAAATGGCTACCTCCCAATTGCATATCGAAAATACCCAATGGATACAGTACATTTGTTTGAATATACTTTTCGTAATCTAATCCAGATACCTTACTAATAACCTGACCCAGTACCATATAACCCAAATTTGAGTAATAAGAAGATTGTCCAGGAGTAAAATGTAAGCGTTTACTCAGTACAAAGCGTATTATGTCAGATTCATCAACAGGTAAGGATTTCTTTAATGATCGGGCTATAATGGTTGGCATAAACATTTGATCACCCCATCTTGTGGTCCATCCTCCGCTATGTTCAAGTAAATGCCTTACAGTAATATCAGTAACTCGTTTATCAATATAATTTAGGTAGATTGAGTCGTTAAGAATACCAGATTGACCAAATACTTTACTATCGAGTGTCAATTGGCCATCTTCTATCATCTTCATAACGCCAACTGCTGTCACGAGTTTTGAAACACTCGCTACACGAAATAAATGATGTGGCTCAACAAGATGCATGTTTTCCTTATCTGCATAACCAAAGCCTTTAGCATATAATAATTCACCATCTTTAGCTATAGCAACGGATGCACCAGCCAAGTGTTCTCTTCGAATAAAACGATTTACTTGCTTCTCTAAATAGGCAAATTCATCATTCTCAGAAAAGAAATTGGCAACTTTAAAAGAATTAGGTGTGTTTTTAGGTGGTGTAAAATCACTTCCAAATGACTCCGTCATTGGATAAAAAAATGCAAAAGAAGCCCAAATCACCGTCCCCATTATTACTGAAACGGATGTTTTTAGTAATAATCTCATATTTCTTGTACCACTCATTGGGTGCAAAAATAACAGTTTACTTGAACTTCTTGAAATTTTAAGGCCTTAATTTAAGCTAATTACCTACTTAAAAGGTTTAATGCTACATCCTATTGCCTTCGTACTGCTGTATTTTGGCTTTTTTCCTTGTTTAACCGCGTTAATTGCGATCTCCAAATATTTTTCTTCAACCTGTGTTTCATCCTGGGGGCTATCATCTATAGCTCCAATATAGGCCACTTTAAAGCCATTGTTCTCTTGTTTTAACAGGAAGACATGAGGCGTTTTTGTAGCACCATATTTCTTATATACTCCCTTATTATCCAGTAAGTAAGGGAAGTCATATGCTTTTTCAACCATATATGAAAAACCGTCTGTTTTATAGGCAACTGAATCATTTGGATTAATTGCAATTACCGGAAATCCTTTTTGCTCATACTTTTCATTTAAGGCTTTCATACGATCCTCATAATATTTCGCATATGGACAATGGTTACATGTGAAAATAACAACAACACCTTCATATTCAGAATAATCACTTAACGAAACCATCTGCATGTTTGTGTTTAGCAATTTGAAATCAGGCGCAACATCGCCAACTTTTAATTGAGCAAAACTGATTGATGATACCAATAACATTGCGGTGAATAATACTTGCTTAATCATATCTTTCTATTTTAAATTATTAATCATTTTTTGCAATTGATCTATGCTTATTTGTCCCTCATGAAATAGCTGTTTGCTACCGTAGTATAATTTTGTAGCAGGAATGGCACCACTCCAACTTTTATCTATTTTATCAACCCAAGTATTTGGATTCTTTTCATTTAACCACAAAACATCTTCGGTAATATTATGCTTTGATAAGAATAAATCCAGTGACGGATATGCCTGTTTAAAGTCTAGACTAACTAGTAATATTTTAATAATTGTATCATCTGACTTATAAATGGAAGATTCAAATACAGGTAGTTCTTCGACACATGGAGCGCACCAAGTAGCCCAAAAGTTAACAATATAGAGGGTGTCAGACGGACTTTCAATACGTTTGACAAGTTCATCGGCTTTAACAACTGATGGTTGCTGTGCCTTTAAAAACAGCGTATTAACTCCAAAAATTATAACTAGTATTAAAACAAACTTTTTCACTTATTTCTGTTTACCATTAAATAATTCACCTTCAAAAACCTTCCCACTATCAATTATGATAATTAGAAAACGTTTAAAAGTTTTATCTATCTGATATTAAAACAGAAGTGAAATAAAAAGGTTCGCAAAAACTTATTTCTGTTGAAAAATGTACCTATATAATAAAGCTAAACGCACGAATAATAAGATGGCTATTGGAAAAACCATTGGTGGCAATTGCTGTGGAATAATAAACCAAGCTGCTAAGAACAAAAATAGTGTACTAAGACTAAAAATTAAAAGGTACTTTATAAAATTTGTACGGTATCGATTAAGTGGTAAAACTGCTAAGATTAAAAAAGTAGGTAAAGCCCACATAATGTTGAAATTCTCGCCAGTAACGGCATGATGTGAGATAAACATTAAAAATAAAATCAATACACCCACAAGGCCTGTAACGAAAAATATGATACGATTAAAAATCATTAGTGGCTTTTTGCGCAGACGTAACTCATATACTAATATTAAAAGACTTACTAATAGTAAGAGCCAGAAAACCAGAGTTGGAGAAATTGCTTTATTCTGATCTTCATTATTTTCAAACTTAAGAAGTGGCTGCATTTCTTTTACCAAACCTACTTTCTCTTCCCCATTGTGTTTTAAAGCTTTTGAGAAATACAACATAAGGTAATCGGGCAAAAACATTTGATCATGCAGGTAGGCAGGATCATCCGTTTTTAATCCCAATAGAATATCCAAACCTTGCAGAACCCAGGGCATTTTAGCCTCATATTCATGTATATATGATCGAAAAGAACTTACCTTCTCAGTGGTGTCTCTATAACTCACTGTTCCATCAATATTATCCAGAACAATATCCCTGATTCTGGTGGCACAATTATCAAAAAAGAAATCGTAACGATAAAATCTATTTTCGGGTTGCGTATTTAAAACCAGCGCATTAAACAACTTTTGTTTCTCCTCCTGACTTAGGTTTAACTCCTGTTCCCAAACACTTTGTTCGTTATGAAAATAACTTTGCAAAAAACCTTTGAAGCTTCTTACTGACAGGAAATAGTTTAAATTTCCATTGGCGAATTTTAGGTAAAAATTAGGCGTGTTAAAATCAAAAGTTCCATAGTTAAACACTGAGTCAATATTATATAAATCATCTTTAACCCGAATGGCACTATGCCCATAAATTGTATAAACCTCCCCTTTTCCCGGCGAACAGGTCAATAGAGATATCTTTGCTTCCTGCGATAATTGCTTGGCTGCAAATGTATTGGATGAAAAAAATATGATAGATATAAGAAATAGTACGCGCTTCATATTAAAAAAATTTAACGAATATAATTAAAGCTTCGGAATGCACCACGACACAGAAACATTTTGGTTCATGATTTCATTAAAAATTGACCTTTTGTTGAAAAAGAGAAATCATAGAGCTACTTATATTTATGTTTTTATATTTTTGTATGAAGCGATATGAATACAACTAAACGCAGTCAACAATTACAAGATATATTAGTGGATAGGTGGTTATCTGGTGGTTTCAATGAACTAGCTTCCGATATATGCCACTCTCCCACTGATATTCGTATCATGTTCGATTTAAATAACCATCCCGATGCAAAAATTGCCTGGCGTTCGGCTTATATTATCGATATGATTCATGATTTGGACAATGCTTTACTTAAAGAATATATTCCAACAATAATAAAGAAACTACCCAATGAATCAAACCATAGTATAAAGCGGCATTATGCACGTATACTAACTCAATATGACCTGAGTGAATTAGCTGATGGACATTTAATTGATGCCTGTTTTACCTGGCTGCAAAGCGAAGAAATTCCGATAGCTGTAAAAGCGCACTGCATGTTAATTCTGTTCAAGTTATGTAAGGCTTACCCTGATCTGAAACAGGAATTAATTATTGTTCTTGAAAATCTAATTCCATATGGTAGCAAAGGGGTTGTGAATCGTGCGAAGAAACTACTTAAGGACTTATATCAAAACCAATAATAAACAGCTAAGCTTTGAATAAAATAGGTCGTAGGTTTCTATTTTTTTGTTATCTTTTCACTCTTAAATAATTCAGCAAATTTATAAATGCGCTTTAACATTAAAGGAGAATATTTTTATCAAGATCGTACATTAAAGTCTGTCGACTTTTTTAATGGTGAATATGATGACAAGGATATGAGCATTTATGAGGTTTTTCGAATTGAAGACTCCCGTCCTTTATTTATTGAAGATCATTTGTTAAGGCTTGAACATAGCCTAAAAGTAGCAAATAAGGTAAATTGGAAAAAGCATAATCAGTTACTTAATGCTATTAAAACCTTAATTTCAGCGAATACCATTGTAAATGGTAATATAAAGCTGGATTTTCGTTTTTTTAATAATGGTGACAGGCAGTTTCAAGCTCATTTTTTACCAAGTATTTACCCAAATGCGGATCAAATAAATGACGGTATTGTCACTTGCTTCCAAAAAGCGGAACGTCATCACCCTACAGCAAAAATTTATAACCTCGAAGTGCGTGGAAAAGCGAATGCTATTTTGAAAGATGAGCTTATTTATGAAACGCTTCTGGTAAATGAGCAAGATCAAATAACGGAAGGCAGTCGGTCTAATTTATTTTTTATTATAAATGATGAAATAATAACTGCTCCTGAAGAAGTAGTGCTTCCGGGAATAATTCGAAAAAAAGTAATTGAATTAGCTGGTAAATTAAACAAAGATATCGTTTATAAATTGCTAAAAAAAGCTGATATTGATACTGTTGACGCAGCTTTTATAACAGGAACAACACCACGTATATTGCCCATAAAACAATTGGATAATCACCAATTAAAAGTAAATAATCCCCTTGTTAATCTTTTAATTAGTGAGCTTAATAAAGCAATAGATTTGTACAAGAGAAACAAAGAAACTGTTTAAGTAAGGTATATTCCCGCACAAAAACGTCCTGTCTCAGAACTGTGTCGATACGAATAGTATTGGTCGGATTTACATTTGGTACAATCCGAAGAAGTTGTTATTTGCGAGTTTGTTAATCCTAACTTTAGCAACTGTTGTTCAATTCCGGTTTTCAAATTAATGAATGTTTTACCATCCTTACGTAATACCACCTTATCAGAGTTAGGAACTGCCGATTGAATCTGGTCGATTACCTTACCTTTTACTTCATAACAACAAGCTCCGATGGAAGGACCAATAAATACTTTAAGGGATTCAATTTGGCTCCCAAACTCTTTGTGCATCTGTTCAATACCCAAAGGAACAATCGAATTGGCAACACCCCTCCATCCAGCATGGAAAACTCCAGCTGCACCAATGTTTTCATCGTAAATAATAACTGGAACGCAATCGGCAGCTAAAACTATTAGAGCGATATATTTATCTCGGGTAATAAGCCCATCTGTTGCTTTTATTACTGAATAAGAGTCTTCACTTAAATCAGATTCTGAAACTGTTGTAATATTATTACCATGAACCTGACTGGCATACACATATCGGTTCAAAGGTAAGCCACTATGGCGGGCAATAAGCAATCGATTGTATAACACATCATCTACGCAATCACCTACATTCATTCCCATGTTTAATTCTTCATAAGGAGAACGAGAGCTTCCACCATGCTTATCGCTTACAAAGTATCTAACCGATTCATCATCAATCTTCCAGCTATCTTTTGAGTTTTCGCAGAAATTACAATATGCAAACAATAGAATGTAATTTTAAGGGTATATAAAAAATATAACTATAATGTATTAATTAACCGTTTATTCAAACAGAAAAAGGGGGGTTTTGTTCCCTCCTTTTTCTAAATAAGTCATATTCTCTTATTTCTTATAATACTTTAAAGCCTCCGGCATATATGCTTGTAAATCTTTAATTCGCGTATCGTCAGCTGGGTGTGTGCTCATGAATTCAGGTGGTTTTTGTCCACCACCAGCTGCCATACGTTCCCAAAACGGTACTGCTGCTTGTGGATTATAACCAGCCATTGCCATAAAAATGAGTCCCATTTTATCCGCTTCGGTTTCATGTGTTCTTGAATAAGGAAGCATAAATCCATATTGTGATCCTAAGCCGAATGCGGCCATATAAATAGCCTTTGTCTCTTCAGGCTTTTCATCAATGGCAACTGAAAGTGCAGTTCCTCCGGTTTGAACAGCCATCTGGTTACTCATACGCTCGTTACCATGCTTTGCTACCGCATGGGCAATTTCGTGTCCCATTACAACAGCTAAACCAGCTTCATCCTTTGTATATGGCAATATGCCCGTGTAAAATACCACCTTTCCTCCAGGCATACACCACGCGTTTGGTGTTTCATCGTCAACTAAATTAAATTCCCAATCAAAACCTGCTATGTGGTTCGAATAGCCATTGTCAGCCATGTATTTCTCAACAGCAGCAGCTATTTCCTTACCTACTTTTTTTACCATTGCTGTCTGTTCCTTATTGGTCGATAGTTTATTTTCTTTCAAAAACTGATCGTATTGAGAAAAACTCATCGACATAACTTCCGAATCAGACACTAAATTAAGTTGTTTACGCCCAGTAATAGGTACAGTAGCACATGATGTTAGAAGTGTTACTATTAAAACAATGCTTAAAGCTAAAGGCCAATTTTTCATGATTTTTATATTTATTCTGTTTGTTCTTTATCTATAACAAAGTATATCTAAAATTGATATGCCTATGACAAAAATAATGTGTAAAACCCAAAGTAATGCTTAATTTGCGAACAATAATTAAGATATAGAAATGAATAAGCTCTTAAAGAATCATTTACAACTTCACTTTGTCGTTCTTTTATACGGATTTACCGCCATATTGGGTAAACTCATAAGTTTGCCCTCACCTCAGTTAGTTTGGTATCGCATGTTCATAGCAGCTGCTGTATTGGGACTCATTATCTATTATAAAAAACTATCTTTTAATATTGGATGGAAAAACATTCTGCAAATTACGGCTGTTGGTATTGTTGTGGCATTTCATTGGATCACTTTCTTTCACGCAGTTAAAATATCGAACGTATCGGTAACATTGGGCTGCATGGCTTCAACTACCCTTTTTGCCAGTTTCTTGGAACCAATTATTTTTCGTAAAAAAATAAAGTGGCTTGAAGTTTTCATTGGCTTATTGATTATATCTGGTTTATATCTGATATTTCAATTCGAGTTGAGTTATTGGCAAGGTATTATTACAGCATTAATTTCGGCTTTTCTCGCTGGTTTATTCACTGTGCTAAATAAGTTCTTTATTGACAAACATCACCCCGTAACCATTAGTTTCTATGAAATGTTAAGTGGATTTGGAGCCATTACTATCTTCTTAGCTTTCTCAGGCACATTTGATGGTAATCTACTCATGCCAACCAATATGGATATTGTATATGTGTTAATTTTGGGTCTGGTCTGCACGGCATATGCCTTTGTTGTTGCTGTTGATGTCATGAAAGTACTTTCAGCTTATACAGTGGTATTAGCTATTAATATGGAGCCTATCTACGGGATTCTGCTTGCTTGGGTTATTTTTGGTCAAAGTGAACTAATGTCGGCTGGATTTTACATTGGTACGGCCGTTATTCTGTTAGCTGTATTTTTACATCCCTTATTAACACATTCAAAAACAAAATCTAAGGAATGATTTTATTTATGTAATCTTTTATGTGTGGTAGTACATTTACGAGTCTTTTTTCAGCATTATTCAGTAGATCATGAGTGGTGTTGTTCGTACCAATGGTTGAGAATACCACGTCAAAATAAGCTGGTTTGCATTTGACAATGCCTCCTATTCCAATAACCTTTTTATTCCTTTTATAAGCCAATTTAGCTAGCTTGCCAGGTCCTTTACCCATTATTGTTTGTTCATCAATACAACCTTCCCCAGTGATTAAGACATCGCACCATTCAATATTATTTTGATAGTGCATGAGCTCATTAAAATAAGAAAAACCAGTCTTTATTTTGGTATCAGCCAGGGCAACAATAGGCAAGCCAATTGCACCTGCAGCTCCCAATCCTTCATGCTCAGACAACTTTATGCCACTAGAAGAAGTCAGATGATTAATCCATTTGATCATTTGTGATTCAAGTAATTCAATAGCTACCTTATTAGCACCTTTCTGTGGTCCAAATACCCTAACTGCCCCATTGTTTCCTGTAGGTGTATTTTTTACATCACAGATCAATTGAAATTGAACATGCCTTAAAAGGGATGTCACATTATTTAGGTCAAAGACAGAAAAGTCAAGAAGTTGATTAGTATTCGAGAAAGGAATTTCAGACAAAGCAGATAATATTCCCGTACCGCCGTCAACAGTGGCACTACCACCTAAAAAAAGGTGAATCTCTGTACAGCCATTCTTAATGGCGTGTAAAATTTGCTGTCCGGTTCCATAACTATTAAGTTTTAAAGGATCCTTCTCCGATTTGGACAATAGGCTAATACCAGTTGCAACAGCAACCTCAATATAAGCTATCCTTTCATTACGTAGGTAAGAAGCCTGTATAATATTTCCAACTGGATTATAAGCCGGAACATGTATTTCTTCAACTTTGCTAGTTACTTGCTTAATTATTGACAGAGAGCCTTCTCCTCCATCTGCAAGCTCCTTCGTAATGAATGAGTAATCTCCTTCTGTAGATAATTCCTGATAGATAATATCGTTTACTTGCTTTGAACTAAGCGTTCCCTTATAAGAATCGCAACAAATAAAAACATTTTTCATTGAGATTCAGTTTAAAAGTTAGGTATATCGCAAACTATATAATACGGCCAATTTTTACCAGTAACATAAAGCAGATTTGCTTTTTTGTTAAAAGCGATCCCGTTAAATGAACCAAAGCTATCCAAAGCATGCTCTTCTATTAAATCAGAGAAATCCAATATCCTTAATACCCTTCCTGTATCAATATCGATGATTAAGATATCCGGTTGACCCAATTTATTGGCCCAAATCTGATTATTTATAAACTCCATTTCATTGATGTAACGAACTTCCCCGACCTTATCAATAACAGTTACTTGTTTAATTAATTTTAAATCTCGTGGAGAAATAAAACGCAAATTTGAAGTGCCATCCGAACAAATCAAAACAGAATCTGTATTTGTTAGACCCCACCCCTCGTGCCTGTATCGATGTCCGCTTATAAACCCAAGCTCTTTTGTGAAACGAAAGAGTTTACCCTCTTTCCATGTTAGCATGTTTAATTCATTATCAAACAAACAAAGCCCTTCGGCAAAATACATCGAATCTAAGCTGCTTTGCTGTATTATTTTTCCATTGGAAGCATTTATTTTATTTATAGTAGAATGTCCGTATAATCCAGCCGATTCGAATAAATAACCACTATCATAAACGAGCCCTTGGGTAAAAAGGCTCGTATCATGATCTATCAAGGTATATTCACTTATCTTGAGAATTTCAGGCGCTATATCAGATATGATTTGAAACGATCGTTCAATACGTTTGGTTTTACCGTTCGATAAATAAAAAACTAAATCTATTTGGTTCAAGCCTCCTTGAAGACCGCTCAAATTGTAATAGTATGACTGGGCATCCACAGTAATGTACCGCTTTGTTGACGCCTCATAAACCGAATCAATTATTACCTTATCTTTTTTCAATTTAAAAGCAATAGAATCACCATATTCAAATACTAAAACTCCATTAGTATCTGCCGTATGATTCTTTATTTGTATGCCGCATGCACAAAATATAACAACAAGAACTAGTAAGCATATGTATTTTAATTCCTTCATTACATGTTAGGACGACATTCTAATAATTGTTTTAAACCTTTTTCAATCGTTGCACGTGGACTAGCTACATTTAAACGCATATAACCTTCTCCTTCTGCACCAAATGAACTACCATCATTCAAACCTACCTTCGCTTGTGAGTAAATCAATTTCTTAAGATCTTTTTGTGATAATCCCCATGCCTTGAAATTCAACCATGTCAAATATGTCGCTTCAGGCTTATGGAATGTGATTTCAGGCATATTTGCCCTAAGAAATTCATCCATAAATGTAATATTACCTTCAATATAACGAACCAGCTCTTTTAACCATGGTCGTCCTAAATTATAAGCCGAAGTAAGAGCAATACTGCTCATTACATGACCAAGGTTTAATTGAAGTCTAACTTGTGTTTTTCTATAGGCAGATAACAAAACAGGGTTTGAAGCAATAACATATGAAGTATTAAACCCTGCGATATTGAAAGTTTTAGAAGGTGCCATATAGCTTATGCAATTTGCTGCAGCTTCATCATTTAAAGATGCAAACGCAATGTGTTGTTTATCCCATAAAATTAAATCAGAATGTATTTCATCAGCCAATACAATGACCTTGTGTTTTAGGCAGATGTCATTAATTCTTTCTAACTCATTTCTAGACCAAGCTCTTCCAACCGGGTTATGCGGATTGCATAAAATAAAAAGCTTGGTTGTTTCTAAGGCAGCTTTCTTTTCAAAATCGTCGAAATCAAAAGTAAACCGCCCATTCTCTTCTATTAAGGAGCTCTTTAGAAGTACTCGATTATTATCTTTCACTACAGAGTGAAAAGGAGGATAAACTGGCGTATTTATAATAATGCCATCTCCCTCGTTGCTTAAGGCAATTATTGAAAAAGCTAAGGCTGGACAAACACCTGGAGAATATTCAATCCAGTTGGCCTGAATTTCCCAATTATGTTTATATGCACACCAATCAACAATGGAATTAGCAAATTCATCTTTTCGAATGGTATAGCCATATATTTGGTGAGCAGCACGTTTTTGTATTTCGGATTGCACCTCCGGCGGAGCAGCGAAATCCATATCAGCCACCCATAGCGGTACAACATCAGCTTCACCAAAATTTTTCTCTCTTAAATCGAGCTTATAGGTATTAGTTCCAGTGCGATCAATTATTTTATTAAAATCGTACATTGTGGTCTTTTATTATGGTTATGGTATAAAAAAAAGGGCATAAGCCCTTTTTCAAAAATAAATATTTTTAAGGAATTAACCTTCTATAGTAACATCAACTTTTTCAATTGCTTCGTTTCCACTTTTATCTTTAAAATCAAAAGTTAAGGTATAACTTCCACCTTTACATTCAGTTTCTATATTCTCATTAAACAATTGAGAAATTTCTACTTTTTTTGATTTTTCTCCATTGAAAGTTACTACATGTTCGCCAGGATCACTTCCGTTGGTTGCTTTTTTCCATGGATCTGTAATACCCTTTAATCCAGCACTTGGTGTTGCTTCATTATATGTAATTGTAATTTTACATTCTGCTAATCCATCATTGTCAGCAAAAGTGGCATCAATATCTAATGCAGCACCTTTTGTATAAGAAGTCGAACCACTAGCATTTGGCTTTGTAAATGTAACAGTTGGTTTTTCAGTATCAGGAGGCGTTGGAGCAGGATCATCACTACCACCACAACTAACAGTTAAGCCTAATAAAATAATGGCTATTGGGAAAATAATTTTAAAAAACTTATTCATTCTTTTGGTTTTAGTAACTTTTGATAAAAAGTTAGGTTTCTCATTGATTTGCTACAAATATATATTTTTAAACGAATCAAAAAGAATATTAGTGATGTGAATATTGATTATAAACATCACTTATTCCTTTTTCGAGAGTAATGCTTGCTTTCCAACCTAATTTGGACAGTTTAGAAACATCCATCAATTTACGCATGGTACCATCTGGTTTTGATGAATCCCATTTAAGGTTACCATTAAACCCAACAATTTTCTTAATCGTTTGAGCCAGTTCTTCAATGGTAAGATCTTCACCACACCCAATATTAATGTGTGTATTCCTGACTTCGTCTAATTCTTTTGAAACATCGTCAAAGTCAATTTGATCAATAATGTATAAGCAAGCGGCTGCCATGTCGTCGGCATGTAAAAACTCTCGTTTAGGTAAACCTGAACCCCATAACTCTATGTTTACAACATTATCAACCAGTGAAATACCATATTTATTCAAGATTTCAACAATAAGTTCTTTAGTTGAATCTCCATCAACGTTTTCAACTGGTCGAAGCGAAAAATCTTTTCTAATACCATCCCAATCACCTGTCATTAGTAATTTACCAAGATGCATTTTTCGAATCAATGCTGGTAAAACATGACTCGTTTCAAGGTTGTAATTATCATTAGGCCCATACAGATTAGTAGGCATAACAGATATGAAATTAGTACCGTACTGTAGGTTATAGGACTCACACATTTTTATACCTGCAATTTTTGCAATGGCATAAGGTTCGTTGGTGAATTCCAATTCTTCGCTTAATAAATAGTTTTCCTTTAATGGTTGGGGTGCATTTTTAGGGTAAATACATGAGCTGCCCAGAAACAATAACTTCTTCACCCCTACCTTGTAGGCAGCATGAATGACATTATTCTGAATTTGTAAGTTTTCGTAAATAAAATCTGCACGATAAGTATTATTAGCCATTATACCACCTACTTTGGCTGCGGCTAATATTACATATTCAGGCTTTTCTGTTTCAAAGAAGTCAGTAACAGTATTATGGTTTAATAAATCAAGCTCTTTTCTAGTACGAAAAAGCAAATTCGTAAAACCTAGTTTACTTAAATTTCTAACAATAGCAGAGCCGACCAATCCTGCGTGGCCGGCTACATATATTTTACTCCCTTTGTGCATTATTCGAAATAATTAAGTGTTTCGTAACCACCTTCTTTCAAATATCGATCTTTCTTCATCAATTTAACGTCCGACTGCATCATGTCCTTCACTAAACCTTCCAAGTCGTATTCAGGTTCCCAACCTAATTTTGTTTTCGATTTTGTTGGGTCGCCAATCAATAATTCAACTTCGGTTGGACGGTAATAACGTGGATCTACTTTAACAACTTCAGTACCAATTTCTACTTGGTAATCAGGATTGTTACAAGCTTTAATTCTACCTACTTCTTGCTCAGCTGTTCCTGAAAACTCAATTTCGATACCAACTTCAGCAAATGACATTTTAACAAAATCACGAACTGTAGTTGTTACACCTGTTGCAATTACGTAATCCTCAGCCTTTTCTTGCTGAAGAATTAACCACATTGCCTTTATATAATCTTTGGCATGTCCCCAATCGCGCTTAGCATCCATATTCCCTAAGAATAGACAATCTTGCATGCCTAAACCGATTTTTGCTACTGCACGTGTAATCTTTCTTGTTACAAATGTTTCACCTCTAAGTGGGCTTTCGTGATTAAATAAAATACCATTACAAGCAAAAATGTCATAAGCTTCACGATAATTTACCGTAATCCAATAGGCATACATTTTAGCAACTGCATATGGTGAGCGTGGATAGAAAGGTGTCTTCTCACTTTGAGGAACCTCCTGAACTAATCCATATAATTCACTTGTAGACGCTTGATATAACTTTGTTTTCTTAGTCATGTTTAGCAGGCGAATAGCCTCCAACATACGTAAAGTACCAATACCATCGGCATTAGCTGTATATTCAGGTGTATCAAAACTAACACCAACGTGCGACATTGCCGCAAGGTTATAAATCTCGTCTGGTTGAGTTTCCTGGATAATTCGTATTAAATTGGTTGAGTCAGTTAGATCACCGTAATGTAATGTGAAATTTCGATTCTCAACATGAGGATCTTGGTATAAGTGGTCGATACGATCTGTATTAAACAAACTTGAACGGCGTTTAATACCATGAACGATATAACCTTTTTTCAATAAAAATTCAGACAAGTATGCTCCATCTTGTCCAGTAACTCCGGTGATTAATGCAACTTTTGACATATCTCTAGTATCTATTTTAAATTTTCCCAGTACCACTTAATTGCCTCTTTAAGACCTTCTTTGATACTGTATTTAGGGTTATAATTTAGTAATTCTTTCGCTTTTTCAATGGATGCTAAACTATGAGGAATATCTCCACTTCTTTCTTCATGATGTTTAATTTCAACATTAGCAATATCAGAATCAAACTCCGCTAAAAATTCCTTTAACCAAGTTGTTAATTCATTTAAGGTAGTTCGTTCGCCAAAGGCAACATTATACACAGTGTTAATGGCTTTTTCCGCTTCAACTGTTGCAGCTAATTGGTTAGCTTGTACAACATTGTCGATGTAAGTAAAGTCACGAGAAAAAGTGCCATCTCCATTAATAATTGGTGATTCTTTATCTATCAAAGACTTCACAAACTTAGGAATCACTGCAGCATATGCTCCATCAGGATCTTGACGACGACCAAATACATTGAAATAACGTAAACCGATAATTTGCATGTTATACAAGTTCGCAAACACATCAGCATATAATTCATTCACATACTTTGTAATGGCATATGGAGACAAGGGTTTACCAATTATATGTTCCACCTTAGGCAAGTTCTTACTATCGCCATAAGTTGATGAGCTAGCCGCGTAAACAAAGCGTTTTACCCCTGAATCACGAGCAGCAACCAACATATTAATAAAGCCGGAAACATTCACATCGTTCGAAGTGATGGGGTCATTAATTGATCGAGGTACAGAACCCAAGGCTGCCTGATGAAGTACAACATCTACACCATTGGTAGCTTTTATACAATCATCAAGATTCCGAATATCACCTTCTATTAGCGTGAAATTTGGATTCGCATTAAAGGGGTCGATATTTTTACGTTTGCCTGTGGCAAAATTATCAAGACAAATTACTTTATTATTTTGACCTAGTAAGGTTTCAATAAGATTAGAGCCAATAAATCCAGCTCCACCTGTTACCAAAACCGACTTGTTTTCAAGTTTTCTCACGTTGATTTTAATTTTTCAGCCTAAAAATACCATTCTTGATTAAAGCAGCGAACTCAATGGATTGATTGTTTTACCAAATACACCATTTCAATGATGAACGAACAAAAATAGCGGCCTTTAGCCGCTATTTTTATATCATATCAATTAACTATTTATTTGGCGTAGCTAATCGCTCTTGTTTCACGAATAACTGTAATTTTCACCTGACCAGGATAAGTCATCTCCGTTTGAATCTTACGAGCAATGTCGTATGATAACTCTTCAGCTTCTTTATCCGATGTTTTTTCAGCGCCAACAATCACACGCAACTCACGTCCTGCTTGAATAGCATAAGTTTTCATTACACCTGGATAAGCTAAAGCCATTGACTCAAGATCTTTAAGACGCTTAATGTAAGCCTCTACAATCTCACGACGAGCACCAGGACGAGCACCAGAAATGGCATCACAAACCTGAATAATCGGTGCAATCATTGTTGTCATTTCCACTTCATCGTGGTGAGCACCAATTGCATTACAGATATCTGGTTTCTCTTTGTATTTCTCAGCCAATTTCATTCCTAAAATAGCATGTGGTAATTCCGGATCTTCATCAGAAACTTTACCAATATCGTGCAATAAACCAGCTCTTTTAGCGCGCTTCACATTTAAACCTAGTTCCGATGCCATTACAGCACAAAGGTTAGCCGTTTCGCGAGAGTGCTGCAACAAGTTTTGACCATATGAAGAACGATACTTCATTTTTCCTACCAACTTAATCAACTCAGAGTGTAAACCATGTACACCAAGATCAATAGCCGTACGTTTACCTGTTTCTAGAATTTCTTCTTCAACCTGCTTACGCACTTTATTAACAACTTCCTCAATACGAGCTGGGTGAATACGTCCGTCTGTTACTAACTGGTGTAAAGCCAATCGAGCAATTTCACGACGCATTGGATCAAACGCTGAAAGTACAATTGCTTCAGGTGTGTCATCCACAATAATTTCAACGCCTGTAGCAGCTTCTAAAGCACGGATATTACGACCTTCACGACCAATAATTCGCCCTTTCATCTCATCAGAATCGATGTGGAAAATGGTCACTGAATTTTCAATTGCTGTTTCAGTAGCCACACGCTGAACAGTTTGTAATACAATACGCTTGGCTTCTTTCGTAGCATTGATTTTTGCATCGTCCATTATGTCGTTAACATACGACATTGCTTCAGTTTTAGCTTCAGCTTTTAAACTTTCAATTAACATCTCTTTGGCCTCATCACCTGACATGCCTGAGATTGCTTCCAACTGCTCCACTTGTTGACGATGCATTTGCTGTACATCCTCTTCACGTTTATCAACCAACTCAACTTGAGCCATTAAATTATCACGAATTGCGTCAACTTCTTTACGCTTACGTGCTTGTTCCTCTAATTTTTGAGAAAGCGATGATTCTTTTTGTTTAATTCTATTTTCGGCAGTAACAATCTTTCCATTTCGATTATTAATTTCCTTTTCATGCTCTGAGCGCAACTGAAGGAACTTTTCTTTTGCCTGAAGAATTTTATCTTTTTTTATTACCTCGGCTTCCGCCTCAGCCTCTCGTATTATTTTCTCACTCCTTGATTTAAGTGCCTTAGTAATTAGCAACCATGCCACTAATCCACCAACAAGAAGGGAAACAATACCTATTGCTATTTGAATACCCATGTCTAACTTGTTTTATATATATAAAAAAACCGCACCATATCACCGTTTCAAAACATTTTTTGAAAAGTGAAATACAATGCGGGTATATTGTAATCTTAAATGTGTTTCTCTAAAAAACCTTATCTGATTTATCAGCTAATATATCATCCAATTGTTCATTTAAATCACGAACAGCTTCAACTATTGGATTCACATCATGTTGGTTTTCTAATTCTAATAATTTAATAACATACTGCAAAGTGGCCATTGCCAGAAAGTCCTGTACATCCTTATCAGAATAACGTTGTTTATATTGTAAAACCTTGTCGTTAATTAATTTTGCTGCTAAACGAATGCGCTCCTCATCATTACGATCAATTCGTAAGGGATAATACCTATCTGCTACATTTACTCGTATTGAGAGTTTTTCGTCCATTTAATCAGCTTAACGGTTTAACAGCGCCATACACTTATCAATTTCCCGCACAATTTGGTTGATCCTTTTCTTAGTATCACCAGCTTCTGAGCTTCCCGACACTAATTCTTTCGTTAGTTTCAAATTATTGAATCGATGTTCCAGGTTACTAAATTCACTATTAGCTACCTCCAGTTGTTCGCTTAATCGCTTTTTCTCCTCTTCCAACAACGCAACTTCCGCCTTCAAGCCCTTAAACTGCCCAACAAGCTTGTTCACTTTATCTTTTAATTCAACAATTATATCGCTATTTGGATCTGTCATTTAACCAAACTTTTCCTTACAAAGTTAACATTGGTTTTATAATATAAAAAAAAACCTTTAACTCTTTTTGTAGTTATATAACTAATCATGTTATACACTGAATTTTGCATTTATCAGTTTATCCGTAATCAGGTATACCCTGTTTTATGCAAAATTCACCTACTTTTGCTAAAGATATGAAATTGGATACGCGTTATAAAATGGAAGATTGGCTGCCAACATCAGCCAAGGAAGTGGAAAAAAGAGGCTGGGACAGTTTGGATGTTATTCTCTTTACTGGAGATGCTTACGTGGATCATCCTGCTTTTGGAGCGGCTGTGGTAGGTCGTATGCTGGAAGCAAATGGACTACGTGTTGCCATTATACCACAACCCAATTGGCGCGATGATTTACGTGATTTTAAAAAGTTGGGGCGGCCTAATTATTTCTTTGGTGTTACAGCAGGTGCGATGGATTCGATGGTGAACCATTACACTGCTAATCGTCGCTTAAGATCCAATGATGCGTATACTCCAGATGGTCGTTCAGGACAAAGACCTGATTACGCGTCAAGCGTTTATTGTAATATCTTAAAAGAATTATATCCTGATGTACCGGTGTTATTAGGAGGTATTGAAGCCTCTTTGCGTCGAGTAACCCATTATGATTATTGGTCAGACAAGCTTAAACCAAGTATTTTAGCTGAATCAAAAGCGGATCTTATGGTGTATGGTATGGGCGAACAACCCTTACTTGAAATTATCAGATTAATTGAACGCGGAGTTCCTTTAGAAACTCTCAGAACCGTTGCTCAAACAGCATTTATTCAGGATAAAAATGATGATTTACCTAAAAACAAGAATTGGAAAGATATTGAGTTAGCTTCTCACGACGAATGTTTGCAGGATAAATTAAAATACGCCCGCAATTTCCGTTATGTTGAAGAAGAGTCAAATAGATGGAATGCAGCTCGCTTAAGTCAGGATATTGGAGATAAGAAAGTGATTATTAACCCTCCCTATCCCCCAATGACAACAGGTGAATTGGATGCTTCTTTTGATTTACCATATACACGTCTGCCACACCCACGATACATTGCTAAAGGTCCTATTCCCGCCTTTGAGATGATTAAATTCTCGGTGAATATGCACCGGGGCTGTTTTGGAGGTTGTAGTTTTTGTACAATATCAGCACACCAGGGTAAATTTATAGCTTCTCGATCAAAGGAAAGTATCCTAAAAGAAGTGGATGAAATCACCCAAATGCCAGATTTTAAAGGTTACCTTTCTGATTTAGGCGGCCCGAGTGCTAATATGTATAAGATGGAAGGGAAAGACTTAAAAATCTGCCAACGTTGTACGCGCCCTTCATGTATCCATCCAAATATTTGCACAAACCTAAATACTAACCACAGCGCCATGACCGACATCTACAAAACTGTGGATGGCATGAAAAGCATAAAAAAAGCTTTCATCGGTAGCGGTGTGCGTTATGATATGCTCTATAATAACATGGCTTCGACCGAAGATAAAGAAAGCCATAAGTTATACATGGAGCAACTAGTAGGAAATCATGTAAGTGGTCGCTTAAAAGTGGCACCAGAGCACACATCTGATCAGGTGCTTAGTGTGATGCGTAAGCCAAGTTTTAAGTTATTTCATAAATTCAAACTTGATTTTGATCGTATAAATAAGGCTAAAAAACTCAATCAACAGATCATTCCTTATTTCATATCGAGTCATCCGGGAAGTGAAGAACTGGATATGGCAAACTTAGCTTGTGAGACGCACGATATGGACTTTAAACTGGAACAGGTTCAGGATTTCACGCCTACTCCAATGACGGTTGCTACCGTAATTTATCACTCAGGCTATCATCCTTACACATTAGAAAAAATGTATACGCCAGTCTCGAAAAAAGAGAAATTACAGCAGCGTATGTATTTATTCTGGTATAAAAAGGAATACCGTCAACAAATTGAGGATAGACTCAAAAAATTAAGTCGCTTTGACATTATTAAAAAGCTTTTTCCAATTAAGGAGCAAGAAAATATGCCTAAAACAGGAAAAAAGAAAAAGCCACATAATAAAAACAAGAAGAACAAATCAAAGAAAAACTATAGATAACGTACTATGAAACGAGCCATGAGAAAAGTTCTCTCACAAAGTGGGAATGACTCAAGAGCGAGTTCCATGTAGCCATTGAAAAATAAAATATAGACGCATGAAAAAAATCTACATCGCCATTTTGACACTTGCATTAACAGCCTGTGCAGAGTTAACCACGATCATGGAATCCTATCCAGTTAATTTACCACTGACCGAAGCAGAAGTCGCTAATGGTTTAAAAGAAGCATTAAGAGTTGGGACAGACTCGGCCTCGGCACATTTGGGAGCCCTCGATGGATATTACGGAGATGAATTGGTAAAGATCGTACTTCCAGAAGAAGCTGATATTATTGTGGATAATATTTCACGAATACCAGGTGGTGATAAATTGGTTGAGGACGTTGTAGTACGTATTAATCGTGCTGCTGAGGATGCCGCTAAAGAAGCTGGACCAGTATTTTGGGGAGCAGTTCAAAAAATGACTATTGCCGATGCCTTCAATATCTTAAACGGAAACAACGATGCTGCCACTCAATATCTGAGAAAAAGTACTTATGATGAGTTGTTTAAGTTATATAATCCAAAGATTCAAAACTCACTTGATAAAGAAATAGTAGCCGGTGTGTCAACCAATGAGTCATGGGAATCATTAACTGGTAAATGGAATGGCATTGCTAATTCAACCATTGGTAAATTCGCTGGTTTGGAAGGTGTAAATACAGATCTAGATCATTATTTAACTGAAAAAGCACTAGATGGCCTCTTCATAAAAATTGCTCAAGAAGAGCAAAATATCAGACAGGATCCAATGGCGCGTGTCAATGATATCCTGGAAAGAGTTTTCGGAAGCTAGATTAGCTTCATAACCATGTATAACCTAACTTTTAAAATAATGCAAGAAAATCATCTATTGCAAATAACACGCTATGGCATGGGTCATGGCGATGCCGAATTAGCTATAAAGCTTGTAGCTTCTTATTTTAAAATTTTAATTGAAGACAAACGTTTACCATCCATCATTACGTTTTACAATGAAGGCGTGAAATTATTAGCTGCAGGTAGTCCTGTCATTAGTCTTATGCAAGAAGCGGAGAAGCAGGGTGTGAAATTATTGGCTTGTAAAACCTGTTTGGACTATTATCAAATAACGGATAATATGGCGGCTGGTGTTAAGGGAACCATGATGGATATTATAACCCTTCAAAGCGAAGCGGCCAAGGTGATCAATCTATAAGGCCTTTCCCTGCCAAGTATCTCTGACTTTAAGGCGTTTCTCTACTTTAGCTACAAATTCAAAGTTTTTTATACCCCACGCTGGTGCAATTAATAAATCAGCTGGGGCTTGACTAATAAAACGTTCAACAACGATACGCGGATCCAATAATTCAATAAAATCAATGACTAGCTCCACAAATTCATCAGCCGTGTACAAAGAAAAATAATTAGCATCCTTAATATATTGATTGGCAAATAAGCTTCCTTTTACAATTTGCAATTGATGCAGTTTGAGAAAACTGATTGGTAATTTTGACACTTCTGAAGCATGGTGTAATATTTGCGAACGTGACTCACCAGGTAAACCCAATATCATGTGCAAGCCGATTGGAATATCAAGCTCATTAATCCTATGACAGGCATCAATGGTCTCTTCATGCGAATGACCGCGATTGATTACTTTTAAAGTCTCTTCATTGGTTGATTCGGCACCCAATTCAATAGCCACGTAGTATTTCTTTTGAAGATTTTTCAAGTAAGCCAATAAATCATCTGAAATACAATCGGGACGTGTTCCTAAAATTAAACCTATAACCTTAGGATTGGCCAAGGCCTGTTCATACTTATTGATTAAATCCTTGGTATCGCCATAGGTATTACTATAGGCCTGAAAATAGGCCAGGTAATTCTGTGCTTGATATTTGGGCTGAAAAAAGGAAATTCCCTTCTCTATTTGCACTTCAATGGTAAAAGCGGTATCGCAATAAGCAGGGTTAAATGTACTATTATTACAAAATGCACAGCCTCCTACTCCTTTGCTTCCATCCCTGTTAGGACAAGTAAAACCTGCATTAACAGATATTTTCTGAACACGTTCTCCAAAAGTGCGTTTAATATAGGTGCTGTAATCGTTATAGCGCTTCTCAGTTCCCCACACAAATTGCTTTGTCATTTATTAAACCAGGTTAATTACAAATTAGATTCTTTTTTCTGATATTGTATTGCTGTGCCCGAGCCTGACATGAGCGCTGCTATCACTCTCGTGTTAGGAAATTGTTCTAATATTATCTTCAGAAAAACGGTCATCGGGATAGACATTACCAATCCAGGTATACCCCATATGTATCCCCATAACATCAACATAACAAGTACAGTGACCACGTTTAAGGAAAATGTTTTTCCCATAAAAATAGGCTCAAGAACCCCTCCCATTATTACTTGCACACCGGTTATTACAATAATAAAAAACAATAAGGTACCGGTAGGGTCTAACTCAACAAATGCAAAAAGAGATAACAGCGCCACGGAAACAACTGAACCAACCATCTGCACGAAGTTAATAATGAAGGCAAAAAGTCCCCAAAAAACTGGAAAACTTACATCGAATAACAGACAAGCTATACTAAAACCAACACCAGTGAATAAACTTATAACAAACTTAACTAGCACAAATTTTAAGATGTCTTTCTCAATCTTCATAAAGGTTTTAACCGAGGAATATCGACGTTTAAGTACTGTATTATTAAGTAGTTGTTGAAAATTGATAGATTCAGATAAAAGCAGAATAACAAAAAAAGCAGTCATCAAGGTCATAGAAATGGTACTTCGGATAAACCCAAAAGTTGATCCGAAATTGGCAAGGTTTCCATCTCCCTTCATATAATGTTGAATGACACTCTCTCCTTCCAATCGTTCAATACCAAAAAATGCTTCAAGACTGGTTATTAACCCTAGTACTTTGTTCTCAGCTTTATTTAAAAAGGAATCTTTAGCTGCTAATATTTCATTACTGGATATTTGAATCAACTCTCCCCCAATCTTTAAACCACCAACTATAATTAATATGACAATGAGAATACCTATCCATTTGGGCACATGTTTACTTTTTAACCAACGCATCATTGGCAAAAACAACAAGGCAATAAACATTGACATAATCAATGGAATAAAAATAAAAGAAAGTATTTTGAGCAAATAAAAAACGAGTGGCACTACTATTATCAATAAAAGTGCGTTTGTTACTTTTAAATCTTTCATGGAATACAGTGAAAAAACCTAATTAGAATTATTACAAAGTTATACGATTATTGCATTTTGACGAATGGATTTAGTCACTTATCACTTATTAATTTTACTTAAGAAAATATTTAACTCACTGTTAGTACATTATGAACATTTATCAATAATGAATTCTTTTAAAAAATCCCCAATTGGTTTCGTTAAACCAATTGGGGATAAGTTTTTAAAAATCGTCCTATTTATTAATAAAAACGTTGCGAATATAGTGGTGAAGCAGTACAGAAAAATGAACTATTATGATTTTATGACAAGAATCATATTTGAGGTGCAAAAAAAGAGGTTAAACCATAAATAATTAATGGTTTAACCTCAAACTAAACCAAAGGTATAGTTGTGTTTATCTTAAACAAAAAGTCTACTCTTGTTAGTACAAAGATAAATGCTCAAGTGTTCAGAAAAATGAACGGACATCAAGTATTCCCAGAATAAATATGAATTTAATACCTTTAAATATCATTTACCACCTCTATAGGGTTGTTTACCACTAACTTTTTATCACTTGAGTAGCAATAGCTCTTTTTGCGATGATCATATGTTATGGGAACACCTAATTCTTTTATTTCCTCGAGAAGTTGGAAAATACATGTTCGAGACGTGCCAATACGTTTGGCAAACTGCTCTGCTGGTCCTGTAGTTTCTTTGTCAATTAATGCTGAAGCTCTTTTAATTACTTCAAATTTTTCAATAATTCGCATGCTTGGTTTGGTTATGTTTAAGCTTTAAGGGCTCACGGGTTCAAGCAATAAATTAGGACGACTAAAGAGCTTCAAAGGTGAGAAATACAATTTAAATGTCAAATTATTTAGGTAAAAAATATTTAAAATGATGATAAAAGCCATGTTTCGCAAGCTGCTTTGAAGCTTTCAGCAAGTTTTTTCCGAACTTCTGAATCATAGGCATGCTTTTGATTTAATTCAAACTCAATTCCCAAATACAAGTCCTCTTCTCTATCACGATAATAACGAACATGCCCATCTGGTTTACCTCTATAAGGGTAATTGAAACGAACTCTAAAATCCGGCATTAGTTTGTTTATTTCATGTTTCCATTGTTTAGCAAATGTCTTTTCATTGCTCCTACCAGGATGATATAAAATACCACAGTCTGTATGTCTAATATCGCCATTTAATTCAGGTGTGAAAGAATGAACTGATACATGTAATACTGTTGTTCTAAGAAGCCATAATCGCCTAAGTTCTGCTTCGAATTTATCTCGATATGCATGGTAATATTCCTTAAGAACTTGTTCCTTTTCAATAGGACCTAAGTTTTTTGAGAATTCTGAAAAAAGTGTTCTTCGATATAGCGAACGGTTGATATCAACAAGTAAACGACTAGTCGTAGCAACCTGGCAATATGAGACTTCATTGTTTTTAAAGGATTCATAGAGATCTGCAGCTCCAATGTCATATCCACGATGGGTTTTTAGAGTTTTCTGAGCAGATTTAAATAAATATTCATACTCTTCAGGAACCACATTGCCACCATGTTCACAGCTTAAAATAATTTTTTTTGAAGGCTTCATAAACAACTAATAAATAATTGACACATCTTCAAATTGAATAATTAATTACCCCTTTTTAAGCTGTTGAACCAAAAGTTTTCGATCCAAAATACGAATGCTTTTTCCTTTGGCTTCAATCAAACCATCGTTATGCATATCCCTAATTGCTCTACCTAGTGAAGGACGAGTTACACCAAACATATTAGCCAATTCTTCCTGACTTTTGGGAAGTATAATTTCGCCATCGACTGGACCTATTAATTGAAGTAGATAATGTGCCAATTTGCCACGAATGGTTTGAAACGATAAAAACCTAATTTTATCAGATAAGAATTGAGCACGATTTGAAATTATATCCATAAAGTTTTTCAGAAATACTGCACTCTTTTGCAGAAGCATGATCATCGATGCTTTTGGCAACTTAAAAATCTCCACATCATTGTTGGCCACAATATTCACAGGACAATGGTTGTTTTGACCGAATATAAAAGCAATAGCTAAAGGTTTGGGAGGCTCAATGTCTTCAATCTTTATTGACTTGCCTGATGGATCCATCATTTCACCTTTCACACTACCTTTTAACATTATCATTAACGAATTACATTCATCACCTGCTTGAGCAATCATTTGCCCTTTTTGGTATTTCTTAATTTGATAATGAATATCCTTTAATAAAAAACTAAGTTCTTCGTTATTAATGCCTTTGAATAAAGGACACTTGCTAAGTATTTCCATATTCGAGTATTTTGGTGCCAAAATATGAATTAATTTCCACTTTGTAACATATGTTACAGCATCAACTCATAACACACCCTACATTTGCAGTATAAAAATAACAAGAAGCATTCACAATAAAAATACAAGCCATGCTAAGAGAAGTTGTAAAAATAGATGAAGATAAGTGTAACGGATGTGGTGTTTGCATTCCAGAGTGTCACGAAGGAGCTTTGCAAATTATCGATGGTAAAGCACGGTTGATTAGTGATTTAATGTGTGATGGATTAGGGGCATGTTTGAACCACTGCCCTGAGGGTGCGATGGAAATTGAAAAGCGAGAAGCTGAGCCTTATGACGAAATTAAAGTAATGGAGTTGATGGTTGAGAAAGGGATTAATACAGTTGTAGCTCACCTTAAACATTTAAAAGATCATAATGAAACAGGATTCTTGAAACAAGCCATTGGCTGGTTAAAAGAAAATGAAGATAAATTATCATTTAAAGTAGATGACGTTATTCGTCAGGTACATAAACCAAAAGTATCAGTTATGCAACAAGGAGGACCAACAGGAGGCGGATGTCCAGGATCAGCAGCCAGAACCATTGAGCGACCAGCAGATGTAGCTACTCCGGTAGCCAGCGGTGATTCACCATCTGAATTACGCCAGTGGCCAGTTCAAATGCACTTGGTTAATCCAATGGCACCTTATTTCAGAGAAGCTGATATGGTATTAGCCGCAGATTGTGTTGCCTTCTCAATGGGTAATTTCCACAGCAAATATTTAAAAGGACGTGCTGTTGGTATAGCATGTCCTAAATTAGATGATGGACAAGATACCTATGTAAATAAGCTTGTTCAGATGATTGATGATGCCAAAATAAACACGCTTACGGTTACCATTATGCAAGTACCTTGCTGCGGTGGCTTACTAGCAATGGCTAAGCGTGCTGTTGAAATGGCAACTCGTAAAATTCCTTTAAAACTGGCCATTGTATCAATCGAAGGCGAAGTATTAAGCGAAGAATGGGTGTAAATTTAGATGACTAGATCAATAGATCTTAGACTATAGGCTTAATGACTAATGATAAAAGATTAGTCATTACTAAGAATAAAATCAACAATTAAACCAAAATAAAGAAGAAAATCATGAGTATGTTCTGTTATCAGTGTCAAGAGGCATCAAAAGGCGTAGGCTGTTCTATTAAAGGAGTTTGTGGTAAATCTCCAGAGGTATCAAACCTGCAAGATTTATTAGTATATACGGCAAAAGGTGTAGCTGTTTTAAGCCAATTGGCTGATGAGAAAGGTATCGATACAGCTAAGGCGAACAAGTATCTTATCGACTCATTATTTATTACCATTACAAATGCCAATTTTGATAGTAATAAGATTGTTGCAAAGATCAAAGCTGGTTATGCCATTCAAGATGAGTTAAAGGCTCAGGTTGACGCACCTGCCGACTTGCACGATTCTGCTGTGTACCGCGGTAATGATGTTAACGACATGGAATCTAAAAGTTTGTTGATCGGAATTCTTTCGACTGAGAATGAAGATATCCGTTCGTTAAAAGAGTTATTGACCTACGGATTGAAAGGTATGGCTGCTTATGGTGAGCATGCTTGGAACCTGGGTTATGAAAATAACGATATTTACACATTCGTGAAGAAAGCATTGGTTGCTACTATTACCGAAGGAATTGGAGCTGATGAGTTATTACCTCTTGTATTAGAGTGTGGTAAATATGGCGTTGAAGTAATGGCTTTATTAGACAAAGCTAACACTGAAACATACGGTAACCCAGAAATTACCAAGGTAAACATTGGTGTTGGAACTAAGCCAGCCATCCTGGTTAGTGGTCACGATTTACGCGACTTGGAAGATCTTTTGGATCAAACCAAAGGAACAGGTGTTGATGTGTATACGCACAGTGAAATGTTACCTGCACATTACTATCCTAAATTTAAACAGTACGACAACTTTGTAGGTAACTACGGAAGCGCTTGGTGGCAGCAAACAACTGAATTCGAACAATTCAACGGCCCTATCTTATTTACAACTAACTGTATAGTTCCTCCAAAGGATTCTTACAAAGAGCGTGTTTATACAACTGGTGCTTCTGGTTTCGATGGATGTGTTCACTTTGCTGATCGCGTGAACAATGCGCCTAAAGATTTCTCTGCAATTATTGAGCACGCTAAAAAATGTGCTGCTCCAACAGAAATTGAAACTGGCGAGATTGTTGGTGGATTTGCTCACAATCAAGTATTACAATTAGCTGATAAAGTTGTTGAAGCAGTAAAAGGTGGTGCCATTAAGAAATTTGTTGTGATGGCAGGTTGTGATGGACGTATGACCGACCGTAACTACTACACTGACTTTGCAAATGAATTACCAAAAGATACTGTTATCCTAACTGCTGGTTGTGCCAAATACCGCTACAACAAATTACCTTTAGGTGATATCGGTGGCATTCCTCGTGTATTAGATGCAGGTCAATGTAACGATTCATACAGTTTAGCTGTTACAGCACTTAAGTTACAAGAGGTATTCGGACTGGACGATATTAACGATCTACCAATCGTGTACAACATTGCATGGTATGAGCAAAAGGCTGTAATCGTATTGTTAGCTCTTCTTTCACTAGGAGTTAAAAACATCAACTTAGGGCCTACATTGCCAGCATTCTTATCACCTAATGTGGTAAATATATTGGTTGAAAACTTCGGAATTGGTGGAATATCTACCGTTGAAGAAGATATAAAAAGTTGGATTGCTTAAGTCTACATAATGCATACTATTAAGATTTAATATAAACTATTGATTACCTGCACATAGATTACTATGTGTGGGTAATTTTTTTTATTTTTATTAAGTAGTATTTAATTACCTATTAACTAAATCAAATGTGTTTATGAAAAAGAAATTTTTTGATTTTCTTAAACCACCCGAACACTGGAAGGTCCCTGTCATTCTTGCCTTAGGCATATTTTTTGGCTTGGGCTTTTACTTGTTTTATGTCGCCAGGGCTCACTCCTATTTATCGGATGATCCTAAAACCTGTGTTAATTGCCACATTATGGCTCCGCAGTACGCCACATGGAACCACAGTGCTCATCGCGAGGTGGCAACTTGTAACGACTGCCATGTGCCGCAGGACAATGTGTTGAATACATATTACTTCAAGGCAAAGGATGGTCTGCGTCATGCGTCAGTATTTACTATGCGAGGCGAACCACAGGTTATTTTTATTAAAGAGGAAGGTCAGCATGTAGTACAACAGAATTGTGTACGCTGTCACTCTCATCTTATTACCGATGACAAAACCTTGGCGAAGGTTCCTGATGTTCATATGAACATTCAAGATCGCTTTTGTTGGGAGTGTCACCGTGAAACGCCACATGGCCGAGTTAACAGTTTATCCAGTGTGCCTCATGCACGTGTGCCGGTACCCGAAAGTCCGCTGCCAGAATGGATAAAAGAATTAAATAATGAATAACTAAAATCTAAATATATGAAACCTATTCGCGAACAGATTAAAAATAAACCTTGGTTAGGTTGGGCCATGTTCTTAATAACCATCGTTGTAGTGTTTTTATTAGGCTTACTTGCTTCGTCGGTGATTGAACGCCGTGCAGAAGCTGTATTTGCTTATACGCCAAAAGTAAAACATGCGCCTACGGAGCCTCGTAACGAAGTATGGGGACAGAATTTCCCGAAGCAGTACCAGTCGTACATGAATACTAAAGACACGGTATTTGCCAGTAAATACAACGGTGCAGCTATGATTGATATGCTCGAAGTAGATCCACGTTTAGTTGTGCTTTGGGCTGGTTATGGTTTTGCTAAGGATTATAATCAAGGCCGTGGACATATGTATGCTGTTGAAGATATTCAGGTATCATTACGTACCGGCGGGCCAACTGAAGAAAAAAGAAGCCCGATGCCAAATACATGCTGGACTTGTAAAAGCCCGGATGTGCCGCGCTTAATGAAAGAAATGGGACCTGCCGAATTTTATAAAGGTAAGTGGGATGAAAAAGGACACGAAGTAATGAATAACATTGGTTGTGCCGATTGTCACGATTCGGAAACCATGAACCTTAAAATTACTCGTCCAGCCTTAGTCGAAGCATTCGAACGTATGGGTAAAGATATCGATGAAGCGTCTCATCAGGAAATGCGTTCATTGGTTTGTGCTCAGTGTCACGTTGAATACTATTTCAATAAAAAATCTAATCCAGGTTCACCATACCTAACTTTCCCATGGGACAAAGGTATGTCGGTTGAAGCAATGGAAGAATATTACGATGAAATTGGTTTTGCTGATTGGACTCATAAATTAAGTAAAGCACCTATGCTAAAAGCACAGCACCCAGGTTACGAAGTTTATTTAACGGGTGTTCATGCTAAGCGCGGTGTTTCTTGTGCCGATTGTCACATGCCTTATAAGAGTGAAGGTGGACAAAAATTTACGGATCACCACATTCAGAGTCCATTGAACAACGTAGCTAACTCGTGTCAAGTATGTCACCGCGAAGAGACCGCTAGTTTAATTGAAGATGTTTACGAACGTCAGGATCGTATCATAGAAAATCGTGATAAATTAGAAGAGCTAATCGTTCGCATGCATGTGGAAGCTAAGTTTGCTTGGGACAATGGTGCCACTGAAGAGCAAATGAAAGATATCTTAACTGACATTCGTCATGCACAATGGCGTTGGGATTATGCTGCGGCCAGCCACGGTGGTTCATTCCACTCGCCTGTTGAAACGAGTCGTGTAATCTCAACTGGTATTGTTGTTGCTCAGGAAGGAAGACTTAAGTTAAGTCGCTTGTTAGCTTCAATGGGACATAACAAAGAAATACCTTACCCAGATATTACTACTAAAGCAAAAGCTCAGGCATTCATTGGTTTACCTGTTGAAAAGTTGCAAGAGGAAAAGAATGAGTTCTTGAAAACTATAGTTCCTAAGTGGGAAGCAGAAAAAGATAAACGTGAAGCTACTTACGAAACTTCATTGAACTAATAATCGATAAGAAATAAAGGCAGAATATTGGGAGTATTGCACTTCTTTAGTTCTGCCTTTTTATTAATCTACAATTACAACTATGAATAAAAAATTAATATTTCTAAGCATCTGTGCCCTAATGTTAAGCATTGGCAGTTTTGCACAGGTTAAAATATCGGCTGAATTACGTCCACGTACGGAATTAAACCAAGGTGTTAAACAACCAGCTTCCGACGGACAAGAAGCATCTATTCTGACCAGCCAACGTACGCGTTTAAACCTTGATTTTAAGAACGAAGTATTTGCTGTTGGAGTTGTTTTTCAGGATGTTCGCCTTTGGGGGCAAGAAGCTCAGTTAACAACTAATGGAAATAATGTTACTTACATCCACCAAGCTTGGGCCGAGTGGTTTATGAGTGATAAGTTTGCTTTAAAAGCCGGTCGTCAGCAACTGGTTTACGATGATCACCGTATATTAGGTAGTGTTGGCTGGGCACAGCAAGCGCGTTCGCACGATGTTGCTATTTTTAAATACAAAGGAACTTTCAATGCGCATTTAGGCCTAGCATATAACAACTCAAATATGCACGATAACTTTTACTTGGGACCTGATGCATACAAAGCCATGCAATATCTTTGGTTAAACCATAAAACGGATAGTTATTCAGGTAGTGTTCTATTCTTGAATAATGGTAAACCTTATGCGAAAGAAACAGACCCTAATACTGGTGAAATGATTAAACAAGGTATTAGATACAGTAAGACCTTAGGTACCCACATTAAAAGCAAAATTTCGGATGTAAAATTGGTAGGTAATTTATACTATCAATTTGGTGAAGACGCTGGTGGTAAAGATATTTCAGCGCTTAACTTTTCAATTGATGCAAACATGCCATTGGGTGATAAAGCGTCTATTGGTGCAGGTTATGAGTTACTATCAGGTACCGACCAAAGTGAAAACGAGAAAAATAATACATTTGCTCCATTATATGGTACCAACCATAAGTTTAATGGATTTATGGATTATTTCTATGTAGGTAACCATGGAGGAACTAGTGTTGGATTGAACGACATTTACGTAAAAGGTCATATCAAACCTGGTAAGGTTAAATTTAATGCTGCAGTTCACTTTTTTAGTGCAGATGGCGAAATTAGTGATCACAGCAAAGGTTTAGGTACTGAAGTTGATTTATGGTGTGCATATTCACACAAAGGTCAGGTTCAACTCGATTTTGGTTACTCTCACATGTTTGCTCAAGATGCCTTATATGCAATAAAAGGTGTTGAGAAGAATAGTACAGGAAACCACTGGGCTTGGGTTCAGTTAACCTTTAAGCCAACTTTATTTGAGAAGAAATAATTTTCAAATTATGATATAAAAAAACCGGAAGCGTGAACTTCCGGTTTTTTTATGATTAATAATTATGCTTTAATACCATACTGCTCGCCAAACTTCTCAACCACATAATCGATATCCTTATCTCCTCTTCCTGATAGATTCACAAGAATTGTTTGATCGGCTGATAAGGTAGGTGCTAATTTCATGGCATAAGCAACCGCATGGGCACTTTCTAAGGCAGGAATAATACCTTCTTCACGAGCTAATTGCATAAAAGCATCAATAGCCTCTTTATCATTAATACTTTCGTAATTAACGCGCTTAAGATCTTTTAAGTAAGAATGCTGAGGCCCAACACCAGGATAATCCAAACCACTTGCCACCGTATTAACTGCAGCCGGTTCACCTTTTTCATCCTGTAATAAATAACACTTGTAACCATGAATCATTCCTGGTTTACCATGTGTGAGTGTTGCAGCATGTTCGCCGGTCTTGAAACTTGTTCCTGCTGGTTCAACACCATAAATATTAACGCTTTCATCGTTTAAGAAAGCCGAAAATAATCCAATTGCGTTTGATCCTCCGCCAACGCAAGCAACTAAGTTGTCAGGTAGCTTTCCATTAATTTCATTGAACTGTTCCTTGGCTTCGCGACCAACAACCGCTTGAAAATCGCGTACCATCATTGGGAACGGATGAGGGCCAACCACCGATCCAATGGCATACAGTTGATTAACAGGGTCGCCCATATAGGCTTCAAAAGCTGAATCAACCGCTTCTTTTAATGTCTTTAATCCATGTGTTGCAGGAATAACCCGAGCACCAAGAATTTTCATTCTAACCACATTGGGATGCTCTTTGTAAATATCTACTTCACCCATGTAAATATCACACTCTAAGCCAACCAAAGCCGCAGCTGTAGCTAAAGCAACGCCGTGTTGCCCGGCACCAGTTTCGGCTATTAATTTCTTCTTACCCATTTTCTTGGCCAACAAGGCTTCGCCAAGGCAATGATTAATTTTATGAGCTCCTGTGTGATTTAAGTCTTCTCGCTTGAGGTAAATTTGGGCGCCACCTAGCCGTTTAGATAAGTTTTGTGCATGAAACACTGGCGATGGTCGTCCGGTATAATGTTTTTGAAGTTGAAATAATTCCTCCTTAAAAACTGGATCATCCTTAATCTTCTGATAAGCCTCAGTAATTTCCTGCATAATAGGTTCGAGCATAGGTGGCACAAATCGGCCGCCAAATTCGCCAAAGAACCCATTTTCATCAGGCATTACCGCAGTGCTTAATTCTGCTTTGTCTGAATTCTGATTCATTTTTAGTGATTTAATTATAAAAGAAAAGCCACAGGTGGAACCTATGGCTATATAAATTTATTTGTTAGCTGATCCACTTAAATACTATTTAAGTAGCGCCACCAATATGTATGTTTTAAATTATTTTTCATTTTGTACTGTTTTGAACAAGTATACAGTTTTTGATTCTGTTCACCAAGTTTATGATATAAAAAAGCCCCGTATTACACGAGGCTTAAAATTTATAGCTATTACTATTATTAGTAATTGTACTCTATCTGAATTGGGTTAATACCTACTGTATATTCTTGACCCAAATAATGATCATCTTCTTTGGTGTCAAAAACAAGTAGTTTTCCATTACTTCCATCTACTTTATATAAACCCTGTAGTTTTCCGGTGCGTGATTCAAATGCGATAGAATATAAGGTCGCATCTTTGTATTTACTATCGTCATGCATCGCCCCACGATAATCCGATTCGTACACACTCATACGGTGAGTTTTACCATGAACAAAATAAAGATGTCTTCCGTCAAGCGATGTAATTATCGCATTCTTACCGTGATCTTCCTGATTTAAAAAAGTAACTCGTTCTTCGACGCTATGAGTCAATACGTCACCACCCGTAACGCGACTAATTACGTATAAACTTTGATTCGAACCTGCTGCATCACCATCACAATACACCCAAATATTTAAATCAATATCAACGGCCATATCAAAAGGGTATCCGCCTACTTCAATGGTTTCTACTAACACATCATTAGTCATATCAATGATGCTAACCGTGCCGTCCATCTTATTTGCCACATATAAGTATTTTCCAGCACTCACTAATTTATCAGGACCAGCACCCACTTTAATTCTTGTATCTGTCACTTCAAAACTTTCAATATCAACCTTAGTAACAACATTATCATCATCACCTTCGGAAATTCCATCTCCACAACTTACATATGCCCAATTGCTATTAGCTATAAGTATATCGTTAGGATGTGAAAGTTCATCAACATTACCAATAATACCATAGGTACTCATACTCATCGCTTCAACTTCATCACGTTCAGGAAAAACAAAGAAGCCCAAACCACTTGTATACTTATCGGTTTTTTTGACTTTAAAAACTGATACGTTAGCCCCTAACTCATTTCCATTGTTTTTTGATTTAAACAAATTGTTAGTGACTATTTTCTGCTCATAATCATAGCGACTTAAAGTACTGGTTTCAGAATCTCCTTGATTCAAAACGAAAGTACCTTGACTATCATTTAAAGTGAATGTATTGATATCTTTACATGCAGTAAATAATAATAAACTGATGGATAGTGTTAGGAATAACTTATTCATATTCGTATTCAATATTTTAATTTAAATATATTCAACATTTAGTCATGTCAAAAACGGTATCAAAGATATTATTCCTTTCTTAATTATTACTTTATTCTATTTAAATAATATCATTTCACAAAAAGAAAAAAGGGAAATAAAGCATCAAATGCATCATTTCCCTCTTCTCTATAATCTATTTATATTTATTCAATATCAAACAACATCATTGGTGCTATACCAACTCCAATGCTCTTTTTCTCTACTCCATCCTTAGAATAAACTTTAATTTGACCAGACTCGGTTGTACTAGGTGAAATAAATACGTTAAGGTCGTCGTTTAAATTATTAACTCCAATACCGTTAATACCAAACAAACCTTCTACAATATTAGAGCTTTCAAATGCCTTTGAAGCAACATCAAAAACGGCAACAGCTCCAGTAAGCTTCCAACTAGAATCGTACGCTGAAGTCATTACATATAATTTACTAAAATCAGTATTAGCTGCCATAACATTAACATAAGCTGCGCTAATCCCCGATAAAGGATACATCGTGTAGGTGTCATTCTGAGTATTGATATGCGCCAATCCATCTTGGTCAGCTGGTGTGCTGAAAGAGCTAACTACCGATACGAAAATATTTTCTGATGGATCTTTAGTAATATAAGAACATACACCAGGCATATCAATGTAGGTAATAGCTTCAGATGCCATGTCAATAACAGCCACTTTTTTATCGTAATTCAAAGCTGCATATAATTTACCATTAGCAATTTCTAAATCTTCCGGGCCACCGGCAAGCATTATTTTACCGATAACGGCATCGGTTTTAGTATCAATTTTAAGAATGTACGATATTGAAGCATCATTCCAAACTTCACCACCCCAGCAAGAAACATATAAAATATCATCGTGTGCAATACAATTTCGCGGTTTAATTACTTGATCAGTAATACCGTTATTCGACTGAATGAATGTTGCAGCATCAACATATGTAATGCGGTCAACATTGTTGCCCATAAAATAAATCTTATTACCATATTGATAAGCACTTTGTGCATTTGATGTCATTATGGTATTATTCCTTAAATTATAATAGTCAAAAACAGGCACCGACGCTGTTTTCTTATCATATAAAGTAATGGAACTTTTAGTACCGTTATAGCCACCATAATTCAGTACATACGCATATTCACCAACATAAACCTTGGTTTGAAATTGCTCAGTTTTTTCACCATTTGTTGCCACTAAAGTAACTGTATATTTCCCATCAGCTGCATATGTGTGTTCCGGATTCTGATCTTTTGAGGTAACATCATCTCCGAAATCCCAAGCATACTCAGTTGCCGATGTAGATGAGTTTGTAAATTCAATTGCTTCACCAGCTTCAACAACATTGGCGGAAGTAGTAAATCCAGCACTTAAAACAGGAATTGTTTCATCTTCGCTACATGATGTAAAACCAAGGCTTAATGTTGTAAGAAGAAAAATTAAGCTAAAAAAATTCTTTTTCATAAGAAGTTAATTTATAGTTATGTTTATTTAAATTTATATGTTACACTTAATCTACCATTGATTCGAGGCATTGGATAACCCTCAGAGGATTGATAGTCTTTATTTAGAATATTATTTAATGATGCCGCAAAACGAAATACATGGTCATCATTTACTTTGTACTTATAACTCGATTGAAGATTTACTAAGGTGTACGCTGGAATCGTATTTTGCTCCTGAGAGGTATATTGTTTATGCGTGTAATTAAAATCAAAACCAGCCGATAAATCCTTATAAATACCACTAAGATAAAAGACTCCCCTATGTAAAGGAACGTACTCCAATTGCCGTCCAATTGCCTTATTCTGTCCCGAACTTGAACCAACAACCTCTGCACGTTCAACAGGGTTATAAGAATAATTAAGACCTGTGTTAATCGTATACTTTTGAACATGAATATCCCAATTTGATTGAGCCTCAATTCCCTTACTTACGACGCGCTGAACATTATCCGCCTCCCAGCCATTACTGCCATTTATCCATAGTAACCAATTGTCAACATCTAAATAAAAAGCATTTACTTTGATTGTGCCAGAAAGACCATCAATACAGTAACTAAACTTTGATCCAAGCTCGTAATTTATGCCATCTTCAGGTTTAAGATTTGGATTGCCACCTGGCACCCAATAGCGATCATTGAAAGTTGGGACACGGTAGCTTTTAGATACATTACCAGTAAAACTAAGTACGTATTTTTCTTTGGCAAGCGCATTATAAGAAAACCCGACAGCAGGTGTAAAAGGCACATCAAAATCAGTTACAAAGGCTTGGCGCAAATTAACAGATACGGTTAATTTATTAAAGAAATTTTGATAATACGAAAGGTGTATATCGGTCCAATCTTCTCGTTTTAAGTCGGTATTATAAGCGTATACTTTTGGAAAAATTGATTTAAAATTAACCCCACCTTTAAAACTACTGCTATTGGTTATTTTATATTCTCCATCCCCATTGAATATTAAACGCTGCGTTGATATTTTATTAGTAGAATGATTATGAACTGAATTGTCGTAAACATATCCGCCACCTAACTTATAATGCAGTTTCTTTTTTTCATTTTTATATTCTGTCCACAATCGAACATGATCATCACTTAAAGTTTTACGCATATTTGGTTGAAACGCATTGGTTTGCATGTTTTGTTGTATCTCATGCCAATCACTCTCAATCCATGCTTTTAAAGTAAAGGTCTCATTAGTATTAAGTTTGTAATTAAACTCTTGAATCACGCCTTTATTCTCAACTGATGCATTTCGTTGAACATCCTCTCCAAATGCACCGTTTTTCTCAAAATCATGCGTGGTATTAAAAAAAGGAAAATTATTTTTTTTCTTATAATAATAAACTCTTGTAACGCCTTCCAACTTACCGTTGCCATAAAACAACTTAGTGCCATATAATTCTTCATCAAACGACCCAAAATCAATCCTTGCTTCAGCTTTAAAACCATTCACCCAGTAATTATTCATCCCTAAATGAATAGCGCCACCAATACTCCCCGATCCGTTAACCACCGAAGCGCTTCCGTACTGAAGACCAATTTCATCAAATAAATACAAGGGTACATTGCTTAGGTTGGAACTTCCCAGCGTCATTGAATTAATATTAATTCCACCAAAGTTGATACTTGTGTGATCTGGTGATGTACCTCTGACCCGAATTGTGGCTAAAGAACCAGCTGTACTTTTTATGGCAAAGGGTGTAAACCGCAAAATTAACTGATCAAGATTTCCACCTTGCATTAATTCAAACTGTTGTTCTGGGACCTTTTCAATCTTTGAACCTGCCTGGAAACGGCTAATACTGGTTCCAGTAACAACAACTTCTTCCACATTCACTGTATCTATAATTTGTCCGTTTGCAAATGCAACGCACACAAAAAATACAATTATCAACAGCTCTTTTTTCATCACCTCTTAATCGGTCAAATAAAAACTGTTCTACAAACGAAAGCTACGATGAATACATCTTGTATAACATTGCCTTGCACTTTATCCGAATGCTTTGAACAATTAAGTTTATATTGGTAGGTCTTCTGACTTGTCTTGACTACTAACCGCCTTCCCGTTGTATCTATTAACAGTGGCATTGTTGGTTGTAGCATGCTATTCCGTTTTCTCGGAATCAAGACTTACAGCAGCGGAAACTGTTGCCGACTTTCACGGCATTCCCTTTTATCGCCAGGTAATGATTTTACCTCTTGAACCAATTTGAGCGCAAATGTATATGAATTTTTATTCTCAAAAAATATATTACCCTTTTTTAATTGAAATAAAATACACTTTTGTCTTAATATCTATTTCTCATCCTTAATTGAAAAAAAGGCAATCATCTCTTTTAGGTCATTGGCTTGTGATGATAATTGTTCGGCACTAGCCGCTAACTGCTCACTAGATGAGGCATTAAGTTGGGTCAGGTTATTTAATCCTTGTACAACCGAATTAACTTGCCCAGCCCCTTCTAATTGCTCCGCGCTAGATACAGATATTTCTTTGACCAATTCAGTGGTTTTATCAACTTCGGGTACAACACCAAGCATGGTTGAGCTCGATACTTCAGCCATTTCCAATCCCAGTTGAGTTAAATTAACTATTTCATTGGCAGCATTTTTACTTAGTTCAGCCAATTTTTTAACTTCATTGGCAACCACAGCAAACCCTTTGCCTTCGGCTCCCGCTCGTGCTGCTTCAACGGCTGCATTAAGAGACAATATATTGGTTTGATTCGCAATTTCGTTTATGATATTAATCTTTTGGGATATGTCATTTGTAAAAGCCACAAGCTTTGTTATTTTTTCATTTACAATTTGGATATCCTCATGCACTTTGTTTGATTTCTGTTCCGTATTTTGAGCGTTGTGAGCATTCTGTTCAATATTACTTACCATCTCTTCCATTGTCGATGATACCTCTTCTACGGAAGCTGCTTGTTGAGTGGCTCCTTCGGACAACTGCATGGATGTTGACTTAACCTGATCGCTCGCAGATACTATGTTCTCCGATCCTTGAGATATTTCAGCCACCACTTGTTTCAATTTTGTAATCATGTTCTCCAAAGATTGAGCTAAACGCCCAACTTCATCTTCTTGATCAAGATGTATACTTGAAGACAAATCGCCTTGCGCCACTTTATGCGCTAATTCAACACTCCTGTTAAGAGGTTTAGTGATGGAATTGGTAATTAATCGAATGGCAATTACAAATATGCCAACACTAAGCAGAAGCACAATAATTAGAACAACCAGTTTCTCGTAAATGCCACGATTGTATTCTGACTTAAGATAGGATACAGCGACAAAAGCCTCAATGCGCGGAATGTATTCGTAATATAAAATCTTACCTATTCCCTCATAAGTGTAATCGATTCGGCCCTTCTCCTGCCCCGAATTAAGCATCTCTTGAAAAAACGCTTCATCTGATTTATTGGTACCTTCGCCAACGGGATGTACCAATACTGTACCATCTTTAGCAATTAAAAAAGGAAATCCTGAATCGAGGTAAACCTTACTAGCAAACACATCCTTGATGCTCGACATGTCTTTTTCTTTAAACCCTACATACAAAATACCTTGCACAACTCCTTCGATAATGATTGGTTCGTAAGCCGTTAGATACCAATCATCAACAACAAAAGCTCTACCTTTAAAGGTCTCTTTAGCGAGAATGGCTTGTATAACCGGAGAATCGTTTGGAATAAAGGTGTTAACTCCGCGTTGCCCCTGCTTATTATAAACATTGGTGGAAATGCGTAAAAACCCCTGAGGAATGCGCTGAAAGATGGTAGCGGTACCATTAAGCATAGTACCTATTTCATCTACAAAAGCATAATTCTCATGAACACGTGTATTAGCATGTAAAAACTCTGGAATATCAAGCTCCAGGATTTCACCTGTTATTTGATTTTTAGCCTTAACGCTTAATAAATTATCTGAATTAAGTTCTACACTACTTTGGTAGAAAAATTTGTTGGCAACATTAATGCCCGAGTTTACAACATCTTGTTTAATCTCTATCTGAAGATTAACTAAGCGCTTTAAATCAGCTGTTTGTTCGTAAGAGAAACTACCTAATAAATTATTAAATGTATTGGTTTGAGATATCAGCGTGTAAGTACCTAATCCCGTTATGATTATCACTACTACCGATCCTAGTACCAAGTTTAATCTTCTGCCAATACCAATGTTATTCAATGATTTAATCTTCATTTCAACTTAGTTTTAGATGTAAGTAAATAAAGCTTAGCAAGTAAGTTCTAAAAAGTGCCAAACTGTAATTTACTAAAAAAACTATGCAAAATAAAGTGCTTAAAACACTAATTTATACTCTAATAGCATTTATAGGTGATTAACCCGATAAAAAAGGAATAAAGCAATTAATGACAACAGGCTGCCTTACTCATATCCGGACTAATATATGGGATTCCCAGATTTAGTCCGCGAAGAATAAATATTACACCTAAAATCACAATAAAAACAGGAATGAAAGCCTTCAACTTATGAAGGTATCGACTTCTTATTATATCGGAGAAAAATGCCACTGCAAACATCATTGGTAAAGTACCCAAGCCAAAGAAAAACATGGACAATACACTTTCTTGAATGGTTAATGATAATACAGCTTTTGAGATGGCAACATAGACCAAGCCACATGGTAAAAAGCCATTAAGTATACCTATAATAAAAAGGTTGCCAACACTTCTGCGATTCAAGGAATCACCAATCTTCTTTTTAAGAGTAGAATAAATCGAATTTGAGACCTTATTACTTCCCTTAGGTAATTTGATTATACCTGGTAAAATAACTGAAAGAATCATAATAGCACCACATAAAATTGATACTATTTCTTGAATGCCCGAATGCTTCAACCCTGCTCCAACAAAACCAAATATTAAACCTAAAAGACTATAGGTTAGTGCCCGGCCAAGGTTATATAATAAAGCACCAATTACCTTTTGAGAAACCGAGTTGGTTGGTAAAGGAAGAGCAAGGGCCAAAGGGCCACACATGCCAACACAATGCAAACTGCCAAAAAAGCCAATTACGAATCCTTCAAGTATTCCCATTTTTAATCGATGTATAAAGGTAATTTTGTGAAATATGCTACCTCATTGGCTTGCCATTCAATCATTAACTCATATTTGCCAGCTTTAAAATGCTTTTTCGCTATACTCATGCTAAAAGCGGAGTCCAAAGCAACAGTGCGTTCAATGTCCAATGCTTTATTCGACGGACGATAAATGTGAACCTCACCTTCGATGCCATCCGCAGAACCAGTAATTTCAGGAAAACTAATCACTAAATCATTATCACTACTTACTTCAACCTTTTTAGCCAAGGCCTGATAATTAATAATCTTAGATATCTGATCCTGATATTTTAATTCTTTTGGATAATATTCTTCTGTCACCATATCAATGCGTTCTCTGGTCGTAATAAATACCAAAGTTGCCAATCCAGAAGCGCCTAATACAATAGCCAGAAATATTCCGTGTCCCCAATTAAATTTCATTCTATACTTTTTATTTCAAGACAATTCGTTTTCTAAAACCAATTTAAGAACCAAAAATTATGGCCCGACAAAACTGGTACTAATAACCTCAATTAATTCTTCACCTTCGTAAATACCAATTTTTATTTCAGTATTCGATCCAGTTAATTGTTCGGTTGATAACTTTATTAAGAAAGCACCTTGCATTTTCTTTTGTTTCTCAATCTTCATCAAACTTCCAGCCAGTTGAACTTCACCTTCGGGAGAAATCAATTTAATACTTAATTCAGCCTCACGATTGGTTTTGTTAACCACCTTGTAATTATAAATATTACTTAGATGCTGATCATCCACCTTTTGATATAAAGAACCCTGAACGCGAAGAATTGTTGTTTCAAAATCGCTTCGTAAATTAAACAGTACTATTAACACACCTGTCAACGCTACCATTAAAGTTGTATAGGCAATTATACGAGGCGTCCATTTAAATTTCTCTCCTTTCTCAACGTTATTCAACGAAGTAATTCTAATCAATCCCTTAGGTAATTTATAGCGTTCCATTACCCCATCACATGCATCGATACAAGCAGTACAGTTTATACACTCCAACTGAATACCATCACGAATATCAATACCTGTAGGGCAAACAGTTGTACACTTATGGCAATTAACACAATCGCCTTTACCAGCCTCTGCTCTATCCTCCTCTTTACGCATTGGCCCTCTTGATTCACCCCGTTTATAATCGTAGGTGACCATTAAGGTATTATTGTCCAGTAAAGCGCCTTGTAGGCGACCATATGGACAAATTAAAGAACAGACTTGCTCTCTAAAATAAGCAAACACCACATAAAAGGCTGCCGTAAAAATCATAATGGCAACAAACACGCTAAAATTCTCAGTAGGTGAACCAGTAATGTATTGTTTCACCATCTCCACCCCCACAATGTACGAGAGCATTGTATGCGTTATGAAGAATGATATTAAGATGAAAATGAAATGCTTTAGAGTCTTACGCCACAATTTATCAAAACTATCTTCTCCATTATTTCGAATGCGTTGCTGATCACCACTTCCTTCGATCCAATACTCGATACGACGAAAAATGATTTCCATGAAGATGGTTTGAGGACAAGTCCATCCACACCAAACACGGCCATAAACCACCGTAAAAGTAATGATGGCCACTATAATAGAAATTAACCCTATCACAAATAAATGAAAATCCTGCGGCCAGAAAACAACTCCAAACAAGACAAACTTGCGATGAATAATATCAAACAACAAAAGCGGCTCACCATCCACCTTAATGTATGGTGTTATAAATAGAAAAGCCAACAAAATAATGCCCACAATATTACGGGCCTTATAATATTTGCCAGAAGGTTTATTGGCATAAATCCAATTTCTTCCACCTTTCTCATTCATCGTGACTATCCGATCGCGAAAAGATTCTTTGGGTTCATTTGTCATTGGTGTGAGGTTTATTCATTCACTTGTAAAAATATAAAACATCTTTAAATAAAATCGGGCAAAGTGATAAACATTGCCCGAGTTATTTTAATTCTGATCTATCTTTTATTCAGCAGGCGCTACGTACTTTTCTCCTTCAGGAGCTTTAGGATTAGGCGGATTAGTACCCACTAAAGTAGTAATGTAACTTGCCACCTGATGTATCTGTTTAGACGATAATTGACCTTTCCAGGCAATCATTCCTTTTTCGATAACACCAGTATTAATAATGTGCATAATATCTTCAAAACTTCCCCCATGAATCCAATATTCATCGGTTAAGTTAGGCCCAACCAATCCCTGACCTTCAGCCAGGTGACATACAGCACAGTTGGTAGCAAATACCTTTGCACCTTTTGCTAAGTCAGCCTTATCATCTAAAGGAATGGTATAATCTACTTTTACAGTTTCAATAGTTATACCTCCCTCACCTGTAGTGGCTGCTTCTTCAACTTCTTCAGGGATAGCATCCAACATTTGCTGCTCATATTCTGCAACTTGCAAATCACCATCGTTAAAGAAATGGTAGCGTGCAATATAAATGTATGCAAACAATATACTGCCCAACAAGATAAATGTTAACCACCACGGTGGATTATTTGCTAATTCTCGTATGCCATCAAATTCATGCTCCGGAACGAACTTATCATTCGTTAAAGGGTCAATTTCCGGTAGATTTTTGTGGTCTTTTTTGATCTCTTCCATAGATATGAAATAAATATTATATGAACGAAAGCTGCATTACAGCTCTCGTTTTTTCTAATCAACTTATTAACTCTCGTCGGCAGTTGGTACTTCGTCTGCCTTATCCGTTGCATAGTTCGAAACTTCAATTACATGTGCTTTATCCATTTTTATAACGTACCATAATACGAATATGAATAAGGCAAAGAACAGTAAAAATGAAATGATCGGATAAATTTCAATCCCAGCAATGTCTTCTAAATAGTGTCTTACTAATTTCATCTGTTTAAAATTTTTATTTCAATTGCCTCCCGATAGCTATCGGGATTGAACTCCCCAAATGGTCGTTTCATATTATCCTATTTATTCGGCCAATTCCGCCTCAGGTTGTACTTTGTAAATATCCGTACCTAAACGCTGCAAATAAGCAATTAAAGCAATGATTTCCTTTTCACTTTTTGTTTCTATTCCAGCTGCTTTCAGTCCATTAGTTATTTTATCGGCTTGTGCCATATAATCTTCAATGGCAAGCTCATCATAACCTTCGGCATAAGGAACACCAAGAGTTTGCATGGCTCTAATTTTAGCCGGTATCCTTTCAATATCCGCATCGTCACTAATCAACCATGGATATTTCGGCATGATTGAATTGGCATTCAATTTTTGAGGATCCAACATGTGATTAAAGTGCCAGGCGTCTGGTTTGTAAATTTTACCAGTCATCACCCCTTCACGAGCTAAATCTGGTCCAGTACGTTTCGATCCCCATTGGAATGGATGATCATAAACAAACTCACCAGCTTTGGAATACTCGCCATAACGTTCTGTTTCTGATCGGAATGGTCGAACCATTTGAGAGTGACAGTTATAACAACCTTCGCGGATGTAAATATCACGACCTTCTAATTCAAGTGGTGTATAAGGCTTTACACTAGAGATAGTTGGCACATTTGATTTAATCAAGAAAGTAGGAATCAGTTCTACGAAAGTTCCGATTAACACAACTATTAATGATAATATCATAAACTGGAAAGGTTTACGCTCCAATACAGCGTGTAACTTCTCACCAGGTTTTTTAGCGGTAAGATTCTCAACAACAGCGGTTGTTTCTTCATTAGCTGCCATATTACCTTTACCAACTGTTTTAAACAGGTTGTAAGTCATTAAAATAGCACCCGATAAATATATCACACCACCAAAGGCACGCATGTAATACATCGGACGTATTTGCGTCACTGTTTCTAAGAAACTAGGATAAGCTAATAAACCTTCTGAAGTAAATTCTTTCCACATAAGGCTTTGCGCTAAACCAGCCCAATACATCGGTATGGCATAGAATAAAATACCTAAAGTTCCAATCCAGAAGTGCGCATTGGCCAATTTCTCAGAATATAGCTTTACATTAAATATTTTAGGAACTAACCAGTACAGTACACCAAAGGTTAAGAACCCATTCCACCCTAATGTACCAACGTGCACGTGTGCTACAGTCCAATCTGTAAAGTGACTGATGGCATTAATATTTTTTAATGATAATAATGGGCCTTCAAGCGTTGCCATACCATAAGCCGTAACAGCTACAACCATAAATTTAAGAGTTGCACTCTCGCGAACCTTATCCCAGGCACCTCGAAGTGTTAGTAGTCCATTTAACATACCACCCCAAGATGGAGCGATTAGCATGATAGAAAAGACCGTACCTAATGATTGTGCCCAATCGGGTAATGCAGTATATAATAAGTGATGTGGCCCTGCCCAAATATAAATAAATAAGAAGGTCCAGAAGTGAACGATGGATAATCGATACGAGTAAACCGGACGATTCGAAGCTTTAGGTACGAAGTAATACATCAAACCTAAATAAGGAGTGGTTAAGAAGAATGCCACAGCGTTGTGACCATACCACCATTGTACCAAGGCATCTTGTACACCAGCATACCAAGAATAACTTTTAAATAAAGTGACTGGTAGTTCTACTGAGTTTACAACATGTAAAACAGTTACCGTTATGAAAGTGGCTATGTAAAACCAAATGGCAACATATAAATGCTTCACACGGCGTTTTACAATGGTTCCAAACATATTCCATCCGAATACTAACCAACAGACGGCAATCAGGATATCAATAGGCCATTCTAGCTCAGCATACTCTTTACCAGTTGTGAAACCAAGCGCTAAAGAAAGCGCTGCCAGCACAATGATAAATTGCCAAACCCAGAAATGTACCCAACTTAGTACATCGCTAAACATGCGTGTTTTTAACAAACGCTGCATAGAATAGTAAACCCCCATAAAAATACCATTACCAACAAAGGCAAAAATTGCCGCATTAGTATGGATTGGACGAACGCGTCCAAAGGTGGTGTATTCAGATTCAAAATTAAAAACTGGCATTGCCATTTGAAGTGCTGCAAGCACCCCAGCCAACATACCAACTAAGCCCCATATTATGGTGGCGAACATAAAATACTTGACAATTTTATTGTCGTAATAAAACGTCTCTTGCTTCATCGGTGATTTTGGATTTTGTATTAGACTTAAGCTCTTTATTATCGTGATTATCGAACAATATACGCACAGAAGGTGAATAATCGTCTTCGTATTGTCCTGATTTTACCGCCCAAATAAATAGCCATAAAAATAATAGGGCTACTAACAGGCTGGCAATCACTAAAACAATTATTATCTCCATACTATCTTATAAAGTTCGTTCCCTTATATCGGTTAAAATTTCGGTCAAATATAAACAATATTTAAGATTTAAAGCTCTTAAATGCGTAATCTCAGCTTACTTTTTCCGCCTATAATTACAATCTGAATATTACATTTGTTTCCATTATTTTAAAGTAATCGTCTTTTTTTTGCCGACCACATAACACTTAAACTTGTAAATACTACAACAGAAGCACTACTCAAGGGCATTAATATAGCTGCAAATAAAGGATTTAACTGTCCGGTAACGGCAAAATACAAACCAACTACATTATAAAGAAACGAAATGCCTATTGCTAAGTAAACGATGCGTAAAGCTGACTTGGCAAAATTGATAAATACGGGTAATTTAATTAATTCCTTAGCACTAATGATGGCATCGCTTGATGGTGAAAACTGATAAACATCATCGGCAACGGCTATTCCAACATGTGCTTCCTTAAGTGCGCCAACATCATTCATCCCATCTCCAACCATTGTTACAAACTTGTTGTTGTCTTTTAATTTCTGCACGTAAGCTTGCTTGTCCTTAGGCGATTGGTAAAAGTGTAAATTATCAGCATTGGCAATCTCACGCTCCAATATCTCACGTTCTGCATCATTATCACCCGACAGTAAATGAACCACTGCTTTTTTCTGCACCACTCGTAACATTTCTTTCCATTCGGGACGATAATAATTAGTTATCACAAAATGCCCAATAGCTTTATCGTCAATGGATACATACACCCGCGCAGACTCTTGTTTTATTTTACTTTCAATTCCAATATATGATGCTGAACCAATTTTAATGTTGTGATTCATTATCATGGCTTCTACCCCTGCACCTTCCAATTCTTTAAAATCCAACACTTCAAATTCATCGGCATCGCTTAAGTGCTGATACAAAGCTCTACTTAATGGGTGGCGTGATTGATGCGCCAATGATTTAATGATGGAGCGATTAAAATGATCTAGTTCCTCACCTTCATAACTTACCTTAAAAGTGTCAGGGTCGGTCAATGTTCCTGTTTTATCAAAAACCACCTGATCGGTTTTAGTTAAGCCTTCAATAATGGAACTTAATTTGAGATAAAAATGGTTTTTACCAAGAATTCGGCTGGCATGCCCAAAGGCAAATGGAACAGACAAAGCCAAGGCACATGGGCAAGCAATAATCAATACCGAAGTAAAGGCCAATAGTGCCTTTGAACTGTCGAACCACAACCAATAAAGCGCTGTTAAGGAGCTAATAATAAGTATTGCAATGGTAAAATATTTACTCACCATATTTAGCGTCAACGAAAGCATCGATTCCGACGATTTCTTATCGGTTCGCTCTTTCCACAACTCTGCTAAGTATCCCGTTTCAACTTTTTTCTCAACCTTTAATAATAATGCGCTACCAATAACTCTTCCTCCAGCATAAATAGTATCACCCTTTTGCTTACGCACCGGCACCGATTCGCCTGTTATAAAACTATAGTCGATGGATGCACCAATGGATTCTAAGCTAGCATCAGCAGGAATAATTTCACCATTTCGTACCGAAATCAAATCACCAGATTCTAATTGATTGATTGGTATAATTTCTTCTTCATTATTCTTTATACGAGTAATGCCCAAAGGAAAATAAGATGAATAATCATTGTCGAAACTAAGTGCCTCATAGGTTTTGGCCTGATACCATTTACCGATTAACAGGAAAAAGATCAATCCAGTTAAAGAATCCAAATAACCGGGTCCGCTTGATGTCGCTATCTCATACGTACTGCGCAAAAAAATAGCTATAATACCTAATACAATAGGCAAATCAATTGAAATGATTTTGCGTTTCAGGTTCTTCCAGGCGGTGATAAAATAGTCGTTTCCTGAATATAACATCACAGGTAGAGCTAAGAGCCAGCTAATCCATTTAAAAGCCTCAATTAATTCAGGATTCAACGCCACATCGTCCGATAAATACTCTGGAAAACTCAATAACATTACATTGCCAAAAACAAAGCCTGCTATCCCCAGTTTTACCAAAAGCTGACGGCTTTTTTTGCTCGACTTCTTTTGTTCCTCCGTTTTAATGTGAGGTTTGTAATTAATTGACGAAAGCAAATTCATCAATTCGCTTAATTTTATCTGTGCTTCGTTATAAGTTATGCTTGCTTCTCGCTTATTAAAATTAACCGTTGAAGTAATGACCCCTTTGTGCAGGTGTTGTAAATTCTCGATTAGCCAAATGCATGAACTACAGTGAATAGACGGAATATATAATTTAATGCGGCAGGTATCTCCATCATGAAAATCTAATACCGATGCCTTAATCTCATCCTGATCGAGGTAATCGTAATATTCTGAAGTTGTTGATTTTTTTCGAATGCCAGGCGCATTGTTAATATCGTAATAAGTACCCATATCGTTGCTTTTCAAGATATCGTACACCATTACGCATCCTTCACAACAAAAGTCTTTATCATCGTGCTTTACCCAAGTTTGAGAAGGGCTTCCACAGTGGTAGCAAGTTTTTGGCATTATTATATGTGTGTAAAGTTTAATCCAAAAATAAATGTCTGATTCCTAAATCAAGAATCAGACATCTTATTTCTTTTAACAATCAACTTTGCAAAAGGATTAAGCAACTATCTAAACAATTGAAATAATTGTTTCCAAAGTATGTTTTTTTCCGGCTTGAACTGTAATGGTATCTTCCAAGCTATTAGCTGCTTCCACACAAAGCATGTGTTTATAATCCTGATCACCCAAATCTTTCATTTCTGCAGACAATTGTTTCCCGGGGTTCCATACCACAGTAATTTCACTACCTCGTTTTTCTACCTTTATTTGTCTATCCTTATCATTAATAAGGCATGGCGATTCTGTTCTTCTATACCTGCAATCTATTCTATCTGAAAACCTAAGTAATTCTTCCTTTTGCAAACCTTCCTTTTCTGACACATCATCCAGAAAGGCAGTATCTTTTAAGCCCTTAAGCGATGTGTCAGAAAAATCAGACAGCTTAAAATACGAATGCAAAGCTGAACTAATTTCAAACGGTACATCGTTTTTATTGGTGGTAATTAATGATACTGATAATTCTTTGCCCAATTTAACCACCAGTTCTGCATTAAAAACAAATGGCCACAATTTCAATGTTGATGCATTACTTGTCAAGCCCAATTTTAGCGTTACTGCATCATTTGTGCTTAAGCACGATACGACTTTCCAGGTAGAAATACGAGCAAAACCATGCGATGGCAATTCTTCATTGTTTGGGTGTGAACCAAACCAGGGCCAACAAACCGGAATGCCACCTCTAATGGCCTTGCCATCTTCGAAGTAACTTTGACTACTCATAAAAAGAATCTCGTCCTGATCATGGGGTTTAAAACTCAGTACCTGTGCACCATAAAGCGATACTTTTACTGTTGCATATTTATTCTTAATTTCAGCAATAATGGTATGGTATTCATCAATAAAGCGAATATTATCATTGCATCCGTATTCTTTGTTTAGTGTAATTAAATCCATTATGTAATACTTTGTTTAAGGTGTCGAAAGATAGTGTTTTTACCGAGGGTTTCGCTTTAATGATTAGGTAAAAGCGCCAGCCTAGACGATGAAATTTTTTATATTTGTGTAAAACTTAATATATGGTACCAACTCGTCAGCAAGCGCTAGCCCTTTTTAAGCAATACAATCAAAGCGAAAGTCTTTATAAACATGCTCTATCGGTAGAAGCGGTAATGCGCCACTTTGCCAATAAATACAATGAAGATGAGGAAAAGTGGGGAATCATTGGTTTAATGCACGATGTGGATTACGAACAATTTCCGGAAGAACACTGTATAAAAGCAAAAGAGATTTTAGAAAAGGAACAATGGCCCGAAGACTACATTAGAGCCATTCTATCTCATGCCTATGACATATGTACCGATGTTGAGCCCGTTCATTTAATGGAGAAAATCCTGTATGCCACCGATGAACTGACAGGACTAGTTACAACCGCTGCGTTGGTTCGTCCCGATAAGAGTATCCACTCCTTAAAACTTAAATCCATGAAAAAGCGATGGAAGGATAAACGTTTTGCTGCTAAAGTTGACCGCAGTATTATTACAGATGGAGCACAACGTTTAAATATGGATTTGGATGAATTAATATTGGAAACCATCGAAGGGATGAAAACAGTAGCCAAAGAATTAGGATTAAATGGTGTTTCAAATGAATAAATAAGGATGAATTGTGCCCTTTAAATACAGAATTTTCGCCTTATATTTAGAAATTAACTAAAAATAAGCAATTAATTTTCCATTTCTTTACAAAGAAAATAATCTCCCCAATAACCTGAATTTAAGCGTATATAGGCGCATGTAATTGCGATATCAAAAGCTAATAAACCTAAAAATCATCAACTTTATAGTGCTTAAGCTAAATTAACTTCAAATATTCCAATTATTCATTTATATTTGCGCCATTATTATAACAATTTCAATACAAGTAAAATGAGTAAAGGAACAGTAAAATTCTTCAACGACGCTAAAGGTTTTGGTTTCATTTCTGAAGATAACGGAAAAGAGCATTTTGTACACGTAACAGGATTGATCGACGAAATTCGCGAAGGTGATGAAGTTGAATTCGATCTTCAAGAAGGTAGAAAAGGCTTAAATGCAGTAAACGTAAAAGTTGTATAACTTACAATATATTTTACAATACCAAGAAAGAGGGTATCCGTTTGGACACCCTCTTTTCTTTTATAAATGGGGCTTTTGAAGCGTTTTAGCTTTATCAATAAAGCCTCAATCAAAAAAAAAGTAATCAATTTGTTAGATAAAACCATTTAATTGGATTTATTCCAATTAATAATTTATCTTTACATCATTATTATAACAATTTCAATACAAGTAAAATGAGTAAAGGAACAGTAAAATTCTTCAATGACGCTAAAGGTTTTGGTTTCATTTCTGAAGATAACGGAAAAGAGCATTTTGTACACGTAACAGGATTAATCGACGAAATTCGCGAAGGTGATGAAGTTGAATTCGATCTTCAAGAAGGTAAAAAAGGCTTAAATGCAGTAAACGTAAAAGTTGTATAACTTACAATATATTTACAATACCGAGAGAGAGGGTATCCATTTGGATACCCTCTTTTTTGTGTTATAAGCACATGTTAATGTTGACATTGATGCCCCTCTTCTGCGTGCCCATGCGCTTGACAAGCTACACCAGAGTCATTTAAAGTACCTGCAATAAATGATTCCGCAAGTTTACTAACATCACCTTGGCATCCGCGAATAACATCAATACCGAAGTTGTTCAACTTATTTAATGCTCCATTACCCATATTTCCAGCAAGCATAACACTCACGCCTTTATTCTGCAAAATGGATGCAATGTTACTTTTACAGCCACAGCCCTTGGGCGATGGTAGTTTCTCCGTTTCTGTAATTTGCTTTTCTACCACTGTAAACACAGTATACTCATCGCAATGACCAAAGTGGTCATCAACGACATTTCCTTTCGTTGGAACTGCAATTTTCATGTTTTGGTTCTCCTTTCTTTTTTAAATATAGTTGGTGGTGATAATTTCCTTCTCGCATCATAGCCCGTCCACACTTATCACATTTTACTTCGCGGCACGGCTGCCCTTTAATATGTGGAATACGCTCATTGCAATGCACACATATACAATATCCGTTTGTTTCAGTCGCCTTATTCATCCGTATTATTCAGTTTTCGTAAATTATCTGATTGGCAGTATTGACAAGCACTTACTGGTTCATTTTCAATGTTAAGTTTCATACATGCCTCGCACTTATACCAGTGATCATCGGTATGGTAATCACCACCTTCAATAAAAATGGCCTTACCTTCAACAAAAGCTTTCGCAATACTTTGTCTTGCCTTTTCATAAATTCGCGTAAACGTTGGTCGCGACACATTCATTTCATCCGCCGCAGCAACTTGTATTAGGCCTTCGTAATCTGTTAAGCGTATGGCTTCATATTCTTCATAAAGCAAAATAACGGGCTCAAGTTCGGTCATTGGTATCCCAAAGGGTTTAAACCCTTCCATTATAGGCGGGTGCAGTATTTTACGACTTCTTTTTTTTCGTGGCATATCTTTGTATGGTAATAAAAGTGATAATCACAGTGCAAAAATATAATTTATTTGAACATATGTTCATTATCTTATTGTATTTTTGTGTAAAATTTTTGTTGATGGAAGAAAAAATAAAGAATAGCGAGACCCGACAATTTAAAGCAGTGTTTCCAACCACATATAATGCGAACGAAACTTTGTTTGGTGGCTTAGCCCTAAAATGGATGGATGAAGTAGCTTACATTACCGCTACCAGATTTACAAGACAACGCATGTTCACTATTAAAACAGGTGAAATTAAATTTCATAAAGCCGTTGGAGAAAATACCATCGTTGAAGTTGTTGGTAAAATATCAAAAGTTCAAGCCGTTACAATTGATGTTGCTGTCGATATCTATTGTGAACCCATGTATGACACCGGTCGCGAAAAAGTGATCAGCGGCGTGTTTACTTTCGCTTCGCTCAATGATAAAAATAAACCGCAAAGAATTAAAATTAGCTAAGTTTTACATTGCTTACAATTATTTCCAGAGGCGCCAATTTATAATAGCACCTCTTCTATCCTATTAGTTCATAACAATTAAGGTTTTGAATAATCATATCAATCAGTCTAATTTTTAACAAGACTGAATTTAAATTAGTCACAGGTGACTATCTGCACTTTTTATATCTATTTATCTAGATATATTTGCATTTCGATTATTCAATACCTAAATAATGAACAAGATCATTACATTTACTGTGCTTGGCACAGTTTTAATTCTATTAGCGCTTAACTTATTTCATAAGGAGAAGCCTTTGAATTTAGCTCAATACGAGTTAAAACAGAAGTATGCTGTTCAACCATCTTCATCTGTTGATCATTCAAAATTTACCATTTTGCAAGAGCAGTTTGACACACCTCAGGAAGTTACTGAGGCCTGTTTAACTTGTCACAACGAACGCCACAAAGAGATTATACAATCCAGCCATTGGAATTGGGAGCGATTAGCTTACGAGGAAGGTAAAGGTATTACCAGTGTTGGTAAGAAAAATGTGCTCAATAACTTTTGTATTGGTGCTAGTAGCAACGAACAAAGCTGCGCCAAATGCCACATTGGCTTTGGAATGGGTAACAATACTTTTGACTTTGAAAATGCACGTAATGTGGATTGCATGGTATGCCATGATGGTAGCGAAGAATATATTAAAGGTTCGGCCATGGCGGGTTATCCCGATCGTAGTGTTAATTTAAATAATGTAGCACAAAGTGTAGGGCGACCAAATAAAATCAATTGTGGTGCTTGTCACTTTTACAGCGGTGGTGGAAATAACGTAAAACACGGCGATTTGGAAGAAGCACTGCTTTCCTGCGATCGAAATACCGATGTGCACATGGCCAGCAATGGCATAAACATGTCGTGTGTCGATTGCCATACAGCAGATAAACATCAAATAAAAGGAAAGTTGTATTCGGTATCCTCAACAGATGTAAACCGCCTGAATTGTGATGATTGCCACGGTGCTAAACCACACCACGACGAATTACTTAATCGACATTTTTCAAAAGTAAGTTGTCAAACTTGTCACATTCCAACTTACGCTAAAGAGAATGCCACCAAGATGGCCTGGAAATGGTCGGAAGCAGGACGTTTGGATGAAAATGGTAATGCTTTTCATGAAGAAGATTCCATGGGCAACCACTCCTACTTATCTATTAAAGGTGAGTTTGTATGGGAAAAGAATGTTGAACCTGAGTACTATTGGTTCAACGGTCAAGCTACTCATTATGCCCTGGGCGATACCGTTTCTGAATTTCCTATTCAAGTCAATCGCTTACTAGGCGATGCTCATGATAGCAAAGCAAAGATATACCCGGTTAAAGTGCATCGAGGAGATCAGATTTACGATCCTGAAACAAAACTATTAATTCAACCACGTTTGTATTCCGAATCAAAAGGTGACAGTGCTTATTGGATGGATTTTGATTGGCAATTATCCGCTACAGCAGGCATGAAGGAAGTGGGTTTGCCCTACAGTGGTCATTATGAATTTGTAGAAACAGAAATGTACTGGCCTATCAACCACATGGTATCGCCCAAGGAACAAGCCTTATCGTGCGAAGAATGCCACACTAGTAACAATGGTCGATTGGCCAATTTAGACGGTTTTTATCTACCAGGACGCGATAGCAATGACTGGATTGAATTATTGGGAAATATCTTATTATGGGCATCAGTTGCGGGTGTTTTTATTCATGCACTAGCTCGCTTTTTTAAAGCCCTATCAAAAAACGAAGTTGAATCAGAAGACATAAAATACGATTAAAATGGAAAAAGTATATATCTATAAAAAATTCGAACGCTTTTGGCATTGGAGCCAGGCTGCACTTATCTTTTTCTTAGCACTCACAGGTTTTGAAATACACGATTCATTCCAGTTGTTAGGGTTTGAGATAGCGGTCGCCTATCACCGTATTGCTTCTTATTTATTATTAGGTCTGATTGGACTTTCAATTTTTTGGCACTTCACCACTGGCGAATGGAAGCAATATATACCAACTATATCAAAGCTAAAAGCGCAGATTCAATATTATACCATTGGGATGTTTCGCAACGATCCTCACCCAACCATTAAATCGGCTCGTAAAAAGCTAAACCCTCTACAGGCCATGGTTTATTTGGGTTTTAAATTGGTGATGGCACCCATCGTTATCCTATCTGGCTTACTGTACATGTATTTTAAAACCTATGATGCCAATGATATTATCATCATCAGTGATATTCCTTTAGAATACATTGCCTGGGCTCACACCATAGGTGCCTTTTTATTGCTGTCGTTTATTGTTATTCATGTATACATGACCACAACAGGGCATACATTAACCACTAATATTAAAGCCATGTTAACTGGTTGGGAAATATTAGATAAAGAGGATAAGAGCACCTCAAACAGCGAAGTTGAACCTACTAAGGAAAAAGAGAAATGATAGAAACTCCTAAAAAATACATGAACCCTTACCTTGCTGGTTTCTTTCTAGGGTTTGTTCTATTGGCTACTATCTACATTAGTGGTCGAGGGCTTGGCGCCAGTGGTGCCTTAAAAAGTGTAGTAATGCAAACGGTTCAAAGCGTAACTCCAAGTCATGCTGAATCGGTAGATTATTATAAAAAATATGCCGATCAACATCCTGATGGACCGTTGAAATCCTGGTTGTTCTTCGAAGTCATTGGTGTTATCATTGGTGCCTTTTTATCAGCCGTTATCTCTAACAGAGTATCGCTTAAACTTGAAAAAGGCGTTGGTGTGAAAAACTCAACACGAATTGCAGCTGCCATATTTGGTGGTGCACTCTTTGGTTTTGGTAGTCAAATAGCGCGGGGCTGCACCAGTGGTTCAGCCTTAAGTGGAATGGCAGTCATGTCCTTTGGCGGCATCATCACCATGTTATCAATTTTTGGGATGGCTTACGCATTGGCCTTCTTTTTTAGAAAACTTTGGATAAATAAAGCAAATTAACAATGGCACCATTAGTACCTCATATTATAAGCAACGAATTTAACTTCATCCTTGCCATCATTATTGGTATAGGTTTTGGTTTCGCGCTTGAACAAGCTGGTTTTGGTTCAACAAAAAAACTGGTTGGCCTTTTCTACGGCTACGATTTCACTGTATTAAAAGTATTTATGACTGCCGGCGTAACGGCAATGGTTGGTGTCATCTTACTCAATCACATGGAGTTACTTGATGTAAGCATCATCTACATAAACCCAACATTCTTATGGGCCGCTCTAATTGGCGGTGGCATTATGGGAGGTGGTTTCATTATTGGCGGTTTTTGTCCAGGCACAAGTGTGTGCGCGGCTGCTACCGGTAAGGTTGATGGCATGGCCTTTGTGTTTGGGGCCATACTTGGCGTATTTGCCTTTGGCGAATCATTCCCTTTGATTAAGGATATGTATTACGCTGAGAATTGGGGCGATTTATTGGTCTTTGAAATGATGGGCTTATCACGTGAAGTATTTGGACTCATCATGGTGATTGGAGCCACAGTCATTTTTATTTTGGTTCAAAAAATAGAAAACCGTGTGAATGGTAAAAAAGTGCCATGGTTAAAATCTGATGTCAAAAAATATTCAGTGGCAGTGGGACTAGCTATTGTTGTCATCGTGCTTACAATGATTACTCCAACACGTGGCGAATTAATGCATCAACGTATTGAAGAAAGTCTTGTGTCGAATGCAGCCGATATAAAAACAATGGATGCCGACAAGTTAGCTTACGAACTAATGCACCAATATTATCAGTACAATGTGATTGATGTGCGCTCCAAAGAGGCATTTGAGAAATTCCATATCCCGACGGCCATAAACGTGCCTTTGAATGAATTAAACAAACAGGAAAATCGGTATTTGCTGCAGCAAAATATTAAAACCAATGTATTTTATGGGGATGATGTGGATAATGCCAAGCGCGCCTTACTGATTTCAAAATACTACGGTAAAGCAGAAAATGCTGCATTAAGTGCTAGCGCAAACGATTTTAATGTGCAGTTCTTTCAAATAGCTGAGCAAAATGCACCTGCCACTAAAGATGAAATGAATACTTATAACTTTAGGGTTGATGCAGCTACTAAGCTTACTGAAATAGCCAAAGCAGTGGCTAATCTGGATAAGCCAGTTGTTAAAAAAGTAAGTCGCGTAAAAGGAGGTTGTAGTTAGAATTAATAGATCAGAAGATTGTTAGATAATTGACGACTAGACTGTATTCAAATCTGCACCAATCTATTGTAAATTTAAACGATTACACACAGGAACAGTCCGATTTATTCGGGCTGTTTTATTTTAAAACAATATTTTGCACAATGTCCTCACCAATGGCTTGATTGAGGTTAACTATTATCCGGTCTTTCCACATCAATAACTCATTGCGCAATACGCTGGAAGTCAGCTCTACATATAAGGTTCCTTGATGTATGTATATTCGACTAGTTGCTTTAGCAACCGCTGGACCAAGTACCCTTTCCCAATAGGTAACCGCACGGTTTTCCAATAGGCGCTGGTTTAAGTTTTGCTCTTTTAAGCATTCCTTAATAATATCCTTTATGGGTAGCGCTGACTTCTTTTTCATTTAACTTCCTCCAAATCTTTCACTTGTCCGCCTTCAACACCAATTATTTTATAAGCCTTACCAGTTTGCTTTACAATATCTAGCACATACGATTCCTTGGTATGAGTAATAAATATCTGATTGAATAAATCTTCTGATACCAGCTTTAGTAATTGATTGCTACGCGCATCATCCAACTTATCAAAAATATCATCTAACAACAAAATGGGTTTCAAACCATTATGGCGGTGGATAAATTCGTACTGAGCCAGTTTAAGAGCTATTAGAAAGGTCTTCTTCTGCCCTTGCGATGCCATTTTTTTTATAGGAAAACCACTTAACTGCATTTCCAGGTCATCCTTATGGATACCCTTAGAGGTATAACCAACTATCACATCCTTCTGCCAAACTTCCTTTAACTGATCGACCAAAGTGCCATCATGTAGATGCGAACGATACTCAATGGCTATTTCTTCCTTGCCCTCTGATATGTAGGCATAGTATTTTTGAAACACCGGAACCAACTCCTTCAAAAAAGCCGCTCTTTTTTCATAAATACTATGTGCCAGTTTCGATAATTGCTCATCCCACAGGCTTAACATGCTGGTATCGCGCTTGCCTGATTCACGCATTTGCTTTAATGTTGCGTTGCGCTGTACCAAAGCACGGTTATAGCGTAATAAATCATCGAGGTAGGCACGGTCGTATTGCGAAATAACACCGTCCATGTATTTACGGCGCAGTTCACTGCCATCGTTTATCAATTGTTCATCCGACGGTGTAATCATCACCAAGGGTAAAAAACCAATGTGCTCAGCCAACTTACCGTATTCTTTTTTATTGCGCTTAAAATGTTTTTTCTGAGATCGTTTAAGTCCACAATAGATTTGTTCGTTCTCATCGTTACGCAAATATTGACCTTGTACCACAAAAAACTCCTCATCGTGCCTGATGTTTTGACTATCTACCGAGTTAAAATAACTTTTGCAGAAGGATAAATAGTACAAGGCATCCAACACATTGGTTTTTCCAGCTCCATTATGCCCAACCAGACAATTGATTCCCTGAGAAAACTCAATCTCGGCCTGGTCGATATTTTTAAAATTTACAAGGTTAAGATGCTTAATGTGCATGTGGATGATTTTGGCACAAAAATAGTCATCCAAACCCAACTGTCAGCATAAATATGCTCACTTCATAATATTTTTTTCAACAAGGCTCTAAAATAAGGGAAACACGCTTTTGTATTTTTGTTAAAACGATTACATTTGCCTTTCGAATAAATAAACGAGAATATGTCAAAGCAACAAAAAGGTACGCCTGCAGAAGATAATTTCGAAAATGTAGAAAGTGCATTAAGTAAAACAGAGCATTTTATTGAAGAAAACCAAAATAAACTAAGCATTATCGCCTTAGCGATTATTGTTATAGTTGGTGGTTACTGGGGATTAAAAAAGTTCTACTTTTTACCTTTAGAAAACGAAGCTCAGGCTCAGGTTTTCTATGCGCAGCAATATTTTGAGCAGGATAGTTTTAAATTAGCCCTTAATGGTGATGGAATCAATCCAGGTTTCGAAGAGATTATGGATGAATTTGGTTCAACCAAAGCAGGTAAATTATCTGGCTATTATGCAGGTATTGCTCATTTGCAGATGGGAGATTTTGAAGAAGCAGTTTCTTACCTAAAGGGGTTCTCTTCATCGGAGATTAACATCAATGCAACAGCAACTGGAGCATTAGGAGATGCTTATGCTGAATTGGGTGAAACTGATAAGGCCATGAGCCAATACAAAAAAGCAGCTAGCATTGACAATGAATTAACTGCTCCTGTGTATTTAATGAAATTAGCTTTAATGCACGAAACAGCTGGTAATTATGCTGAAGCAGTAGCCAGTTATACCGTCATTAAAGAAAAATACAAAAGCTCAAGCGAAGCACGTCAGATCGACAAGTATTTAACACGTGCTCAATTGAAGCAAGGTAAATAAGATTATCGTTAAGATTTTTAAAGAGGTTGTCTTGATTGTATGGACAACCTCTTTTATTTTTGTGAAAAATAAAGCATTATGGCAACAAGTTTAAAAAACCTATCGGATTATAATATTGAAGCTGTACCATCTGCCAGTGAAATGAAGTTTGGCATTGTTGTTTCGGAGTGGAATACAGAAATAACAGAAGCTCTTTATCAGGGTGCCTACAACACTTTAATTAAACATGGCGCTAAGGAAGATAATATCCTTAAGAAATATGTTCCGGGTAGTTTTGAATTAACCGCAGGAGCAAAATACATGGCCGAACTAACAGATGTAGATGCTGTTATTTGCTTGGGCTGCGTTATTCAAGGAGATACGCCACATTTCGATTTTGTTTGCCAAGGCGTAACGCAAGGCATGACACATTTGAACATACAATATCCCATTCCATTCATTTTTGGATTACTGACCACTCTTGATCAACAACAAGCTCTTGACCGATGTGGCGGCAAACACGGTAATAAAGGAGATGAAGGAGCAATAACTGCCATTAAAATGGTAGACTTGAAAAATAAATTAAAAAGCGCCCAATAGTATACACTTCGATTGAATAATGAAACTGGTTTTTCTGCATTTTATTTGGCAAAACCAGTCATTTTAACTTCGGCATTATACCAGAATAATAAGTCCATTTACGTGGATAAAATGGAATTGTTTGGCCTTTAAAAGCATTAAGAGCATCTTTGGTTAAGTACTGGAGATGCTTTTCATGTAATATAAGAGCAATATTCTTATACCTTCATTCAGATCAGCAGCGCCGTCTTTAAAAAGCCATTCAAAACGATTCACATTCCTTTCGATAGCTACATTGAAGCTACCAAACATCTTTCTATTTGAAGGCTTAAATACGGACCTTGACACTATTTTTTGCACATACCTATTAAGTGGATTAACATCTTCTTCCTCGTAACTCAAACTTGAATCATCAACCAAGGTTTGTACTTCTGCAACGGAAGGCTTTAAAAAATACATGGGATCAAAAAACAATTGCATAAACCATTCGGCTAAGCTTTCTAAAACTTTATTAAGATTATTTTCCACAACTTAATTATTTTGGGTTATTACTGAACTTTGAGAATGAGAATATTCTAGTCGGAACTAAAAACTATCGCAATTTACTACTGATTATAAGTAGTATACAAAATATTTAAGTAAAATATCAAACTTAAAACTTGACTTAACTCAAAATAAAGCTTAAATTATTTACTTAAATTTTAGCTTAATTTATTACTTTTACTTAATTATGTATTGACTGAATTTTCCATGAACTCAAATCAAAAACACATGCAATCGAATGCCGCGATTCATATGATGCAGCAATGGCCTGTATTTATGGAAGGCATTGATCGTATTGTTGGTTTTTGGAGTGACGATAAAAGCCAGAAACTACAAGGCATGGAATGGTTACGAAACAGTTTAAGTCAACAAAGTACTAGTTTTGAAACGAGCTCTGATTTAAGTAAAACTTTACAAGTCACAAGAGAAGCAGCAGGTGGCTTTCAATGGTTGAATGCGGAAACACTTCCTTTTCAATCCTCTAGCAAAACATCTATCGGACAACTGGATCTATTCAGCGAAGCGCAATACCTGGTTCTATTGATACGAATTAAGCTTGAACAAAATACCTTAGGCGATTTATATTATTTATTTTTTAGAAACGACAAAAGTAATTTTGGTATCAATGGTGCCCAAGAAGCGTTTAGCACATCGGAAAAGGCCATTATAGGACGCCTGGCATTTCAATTTGCCAATACAAATCTAAGTCTATATCAAAAACAGAAAAATACATTTAGACAGTTCAAAAAACAAACACAATCTGTTTTAAAATCAATGCATGAGCAGCAAAAAGCTCAAATGCATGAAATCAAACAATGGAAAAATGATTGGATAGAGCATTACTTATTCGAATTAGGCGAAAGAAACGGCTTTAATTATGTTATTCAAGAATCGTGCAAGGAATCGCTTATACAGCACTGTAAAACGATACGCCAATTAAAACAAAGCATAGAAAAAAGCTTAGTTTACATTTGTGAACTATTTGAATTTACAGCTGGGGACACCATAGAACTAGAATTAGCATATCTACAATTCTCAGAAATTGAAACGCCAAGGCCAGAAAGTAGCAACACACCCCAAAATCGCCTATCAAAAACAATGCTATTACTCGATCGTCTGGAACAATCAGCTCAAAGCACACTTAATGCAGGACAAAACCTTACAAGTGCTCAGGTGGGGCAAAACATGGAAAAGGCAATTAGTGCACCAGCTATTAGTGACGCATTAAAAAAGAATCGAGCACGTATTTTGCAATTATTTTCGCAATATCCCGACCGTTGGAATTGCATTCGACACCAATTTAAGCCCATTATGAATCTAAAAGAAAAAAACACAACATATTTAAGCGCCACATCTTAAATAGTTTGCATTTTTTATTGAAAAAAAATGCATTTTTTTTGTTCTGATATTTGGTGACAATGGTGTATTCACCTATATTTGCAACCGCAAAAACAGGATGACTTAGTAGCTCAGCTGGTAGAGCAACGCCCTTTTAAGGCGTGGGTCCAGGGTTCGAATCCCTGCTGAGTCACCACCAAAAAAGCAATCTATTTATAGGTTGCTTTTTTTCATTTATAAGGATTCGTGAATTGCCTTCTTTTAAGGATCAGGATTCAGTTCATATCTCACATAAAATAGGGTATCGAATAAAACGCATCAAGTGCATTTCAAAAAGGTGATTCGTCTGATCCAGGCGCATAAGTGCGAGCAAGCAATAGGTATACTCGTATACCATAAATCAGAATTGCAGTTAGAATGCTTTGTTTAAAACAGAATGGATCAGATGCTTCTTCTAATTTATAAGACCACCTATTTTCACAGATTATTTGTTCTTCCTGAAAAATGGAAAGCAGTAAGAAATCACTTCAAAATGCCGTCATTAACACCAGGTATAAGAAAGCGTAACTATGACTACACCTACCATTCCAACAACAGTCAATTAGGTACATAAGTGGATCTGTGCTGCCTTAATAGAGCGCAATAGTGGCTATCATATAGCAAGACTGTCATCCCAAGGATCAGGAACTAGAAAGGTGCGTATATTCTACCATATATTCCAAAAGGTTGATCAGTATTTTATTGAAAAATAGCACAGTAAACTTCTTACCAGATACATCATTAAATAATTACAATCACTAGAAGCTTACGAAGCTGTATTACAAATGTAATTTAAGCAATTGTTACATTTGTAATACGAAAGAACTGGATAAAAAAATACCCGAATAACAAATGTTACCCGGGTAGTAATCTATTGAAATAGGTTTATATACAGCTACTACGCTTGCATTGCACCTACTAAATCACTTGCTTTGGCAAATCCATGTTCTTTACAATAGGCCTCTATTCCATCTATTATCTTAAGCGTTACGGCAGGATCAATAAAATTAGCAGTCCCCACTTGTATGGCCGATGCACCAGCCAACATGAACTCTATGGCATCATTGGCATTCATTATGCCGCCCATACCTACAATTGGAATATTAACAACCTGGGCAACCTGCCAAACCATGCGTACTGCAATAGGTTTTACGGCCGGCCCCGATAAACCACCTGTAATGGTCGATAAAATTGGCTTACGAGTCTTAACATCGATGGCCATACCAAGTAAGGTATTAATTAAGGAAACCGAATCAGCTCCAGCATCCTCTACAGCCTTAGCAATCTCAGCAATATTGGTTACATTAGGAGACAGCTTTACCATCAAGTGCTTCTTATACACCTTACGTACCGCTTCAACAACCGCAACAGCTGATGGGCAACTCGTACCAAACGCCATTCCGCCTTCCTTCACATTGGGACAAGAGATGTTTAGTTCAATACCAGGAATATGATCCAAGGCATTAACCACTTCAGCCGTTTCAACATACTCTTCAATGGTTGAACCCGATACATTCACAAAAAGATGTGTATCGTAATGCTTAATGCGTGGATAGATGGTATCGGCAAAGTAATGCACCCCTTTATTCTGCAAACCAACCGCATTTAACATGCCCTGAGGTGTTTCTGCCATGCGGGGATAGGGATTACCCTCTCGGTGTTTAAGCGTTGTTCCCTTGACCATTATACCACCCAAGCGAGATACATCAAAGAAATCCATAAATTCCTCTCCGTAACCAAAGGTACCAGAGGCCGTCATCACCGGATTTTTAAGGTCTAATCCGTTTAAATCTATCGATAAATCTACCATTTTAAATAAGTTGAATCAAATACTGGACCATCTGTACACGTACATTTATTACCATCTAAAGTTTCGGCAACACAGCATAAACATGCCCCAAAGCCGCATGCCATATGGTTTTCGAGCGAAACCTGACACTTAATATTGTGATTGCCCGCATACTTCGCCACCACCTTCATCATCGCTTCAGGTCCGCAGGTGTATATCTGATCAATATCAGGCGTTTGTGTACGCATTACCGGATGATGAATAACAAAACCTTTGGTTCCTACTGATCCATCTTCGGTTGTTGTATGCACGGTTCCCAATTGTTTAAAGGCATCTAAGGCAATCAAACCTTCAGCTGTTCTGGCACCTAGTAAAAACTGTGGCTCAATACCATTGGCTTTTAAACGTCGTCCCATGAACAACAAAGGCGCAATGCCGCATCCACCACCAACAAGCAGAACACGTGGTTTATCAGGCATGGCAAAACTATTGCCCAAGGGGTAAACCATATTACAAGTATCACCTTCCTTTAGAGCACACATTAACTGAGTACCCTCACCAATTTCCTGTACCAGCAAAAGCATGGTATTGTTTTCTTCATCGATGTCGTGGATGGAAATTGGCCTTCTAAGGAAGGTATTAGGGCCATTATCAACCCTTACTTCTACAAATTGACCTGGTAACATGGGAGGTAATTTCCCCGGATGCTGGAGAGTTAAGACCACATATTCGTGGTTTAAGCGCTCATTTTTGATGACTTTAAAATCGTCAACGTATTTTTTCATACGCGTTACTACTATTTAAATCGTTGCATTAATAAACCTGTACCTACAAATGTAATTTACTTTTGTAAACAGTTTAAAATCGCTGCAAAGATAGAAAAAATTGACGAATTAAATTCAGAAATATTGCGAATGCAGGAGACGATTATTCAGGTTTATACTCGGCAAAGGTCTTATCGGTATAAAATACAACCATTCGTTCAACCACCTTTTCACTTTTGGTAGTATCAACAACCGGTTTCGTTTCGTATGTTACCTGACTTTCTTCTTTAGCAGTATTTAAGGGTGTTTTAAACGACTTTTTAGGAAGTGATGGTGACTCAATGCTTAATTGTTCGACAACTGGCTTAGTTGCTTTGTTTTTTAACATTTCACCTTGTCCGGTAATTAACCAATCGCCACTGATGTGTGGAAACTGATTTAAAAGTTTATTTAAAAAGTCCAAACCAGGTTTATTACGCCCCGACATAATGTGTGAAACACCTGATCGTTGCACACCAATCAGATCGGCTAATCGCGATGGTGTTATTTTCTCATGTTTAATAATGGCTTCTAAACGCTCTTTCATGATGGTTGCTAATTGTAAACAAAGGGTTGAAAACAATATTCATACAAATGTAACACATAAATTACAATTATACCAAACAAATCCTGATTACATTAATAACCATTTGTAACTTGGTGTGGTTAATATTGTAACTTAACACTGTACCTAATTTAATATCTACGTATTCAAAATCAATATTTGTTAATAATTACTATAGGTCTACTTTGTTAATTAATTCAAACAATGACTATTAACAAATTTTTACATCTATATTAAATACGGCTGTACGATAGAAAGTATCAGACTAAATTATATACAAAGGCTTCTGTAAGTGTCTATAAAACAAGGAAGCAACACCTATGTTAATATATACTTTATATAAATACTATAAATAGCTGGTTTTTAAAGCTTTTATTAGTACAACCACAGTGTTTAATGGGGCGATCTGCTATATTTATTACAGATGTGTTAATCTATTTTAACTATTTAATACAAGTAAATTGTATAAATGACTGAATTTATGATTCTTATATCAAAATTTAACACTTATTTATAATTGCTATCAGTGGATCAAATAGTGTAGATTTGTAAATTACATTTGTAATGAGTCGTGTAATAAAGAATGTCTAATCGTGGTGGTTTGACCTTGAAAGATAGTTCACGTTTGTAACAAATTCTCTTTTTTATACGAACGCCTCTCTCCTATTTAATTTCAAAAATCATAAATCAATAATTCAATCCTCCAAAATTAGATTCTCACCTTATTAGTATAAGCTTCCTATTTGCTCTTCAAAACAAAATTTAGCTATAATCTACAACAGTAAAGCTTCATTTGTATATTGGATTCTGATTGCTTTAATTATTGTTAACTATTAGTCAATCTCTGTGCCATATATTCTAAAAATGTGTTAAAAGAAAATCTACAGACTTAACTTGATGATATGCACAAAAATTCTATTTTTGCCGAATATATAGATTTATGGAAATAGTCACGATTATAGTAATAGCTATTGCCTTGGCCATGGATTCATTTGCCGTCTCCATTACCCTTGGTTTATCACTTAAAAAATTCCGGCTTACTTCTGTTGCAAGAATTTGTTGTTTTTTTGCTTGCTTTCAAGGAATCATGCCTGTTATAGGTTGGTGGTTGGGACATTCTTTTGCTGATATAATCAGTGCCTACGATCATTGGCTTGCTTTTGGCCTATTAAGTTTTATTGGTGGGAAAATGATATATGAGGCAATGTTTGCTCACAATGAATCAGAAAAAGCTTATATAAATACTGATTGTATAAAAACCATTACCACACTGGCTATAGCCACTAGCATTGATGCCTTGGCTGTCGGTATTTCTTTTTCTCTTTTAAATGTTGATATTATTCTACCTGCTATTATTATTGGTATAGTCACTTTTTTATTTTCTTTAGCTGGCATTGGTATTGGTTGGCGTATTGGCAGCCGCTTTCGCAATAAGGTTGAAATATTGGGTGGCATATTACTGATTGGAATTGGTATTAAGGTATTGATTGACCATATGCTATAAACAACAAAGGGGTATCACAATGATACCCCTCTGTTTTCAAACTAAAACTATTATATCTATTTACCTAAACTCTTTTTTTAGTTGAGTCACCCAAGCTTCGATGCGTTCATTACTTAAAGCTGCTTGATTTTCAATATCCAGGGCTAAACCAACAAATTGATCACCTCGTTGTGCACGACTACCTTCAAAAGTATAACCTTCGGTTGAAGTGAAACCAACAACGCTACCACCATGTTCTTCAACAAACTCAGCCATTAGGCCAACACCATCTACAAAATTTTCAGCATAGCCTTTTTGATCGCCTCCTCCAAAGATGGCAAATGATTTGCCTTTCAAGTCGGCTTCTTCAAGCGATGGTAAAAACTCATCCCAGTAATTTGGTAACTCTCCATCAAACCATGTTGGCACTGCCAAAATATAATTCGTGAATTTCATAAAATCATCTCCTGTTGCAATATCGACATCCACCGCCTCAACATTATCAGCTCCTAACAACTTGGTGATCTTTTTCACTTGCTGTCCGGTCTTTACCGAACGAAAACTATAAAATATACCTGTATCTTTCATAATTAAGTTGCTTAGAAATTAATACGCTAATAAGTCTTTAGCTGCATCCATTATTCGTTTAGTATCGGGCAATACAGCTGCTTCCAAAGTACGGTTAAAGCCTACAGGAGTGAAGGTTGAACCCACTCGCTTAACGGGTGCATCCAAGTGTTCGAAAGCCTCTGAATTAATCAAAGCAACAACTTCGCCACCAAACCCACCAAAAACTTTATCCTCATGCACAACCAATGCGCGCGATGTTTTCTTAACCGAATTAATGATGGATTCATTATCCAATGGCAAGAGCGAACGTAAGTCAACTACTTCGATGTTAACACCATCTTCCTTGGCCAAAAGATCAGCTACTTCAACACACATATGCGTTGTGTTACCATAGGTGAAGATACTCAAGTCAGTTCCTTCGCGACGCACACGGGCTTTACCAAAGGGCACTTCAAAATCATCAGGAATTGGAGTGGCAGCCTTTGGTGCATTGTACAAGGCCTTTGGCTCCATAAAAACAGTCATGCCTTCTGAGCGAATTGATGTTCGTAATAAACCAGCCGCATCATCGGCATACGATGGGTAAACCACTCGTACACCAGGGAAGGTTGTTAAGGCACCCTCAATATTTTGTGAATGGTATAGTCCACCACCAATGTAACCTCCCGAAGCTAATCGAACTGTAATATTTGGTGAAAACTGCCCCTTGGTACGCCAATATTCATGAGTTGTTTCAACAAACTGCTCCATGGCTGGCCAGAAATAATCGGCAAATTCAGCCCCTTCAACAACCACACGAATGTCCTTATTATAACGTACCATACCATTGGCGGTCCCCATAATAAAGTCTTCGGCGATTGGTGCATTGAATACACGTTTCTTACCAAACTCCTGTTGCAAACCCTTGGAAACATTGAAGATACCGCCTTTGTCTTTGTTGGCAATATCTTGTCCCCAAATATAAGTATCAGGGTTATGACGAAACTCTGCTTTTAAAGTCTCATTTAAACCTTGAATCAGTTTTTGTGGCTCACCATCAAAGTTATGAACGCCTTCCGGATATTTCTCCGATACAAGAGGTTCCGGAATTACAAAATCATGAATCGATTCCGGTGAAGGATGTGGAGCCGTTAAACCTTTACGGTGTGAAACTTTCACTTCTGCCGCCACATCTGCTTCAATGGCCAAAACTTCCTCTTCGGTAGCTCGGTCATAACGGATTAACAGGCGACGGAACTTTGCCAAAGGATCATACTCCTTTACGTAAGCCAACTCATTATCATCGCGATACAAATCATGACGATCGGAATTACTGTGTGAATGAATACGCACACAGTTGGCATGAACAATCACTGGCTTCTGATTTTCCTCAGCCCACTTTTTGGCTTCAAGCATGGTGTTTAAAGAATCAAAAACATCCTTACCATTACAATACATAATACGTAAGTTCTTCAAGCCCTCGAAGTTACGTGCTACCTTACGATTAGCTGTCTGATCTTTCTTGGGTACCGATATACCGTAACCATTATCCTGAAAGACAAATACCACCGGAAGTTGTTCCTTAGAAGCTCCATTTACAGCTTCATAAACATAACCTTCTGATACTGATGATTCACCTTGCGAACTAAAGGCTACACCCTTTGCCTCGTAGGTTTTGATGGCACGTGCCACACCTACGGCATGTAAGGTATGATTACCTGTACACGATGAAACATTATGAATGTTCCACTCCGGTTTGGCAAAATGATTCGACATATGTCGTCCACCTCCGGCAACATCAGCATCCTTCGAAATTCCATTATAGATAATCTCTTCGGAAGTTAAACCTGCTGATAAAGTGGTAATTAAATCACGGTAATAAGGGAATAAATGATCTTTTTCTTTATCAAAAACCTGGCCAATGGCCAACTGAATTCCATCGTGACCAGCAGCCGGCGCATGATACGACCATCCAATTGCCTGCTTCAGGTAATTGGGAGCTTTCTCATCTAAAGTACGGCCTAAAAACAACAAACGGTACCACTTCAAAAGTGATTCTTTATCCGTTTTATTGATGGAATGTATTTTTGGAATACTACTCATCTTAAACTATTTATATTCTAATATTCTATATTTCTCGATCCAAATCAAAGGCTTCTAAATAATCGGCAATTCGACGTAGGAAACCACCACCCAAAGCACCATCTACAATACGGTGATCGTACGATAATGAAAGGAACATTTTTTGTCGGATACCAATGGTATCGCCCGCTGGCGTTTCAATAACAGCCGGTTTTTTCTCAATGGAACCAATGGCTAAAATGGCCACCTGAGGCTGATTAATAATTGGGGTTCCGATAATATTTCGGAATGATCCAAAATTAGAAATGGTAAATGTACCACCCTGAATATCATCCGGTGACAACTTATTGTCACGTGCAGAAACTGCTAATCCATTAATATCACCTGTTAAACCTACCAAATTCTTCTGGTCGGCATTTTTAATCACAGGAACGATCAGGTTACCACTTGGTAATGACACGGCCATACCAATATTTACATTCTTTCGTAGAATAATTTTATCGCCATCAACCGATGCGTTAACACCTGGAAAATCACGTAATGCACGGGCTACTGCTTCGGTAAAAATTGGCATATAGGTTATTTTCTCGCCATATTTCTTGAGGAATGCATCCTTCACCTTAGTGCGCCAAAGTACAATATTAGTTACATCAGCTTCAACAACCGAGGTAACGTGCGGCGACACTTGTTTCGACATCACCATATGCTCAGCAATCAGCTTACGCATGCGATCCATTTCTACAATTTCATCATTGGCTGAAACAGAAACTTGTACCTTTGGTGCAGGTTTAGGAGCGGGTGTGGCAGGTGCAGCAACTTCCACCTTTGGAGCCGGAGCCGCCTTAGCTGGCGTTGCAGCAGAACCGCGGTTCGACAAGAAAGCAAGCATATCATTTTTAGTGACTCTACCATCTTTCCCTGAACCTGCTATACCTTCCAACTCATCAAAGCTAAGTCCTTCGGCCTTAGCCATACTGCGAACCAAAGGTGAATAGAAACGATCAGATTCCTTATTAACATCTTCGCTAATTACAGCAAGGGGTGTTTCAATTACAGGACTACTACCTGAAGATTCAGTATTAGTTTTTGGTGCTTCCACAGCTTCATCTGCTGTATCTTCAGCACCGTCTAATAAAATAACGGCAACAGGTAAACCCACTGCTACCACATCATCTACTTCGTATTTTATTGATTTAATGGTTCCAGCTACAGGCGATGGTATTTCAGAATCAACCTTATCGGTTGCAATTTCCAATAGTACATCGTCTTCCTGAACAGTGTCCCCTTCTGAAACGAACCATTTTGTAATGGTTGCTTCTTCGACACTCTCGCCCATTTTAGGCATCAAAATCTCAAATGTTGACATATTATTAAGTTTATTTATTCTAAATAAAAACAGCGCAAATATACTTTTTGACTTTATTTATACCAAATCTAAATACCATTCAGTAATCAAGCATTTGTCTACCATATATTTGAGCATATTTGTAATTAATATTGCTCTGCATTTTTAACAATCATTTCAAATAAAGGTTTTGGAAATAGTATAATTCAGATCAAGTAATCTGATTTAAATAGCATGACTTCACTTATTTATTCTCCTTAAAAATGCCGAAAATAGTATTGCAATAAATTCGAATTAAAACTCAAGGATAGGGTGAAATATGAAAGTAAAGGCCAACAATAAAAGACAAGTTTTTAGTGAATTATGTTTTTTTGTGCAATTCCATCTTTTTAGGTTTATTTGCGACTCTTCTTAATATTAAATCTGTTGATTGAGAAGAGGCATTCACCCATCAAATAAATTTTTAACACATGAAATTGTATCACATTGGATTATCTGTTATTGCTGCCTGCCTTACGCTTGGCGCTTGTCAGGTAACAAATAAAGAAACTAAGACATTGATTAAACCAGAATTTACTGAAAACGACATGGATCTTAGCGTTGATCCTGGCTCTGATTTTTACGAATATGCCAATGGCGGTTGGCGTAAACAACATCCACTTCCCGACGACAAGAGTCGCTTTGGTAGTTTTGACTTACTAGCCGAAGACAATAAGAAAATGGTTAGAAGCATTATTGAAAATGCGGCTGCCGAAAAAGGTGAGAAAGGAAGTATTAATCAGAAAATAGGTGATTTCTATGCCGCTGGTATGGATTTGGAAAAAATAAACCAGGCAGGCTTTACTCCCATTCAACCGCTTCTGGATAAAATTAACGGCATTAGTAACCGCGATGAACTAACTCAGCTTATAGCCTACTTGCAAAAGAATCAGTTGACACCTCTGTTCCATTTTTATTCAACTGCTGATCAAAAAAACAGTAAGATGACCATTGCAGGTATCTACCAGAGTGGATTGGGAATGCCTGATCGTGACTATTATTTAGAGGACAATGAAGCTTCGGAGAAATTAAGACAGGCATATAAAACGTACTTAACTACCTTATTTACCTTGGTTGGGAACGATGCGCAAACCGCTTCAGAATTGGCAGAGGAAGTTTTTGCTTTTGAAACAAAATTGGCCGAAGCCTCCAATTCTCGTTTAGATAATCGTGATCCGCACAAGACTTATAATAAGATGGGTTTAGCTGGCTTAAGTGAAATAGCACCCGAATTCCAATGGTCGAACTACATTGGTGGATTGGAGATAAATACACCTGCTGAAATAAATGTGAGTCAACCTCAATTTATTGCGGCTGTGGCCGATATGTATGCCAAGGAAGAATTATCGACTTGGAAAAGTTTCTTAAACTCGGTTGTTTTGCGCAAAACGGCATCTGCCTTGAGTGAAGATTTTGTGAATGCAAACTTCGCCTTTTATGGTGAAGCCATGTCGGGCAAAAAAGAGCAGGAACCACGTTGGAAAACTGTTTTGGACAATACAAACGGAGCCCTTGGAGAGGCTGTTGGTCAACTTTTTGTTGCTGAATACTTCCCACCTGCAGCTAAAAAACGGATGGACGACTTGGTTGAAAATCTTCGTGTTGGTTTTGGCATGCGCATCGACCAATTGGAGTGGATGAGTGATGAAACAAAAAAAGCAGCACATGAGAAATTAGCAGCTATTCGAGTGAAAATTGGTTACCCAAGCAAATGGCGCGACTATTTAGGTCTTGAGATTTCGAATGAGTCGTATTTAGCTAATATATTAAGCAGTAATCGTTTCGACTTTGCCTTTAACATGGCAAAAATAGGTCAAGCTGTTGATCAGGAAGAATGGCACATGACACCTCAAACGGTTAATGCTTATTACAATCCGGTTGCCAACGAAATAGTATTTCCAGCTGCTATACTACAACCGCCTTTCTTTTATTTAGATGGTGATGATGCCGTTAATTATGGCGCTATTGGGGTGGTAATTGGTCATGAAATGACACATGGTTTTGATGACAAAGGTCGCTTGTATGCCAAAGATGGTAACCTAAATAACTGGTGGACTGAAGAGGATGTTAAGAAATTCAATGAACGCACTCAGATATTGGTAAATCAGTATAATGCCTTTGAAGTATTACCTGGTCAGTTTGCCGATGGTGAATTATCGCTTGGTGAAAACATTGCGGATTTAGGTGGCTTATGTATTTCATATCAAGCCTACCAGAATTCTTTAAATGGCAAAGAAAACACGACTAAAATTGATGGTTTTAGCGATTATCAACGTTTCTTCCTGGCCTATTCACGCGTTTGGGCTCAAAATGTTAGAGATAAGGAAATTGCACGCTTAACCAAGGTTGATGTACATTCTCTAGGTGATAATCGCGTTAACGGACCATTACCTAATATGGAAGAGTTCTACGCAGCCTTTAACATCGAAGAAAAAAGCCCGATGTATATTGCTCCTGAAAACAGAGCCTCAATTTGGTAAAAAAAACACCTACCCAGGGCGCGACTATTAGCAAGCTTTATATAGTCGCACCCCGGGTAAAATTTATTTCAAACGATCAAGTACTAGACTATACTCTTGCGCACTGTCTCTTTTTCGAAATACAAACTCCAGCTTATCATAGTCTTTCCCTTTGGTTTTTAAGGCAGAAAACATTTTGCACATCGAAGTTTCTCTCAATTCAAATCCAAGCACGTCAACCAAAACATCACCCTTTTGTACTTCCGACTGAGCAGCCAGTGAATTTTGCCAAATACCATTCACTTTTATGGTATCATTAATGGATACAAAGTCGATACCGAAGCTAGCAACCGACAATGGTTCAACTTTTTCTTTATTAGACAAAAAGAAAAAGCGCTCTTGTGGGTAATCCAAAACAAATGGCCCATTAGCTAAGAGCTGCATACCAATTCGAGCCGATGATTTATCACTCCTTAGTAAACTATTTTTAAATTGATTACCAGCAATCTCCAATTTATCAACCTGCCAAATATTTGTTTTCTTTTCTGAGCCATCTACCCCCCATGCCCCCTGCGAATTTGTACCCGATGAAACGTATTTAGGTTCATCCAGCTTTCCTTTTCGTTGAAGTTTTTGAGCTACTTTATGGCTAAAGGCATAAATACCACCACTTCCTGTATCTACCAATGTATTTTTTTGCTTTTGCCCATTCATTTTCAAACTGATACGCGGTGAATTTTGCGTCTTATCCAGTTTCATTTTAATGCCGTCTGTAAGTTCCAAATCAAAATCCTGAAAACTATCTGCAAGAATTAACTGACGAGCTTCAACATCAATTTTAAAAGCTCCAAAGCGTAATAAATTACTACCAATAAGCCCATCTACTTCGAAACACTTTAAAGCACCTTCAAAGGGTTCAATGTATAAAGCTGGTATATCAGAATAAATGAGTTCACCGATTTTAATTTTGGGCACCTTAACCACCTTCGTTGTTTTTACTTTTTTATTCGCATCGCTAATTTTCATTATTTTAAGCTCGGAATAGTCTTGCTGTTTAGTACTGTCCTTAAAAAGAATGCACATGGCACCTGTGTCTAAAATATATCGACCAAGCTGTCCGTCAATCTCTGCCTCAATAATTACTTTATCCATTAGCCATTCAAATGGAATGGTTTCATAATATTGTTCCTTATTGATATTACCTTGATTAAAAGTAAATTTCCCCTTCGAATGGATTGGGGTAAAACTTAAACAAATTAAAAGGGTAGTTAACGCGTAAGGTAGTTTCATGGTTCTTTTTCGTTATTTACTGTTAAAAGTAAGAAGAAAGTACAAAAATAACGAATGGCTTGTTTAACTTTAAAGCATATCATTAGAGAGATAAAATTATGAAACTATTACAAACAAGCCTTTTACTGGCTATTGTGGCTCTTTTGGGCGCATGCCAATGTAATGAGCCTAAAGACGAAATGGTTGTAATGGCCTACTTTATGGCGCCAGATGACTATCAACCCGAGAACCTTCCCTTGGAAAAAATGAGTCATATCATTTATTCCTTTACCAAAGTGATTGACAATCAAATGCAATTTTCTGATCCATCGGAAAGTGCTAAATTAAATCAATTGGTGGCCCAAAAAGAAAAACACCCCCATTTAAAAGTGATGATTGCCTGTGGCGGTTGGGGTGGCTCTGGCGGTTTTTCCGATATGGCATTAAATCCTGAAACAAGAGCGCAATTTATAGAAAGCGCCATTCGTTTTTTAGAAGAACACCAATTAGATGGGCTTGACCTTGATTGGGAATACCCAGGTTTACCTGGCATTGGCAATACACATCGCGATGAAGACAAGGAAAATTTCACGGCTCTTGTAAAGGGTTTACGTGAAGCTATGGATGCGACAGGTAAAAAGTACTTACTTACCTTTGCATCGGCTGGATGGGAAAAATACTACAATTTCGTTGAGTTGAATGAGGTGATGAAATATGTGAATTACATGAATGTAATGACTTACGATAACGTGGGTGGTCATGATCCTTTCACTGCGCATCATACCAACCTTGGCGCAATTAGCTTAAAAGATCTGCAAGGCACACCGGCAAAGGCTTCTATAGATACGATGAGCAGCCCTATTAAGCCACTTTCAGCCGAGGCAATTATTGATTTCTGTATTAGCAAGGGTGTTAAGTCTGAGCAAATTGTGATTGGTGCAGCCTTTTACGGTCGCGGTTGGACTGGTGTTGGACCGGAAAACAATGGTTTGTATCAGCCCACAACAGAAGGCTGGCAAGGTGCTTCCTTTGCCGACCTACAAGCCAAATACATCAATAAAAATGGCTATGTTCGTCACTGGGACTCAATTGCGCATGCTCCTTATTTATACAGTGAAACAGATTCTATCTTTATTACTTACGACGATCAGGAGTCGGTAAAATTAAAAACACAATATGCCAAAGACAAAAACTTAGGTGGCATTATGTTTTGGCAATTGCCAAGCGACGCACCTGAAAATGGCTTATTAGATGCTATTTATCAACAAGTAACGAAAGAATAACCTTAAGACATGTACCATTTTAGTCTGCCTATTTTTATCAATAGGCTGACTTTTTTTATGGGTTGATCAAGGAATAAGAACCAAAAAAAAGCAATAATCACCACTTGTTCCGTATAGCGGAACTTAAATTCGTGTAATTCGGCAAATTCGTGGTCAATAGTTTTTTTCATGCCTGAAAGACATATTAAATTCATACCGAACTATATACTTGGGTGATACAGTATACCATAATGGCAATATGAACTACTCAGTATGCTGCGTTCCTCAGAAAACTTGCCTTAAAAACTAAAAAACAAACCACGAATTACTCGAATTGACACTAATGATTCGCTTAGCGGAACTTAATATTATTTAACTGACGACATCTGTGCTTAAAATGAAAGTACTATTAATTGTTATTTTATACGGTAATTTCCCTATTAGACTGATAAATATTTGATTCTAAGCTTTAATATTTTTCTATATTAGCACGTTAAATAAAAAAGTTAAAATGGAACAGTTTAAAAAAGCAATGAACGAAAACGCAGCCATGCGTTGGGGCGTATTAATATTAGTAGGTTTTGTATTATCGGTCAATTATTATTTCTATGATGCCTTTTCAACATTAAAGGACTTATTAAGAGCCGAGTTTGACTTTACCAATAGTCAATACGGTCTGTTTATTTCCTTTTATTCCATACCCAATACCTTTTTATTAATGGCCGTTTTAGGCGGTATTATTCTCGATAAATTTGGTATAAGACGAACGGGTTTTGGTTTTATCTTTTTCATGGCTTTAGGAGCTGTTTTAACGGCATATGGCGCTTCTGATTACTATAGCAATGGTGGTTTTGGTTACGATGCATTCAATTCATTTCTACCACAGTATTCAGCCCAATTAAAGATGATGCTGGTTGGACGCTTCTTTTTTGGATTAGGTGCTGAAACGAGTATTGTAGTCGTAAGTAAGATCTTGGTGAAGTGGTTTAAAGGTAAAAACCTGGCTTTGGCCTTTGGCTTAAAAGTTGGCTTTGGTCGTTTGGGTACTTTTGCAGCATTAAATTTATCACCAATTATTGCCAAAGAAGACGGCTCAAACCTAAGTGGTGCTATCTGGTTGGCAGCCATTTTAGTTTGTACTGGTCTACTAGCTTTTATTGTTTATATGCTTATTGACACAAAGCTTGACAAACAGTTAGAAGCCAATAAGAATCCAGATGCCATCGAAGAAAAAGAGAAACCATTTTCGATAAGTGATATAGGTAAATTATTGGGTAATAGAGCTTATTTATACATTGCCTTATTGTGCGTTACCTTCTATTCTGCTGTATTTCCATTTTTGGCCTACGTGCCCGATTTCTTTTCAGATAAATTTGGTATGAGCTCAATTGAAAGTGGAAAACTAACATCATTGCTCCCACTTGGCACCTTATTTTTTACACCATTTTTTGGTTGGTTGATTGATCGTAAAGGCCGTAGTGCTACAGCAATGATCTTTGGTGCCATTACCTTATTAATTGTACATCTGACTTTTGCATTTACCTACCTCACTCCCGCTGTTCCTACTATTTTATTAGGTATCGCCTTTTCTTTGGTTCCGGCAGCCATGTGGCCTAGTATGGTAAAGCTAGTTGATGAACGACAAATTGGTACAGCCTATGGATTAATGTATTCAATCCAAAACCTTGGTTTGTTTGCATTTCCTTTATTAGCTGGTGCTATTCTTGATTATACGAACCCTGGTAATCCTGAAGTAGCCAATTACACACCAACCGTATTAATGTTTGCTGGCGTTAGTCTATTAGGACTATTATTCGCTATTCTATTAAAGGTAGAAGATAAAAAACGAGCTTACGGTGTTGAATTGCCATTAAATAAAAAATAATACCGCTTACATACCAAAAGGGAACGGTTCTCAATAAACATCTTTACTAAAGAGAACCGTTTCTTACAATAAATCCTTGGGCAAACTTACTGTAAATACACTGCCACTATCAACTTCGCTCTCTACGCTAAGTGTTCCATTATGCTTTTCAACAAACTCATTACAAAGAATTAATCCCAGACCTGTACCACACTTATTTTCGGTATCAAGCATGGTTACTTTTTCATCGATTAGAACGAATTTCCTCTTCCATTCCAATTCCTGTATCTGCAATAGATATTTGGTGTTTATCGTCGAGCTCCTGAGCTATAATATTTACAACTCCACCAGAAGGTGTAAATTTAATGGCATTTGAGAGCAAATTTCGAAGTATTGTAAAACACATGTTCTTATCAGCAGCAAGCTCATCACTACCATCTGTTTGCTTATTAAGCGTAATATTTTTCGACTGAGCTGCGTTTTTATATAAAGCGATTACTTCCTCAATTAAAGCATTTAAATTAAATGGCTCTGGCGAAAAATCCATATTCCCTGTCTGTACCCTCGACCATTCTAATAAATTCTCGAGTAATTTAAAGGCGTTCTGGCTTGAGGAATGAATTACACTGGCGTATTGAGCAGCATCAATATCTCCATTTTGATTTAATTGCTGCTCCAGCACTTCCGAAAGTCCTAGTATACTATGAAATGGATTCTTTAAATCGTGGGCTATAATCGAAAAAAACTTGTCTTTGGTAGCGTTGGCAATACGTAAGTATTTCTCAGACCTCTGCAACTCAAGCTCTGCTCTTTTTCGAGAAGTAATGTTCTTGGCAATACAAATTGCACTGGCTATTTCACCGTTTTCATTTTTAATAGGTGTCACGGTTGTAATGAAATACAAATCACCTGAAGGATTTGGAACACGCACCTCCAACACTTGCACTTTACCTGTATCAAATGCCCTACTTAAGACACTGAATCGCGTATCAGCTTCCTCTTTTTCGAATACATCCCAAATAGTATTACCTATTACATAATCCTGATCCTTTTGAACCGAATCAGCAAACACCTTATTTACATAGGTATATCGGCCATCGGGTGTAAAAGAAAAAATAGGATCGCTCGAGTCATCAATTAAAATACGGTATTTCTCTTCGTTTTCCTTAAGTTTAATTTCAGCCTTTTTCTTTTCATTAATATCGTAGGTCAACACAATGATTGTCTCTACCTTACCATTCGCATCAAATATGGGAGAATAATTCACTTTTATCCATCGCTTCCCTTTATAGGTATCGTATATATTCTCAAACGATACTGTCTTGCCACTTCTCACTTCATTTAGAAAAGGCAAGGCCACTTGAAAATTCTCTGTGCCAATAATGGATTCAATACTTTTGCCAATGATTTCATCTCGTGTATGTGCAAAAGCTTCGCAAAAAGCGGCGTTAACAAATTGATAGTTTAGATCAGAAGCATTTACGTAGGCAACATAACCCGGTATATGGTCTGCAATTACTTTAAAGGCAGATAGTTTATTACTACACGAATTCATCGAGCCAGCAGTATTCAATTGAAGCTGTAATTTTAGTGCGTTGTTTTCTGCTTCCAACTTATTTAAGCGTTCGAGCAATAGGTGTGATTCTGTATCAATTTTTCCCATTATGAGGGCTAGCTTTTAATTTTGATTTGGCGATAAACTCAATGGCAATATAAAGTAAAAATTTAAACGTCCGAAATTAATAACCAGCATCTACCAAGAATGTTCTGCCCTTCAAGAAAATCAATAAAAAAAGAGTTTTAAAAACCTTCTTTATAAGAATGCTTTTAAAACTCTTTTTAATCTACGATAGTAATATTAGATGCTATAATTCATCATCCATGCCTTCGCCACCACCATTACGATTGCCTCGCTTGACCTTAAAGTTATTTAAGCGATAAGTAAGCGTAAAAGATAAGACAGGTGAATTGCGACGTCCTTCGTTATAGTTATAAAATCCAACATCCTCAGAAATGCGCACCCGTTTAGTTGTTGAGAAAACATCACGTGCTTGAAGTACGGCCGAAAATTTACGATCGAATAAATCAACCCGATAGGCTGCATTAAAGGCATAATAACCTTTGGTTTCACCTTGAGTTGTTACAGTAGGACTATCGTAACTACTATCCAATTGAATTTGCATGTTCTTTTTAATACGGAAAGTATTGTTCACTCGACTACTCCAATTAAACGATGAACGTTCAAAGGGTTCATCGTACTTTACACCTTTAATTCGATAATCGTATACATTACCCATCAAATTCATTTCCCACCATTTAAACAAAGGCAAATTATACATGGCCTCAGCTCCTAAGGAATAATCAGTTCCAACATTATCGTAGGTATGCAGCAATATTCCATCATCGTATACCCCTTGTATGCGTTCTACTTTGTTATGCGTTACACGGTAATAACCTTCAAGCGACAATTGCGATTTTTCCCATTGTTTTAGATAACCAATATCCAACGCATCAATGTATTCGGGTAATAAATCCGGATTTCCCTGACGGACATTATACATATCTTGCCAGGTTATAAAAGGCTCAAGATAATGCCCTCTTGGTCGATCAATCCGACGCGAATAACTTGCCATCACCTGATTTTCCTTTGGTAATTGATACGAAAGGTGTACGGTTGGAAAAAGATCCCAGCGATCTATCTCAAAACGTTCATTATCACGAACAGTAGTAATTTCACGAAAAGTATATTCGCCACGCAGTCCAAGCTGATAACCAAACTGATCAACTTTACCATTGTACAAACTGTACAAGCCCATTATATTACGTATGTAATCCGTATTGTTTGAAAAATCGGGTTGATTAATAAAATCTTCGGTATTTGTATCCCAAATAAAGAACTCAGTAGCATCTTCACTCTGACTGCGTCGCCCTTGAAATCCAGCTTCAAAACGATCTTCCTCTCCAACAGGTTTCACATAATCCAAACGCAACTCCCAACGCCCTGAAGGTCCTTTTTCAGTTGTTTTAGTACCATCGTTTACAAGCTGAGAAGCATCTTTCAGCACATTCATCGAATGCTCATCCCCATCACGAAAACGGTAGTTTAACTGAGCTGCCAACTCGTGCCCCTTTGCTGCGAATTTATGTGTATAATTACTGGTCAATGAATAGTATTGACCACCTCTTCCCGATTCATTTAAACTAAATTCACGAATGATGCCCGTACCATCATCAGGAATTTTTGTTGTAAAATAATCCAATTGAGAATTACTATTCATATTGAAATCTCCAACACGAAAGCCAAAGGTAAAAGCATCGCGATCGGTGATATCCCAATCTATTCCACCCCGTAAAGATCCACCAACATAAGCTCTCTCACTGTCTCCATCCGCCTTTATTACGGTTTTAATATCGTTACTTGTGGTATGACGCTCGTTGTAACTTGTGCCCGGAAAAGGGCGATCATTGTAATCGGCTCCAAAATTTATATTGATATTTTTTTTACGATAGTTTAACATGAAGTCACCGCCATGCATTCCGAACGAACCAGCTTTTAGGTTAAAAAGTCCCTGCAAGCCTTGCATTCTGTTCTTTTTAGTAATGATATTAATAATACCGCCTGTACCATCAGGTTGGTATTTGGCCGATGGATTGGTGATTATTTCAATGTTTTGAATAGTTGAAGCCGGTGTTTGTCGCAACACATCACTTGGGTCCAATACGGTTGGTTTTCCATCAATCAAAACAGTAAAACCAGTACTTCCACGTAAGGCTACATTACCTTCTATATCAACACGAATAGATGGTACGTTCTCCAATACTTCAATGGCCGACAAGGAAGCAGAGGTCATTTGTTTACCAACCGAAACTACTTTCTTATCAATGTGGTATTCCACCGTCTGGCGTTCTGAAACCACTTCAACTTCTGCCAAAGAGGTGGAAGCTGCGCCTAAATTTATATCTCCCAAATCTATTAAATCACGCCCTTTTTCAATAAGCACATCGTCGTAACGCATATCATCATAGCCCAGAAATGAAACCACAATGTAGAACGAGCCAGGCTGTAATCCTTTTATCTTAAATTGGCCATCATTATCTGTAATGGTTCCGGTAACAACTGAGTTATCTTCGCTTCGATAAACTGCTACTGTTGCATATTCAACAGGATTCTTCGACTTCTGATCATATATTTTCCCCTTAACAATTCCCTCTTTCTCAGGAATATTCACATTACTATTTGCAAAAACTAAAAAAGGCACCCACATGGCTACTAACACCAACAACTTTCTCATCATCATTCTTCTATATCTAAACATCTTCACTTAAGACGCGATGTAAATAAAAATCCGTCGCTCTAATTGAACATTTATTATCAAAAAAAGATCGAATTTCCATATTTATTTATTAATCAAAACCTTATACTTTCAAACAATACTATACAATACAGACTATTTAAAATCATTATAATTAACAAACAATTTGTATCTTCGTTGCCCATATTTAGCCTTTTAACATCATGTTAACAACAGAAGAACTCGAACGCTATAAGCGACACACCATATTACCCCTTATTGGCCGTGAGGGTCAGGAAAAACTTAAAAAAGCATCGGTATTAGTTGTTGGTACCGGAGGACTTGGCTCTCCCATATTAATGTATTTGGCCGCTTCGGGAATAGGTAAAATCGGCATAGTGGACTTTGATGTGGTTGATTCGAGCAATCTGCAACGTCAAATCATTCACAAGACTGGTAATATTGATATGCCTAAAGTTGATTCGGCCAGAGAGATGCTTCTATACATAAATCCTTTTGTAAAAATCAATACCTACAACGAAGCCCTTACATCGGATAACGCGCTTTCAATTATCGAAAACTACGACATCGTTTGTGATGGAACGGATAATTTCCAGACACGCTACCTGGTTAACGATGCTTGTGTTATTGCCGGTAAAACAAACGTATTTGGCTCAATTCGTCAGTTCGAAGGGCAGGTAAGTATTTTTGGCACCACAGACGGCCCTTGTTACCGCTGTTTATTTCCTGAACCTCCCGAGCCAGGAACTGTTCCAAGCTGCGCTGAAGCTGGTGTTATGGGCGTTCTTCCTGGCGTAATTGGCACCATTCAGGCCACGGAGGTGATTAAGTTAATCTGCAACATTGGCGAAGCACTTATTGGACGCCTATTGCAATATGATGCACTATCGATGAAATTTGACAACATTCGTTTTGCCAAGGATGAAGACTGTCCGTGCTGTGGAAACAAGCCCAGCATCACCGAACTTATGGATTACGATGCCTTTTGTGGAACTACCTTTAATGCATCAAGCAGTATAAACGAAAATATAAGTGCACGTGAACTGAAGGCCTTAATCAACAGTGCTAAGCCTCCTCTCATTATTGATGTGCGCGAAACGGAAGAGTTAAGAGAAGGTTTTATTGATGGAAGTCTTCATATTGCAATGAATGACATACCCCAGCAAGTAAATAAAATTCCCAAGAACAAACCAGTGGTAATCTATTGCCATTCGGGTATTCGCAGTAGACACGTGATTCAATACCTGAAACAACACGATTATAACAATTTAACGAATTTAACAGGAGGTATTGAAGCTTGGGATATGGAACGCTAATACCGTTTACAAACCAAAACGACCCCGATAATTAGCAAAATGATTTATCAATCATTTTGGAATACAATTGGTATAACTATTAAATAACAAGCATACCCTTCAATCAATTGAAAGATTGAATTCTAGCATTTTTAATCAGGCTTTAGTACATTTACACAACACCCAGTTAAATTGGGTTCAAAACATGTATTCGAAACCACTAAAACCTAAGCTATGAAGTATCGTTTACCCTTACGCAATCGATTATTACTTATAATCATTTCAACGGTAGCGGTAATATACTCATTGGGAATTGGTTACATTAGCATTCGATATAAAGAAAAGGCAAAACAGGATGCAGTAAAACTCATTCAAGCAGTGGCCTCTGAAAAGGCTGCTTTGATTAAGGCAAGAATGGATCACGATTTTGCCATATCCCGAAGCATGGCGCAATCTCTGCTGGCTTGCGAAAGAAGCACAGCCAAGGAAAAGGAACAACTACAATTCACCATCCTCACCAATATACTAAAGAGTAATCCAAATTATATCGCCTCATTTTTACAATGGGAACTAAGTGATGTTGAAGCCAATTATACGAAACCTCATGGCAGAAGGCGCTTTTTAAGTTATCGCCAATACCCCGTAATTCAAAACCAATCATTGCCAGGCTTATTTGCGGAAAGCCCAATTGACACCATCAAAGGAAGAGTGGATATTGACTCATACGATCCCAGCAATCCCTATTACATTGTTAGAGAAAGTCATCAGGAATTTATCATTAATCCCTATTTCTACTCCTACGATAATGTGAAGGAGATGCCAGCCGATTATCCTACCCAACCTGATGCCATTCTGGAAACTACCATTATTATTCCTATCATTGAAAACAATGAATTCAAAGCCCTTACGGGTGTGGATATACCTCTTAATCACTTCATGGATTTGGTGAAGGAGATCTCGCCTTTCAAAAACAGCTTTGCATTTGTGGTAGCCAACAATGGTAATTTTGTGGCGCACCCTAACGTTGAGTTCCTTGCAAAACCACTCACCGATTGCCAATTACTTGGGGATATGCAGCATGAACATTTTGCCGACATTAAAAATGGCCGTTCCTTTTCGTATACCACAAATACCGATGACAAGGGTAAAATGTTGTTTGTGATGGCTCCCATACCTATGGGAAATACTAACCAACCATGGGCGCTTGGAATAGGGATACCCGAAAAGGTAATATTAGCTGAGGCTGAAAAAGACTTTTATATTTCAATAGCTGCTGGTATTATGGGTTTATTGGTTTTAACCATACTAATAGCTTGGTTTTCGCGCAGCGTTACGCGACCAATCGAATCAACTACCCAGCTTTTAAATAGTTTAGCAAAAGGCGAAATTAGCAAAAGTCCTTTGATAAAAGTCAATACAAAGGATGAACTGGAACACATGGCTAAATCAGCTAACATACTACAAGATGGTTTGATACGAACCACGCGTTTTGCCCATGAAATTGGTGAAGGAGAACTCAATACTTCCTATCAATTATTAAGTGAGGAAGATGTTCTGGGGCGTTCGCTCATTGAAATGCGTGACAAACTAAAAGCATCAAAGCTAGAAATAGAACAGCAAAATCAAGAGCTGGAAAAATTATCGATGGTTGCTCAAAAAACTGACAACGCTGTGATTATTATGGATGGCAGTGGAAAGCTGGAATGGGTAAACACAGCCTTTGAACGCATGTATGGCTACACACTTGAAGAGATCAAAGCTAATTTTGGATATAACTTGACCGATTTAAGCACATTTGCAGATATTCGGATAGTTATTGATAAATGTTGCTCGCATCGAGAAACTGTGGCCTATAACTCAATTCTTAAATCAAAAGAAGGCGAGGCAAAATATGCCCAAACAACTTTAACACCGGTTTTAGATAATACAGGCTATGTCGTGAAAATGATTGCCATCGATTCGGATATTACCTCCTTGAAAAAGGCAAATATTGAAATTGAGAAACAGAAAAACGAATTGGAAAAATTAAATGCAACCAAGGATAAATTTTTCTCAATAATGGCGCACGATTTAAAAAATCCTTTTACTACTGTGCATTCTTTAAGTGCCATCATTCATAATGATTATAAAACGCTAGATGAAGAGGATAAACAAGACATTGTAACACGTATTCACGATTCATCGCAACATATTTATAGTTTGCTCGATAATTTATTGACCTGGTCGAGATCGCAACGTGGAATGATTGAGTGCAATCCCATTGATTTTAGTTTATATGAGCTGGTAAACACCATTTTTAACCTCAATAGTAACGATGCCAGGCACAAAAACATTAAACTCGAACACAATGCAGAAGAGGACATTAGAATTAATGCCGATCGAGAGATGATTGCAACAGTACTAAGAAACCTGATTAACAATGCCATTAAATTTACACCCAATGATGGAGCAATTAGCTTAGAGGTTAATTCGGGAACTGAAGCAATAAGCATATGTGTAAAAGACAGTGGTATTGGCATTTCCGCAACCGACATAAATAAACTATTCCGCATAGATATAAATACCAGGGCAATTGGTCCGGCCAAAGACAAAGGGACTGGTTTAGGACTGGTACTGTGTAAAGAATTTATTGAACGAAATGGTGGTTCCATAAAGGTTGAGAGCGAAATAAATGTAGGAAGTTTATTTACGATTACTATACCACAAAAAAACTAAGCATAAGTCATAAAATTTTCATATGGATGCATCACAACTCGATTTCTTAGGGAATTTTAAATTCCTTCTTCCGCAACTTATCATCTTCATTTGCTGTTTGTATTATTATTTCAAAGTTAAAAGCTTTGATGCCTTGCTATTAAGCATTGGCTCCGGTTTAAGCCTTTGTATTTTAATGATGCATTTATTTATTTTGCCATATAATTGGAGCTTTCTTGATAAATTACGAGAGGGTTATTATTTAGAAACCGTATTAAGTATAAGCAATTTATTAAGCTCCATTTGTTTTATTGCTGGTTTTTTAATGTTAATACTAAAACACATCGAATTAAAGAATGGGAATATTGAGGATGATATTAAAAGCATTAAGTAACAAGAGACTACTAAATTTTGGGGGAACCCTTACTATTTGGGCATTTGCTTTTTGCTTTTCCTTACCATCCGCTGCGCAGGTGCCCATAAAAAAAACCATGGACTCCATCGATTCACTGGTAACAACTTCCTTGGAAAAAGATGTTGGAATAATTCCAGCTCCTGTATTTAATCCTGCTTTTGGTGCCGGTATTGCTGTTTTACCTGTATTTATCTATCGCCCCAAAGGCTTCCACCCCGAAACGAAACCTTCAACTTCTCAAGGCATCATTTACTTTAATTTTACTGGCAGATGGTTGGCTGGTCTTAAACAAACCTTATACCTTAATCGTAATCGCTTTTGGATTGATGCCTTTGCTGCTTATGCATCAATGAACTTTAAATTGTACAATAACATTACCGCATCCAAGGATGATTATCGAGAAATAAAATTTGAAGGTTTTGTTTCTAATTTGTCATTTCTGGTATTAGCACGTCGCCATTTTTACATTGGTCCCATCTTCAGTAGCAACTACTTAAAACAGGAAGAAGTAGGAGTTTCACAGCCTTATCAGAATGAATATCACTGGTATCACACACCAGGTATTAAACTTTCGCACGACAGTCGAGACGATATTTTTTATCCTATCGAAGGTTGGTTTAGCACACTTTCTTTCGAGAGTCTTCTTCCATCTAAATCATACTCCTATGATTTTAATAAGATAACTGCGGGTATATCTACCTATCAAAAACTTGATGGTAATGGAGATAAAATAATTGCAAGCCGATTGTATACTCAATTGGGTATTGGTGATTTACCTTTACACGAAATGGCCTCCCCGGGAGCCTCCCCAATACTAAGAGGTTATATTACTGGGCATTATTTAAACTCATCTATTATTAGTTTGCAATCTGAATACCGATGGATGTTTAGCGATCGTTGGGGTACAGTTGGTTTTCTAGGATATGGATGGTTATTTGATCAACCAAATCAAATTAAAGAAAACTTAGGTCTCTACTCCATTGGTGCAGGTATACGCTATCGCTTTTTCCAGAAATTTAAAATAAACCTGGCACTTGATGTTGCTTTTGGAAGAAACAGTGCCAATGTTTATTTTAGTTTATCTGAATCGTTTTAAAATATAGTGTACAAGCTCAAATAGTTTTCTTTGCCCAAGATTAATTATTGAAGATGGATATTTAATGGAATCGTATATCTAACCGATACTTTCTCACCAAAGTGCTCACCAGGTATCCAATCGGGCATAGACTTTACAATATCTAGTAAGCTTTCTTCAAGAGCTGTTAATTTGTCTGGATTCTTTTGTTGAACAATACTTGCATTGACAACTGTTCCATTAGTATCAATAATAAAAGTCACATACACACGACTATTAATATTTTCCTTACTTGTATCAAAGCTAATATTCGATGCTAAATACTTTCTTAACTCACTTTCACCTCCCGGAAATTCAGGCATATCTTCAACAATATTGTAAACTTGCTTTCCATACAAAGTGTCAATTTTCGCGATGGAATCTTGTTCTATGGAATCCGCATGCTGCCCAATGATAGTAAAAGGTAAAAGTAAAGTCATTAAAACTATAGTGACACAAACTTTGCTCATATTATATTTCTACAAATTTTTATCTAATAAAACTCGTCCATTCTTTATTCTCAGGTGCTGGCAACAAATCTTTACTCTGCTCAACAGCCTTTAAAAGAAAAGCCATGTTTTTACCAAGTATACGTGCTATTTGCTGGCCTTCCACGTCATCCTGCACTTCGCCAGGTTTGTTACCATGTAATACATTCCAATAGTTAGATGCTGGCATAAACATTTCGCTGTATTGCAAGTATTGATTTAAAGTCTGAAAAGCAGGTATTCCTCCCGTACGTCTAACCGAAACAACTGCCGCCCCAACTTTATGACGAAACAGTCCACCATTAGCACCTGCCACATAAAACACACGATCTAAAAAACTTTTCATGGTACCATTAATGGCCGCCCAATACACAGGTGAACCAAGTAATATGCCATCTGCCTCTTTCATCTTCTGTATGAATTCATCCACTGAATCATCTTTGATAATGCATTGCTCATTTCTACTTTTAAAACATGCATTACAACCAGTACAGCCTTTTATTTCTTGTGCTCCTAATTGTAAAATTTCAACCTCAATCCCTTCTTGCTCCAATACATCCGTTACCATCTTTAGTGCCTGATAAGTATTTCCTTTCTTTCGCGGACTTCCATTTATAGCTATTACCTTCATTATATTCTTATCTTTTTGAAATTATTTTTTATAAACGATCTGTTCCATCACTTTATTGGTACGTGCTGCTGATTCACCAGTACTTATACAAGTTCCCTTTCCCATAATAGTATTTACAAGCTGATTAATCAAATTATATTGAATATGGTCAGGGTTTAAATATGGAAATTCAATTACTTCACCGTTAATGTGTAAATAAATAGGCGTATGGGCAAAAGCTGAAAACACAATTTTTCCTTTACTACCAATTACTTCCATCACATCCTCTTTGGCATCAATTGATGTTACAAAAGACCATAGACCATTGGCTATAACACCATTCTCATATCGTAACGATGCGCTAATGGTATCTTCAACATCATACAATCCACTACGGTTGCTTACTATTCCATTGGCTTCAACTACGGGGCCAAAAAGGAAATCCAAATAATCCAACTGATGCGAAGCTAAATCGTAAAATATACCACCGCCGGCCAAGTCCTTCTTTAAGCGCCAGGGATTTCCCGAAACTTCGTCTTTGGTAGCTGGTCGTGTTAAACGCATATTTACATATAATACACGCCCTATTATATCATCTTCAATTAACTCCTTTACTTTCAAGAAACCTGGTAAGGAACGCCTGTAGTATGCCACAAATATTAGCATTCCTGTTTCCTTACTTACCCGCAGCATCTCCTCACACTGCTCATAAGTAGCAGCCATTGGTTTTTCAACATATACCGGTTTGCCAGTTTTCATAGCTTTAATGGCATATTCGGCATGCAAACCAGGAGGAGTAGCTATGTATATAGCATTTACTTCATCGTTGTGTATTAACGAATCGGCATTATTGGTCCATTGTGGTACATGATGCCGCTCGGCATAATCCTGAACAAGATTCAAATCACGTCGCATAACTGCCTGCAAACTACTTCCTTCAACCTGATTAAAGGCTGGACCACTCTTCTTTTCCGTTACGTTACCACAACCTATTATTCCCCACTTAACTTGTTTTATCATCTTTCAACTACTTCAAGTAATAATTCGAATCGATTAGTTGGTTTTTATCGTCTGCATAAAGTGCGTAATTAAAGCCCTTATGCAAACTATAAGCTCCCACCTCACCCTTTTTATTAATGGCCAGATACCCAATTTGAAAATCCTGATAGCCTGGTATTTTTTTCACTATTCTGGCGATCGCTTCTTCAACAGCATCTTGCGGGCTATAACCCTGATTCATGAGTTCAACCACTAAAAATGAGCCCAAGGTTTTCATGACTAACTCGCCCATGCCAGTGGCCACTGCACCGCCAACCTCGTTATCGCAATACATGCCAGCACCAATGATCGGGCTGTCGCCAACCCGACCATGCATTTTATACGCTAAACCACTGGTTGTGCATGCACCTGAAACATTTCCTTGTTCATCCAGCGCTAACATGCCAATGGTGTCGTGGTTTTCAATATTAATTAATGGTTTATATTCCGATGTTTTACGCCATTCTATCCATTCCTTTTTAGCCTTCTCGGTAAGTAAATCCTCCTCTTTAAAACCACATTCTCTGGCATATTGCAAGGCACCATCTCCTGCCAACATCACGTGTGGAGTTTCATCCATCACTTTTCGCGCAACAGAAATGGGATGTATAATATTTTGTAAGGCACAAACAGAACCAGCATTACCATGTTCATCCATAATGCAGGCATCGAGCGTTACAACACCATCACGATCAGGACGTCCACCATAACCAACACTCATGTCATCAGGATTTGCTTCCACAACGCGGACACCTTGCTCCACGGCATCGACAGCTCTCCCTCCAGCTTTTAAAACTTCCCAAGCTTTTACATTGGCATCTATTCCATTATTCCAGGTTGAAATAACCAAAGGAAAACGTGAGCTCTTAGCTCCATCTCTTAAACCTTTAGCCATGGATGCCTTTGATTGATTTACAGAGACTAAAGCCAAGGAAGCCAAACCAGCCTTTTTTATAAAGTTACGTCGTGAGCCCATCTGTTTTTATTTTGAGTAAAGTTAAATTACAAAGTATTTCGCATATCATCAAGATAAATCTTTGATGCTTCTTTTGCACTCTTGTAAGAATATCTATTTTTAATGCCTGAAATCAAATGTACAGAAAATTGATCAACAAAGCTTACCAAACCCATGAATGCTGACATTACAAAAATAGGATACGATATTATTGGAGATATCCATGGCTATTATGGCGAATTGAAATTAATGTTGCAAAAGCTCGGCTACTCAAGTGAGAATGGCTACTGGTCGCACAAAGAAAATAGAATTGCTGTATTTATTGGTGATTTCATCAATCGCGGCTCCAATAGTAGAGAAGTTATCAGTTGCATTCGCGAAATGGTCGAAAATGGTGCTGCACGTGCCATATTGGGTAACCATGAAATAAATGCCATTACTTATTTCACGAAAAGAAGTGATGGCAGACCTATTAAAATGCCAAGCAACGGCAATCGTAAGTTACTTGATAGATTTGCATTTGAATATGGTAAGGATTTGGAAAGTCTCATGCATGATATTAAATGGATGAGAACACTTCCCCTCTATTTAAATCTGGACGACATACGTGTTGTGCATGCCTATTGGAATGATCAGCACATAACTCAGTTACATCAATTGTATGAGGGTGGCCGATTACGAAAAAAACATTTGAAGGAAGCTGTTAAAAAAGACACTTTATTGTATCGCCCTTTTATGGAAACCATTAAAGGCATTGAATTTAATCTGCCTGATGATTTAATAATTAAGGATTCCAATAATATAACGCGCCGTAACTTCCGGGTAAAATGGTGGTTAGCGCCCCATGGACAAACATTCAGAAGTTTAAGTTATGGCAATAAGTTTTCATTGCCTAATTACACCATTCCTTCCGAAATCATCTCTAATTATAAGGTATATCCGGAGAATGCCAAAACAGTATTTATTGGTCATTATTGCGCAGGAATGGAAAAACTAATCCCGGCAAAAAACATATGTTGTGTTGATGCCTGTGTTGCCAATGGTGGTAAACTCGCAGCTTATCGCCACGAGTTTAATCAAGCCATTGATGAAGAGAATTTTGTTTTTATTGATAAAAAGTAAACCTATTTCTTACGAACAAATAAGGCTACTACTGCTGATGTTAAAACACCCATCATTATAGCTCCTTTAATACTCATTATAATGTAACTCTTCAGATTGAAATAGGCCTCGGCATCAACTTGGTTCATTTCACCAGTTTTAACAACATAGGCAATTACATTTGAAAAGTATTCAGGAGAAAGGTACTCGTGCGTAAGTAATTGCCCTAGTGGACTTAAGATTGCTACAATTACAGCAATAATTAAACCAGTCATAAACCCTTGTACCCATGTCATTTTGTTGCCATAATCACGCTTTCTTTTATCGATCAAGGCCAATACGTAGATAGCAATTGCAGGCAATGCAAAGAAACTCGAGTAAATACGATGCTGTTCTATATTGACATCGTGCCAGCCCATTAGTTTTTCAAAAACTGTCCACAATATTATTACAGCAAAAAATACTATTCCCCATTTAATCTCTACGGCTATTTTCTTCATATCATTAATTTTTTTAACGAATACTCCTAATTAACAACAAAATAAGCTTGCTTTAGTTGAGTGTTTCTTCAAGTTTTATACAACCTAGCTCTTTTAGTATTTCCTTTGTTACTTCAATCCTCCTATTATTATCGAAAGCAGCAAAACTTTTAGCTTTCATATTCATAGCAAACGCATAGGCTCCTTTTTCGCATTCGATAAACCCTATATACCAGCCAATAACACCTTCTTCAGAACAACGGCCTCCTCCAGTTTTTCCATATAATTTATAATTATCTCCCGTTTCATAAAGCATGATGCCCTTAACCGTCTGAATATGCTTCTCTTCGATACCTGTTATTTTATTATTATAGAACTGACGTAAAAACCGCACCTGCTCTTTTGCAGATACTTTCATAGAACCACATAACCAAAACTTGTCAATGCCACTGGATATATCATTATTTCCATAGGCAATTCTATTAATTAGCTCCTCCATTTTCGTTTCACCAATACGACGGGCCAATTCCTGATAGTACCACACCACCGAGTTTTTAAAGGCTGTTTCGAGCGTATGATCCTGCATCCAATATTTAAATGGAAGCTTTTCTGCCATCCAAGGTTCTTTGGGATTACGGATACTATCCCATTTTATAACAAAATCAGCACCTGTGGCAACACCCGTTTGTAAGGCAATTAGGGAGTTTGCAATTTTAAATGTAGAACAAGGCGAATACACTTGTAGGCACTGCGGCTTATTGTAATAGTATTGCTCCGTATTATCTACTTTAGTAATCAAAAAACAGCCATCTACACCTTTAAACAACCTTGCTATTTGTATCTCTCTTTCTTGGGCCACTGCAGAAAGAAATGCCATACTTATTAGCACCAAAACCAGCATTTTAAATGAAAAAGAACGCATAGAAATATTTTTTATTGAACTTACTCTATCAATATTACAAAAATACATTTAAGAGTACAAACATTTGATTATTAATAATTAGAAGGATATGTTTAAATACATTATTGATATTATTTAACATTTATTTTATGCTTTTTCTTAGTTTGGAATGAAAATTGTTTATAAAATTTATAACTTATTTAAAATAAGTCAGTATAAGGAAATATATTAACAGTAATCACTTAAAAGGAAGCTTATGAATTTATACATAACACCAGTAGCGAAGAAGAGCCAGATTTCCTTTTTGTTAGCGCTTGACAACTATTTGTCGAGCCGTAAACAGTATAAAACATCGCAATTAATAAAGCGCTTACATCAATTTATAGCTAAAAGAAATCCTGGTTTCAAATTTCAAGTTCAAGAAGGAACTAAAAACCAAATTGAATTATATGCCGAAAATAACCTCATTGGTTATTATCCTGGAAATTAAGGTTTAAATTAAACCTTAAGAAAAAATTTAAAACAAAAGGCCTGCTTAATAAATCTTAAGCAGGCCTTTCTATGTTAGTTTAAGCTCAATAATTATTAAGCTAATTTATCAAGTATTGCATTAAAAGTTGCACTTGGGCGCATAGCTTTCGATGCCAGTTCGTTTACTGGTTGGAAGTAACCACCAACATCCACAGCCTTACCTTGAGCAGCGTTCAACTCATCAACAATCGTTGCTTCGTTAGCAGCAAGCTCGTTGTAAACGTTAGCGAATACAGCTTTCAAATCAACATCTTTGGTTTGCTTAGCCAAAGCCTCAGCCCAATAAAGCGCCAGGTAAAAATGACTACCTCTATTATCCAACTCATTCACCTTACGTGATGGCGACTTTCTCTCGTCCAACACCTTACCAGTAGCTTCATCTAAAGTTTCAGCAATAATCTGGGCCTTAGCATTTCCGTTCGCATTACTTAAATGCTCCAATGAAACAGCCAATGCCAGGAATTCACCCAATGAGTCCCAACGTAAATGACCTTCTTGCTCAAATTGTTGAACATGCTTAGGAGCGGAACCACCTGCGCCAGTTTCGAATAAACCACCGCCATTCATCAACGGAACAATAGACAGCATTTTAGCACTTGTGCCAACCTCTAATATTGGGAACAAATCAGTTAGGTAATCTCTTAACACATTACCAGTTACCGAAATTGTATCAAGTCCTTCTTTAATACGATCCAATGAGAAGTTAGTCGCTTTCTCAGGTGACATAATTAAGATTTCCAGACCAGTAGTATCATGATTTGGCAAATAAGCATTCACCTTTTCAATTAATTGTGCATCGTGTGCTCGTTCACTATTCAACCAGAAAACAGCAGGTACACCTGTTGCCTTAGCACGGTTCACAGCCAACTTAACCCAATCCTGAATTGGAGCATCTTTCACCTGACACATTCTGAAAATATCACCTTCGTCAACCGATTGTGAAATTAGCACCTCACCTTTTGAGTTAACAACATTTACCGTACCGGCAGCCGACATTTGGAAAGTCTTATCGTGCGAACCATATTCCTCGGCTTTTTTAGCCATCAAACCAACATTGGACACACTTCCCATTGTAGAAGGATCAAACGCACCATTCTTCTTACAGAAATCAATGGTAGCCTGATAAACGGCAGCGTACGAACGATCCGGAATAATGGCCTTTGTATCTTTTAATTGCCCATCAGGCCCCCACATCTGACCTGAAGTACGAATAGCTGCTGGCATCGAAGCATCGATGATAACATCACTTGGAACGTGCAAGTTAGTAATTCCCTTATCAGAATTTACCATGGCCAACTCAGGACGTTTTTTATAAACATCTTGAATGGCGGTTTCTATTTCTGTGCGCTGTGCTTCAGGAAGGTTAACGATTTTAGTATAAACATCACCCAAACCATTGTTAGCAGTTATACCTAATTCTTCGAACAACTGACCGTATTTAGCAAATACATCTTCGAAGAATACTTCAACCACCAGACCAAAAATAATTGGGTCAGAAACCTTCATCATGGTTGCTTTAAGATGCACTGAGAGCAAAACATCCTCCTGCTTAGCAGCTTCTATCTCTTTGCTTAAGAAAGCACGTAAAGCATTTTTACTCAAAACAGCAGCATCAATGATTTCACCCGCCTGAAGAGCTACCTCAGGTTTCAATACTTTTTTAGCACCATCAGCTGCAACAAATTCAATGCTAACTTTATCGGCTTCTTTCATAGTTAGCGACTTCTCGCTTCCAAAGAAATCACCCTCACTCATGCTTGCAATGTGCGATTTTGAGTCGGCCGACCAAGCTCCCATCGAATGTGGATTTTTCTTGGCATAGTTCTTAACAGCCTTTGGAGCACGACGATCCGAATTACCTTCGCGCAATACTGGATTTACAGCACTACCTTTAATCTTATCGTATTGTGCGCGTACAGCCTTCTCTTCATCTGTTTTAGGCTCTTCAGGATACTCAGGAAGGTTGTAACCCTTTGCCTGTAATTCCTTAATGGCAGCTTGCAACTGTGGAATTGATGCACTAATGTTAGGTAGTTTAATAATATTAGCTTCTGGTGTTTTTGCCAATTCTCCTAGCTCAGCTAAAGCATCCGCAATTTGCTGTTCTTTTTTCAAATACTCCGGAAAATGAGCAATGATACGACCCGCTAAAGAAATATCTCGGGTTTCAACCACAACACCTGCTGACTTGGTAAAAGCCTCAACTATAGGCAGTAAAGAATACGTTGCCAAAGCCGGCGCTTCGTCCGTTTTGGTGTAAATGATTTTCGAATTTTGTGTTCCCATTTTAGTTCAACTTTTCAATTATGAATGCATGACTTAATAAACATTTAATCAGCACCATGTGTTTAGAGCAATTAGAATTATTGTTTAAATTTTGCCATTTAAATATGACGGATCAAATCTAAACGAATAATTGAATTTACAACATGACATTTGTTTTTATTACGTATTTTTTTCTCTAATAAGCACAAGTTCCTTATTTACTTATAGATAAAATGCAATAAAAGTAATTTATTTGTTAAAATTGTAACTGGTTAGTTATTATTCCTTATTCCAAATCCAGACCAAATTCCTTTTTAAAACCCATTAATGCCGGATTTTTTTCAGCCATTAATTTAAATTTATCAGCAACAGTAAAGGCTTTCTTAGGTCCAGCATTATCACTGCTTGCAATCTCAAAATCCAAAGTAAGGTGCGCATTTTTCAAACTTCGCTTTAAAAAACCAGTTATTACCGATTTCTCTTTCAACAGTTCATTTTCTTGCGTCTTGTTCCTTAAAAGAATTTTTAGTTGCTTTTCACCAACCAGAGTTGGTGTATGATTATCTAAAATACTATATAGTCGGGGGTTAGTATTCTGATAATTCTTACTGTACTTGCGCCACGAATCATCGAGCTTTTCCTGTGTAACCACATCGTTCCACGACATGTCAACAGGTATCTCCTCTTTTACTTCTTCTTTTACACTTTTAGTTGAAGTAGCAGGTGCTTGCACCTTTTGAGATAAACTTTTAAGCGAGAAAGATTTTAATCCTGGTCTGGTATTAACTGACTTATTTGCCTGCGGAGAAGCCGGGATCTTAATTTGTGATTCAGCACTTGGCTTTGCCGGCTTTGAAACCTTTGCCTTTGGTTTTGCTTTTCCAACAGTTATGATCGGAATAAGCTCATCAGACGACTCTAGTTTTTTTTTTGAGTCACAATACGTGACAAGCGAATTAGTGCAAATTCGATGTGTAAACGCTTATTCTTAGCTGCGCGATACTGCTGTTCGCTATCGTTGATAATCTTTAAGGCTTCATAGAGAAAATCGACCGAACAATTCTGTGCCTGAGCCAAGTATTTTTCTTTGGTACTCTGTCCCACTTCCAGCAAACCTGCTGTGGATACATCACGACACATTAACAAATCGCGCATATGACTATTTAAGCCAGCCATGAAATGTTGGGCATCGAAACCCTTTAACAACACATCGTTAAGTACTAACAAAGCTTGCTTGTAATCCTCCTTTAAGAAGGCATCAGTCAACTTAAAGTAATAGTCGTAATCGAGAACATTAAGATTCTCAATCACTTGCTTATATGAAATATCTTTTCCTGAGAAAGCAACAATCTGATCGAAGATTGACAAGGCATCGCGCATGGCACCATCAGCTTTTTGAGCCACCACAGCCAAACCTTCCTCTTCCACTTTTACACCTTCACTTTCAGCCACATATTTAAGATGACCAACAGCATCACCAATGGTAATTCGGTTGAAATCAAAAATTTGACAACGCGATAAGATGGTCGGAAGAATCTTGTGCTTTTCGGTGGTTGCCAAAACAAAAATGGCATGCCTAGGCGGTTCCTCTAATGTCTTAAGAAATGCATTAAATGCCGCTTGAGATAACATATGAACCTCGTCGATAATATACACCGAATAAGATCCCAATTGAGGAGGAACACGTACCTTATCAATCAGACTACGAATATCATCGACCGAGTTATTACTGGCTGCATCTAACTCATGAATGTTATACGAGCGATTATCATTAAACGACAAGCACGACTCACATTCATTACAAGCCTCAAAATCTTCGCTTACATTAGAACAGTTAATGGTTTTAGCGAAAATACGAGCACAGGTCGTTTTACCAACACCACGCGAACCACAAAAGAGGTAGGCGTGCGCCAAATGATCACTCTTAATGGCATTTTTAAGTGTAGTGGTAATATTACCTTGTCCTACAACTGATTTGAATGTTGCAGGTCTGTATTTCCTCGCCGAAACAATATATTCCATTCTATAGCTTGTTAGTCGTTAGCCAGAAGGCAGTAGTGATTTACAGCCTTAAAAACTATTAAAACAATTGATTCTTATAGCAGCACAAATATATCATTTCTGAAAACTTTGAGCAATGACGCTAATAAGAAGTTATTAACAAATGGAAAAAAGCTAATAGCTATCGGCTAATAGCTTTTAGCTTTATTTTTTACCACTTCCCTTAAAGTAATCTTCCTTTTCGGAAAACAAGACATTAAAAGTAGTTAAGCTACCATAGGCACGAGTTATGTATTGCTGAATGTGCACTTTTTCCTCATCGTTAAGCGACGCAGAAGAGTTGATATTCTGCTCCAATACACGTAAGCGATCACGAACCATTACTATTTTCTTAAAAAACACATCCATTGGTATTTCTTTAGGCTGAAGCGAATCATTGGAAGGATGCAACATCACCTTACCACCAATCCATTTCTCGCCCAACTCAACTTCGGCTGGTAAACTTCCATATTCATCCAACACAGATGCTACTGCCTGGCGCAACTCACGAGCTGTCACAGCCTCTATCCTTCCTTCATCCGGACTTTCAAGAATTGTTAAGTTTGTGCTTGTCTTGGCAATCTCCATTTTACCTCCATCCTCAAAAAACACCACATAAGCACCCAAATTAATATGCGCAATTATCCCTTCTCCGTATCTTGGATGCTCAACTCTTGTACCTATTTTAATATCTATTGTATCCATAGTAAGTATTGTTTAACTTGTGAAATAGTTTGGCATGATTTTTATGACTAATTTACTTAAACAATAATAAAAATGAAGAACATGAAGAATTATTTTTTCGCCATATTGAGCATCAGCCTTCTAATTAGTTGTGCTTCAACAAAAGAAACCAACTCACAGAAAAAAGCAAATACGCAAGTGGAAAAAGCTTCTATAATGCTGATTGAAAATAATCAATGGGAGCTACTTACTTTTAATGGCAAAGCAGCCAAAGAAGCTGGTTTCGTTAATACAACACCGCATATTACAATTAACAAAGAAAAGGGCAGCATAGGCGGAAACAGTGGGTGTAATTCCTTTGGTGGCAACGCCAAGGTAGGCGAATCAAGCATCACATTTGGCATGTTTATGAGCACTAAAATGTACTGTGATGGCGTACCTGAAACTGAGTTTTTTAAATTACTCGAAGGAGATGTAGACTATCGCATAATTGGCAATAAACTGCTTTTATCGAAAGAAGGAAAGGTATTTATGGAATTTCAATTGAAAGAGAAATAAGTCAATATAAGGATCGCATCTTTATGTGTGTATGACATACTAAGATGCGATCCTTATATTATTTATTTCGCGATACCAAATAGATCATAGTCTTCCGAGTCGGTAATCTCCACATCGTAAAACTCGCCTGGTACTAGCTCCTTATTATCTTCTTTATGCAATAAAACTTCCTGATCAACCTCAGGCGAATCATACTCGGTACGACCAATGTAGTAATCGCCTTCCTCACGGTCAATAATCACTTTTAAAGATTTTCCAATCTTCTCTCTGTTTTGCTCCGCCGCAATTCCATTTTGAATCTCCATAATGCGATCGGCACGTTCTTGCTTCACTTCTTCCGGCACATCATCCTGATATTTCTTAAAAGCATAGGTATCATCCTCATGAGAATATGGAAAAACACCCAAGCGCTCAAAACGAACATCTTTAACGAATTGCTCCATCTCAGCAAAATCCTGCACTGTCTCACCAGGATGTCCTGTGATAAATGTGGTACGAAGGTGAATATTCGGCACTTGCTTACGCATTTCTTCAATCAAACGATAGGTCTGGCTCTTACGCACATTACGACGCATTAGCTCCAACATGTTATCACTGATATGCTGTAAAGCAATATCCAGATAATTACACACCTTAGGTTTATCGTGCATCACCTTTAGTACATCCAAAGGAAAACCAGCTGGGTAAGCATAATGCAAACGAATCCATTCAATGCCATCAATCTTTGCTAAACCATCAACCAACTGAGGCAGCTTGTAATCTTTATATAAATCGTAACCGTAAAACGATAAATCCTGAGCAATCACTTGCAATTCTTTTACACCAGTATCTCTCAAGCGCTTTGCTTCATCCAGCAAATCCTCCATTTTACGGCTCTGATGCTTACCAGTAATCAATGGAATGGCACAATAACTACAAGTTCGGTTACATCCCTCAGAAACCTTTAAATAGGCATAATGAGCAGGTGTTGTCAACGAGCGTTCGTTCATCAAATCACGACGATAAGTGGCACCCACCTCAGAAATAATGTTTTTCCAATCGAATTTACCAAAGAACTTATCCACCTCGGGCAATTCCTTCTTTAACTGCCCTGGATAGCGCTCCGACAAACAACCCATAACATAGAGTTGTTTGATATCTCCACGCTTCTTAGCTTCAACAAATTCCAATATGGTATCAATGGATTCTTCCTTGGCATCGCCAATAAATCCACAGGTATTAACAATGGCCACCTCACTATCCGGTGTTTCTGGATCGTGTGCCACTTGAATGTTATTGGCTTTAAACTGACGAATCAAAAACTCACTATCTACCAAATTTTTGGAGCAGCCCATCGTTACCACATCCACCTTTTTACTTTTCGCCATCGCTTTAATTTTATAAGGATGCCATCTTTATCAGCATAATGCATATAAAGATGGCATCCGTAATATTTTAACTATAAGCTTTTGTATTACAAATTGTTCATACAAAAACAGCTAATATTCTTATTTAAATAAGGAATCAACAAATTCGTTTCGATCGAAGACCTGCAAATCATCAATGCCTTCGCCAATACCAATGTACTTCACCGGGATGCTGAATTGATCAGATACACCAATTACAACACCACCTTTAGCTGTCCCATCAAGCTTAGTAATAGCTAGTGCAGATACTTCAGTAGCTTTAGTAAACTGCTTAGCTTGTTCAAAAGCATTCTGTCCTGTTGAACCATCTAATACCAATAGTACTTCATGAGGCGCATCAGTTACTACCTTTTGCATCACACGCTTTACCTTAGTTAGCTCACTCATAAGATTAATCTTATTGTGCAAACGCCCAGCGGTATCAATTATAACTACATCAGCCCCCTGACTCTTAGCTGCAGATAAAGAATCGAAAGCAACAGAAGCTGGATCGGACCCCATTTTTTGTTTTATAATTGGCACATCAACTCGTTCGGCCCACACCACCAATTGATCAATGGCAGCAGCTCGAAAGGTATCAGCAGCTCCAAGCACTACTTTTTTACCAGCTTTTTTGAACTTACTAGCCAATTTACCAATGGTAGTGGTTTTACCAACACCATTAACACCAACTACCATAATCACATAAGGATCGTCACTCTCTGGCAATTCAAAATCAATCGCCCTTTCGCTGGTATTTTCGGATAATAATTCAACAATCTCCTCGCGAAGAATATTGTTCAACTCTGAAGTACTTAAGAATTTATCTTGAGCAACGCGACTTTCGATGCGTTCAATAATTTTTAAAGTAGTATCCACACCAACATCGGAAGTAATCAAAATCTCTTCCAGATCATCCAATACTGAATCATCAACCTTGGTTTTACCAACCACAGCACGGGTTAGCTTTTTAAGTACACTTTCCTTTGTTTTGGCGAGTCCTTTATCCAGGCTTTCTTTCTTAGCCTTGGAGAAACTTCCGAAAATACCCATAAATCAATTATTTAATGGACGAATATAAGCATTGATTTGCCATCAATAAAGTATTAATACAAAAAAGCTCCCTCATATAAGGAAGCTTTTAAGTTGAGCGGTTCAATGAACCTTATTTCTTGAAATACTCTTTTGTCATTTCATTAGGTACAATCTCTTCACGGAACGTATACGCGCCAGTTTTTGGAGATTTAACCATCTTGATCACTTTTGTGTGACCTTTACCTTCGCCTTTTTGTAACGATGCAACTGCTTTCTTAGCCATGATTAATCAGTTTTATTTGATTTCGCGGTGTACAGTAACACGCTTCAATATCGGATTATACTTCTTAATTTCCATACGATCAGGAGTATTCTTCCTGTTCTTTACGGTGATATACCGGCTTGTTCCCGGCTGTCCGCTTTCTTTGTGCTCTGTGCACTCCAAAATAACCTGAACGCGGTTACCTTTTGATTTTTTAGCCATTTTTTACGCCTTATTAATAGTTAGCAATAAAACCTTTATCCTTAGCTCCTTTAAGGGCTGCTGACAAACCAACTTTGTTGATCATACGCAAACCAGCTGCGGATACTCTAAGGTTTACCCAACGATCTTCCTCAGGTAAAAAAAACTTTTTCTTGAAAAGATTAATATCGAATCTTCTCTTGGTTCTTCTTTTCGAGTGAGAAACATTATTTCCCACCATGAATGATTTACCAGTTATTTGACATACTCTTGACATCTCTCAACAGTTTTTCGGATACATTTTTCAAACAGAGCGCAAAATAAGGCATTTTTATTCAATTACACAAATAGTACAACTACAAATGTTTTATTTTTTATAAAATTTAAGATTATTGATTGCCTAAAATTTAATTTCATCATTAAACTAAAACATACAATAATCTCCATAAAATACCTAAATTACAATTTATTATATAATTACACTTACTTCTTTTCTATTTTCTTAAGCAACATAACCATTGCTGTTTCCGCAGCTCGCTGAATGTTACGTTCTCGTACTTTTCCAAAACGGAAACATTTACTTATGACACCAAAGTCTCCAGCCACTGCAACCCACACTGTACCAACTGGTTTATCCTCTGTTCCACCACCTGGCCCTGCAATTCCTGAAGTAGCTAGCGAAAAATCAGACTTTAAGGCCTTTTTTACCCCTATTGCCATTTGCTCAACAACCTCTCGACTCACAGCCCCAAACTTTTCCAAATCTTGAATACTAACACCCAACAAGCTTTCTTTCACTGAATTTTCGTAGGCAATTACACCTCCCTTGAAGTAAGCCGAACTACCAGAAATACTGGTTATCAGGTGGCCCATGTGCCCACCTGTACAGCTTTCGGCCACAGCTAGGCTTTTATTTACTTGCAAAAGCTTAGTTCCTAATAGATTTTCGACAGCCACATCTTCCTCACCATAAATACTATCTCCAATAATGGATCTTAGATTACTCATTAAATTATCCAAATCGGCGTTAGCTTGTATTTCATTTGTGCTTTTAGCCGTTAAACGCAAGCGAATACGCCCCGGAGAAGGCAAATAAGCCAATGAAATATAATTGGGGATAGATTCTTCCCAATCTGCCAATTGCTCAGCCAAAACAGCCTCTGGTACGTTAAAAACTAAAACCGTGCGATGAATGATATGGCCCGTCTCATAACGCTGCTTTAATCTTGGTATAATTGCACTGGTCATGGCCTGCTTCATCTCACCAGGCACACCAGGCATACTAACCAACACCTTGCCATTATGATTGAACCACATGATTGGCGCGGTACCCACCGGATTACTTATAGCTTCACAATTTACAGGAACAAATGCCTGCCCCCTATTTAAGTCATTAATTGAATCAACACGCCCCTTTAGAAAACGACAAACATCGTCGTAAACAGTTTGATTAAAAACCAATTTAGAACCAAAATAATCAGCCAGGGTTTGTTTGGTTATATCATCTTTAGTTGGCCCTAAACCGCCCGTCATCAAAACCACATCTACTCTTGAAAAAGCTTCATCTAAACTAGATTTTATATCATTTGCGGCATCTTCAATGGAGGTTATGCGCCCCACTTCAAAGCCCTCATTATTGAGGGTCTGCCCCATCCAAGCCGAGTTGGTATCAACCACCTGACCAATCAGTAATTCGTTACCTATGGTTATTATTTCGAGTTTCATTTTTTTTGCAATTAGTCTGAAGTCCGATTGAGATAAGTCCGCTGTCCGAAGTCCAGAGTGGTTAGTTCTAGGGAACGGTTCTCTATTGGTAATATGGTTATAAAGAACCGTTCCTTTAAGCTATTTAGCCTTTATCGCTTTAATTCGCTGTAAAAGCGGCGGGTGTGAATAATGAAAAAATACGTATGTTGGATGCGGCGTTAAATTACTCAAGGCATTACCTGAAATGGTTTTTAAACCACTAATTAATGCATCGCCTAAACCAAAACTGGCCGCATAAGCATCGGCAGCATATTCATTTTTTCGTGAGAAAAGCGACATGAACATACCAGTAAGAAAGGATACTGGCGAATACAAAATGCCAAAAACTAATAGACCAATGTGGAAATTTGGTTGGTTCACACCCAAAGCCTGCGACAACAATGGTGAATTAACCACTAAACCAAAAAGAAACAACATGACACCCGTTTGCAACACGCCATTTATTGTGCCCCACAGGGTATGTTTCAACTTATAATGCCCTACTTCATGCGCCAATACAGCCACAATCTCTTCAGTCGATAGATCATTGATCAAAGTATCATACAACACAATGCGCTTGCGGCTTCCCAAACCACTAAAAAAAGCATTGGCCTTGGTGCTGCGCTTTGAACCATCCATCACAAACACATTATCAAGCTTAAAACCTGCTTTCGCTGAAAAAGACTCAATCGCTTCACGTAATTCTCCAGCCTCCAAAGGCGTTTGCTTGTTAAAAAGTGGAAGAATGAGAGTTGTGTAAAACATGGTCATAAAAATCATAAAAGCACTGCTCACCAACCAGGCATAGAACCAAAACAATGAACCTGCCGAGGCATAAAGCCAAATTATTAAAGCCAATAAGGGTCCACCAATAAGAGCTGTTAGTAGCATGGACTTAATGGCATCTAAAACAAATGTTTTAACCGTGGTTTTATTAAAACCAAAACGCTCTTCGATAACAAAAGTACCATAAATACTAAAGGGCAAATTAAGAACGGTTGAAATACCTCCGATAACGGCAAAAAACAAGATGGACTGTACAATTACAGAATCGCTCCATTGCATTACCCAGCCATTAACAATGGCGAAACCACCGCCGAATAATACCGCCATCATCAGAGCGAAACTGAAAAACTCGCTAAGCATACCAAAGCCAAAATTGGCCTTTTGATAGGCTTGTTGCTTTTTATATTTATCGTCATCGTAAACACCTTCTAATTCCGATGGAATAGGACTTTGCCAGCGGCCTTTATTCAAATAATCGAGCCATTGCTCAAAAACAAACTGCACACTAATAATTCCTATAATCAGATAAAACATTTGTTCTGCACTCATTGCTATAAAATTTAAGAGGGCAAAGATAGTTTTTTAAGGAAGAAGTTAAATATAAGTCCGAAGGAGAAAGTCCGGAGACTGAAAGAGCTGCTCGGCAAAGTATACTCATCCGATGACTATTGGCAGCTTGTAAAAGTCATCGGATGAGTTTCAGTCATTCCCGATGCGACTTTTAGTCCCGCTCGGACTAGTCAAAAAGTCAGCCCAAACTCCATAATCACCTCCCTATTAATTAAACTACCATTACGCACACTCTTTACATCCTTAGCCGATGAATATTCCCAATCTTCAGTTTTAGCTACCAAACCAGCTTTTACAGGATTATTCAATATATACGAATAGCAAAGTTGAGGGTACTGTTTTTCGGCTTGTTCAACATTAATAATTGTTCCTGCATGGCTATCATAAAATGACGGTTGAATACCATCGGCATAAGTTAAACATTCAGCCTTAGTTTTTTGGCGAAACAACGAACCACTTAATCCTTCCTGTTTGTTTATAGCTCGGGTGTAAGAACGTAGTAATATGGCAATGGATTGATTTATGGCTCTTCCCTTACTCATCGGATGACTATTTACATCTTGCAAAAAGTCATCCGATGAGTTTGATTTTTGCAGCAAATCAATTCTTGCGTTTTCAGTCCGGGTGCGACTACGTGTCGTACTCGGACTTTGAATCTCTGCTTCCAACTTATTCACCCTTACCATCAAATGAAAATGATTTGGCATTAAACACCAGGCCAGAATATCACAATACGGTATAATGTGAGAGCGTATTTTATTTAGAAAATACAGATAATTGTCAGCTTTATAGAAAATAGCCTGTCTATTATTACCTTGGTTGTAAACATGATATAAATGGCCTGTTTCGAAGTGCATCATTAGGGATTTGGATCATTAAATCCAAGAAGTTACGAAAGCCTTTAGGGAAAAGCAACAAGAATACTGGTAATTCCGGGCGCAACGCAGAGTCTTACCTTAATGTATCTTACTGGAAGTCCGGAGTCCGAAAGGGGCGGCTTTTAATTGGCAGTTTATAAAAGAGAGCCACTCCATAGTGCATTACCCGGAGTGCGACTACTCACAGCTTGTAAAAAATCGCACCCCGGAAGGTAATAGAGCCGCTCCATAACTTACACGTTAAAATAAGCCTCTAGCTCAGGAAGTGTTTCGGCTTTTGTATAAATATCTTTTTTAACGCCTCCCTCTTCCAAAAGAATAATTCGATTACAAACTTCTGTTACATGGTTTAAGTCATGGCTTGAAATTAACAAAGTAGTTCCCGCCTCCTGCAATCCTTTAAGTTTTATTTTTAACCAGGCTTGGGAACTTGGATCCAGGTTTGAAAATGGCTCATCAAGAATCAGGATTTCCGGTTTAAATAAAATGGCTGCTAAAATCCCAACTTTGTTTTTATTTCCTGCAGATAATTCACGAATATACTTCCCCGTGAAATCTTCATGATTAAAGAAGCGTTCATTTTCCTGCAAAAAGACTTCTACATCCGACTTATTTCTGCCATGCAAGCTGGCTATAAATTCTAAATACTCCTGGGGCGATAAAAATGGAATCAAAAATCGCTCATCTAAAAATGAACCAGTATAAGTCTTCCATGTATCACTACCCGACACTTTCACCGACTTTGATGTGACATATCCCTTGTCGGCCTTTATTAAATCAAGTACCAAACTCAGCATCGTTGTTTTTCCGGCTCCGTTATTACCCACCAAACCAACGCACTCATTACTATTAATTTTTAAAGCATCAACCGACAAGGCAATCTTTTCGCCATATACTTTTTGTAGATCAAATAATTCTATCATGGTTTTATTTTTTTCTAAATTCAACTGCCATTATACTCTTTCTTTTTTCAAATTGATTAAGCACCAATTGCAAGAGCTGATTATGAAATACAATTGCTAGAACCCCAATTGCTCCTATTATCAGGTAATAAAAATCGAGTAGATCAATCAACTTAAGAAACTGATATATAACAAAGGGAAAGCCCATTATAGGCAGCATTAACAAGAATTGAGCTGCACCAGTTCCTTCGTAATTCATAAACTGTCCTTTACCTAAATCGATAAATGACTTATTATAAGTACCTATATACAACATCAGAACAGTTGACACACCCACATTGTACAAAACAAATGCAAGGTGTAAGTAGGCAATTTGGTAATCGAAGAATATGTAAGGCAAGGTCAGTACAAAACATATTACACATCCGATGCTCAGCAAAAGATACTTTGCCTTAATATAATTGTATGTGGACACATTATTTGCCAAATACACATCAAAAAAAGAACTGTCCCACATATACATATATTGACCATGAAATAGCGCCAAATTTGAAGTTAGGAAAATAGCACAGAGACTGTACATAAATGAGCCTTCCCAGGTATCGTTAGCATAAAACATAAAACCATACAATAAAAAGAAACAACTTGTATAAAAAAGTGATTTTGGTCGCTTATTACGGAAGATTAATTTAATCTCTAATCGCAATAACTGCCCTATTTCTCCATATTTATCTAAGAAAGAAAAGCTATTTGTCGCTCTTGATTTATTAACTCCAACATCCTCGATGTATGCATTTTTTTTCAGCATCAGATACGCCCCAAAATAACTTAGCAACATAATGGCAAGTGGTATAACAACAAGAATTGGTGAATTGCACACAAAGTAAAACGCGTATAAAAAGTAATCGGACAAGGAAAGCACTTTCAAATAATCGAGATAAAGTAATACTACAATTAATAAGAGAAAAAGAAATATTAGCAGAGGTTTCTTTGAAAAATACTTTTTGAGCGAAAAATTAAGGTAATTATTGGTAGCTACCAACACCAATACAGTAACTATCCAAATGAAACTAAAACCAGGACTATTGGCACTCAGTACCGTTTTAAAGTAAAATGGCAAAAACATTAACAGCGCCATTATATTAAAAAAACTAAAACTGCTCTTTAATATGGGATATCGCAAGAGCTTAGCTTTCTTAATGGGTAATGTTAGGTAGGGCTGAATCGCTAATTTTGGAATTGGCTGAAACAGGAATCTGAATATCAAATCTAACGTGAAATAATAAAATAACATGCGGGTAAAAACCTCGACAACATCACCTTTGGGGTAAAACTCAAGAATATATTTATCGGCAAATAAGCCAATAGCAATAAAGTTTAAACAAAAGTAGACTGCAAGTATGGCAAGGAATATATTTATCACCAAGCTTTTCTGCCATAAAGCAGAACGCATCTGTTCTCTTAATTGATGCTTAAATAACTGTAACATTCTATTTATAAGGTTTAGGTTAAGTAATTTTTAATGAAACGACTCTATATTCTATACCCGGAGTGCGACTACTGGCAGCTTGCTAAAAGTCGCGCCCCGGGGTACTTACCCTAGCAAGTCTGTACTTATGGCACCGAAGTAAGTACTTACAACTCTCGAGTACGCACTTTTAACTCCAGACTGCGTACTCAACACCCAAAAGCATGTACTTGAGGCTTTCGAGTGCGTACTTACGATACAAGAGCATGTACTTACGACTCCCGAGTAGGTACTTTTCATTCACGAGTAAAAATTACTCAAACAGTATACATACCGGAGATGGTGTTTTGATTTCACTAGCAAGTTCAAGCAAACCGGATGTTTTATCTCGCTTAAATGACACGATATTATTCGTGTTTTTATTGGCAACTAACAAGAGCTCTCCATCGGGTGTGAGTGAAAAATTACGAGGGTGATCGCCGCGAACAGATTCATGTGCAAGCAACTTCAAGCTACCATCATTAGCGATGCTAAATATCACTATACTATTATGTCCACGATTTGAGCCGTAAAGAAAGCGCCCATCAGCACTAATGCGAACATCGGCACAATAACTCTCTCCGTCAAAATCGGCAGGTAAGGTTGATATAGAAGCACCTATTTGCCATTCTCCCCGTTCATTCTTATTAAGTGTTGTTATCGAATTGCTCAATTCATTTATCACATACAAATATTTTCCATTAGGGTGCTCTGCCATATGGCGTGGCCCTGCTCCTTTCGCCAAACTATGTTTATTTAGCAAGGTAACATTTAACGAATCGTCATTTAATGCAAAACTGTATTGCCAAAGCTCATCCGTTCCCAAATCTACGGCCATCACCTCTTGACTTCCTTCCAAAAACCAGGCTGAATGCGCATGTGATAACACACTTGTATCATCCGCATTATTATGCTGGCTAAGATGTAATAATTCAGACAATTTGCCATCTTGTCCAATGCGCAACCAGCCAATATTTCCGCCGCTGTAATTCGAAACAGCTACTATTCCATCTTTACTAAGCGATATATGACAAGGGTGAGCTCCTCCACTACTCGATTTACTTATATACTCCAGCGTATCTTTCTTTATCCGATAAGCTTCCACCGTACCCACACCATTCTGACTAACTTCGTTGACAGCAAGCAGATGTTTCTTATCCGCATCAAAGGCCAAAAATGAAGGGTTATTACTTTTGGCTACTACTCTAATCTCCTTAATCACACCATCCGATGTCATACTGCACTTATAAATACCCTGTGCATCACCATCGGTGTAGGTACCCAAATAGAATTGGTAAGACGGTTTGTTTTCTGTTTTCTTTTCCACCTGACAAGCTACAAACAGAAAGAGTACAAGTGCTATAGTTAAAAATCTCATCAATCGAATATTTATGGTTTAACAATGAACGTTTAAATATAAGCTTTTACAATCATACTTAAAATAATGCTTTTCTTTGTGCGCCTTAGTGAGAACCTTTGTGTTCTTAGTGGTTATTTTTACCACAAAGGGACACAAAGAGCTTTTTCACAAAGAGCACAAAGTCATTCTGCGTTTGATTATAAAACTCAGCGAATCAGTATGCTTATTGCAGAGGTATTTTCTATCATCAATTCCCCATTACCAACATTCAAATAAGCTCACTTCTTTGGAAAGAACTTCTCTGAATAAATCATTAGCGCAATGGCTATTACCAACAATGCAATGCCAATTAGATAAGTCATACTAAAGCCATACATCTCGTAAAGTTGAATACCAATAATTGGGGCAAACATAGCTCTAACACCCGTTAAAAACATATGGACTGATTGGTAATCGGCAGCCTCGTTTGACTTACAGAAATAACTACTACCAATGCCCCATAAAATAGGCATACTGCCCATAAAAATACCGTTGAAGAAAATAGCAATTAACAATACATAGTAGACCTTAATACCCAATATTTCGGTAAAATAAGGATAATACTCCGTAGCGCCAGTAAAGAAGATAAACAACAACAAGGCACCAAAAGTAATGATGCCAAAACGGCGCGGGTCGCGATTACCAATTAACTTACCAAAAAGAGGCAGAAAGGCAATGGCAACGAGGTTAAAGGCATTGTTATAAAAGGCTACCGAAGAATAGTTTAAATCCAATGCTTCCTTATAAAAAATGGTAATCACCGCATGCGTACTCATCCAGGCGAAACCATACAACATAAAACCATACTCGAGATGACGAAAGGGTTTATTCTCTTTTAGGATAGCAAATATCCTTTTAAATGAAGAACTTAGTGTATGCCAAATTGGTGTTGTCACAAGTTCTGCTTTCTGAACAAAATCCATTTTGGTAAGCTGAAATACCGAGATAATCCCCAAGACACCAACTAATGGATAAAACCATTTATAAGAATTTGGGTTAAAATCTAATAACAAGCCTACAACAAAAGTGGAAGTCATTATACATATCTTATTCACTGTGGTGGCGTACCCAAATAAGCGTCCAAAATTCTCGTGACGATAATTTCCCTTTAAATATTGATTGATGGAAGGTATGACCGCAATTTTAGAGGTATAGAACAAAAGAAAGACCCCAAGGAATAAGTAATGATAAATGGGCTCTATTCCTTCTCCAGTTACATTTGGAAAGAAAGCAAATCCTAGCAAAGGCAAACGCGTAACAATACTTGTAATACGCAATAAGAGCTTTCGATTCGTATAACGACGCATGACTTCATTGGCCAGCATAGCAAACAAAAACACCACCATGCTAAACTGAAATAGAAAAGCCAATTGCACATTGGAACCTTTCAATGACTTAATGAAAATAAACTCATTAAGTATTAAAGCACCATTAGCAATGCCTTCCATCAAACTATAGAAAAGGTGCAAACGAAAGGTTTTTGCCTCTGCTTTATTTAAGTTATCGAATATTCGCATGAAGTAATTTAAGCTTGCAAAAGTAATTAATTTAAGGAAGAAACGATGTTCTCGTCCAATCCATAGGTCGGTATACTTTAATTAGGCAATTGCATAAAGCCTTTTAATTAAGTATCTTGTATGCGCCAATGTAATATTCTGATACAGTACTACTATGAAGTATCATCCCATTAAAACAATCTATATTCTATTATTCCCTCTTTTGTTCTTATTTGCAATTGCCTTAATCCAAAATCGAATATTTGGCAATACATTTTTTGATTTTGAGCAAAAAGAAAGCTACGATATTACAATTGATCAAGCGAAAAAAGTATTCCCCAAGACTACTTCCATTCAATCATATGGCGCATTTCATGTTGCTAACCATAAAGATCAGACATTGGGTTACTTAGGGCACTCTGCCTATTATTCGCCTTACGTAAGAGGTTACAATGGCAAAGTTCCGATTATTGTTGCAATGGATACTTCATTTGTTATCAAGGGTATTATTGTTCTACCAAATAAAGAAACGGGTGATTTTGTAGAAATATTAAGAAAACGAAATTTTTTCGACTCATGGAACAACATCTCAATTCTAGAGATTACAAAGTTCAATATTGATGCAATAAGCGGTGCTACACAAACCTCCGATGCCATATCAAAGAACTTACACAACACGATTGAAGGTATGAATAGATTGTTAGAATTAGATTTACCACATCAAAGTAATCAATGGCGAAGCAAGAATCTATTTCAATATATTATTCAGATTTGCCTTTTAGTGCTCGCTTTGCTTAGCTTTTTTTCACCTCTTAAATTCAGGAAATATAGGTTATTATTACTAGGATTAAACGTAATAGTTTTTGGTTTCTGGTCAAGTACAATGTTGACCCAAACCTCCTTGTATAATGGACTTATTAATGGAATAAACACTGAAAATCAGTTAATTTGGCTTATCATTTTGGCTATAAGCATCTTAATTCCAATTATTACTAATAAGAACATTTATTGTCAGCATATATGCCCTATGGGCTCCATACAAGAATTGTGTTACAAATTACCGAATAAGAAAGTGAATATTGGAAATCGAAGTAGCAATACTCTAAAATTAATAAGGAAGGTTTATTTTCTAATAATAATGGGTACACTACTCACAGGATGGAGTCTTGATCTATCAAAAACGGAACCCTTTATTGCTTTTAGGTTCAACATTGCCTCAACCATCATGCTCTTCTTCTTTGTTTGCATTCTCTTATTTTCAACAATCATAAATAAACCATGGTGCAAATATCTATGCCCAACAGGATTTACTCTAGAACTATTACGTAAAAAATAATACAATCATGAAGAAACTTCGATTTAGTGAATTAATGAACCTACTTTTAATTTCGGTTATTATAATCCTAATTTTTCGCATTCCGAGTAATCAGGTTGAAGTTATTGCCGAAAGCAAGGCTAGTGCAAATACGAATACACAAGCAAGCAAAAAGCTTGAAAAACTCGATGATAAAACTTATCAATTACCAACTCCAGAGTTTACAAGCAATATTTCAGTGGAAGAAAGCATGTTAAACAGAAGATCTCAACGCGATTATCGCTCTCAGGCCATAACAGCCCAACAATTATCTCAAGTACTTTGGTCGGCATATGGCATAACTCAAGCTATAGAAGAGCCTGAATTTCTTAGAGGCGGCTTAAAAACAGCACCTTCAGCTGGTGCAAGATATCCGTTAGATATATATGTTCTAATTGGCAATGTAGATGGATTAAAAAAGGGGTTGTATAAATTTCTTCCAAATGGACACAAACTATTAAAACTAAATTCAGCAGATTTAAGGCACGAATTATGTATTGCTTCATATGATCAACTAATGATTCAAGAAGCACCAGCAGTTCTTTTATATTCAGCCATCTTTGAAAGGTGTACCTCCAAATATGGTGATCGTGGCCGAGAACGATACGTATGCATGGATCTGGGACACTCAGCCGAAAATGTATACTTGCAGGTACAAAGTTTAGGACTTGGGACTTGCGCAATTGGGGCTTTTAATGATGAAGAAGTTAGCAACATCATAAACCTTCCAACAGAAGAAGAGCCTCTCTATATTCTGCCTATTGGTTATTATAACGAAAAGGCTGAAGAATAATCCATAAACAAAAGGCCGAAGTCATAACGATTTCGGCCTTTAAACTACAAATAGGTCTTGTTATATTTTTTTCCTTAACGCATTAAAAATCAAATATACCCCCACCAGAATAAATGGAATGCTCAACCACTGACCCATATTAAGCGTCATAGTTGCTTCCCATGCTTCCTGATCTTCTTTAACAAATTCAATGAAGAAGCGCGACACAAAAATACCAATTAGGTAAATTCCAAATAACAAACCTTGCATATCCTTAGCCTTGGTTCTCCAATAACTAAAAAACAATACAACAAAGGTAAGCAAGTAACAAAGTGCTTCGTATATCTGTGTTGGATGCTTGGCTTCTGTCTCACCCATACGCTCAAAGATAAAACCCCATGGTAAATCTGTTACATGACCGTATATCTCCGAGTTCATAAGATTACCCAAGCGAATGAACATAGCTGCTAAAGCAACTGGAACTGCTAAGCGATCAAGCGTCCATAACATGTTTTTACGAGTAACATACTTCGAATAGAAATAGATGGCCGTTATAATTCCAATGGCTCCTCCATGACTAGCCAAACCGCCTTCCCAAATCTTAATGATATCACCTAGGTTTTTCGAATAGTAATCCCATCCATAAAAGATAACATGCCCTAGTCGAGCACCAACCACTGTAGAAATAACCACATACATGAATAATTTATCCAACCACTCTTGCTGCAGGTTTTCCGATTTAAACATCTTTTCTAGGATGTAATATCCCAACATAAAACCAATGGCAAAAAATAAGCCGTAATAGCGTACTGATATAAATCCAAAACTAAATATTTCAGGATCGACATTCCAATTGATATAGTTTAATAACATAGTAATATAGTATCAAGAATTTAGTATCAAGTATCAAGACAATCATCTAGTCGATCTTTTGTCTTGATACTTATGTCTTATATCTAAAATTAAAGTTCTTTACCGTGGCATTGTTTGTATTTCTTACCACTACCACATGGACAAGGTTCGTTTCTACCAACTTTCTTCTCTACACGAACTGGCTCGATACGTTCTGGCTTTTTAGGCCCTTCACCAGGTGCTCCCGGAGCTCCACCACGCGAGAATTCATCCTTACGAGCTTTCATACGACTATAATCTTGTCGTTTACGCTCCTGCGCCTCTTGCACACCATCCGCATTCTGAATAGGAATATGGCCTTTGGCCAGCAATGAAACCACCGATTTATTATTTAAGCCAATCATTGTTTTAAACAAGCCAAATGACTCAAATTTATAAATCAATAATGGATCTTTTTGCTCGTACGAAGCATTCTGAACCGCTTGACGCAAATCATCCAATTCACGTAAATGCTCCTTCCAGGCATCATCAATGGTAATCAACATCGCACTCTTCTCAAATGAACGAACCAATTCAACTGATTCACTATCGTAAGCTTTTTTAAGATTTGTAGTAATCTGATAAACCTTTTGTCCATCACTAATAGGCACCACAATGTTCTTATAAAGCTCAGCTTTTGTTTCGTATACATCCTTAATAACAGGATTGGCTTGTTTGGCAATTATCTCACCTTTACGCAGGTAGGCATCCCACATTTTCGCAAATAACTGCTCTGAAAGATCATCAGCACGGCCTTTCAAGAATTCTTCCTCTTCAAATGGTGATTCAGATGAGAATACACGAATCAATTCTAACTTAAAGCCTTCGTAATCTCCGCTTTCTTGATACTCTCCAACAATGTCAGCACAGGTATCAGCCACCATGTTCGAAATATCAAGCTGAATACGCTCACCGTATAAGGCATGGCGACGTTTGGTATAAATCACCTCTCGTTGCGAGTTCATAACATCATCATATTCAAGCAAACGCTTACGAATACCGAAGTTATTCTCTTCCACTTTCTTCTGAGCACGCTCAATGGATTTGGTAATCATGCTGTGCTGAATCATCTCGCCATCTTCTAATCCAAGACGATCCATGTATTTCACAATACGATCAGATCCAAACAAACGCATTAAATCATCTTCCAAGGACACGAAGAACTGAGACGAACCCGGATCTCCCTGACGACCTGCACGACCACGTAACTGTCTATCAACACGACGTGACTCGTGACGCTCGGTACCTACAATGGCTAAACCACCTGCATCTTTTACTTCTTTCGATAATTTAATATCGGTACCACGACCAGCCATATTGGTTGCAATAGTAACAACACCAGCTGTACCTGCGTCAGCTACAATATCAGCTTCACGCTGGTGCAACTTCGCATTCAGTACATTGTGTTTAATACCACGTATCTTTAGTGTACGACTTAGCAACTCCGACACTTCAACCGAAGTAGTACCTACCAACACCGGACGACCTGCCTCAACCAAACGGATGATCTCCTCGCCTACGGCATTGTATTTTTCACGCTTGGTTTTATACACGATATCTTCCATGTCCTTACGAACAATCGGACGATTGGTAGGAATAACCACCACATCCAATTCGTAGATATCCCATAATTCACCTGCTTCTGTTTCGGCAGTACCAGTCATTCCAGATAACTTGTGGTACATACGGAAATAATTCTGCAAGGTAATGGTAGCGTATGTTTGAGTAGCCGCTTCAACGGTCACTTTCTCCTTAGCCTCAATCGCCTGGTGTAAGCCATCCGAATAACGACGACCTTCCATGATACGACCAGTCTGCTCATCTACAATCTTAACCTTGTTATCCATCAACACATACTCCACATCCTTTTCGAACAAGGTATATGCCTTCAATAACTGGTTAATGGTATGAACACGTTCCGACTTAATGGAGAAATTCTGTAAAAACTCATCCTTTTTCTTCAGCTTTTCTGCCTCAGGTAAGTCTGATTTCTCAAGGATTGCAATATCTGAACCAACATCAGGTAAAATAAAGAATTCTGGATCATCACCTGAACCAGTAATTAAATCCAAACCTTTTTCGGTTAATTCAATGGAATTGTTTTTTTCATCGATCACAAAAAACAAAGGATCAGTCACCACATGCATATTCTTACTATTCTCCTGCATGTAGAAATTCTCCGTTTTAAGCATGCCGGCTTTAACACCAACCTCACTCAAAAACTTAATGATCGCTTTATTCTTAGGCAAACCTTTAAAAGCACGTAACAATAACAAAGAACCTTCTTCTTGCTCCTTTTTATCACTTGACTTCAGCTTTTGCTTGGCCTCGGCCAATACTTTTGTAACCAAACTCTTTTGAGCATCAACTACCTTTTCAATTTTCGGCTTCAACTCCGAGAATAACTGATCATCACCCTTAGGTACCGGACCAGAAATAATTAAAGGCGTACGAGCATCATCAATTAAAACCGAATCGACTTCATCGACGATGGCATAGTTATGTACACGTTGCACCAAGTCGTCTGGTGAGATGGCCATGTTATCGCGCAGATAATCAAAACCAAATTCGTTATTGGTACCAAATGTAATGTCTGCCTGATATGCGGCTCGTCTTTCCGTAGAGTTTGGCTGATGCTTATCAATACAGTCTACTGACAGACCATGGAATTGGTAGATTGGCCCCATCCACTCCGAGTCACGCTTGGCCAGGTAATCATTAACGGTAACCACATGAACTCCTTTGCCTGCAAGAGCATTTAGGAATACAGGCAAGGTTGCAACAAGTGTTTTACCCTCACCAGTTGCCATCTCAGCAATTTTACCGTTATGCAGTACAACACCACCAAATAGCTGAACATCGTAGTGAATCATATCCCACGAAACCTCAGTACCGCCAGCCAACCATGATGTTTGATAAATCGCTTTATCACCCTCAATAGCAACAAAATCTTTCGAGGCAGATAAATCTCTATCACTTTCGGATGCCAGCACTTCAATGGTGTCATTCTCAGTGAATCGTCGAGCCGTATCTTTTACAATCGAGAAAGCTTCTGGTAATGCTTTGGTTAAAGCCGCTTCAAGTTTACCAACAATGTCCTTTTCAATTTTATCAATCTCGTCATATATCTTTTCGCGATCCGCAACTGCAACTTTGCCTTCTTCAATCTGTGCCTTTAAAGATGCGATTCGCTCTTCATCAGACTTAATAGATCCCTTTATTTGATCCTTAAGATCAAGTGTTTTCTGACGTAATTCATCGTTACTTAATTTCTCGATAGATGGATAAGCCTCTTTGATTTTATTTACCAAAGGTTGTACCTCCTTCATATCCCTGTCAGATTTATTCCCTATAATTTTAGAGAAAAACTTAGCTAATGCCATAATATGTAGTCTTTTTATATACTGTGTAAACTTTGCTCCGCGATGAGAGCTTTAATCGAAAAATGTACAATAAGTAATTACTTATTGTTTTAAATAAAACAAGCAGAAGGACCTGCACGTGAAGGATTAGATAATGAAGAATAACTATCTAAATAACAGACACTATTAAACTGAATACCCGACGCATTTTCTTTCAAGGAATGATGCAAATGAATCGGTTCTTCTAATAAGCTATAGAGCTGCTTTATTTTAGCGTTTGAAACTTGAACAACATCTATAACTGAGGTAGTCAAGCCAAAACTTTGGCAGTTAACATCAACCGATGGCACATCACCGAGCGCTAGCTCCCAATCAATGACATCGGAATAATTACTAACCCCCAAATGCTGAATCTGATCTAGAATAATCTCCCTTACCTCGTTAATGGCAAACGATGAATTATCCTTTTGTGAACTATTACCAATACACGCAGCTGAAAATACTAAGGTTACCCCTAATAATTTCAAATAATGCGTTTCTATGGCTGATCGTTGATTCATATTTTTATTACGAAGCGTAAAGATGACAAAAGATTTTTAATAAAGAAAAAGAAGCCCTCTTTTTGTCAACGACAAGAGTGCTTAATTGTCATCCAATCTTGCCTTAAACCCAATCTATGCATTTGAAATAAAAATTAAGCCCAAATGCATAGCGATATAGTATCTCATCCATTTTGGAGAAAAACCAAAATGGTGATTTTC